>NZ_RHOM01000015.1 GCF_003946515.1 Companilactobacillus zhongbaensis | reverse complement strand
CGTCAAAGAAGGGATCTACTATTTTAATCATGTAGATAGATCAGAAACAATAAATGGCCATACCCCTGCGGAATACAGGAGAATGGCCATTTAAGAAGTATTCAATTTTTATATTATTTCAAATGTCAACTTGACAGGGACCAGCGCAATACCGTGTTTTCTAAATTTAGTCTTTGTTAATTTTGTTGATTTCTTTGTAAAGCTGATCAGTTGCTTTTTCAGGACTTAGCTTTTGACGAGCAACTTTGTTTACGGTATTGAAAATAGCACTACTGATCTTTCCGTAATTGTCCGGTACTCCATTAGGGAATGGCATTGCAACAATTTTGTTGGATTCAACTAAGATATCACCGTTTTTAATAGTCTTGTCGTCAACTAATTGTTGTAAGACACTAGTTCTTGTTGGAATATTATTTAATTCCTTGTTCAATTGTTTTTGAACTTTAGCAGATGAATACCACTTAACGAACTTAGCTGCTGCTTTCTTATTCTTCGAAAACTTAGAAATACCTACTGCTTCGGTATAAGCAATCGTTTTTGGAGCAGATCCATCATTAGATGGAATTGTCAGTGGTTCAATTTGACCGACCACTTTGGAAACTTTCTTATTGTTTGAGCTGACTGTGAATGATGATGGTCCGATCAACATTGCACCTTTACCTTGATTCAAGCCATTGAAAGTATCCATGCCGTCTGTCGATACACTATCAGGATCAATATATCCGGACTTAACTGCATTATCAATATACTTGAATGTATCTAAGGCACTCTTTTTATTCAAACTATTATTTTTATTGAAAATAACGCCATTTCTTAAATAAGCGTATGTCAAAAATGAAGTAGTTGTTTTTTCTTCAGCTCTCAACGGGAACTGAAGTGGATATTTCACAACATTTTTATCCTTGAGTGCCTTCATGTCGTTATCCATATCATCCCAACTAGTTGGCATCTCATTAACACCTGCATCGGCAAGCATTTTCTTATTCGCATACAAAATACGAACATCATTAGAATAAGGCATTGCATAGTAATTGCCATCGATTTTAAAAGTCGAAAGCGATGGAATATCTTTGGCATCGTCTTTGCTTACATCAACCTTAGCCAACCAGTTAGCTTTTTCAAATTCACCGACCCATGACCAGTCAACTTCAAAAACATCTGCTGGAGCTTGTTTACCATTTGATGCGATTGAAACCTTGCTCTTAATATCATCCCACGAAGTAGGTTGAACATTGACCTTTACGCCTGATTCCTTTTCAAATTGATTGAGCATCTTTTGCGTTGGTGCTCCCCAGTCTGGAATCATTACTGAAATTTCATTGCTAGAACTACTATCGTTTTTACTGCTGTTCTTGGAACAACCAACTAGTAGTGTCGCAAAAAGTAGTCCCACGATCCCCATCCTAAGTAATCGTTTCACCATTTTCATTTCCCCCTATTATTAAATAATTCCCCTTTTTTCATACCACATTGTATTTTATCATATAATATTGTTAGATTAATGTAAGCGCTAGAAAACATTTAATGAAAAAGGATAGGCAAAGTATGACCGATATCGAACTTAAAAATATTTCAAAATCATATGATAATAAAAACTACATTTTTAAAGACTTCAATTTAAAAATAGATTCTGGAGAATTCATTGGCTTAGTTGGTCCCTCTGGATGTGGCAAAACTACCTTACTTCGGATTATTTCCGGCCTTGAAAACATCAACGACGGATCGATTTTATTCGGGGGCAAAGACGTTAACACGATCGATCCTAAAGATCGGGATATTTCCATGGTCTTTCAAAACTATGCCTTATACCCTCACATGACGGTTTATAAAAATATCGGAATTCATTTGATCTTAGAAAAATTGCCTAAAAAAGAAATTGATGAACGAGTTCATAAAGTGGCTACACTATTTGGAATCAACGAATTGTTATCCAGATACCCTCGAGAACTATCTGGTGGCCAGATGCAACGTGTTGCCTTAGCTCGAGCTATGATCAGAGAACCAGAAATATTTTTGATGGATGAACCACTTTCCAACTTGGATGCCAAATTAAGAAATCAAGCAAGAGCAGAAATTATGAAGCTATATTTGAAGCTGAAAAAGACTTTCGTTTACGTTACTCACGATCAAAAAGAAGCAATGAGCATGTCTACTAAAGTCGTCTTGATGAATGAAGGACAAATCATGCAAATGGGGAAACCTGAAGAGCTTTACGAAGATCCCCAAAATATCTTTACTGCCAGTTTTATCGGCAATGTCCAAATGAATTTTTTTGATTCTAAAGAGCATCTCGACTTTATTAAAGAGTATCTCGATCCAACTGTTGAAGGCAACGTTACCGTGGGAATTCGTCCCGAGGATATCAAGTTGACGACTGGTAACGACTGGGAGGTTGAACTGGTTGAAAACTTGGGGAGTGAAAAAATCTTAACTTTGTTCGATCCGAAGTATCAAGTCCGGATGAGCGTTCAAGCATCCAAAAAGAGTTCACTACAAAATGGTCAGTCGACCGGTCTAGAATTCCCAACTGATCGACTATATTACTTCGATTCAGAAACTGAAAAGAGAATTAATCATGCAAACTAATTTGAAGTTTATTTGGACTAGCGACCTAAATAGTCAAGAATATCGTGACTTAAAAAAACTGCGGATTGCCGTTTTTGTAACTGAACTCCACGGAGATATGCCAACCGAAATTCACGATGAAGATAAATGCAAATACTTAACCGTCTATGAACAGGACCAATGTATCTCTGGCGCCAGGTTACTACAGTTAAATCCTGAAACTGTTCGTATTCAAAGAGTCGTCGTCAAACACAATTATCGCAATAACGGTATCGGTCATAAATTACTATCCGAGTTGGAAAGCGCCTGCCTAAATACTGACTGCAAAAAAATTGAAATTGCTGCCAGATATACCGCCAGTGATTTTTATCAAGCCTTGGGTTATCAACCAGAGGGCGATACTTTTATTCGCAGTGGTGTACCTCATCAATTACTGTTTAAAAATACTATTAACTAGCTGATTGCCTAATTTCAATTAGGCTTTTTTTTCGCTGTAATTTTCAAATGGCGTCAAACTAAAAAAGATCATCTTCCTTTTAGTAAGGAAAATGATCATAAATTTATTTCATTTTTGCAGCTAATTCACGTTTAACTTGTGACACCAAATTATAGTCATTACGGTAATTAATATTGATAGTATCATCTTGCTTATTGTAGCTGACATCATCAACATTTCCTGTTAACTCTTGCAAAATATCAAGAACAGCCGGACGGCCAAGTTTTTCTTCACACTGTTTATAGAAATCGAAATCTTGAATTCCATAAATCAGTTGTTTAAATCTTAAACTGTATTCCGGTCTGCCATCTCTGCCTGGATAAACAAAGAACATATCTCCTGCCGACCATTTCCAGTTTTTATAAGTGATATCTTCAGAAGGATCATTGACCCATAGGCAATAATTCCAACGTAAAAATCCTTTCATGTTGAACAAATAAGTCAACGGTCCTACCAAGCGAGATTCCATCAATGGACTCCGTACGAATTGATTCAAGTTCTTAGGGAAACAACAAGTATACCAAGTTAGTTGTGGCAATGACCTCGTCACGATTGAATCAGCATCGTGGATGTTATCGCAAAGGATTGAACTTATTAATGAATAATTTTCCAATGTTTTATTTTGTTCTTTTAATACACGGTCGTGTAAGATGGCAAATTTAAATTCAATTGGCAATTCACTACAACTTTGTAAAAATGCTTGATACTCTTCAGTGATTTTCAAATCACTCGGTTCATCAGCCATTATTAAAACTTTATCCCAAACACCCAAATTTTGGAGATGCTTAAATAGCAGTATTAAATATTTTTTTAATTGTGATTGGCTATTTATAAAATCAAAATGATGTTCATCAAGATTATAAAAGCGCACTCTCAAAGGATCACGATAATCGGACAGTGGATTCCCGAAATCTCTAGCTGACCAATTTCCTAGTAAACCAAAGAGATCGATTTCATCAGCCATTTGATACTTTTCAGCCAGTTCCAAATATCTATCTAGATTGGAAAAATCACATTCTAATGTTCCATCTTTTTGTGATACTTTAACGATGTTGTATTCATAAAGACTGCTTGGATTGTCTTCCTCAGCAAAGCAACCTTGACCTGCCCATGGATAATCAGTAACTACTAGATCACAAACTTTTTGATTGGCTTCTTTGAGTGGTTCTAAGTAATTTTCAATTATTTGAAAATGTTCATCCGACCAGAGTGGTACTTGGTAATATCTCGATAAACTAGTTAAATGCTGCCATAGATCTAAATAAAAGCTGTTACCTTGGGAAACTTCAACCGGCGATATTTCAATGTTTTGAACAATTTCTTGCTCTAATTTTTCAGGTTCGTAATTGGCATTTAAAAATTGTTTAACGGATAATCGATGAACTCCTGAAGTCGCATACTTCAAATCGATCCAGAGTAGATGAGTCCCTCTCTTTAGCAATTTAGCCGTTTGATGACTGATCAAGTCTCGTTTCGAGATATCATCATCATCAGTGACCAATTCTTCAAATTGAATTTTTCCATAAGAATAATCACCTTGTAAATCTATTCGACATCTTTCAATTAATCCCTGATATGGTAACGATTCATCGTCGTTTAAATTAATCCAAGTATCTTTCTCCAAAGTAATACTTACTTGTAAGCCTAATGATTCACCTTTCAATGCGAATACATCTAGTGATTTAGCAGTGTCTACTGGACGATACCCCTCTTGTCTGATCAATGGTGAGACAAATGACAATTTCATAAAAACATTCCCCCTTATTGTTCATCAGTTTCTACCGATGAGTTGATTTGGCATATTCACCCCTGGATATGCTTTATATTTTTATTCTATCATCAAAATATTTGTTTTTGATTTTTTGTTGGGAATGAAAAAGACAAATACCATTTTTGTCAGATGTTTTTTTCTGATGGTATTTGTCTTTCTTTGTTTTTTATGGAGTTATTGATTGTTGCATGGGGTGATTTGTACTGGAGCTTTGTTGTTTGGGAGCCAAACGGTTATTGTTTTATACAACCCCCCCCCTTTAGTTTGGTTATCAAACGTTGCCCCATTTATAGCGGAAACGAGCTCCGGGAGATAGCGGCCTCCGGTTAACACAGGTGGTCGCGGTACGGCTTTGCCACACCTCTGTGCGACCACCCGCGTTAATCCTCAGCAGCTGACCATCTCTCTCCGCTCTTTTTTTTTGTTTTTACCAAATATTAACTCGTTTATCTTCATCCAACCACATTCCATCATCAGGTGTGATGTTGAACTCTGTATAAAATTCGTCCATGTTTTGTGCCATGACGTTGGCTCTTAATGGGCCTGGTGAGTGTACGTCAGTCTTTAATAGTAGTTCGTTGAATTCTTTGGTTGCTTTTAGGCGCCATACTCTAGCCCAGTTGATGAAGAATTCTCTTAGGTTTTCGTCTTTTTCGGTTTTGGCCGCTTCTAGAGCACATCTTAAACCGCCGACGTCGGCTACGTTTTCACTGACTACTAGCTTACCGTTTACCTTGCCTCCGTTGTATGGGATGCCGTCGAATTCTTTGATCATCTTTTGTGTTAGTTCTTTGAACTTGGCATAGTCTTCGTCGGTCCACCAATTGTTCATGTTTCCGAACTCATCGAATTGAGCACCGTTGTTGTCAAAAGCGTGGGAAATTTCATGCGCGATAACCGCTCCGATACCACCGTAGTTTTGACTGCTTGTTTGATCCAAACTGTAAAATGGTGCTTGTAAAATAGCTGCTGGGAAAGTGATATCGTTTCTTGATGGGTCGTAACAAGCATTGACCATATGACCTGGCATGAGCCATTTTTCACGGTTGACTGGACGATGGTAGCTGTCTAGTTCGTCTTGACGACGGATCCGTCTGAAGTTGATCACGTTGTCGTATAATGACGCTGTCTCTTCCACTTCATACTTGGAATACAGTTCATCGATCTTATCAGGATAACCGACTTTGATCTTGATCGTTTCCAACTTAACAATAGCCTTTTTCTTAGTATCTTCACCGAGCCAAGTGTTGTCGTTGATCCGTTGTTCATAGATTGAGATCATCTTCTTGACCATATTGGCAACGTCATCTTTGGCAGCCTGTCCAAAGTATTTCTTACCGTAATAAGTACCAACTACTTGAGAAAAAATATTGGCTGCCTTGTGATAGGCATATTTGGTTCTATTTTGAAGCTCTTGAGCACCGCTCAAAGCTAGTGAGTATTCACCGATGGTTTGACGGAACTCTTCATCTAAGTTAGATGCGTTATCAGTTAAGTATGTGACTAACATCCATTCTTTAATGTTTTCAAAGTTTTCAGCATTGACCAACTTGTTCAAGTTATCCAAATAACGTGGTTCTTCAATGATGACTTTTTCCGGAGTAGCATCGATCAAATCGACTACTTGCTTCTTCAAGTCTAAGACATTAGATTTTGTAACGTATTCATTGAATTCCATTGGGTTGTAGATCTTAGTATAATCAGCCCATTCTTCCTGGCTCTTGACGATCGGTACTAGCAATTTATCGAAAGCTAAGGCTTTTTTGACGATAGCTTGGGCTTTTTCTAGGTCGTAGCCGATCATGGAAAGCAATTTAACTGAGACTTCGCTGAATTTCTTCAATAAAGTTTGGCCTGATTCGTTGTCGTCGTCATAGTATGACTTGTCCGGCAAGATCAAACTTGCTCCTTCGATGTAGACGACATTTGTTGAAGTATCTTTCATGTCAGCATCGATCGATACGTCGATCGGCAATGGGAAATTGTCGGCTGAAAGTGGAGCTAATTGCTCACTCAAATCGTTGATATCCTTAAGATCAGTAATCCGTTGGATATCTTTTAGGATTGGTTGTTGATGAAATTTATCTAGGTGTTCAACGTTGTTAGCCAAACGATATAGTTTGACTGCTTGGAATAACAAGTCATCGTTGACTTTATCTTCGTCGTTAGCAAACTCATGAAAATCCTTCATTAAGGTTTTTTCAACGCCCTCATCGAGATCCATGAATCCACCGGTTCTAGGCTTATCAGAAGGGATCACTGCCTTTTCTTGCCAGGCTCCGTTGACTGCTAAGTATAGATTATCTTTTTCATTAGCTGGTTTAGCATCGACCATGTCGCCTGCGCCACCAACTATCTTGCTTGTAAACATGCCTTCACCACCAAATATAAGTTAAATTATGATTGTTAATTGAGTACTACTATAACACTAAAAGGAGGTTGGGACTTAGTCCCAGCCTCCCAGCTTGGTTAATTTGTTGATTTATCTAATAACACTGACTGAAACCTTAGAATCGTTAACGATCCGTGCTGCTTGAGAACCGATAGTATTACGGTTACGGTTCTTTTCTTCAACACCAACGATCACTAAGTCTGGTTGGAATTTAGGAATTACTTGTTCAACGATCACGTGACCAGGGTTACCTTCTGTGACCATCAAATGAAGATCTTGAACACCATAAGTCTTGGCTTTCTCCCCGTATGCTTCGAGGAGTTCCTTGATTTGGTTACGGCGCTCTGCAAGTGTGTCTTTATCCAATGATTGGAAAATGTTCAAGTCACCTGTCTCCAAAACAGATACGATACCTAATTTGGCATTGTAGTGCTTAGCTAGAGAACAAGCGTAGTTGAAAGCATTCTTGGAAGAAACGAAGTCATCTGAATCTACACAGATCAAGATGCGATCATATTCAATTTTCTTAACTTGATAATCCTTTAATTCGTCCATTTGTACAGCCCCCTATTATTCGAAATCTCGTCCTTTGTTGACCTCAAAATATTTGTCGAAACGCTTTACATAGTTGTGGAACATGTAAGTTAGTAACAACCAGCGTTTGAAGGAACGATCTTTATCATAGAAAACGGTTGTGCCAATTCTGTCTTGCTTGATCAGCTCTTCAGCGTAGTGGCTAGCTTCATTATCAGCCGCATACTTACGGAACACCTTAACTGGAACTCCAAGCCAAAGCTTGTGTTGAGCTTTATTCTTGTTTGCGTAAACAGTTGGCTCATTTTCTAAGCTATTTTCAATATAATCTTCTACGACATATTTAGCAAGATTGTAGCCATTCAATGTTACGAAAAAGCTGCTCCGTCCTTGACGTAAGTTGATTTCGAAGAACTTGAAAGTTTGATCACGAGAATCATACTTCATATCAAAGTTAGCATAGCCGGTAAATTTGATGTCTTCGAGGAATTTTTGCACGACGTCATAAACGTCTTGGTTAAACTCAGGCACGATAGCCACATAGTTACCGATTGCTTGCGGAGTTGGGTCCTCCAAAATTGGATGACCTAAGCACATCATTTTAACGTGATGTTCTTGGTCCACGTAAGCATTCAAAACACGCATATTTGAATCGTCACCAGGGATAAAGTCTTGTAAGATCAAGTCAGAAGTGTAGCCATTGTCAAAAATCTTACCAACGATATCTTTGAATTCTTCGTCTGAATGGATCGTGAAGGCTTTTTTACGACCTTCAAAATGAATATCGAGCCATTCAACACTATTAGCAGGCTTCAAAGCTACTGGATAGTCGTAAGGATTCTTGATATCTTCTTTATCTTCATACATCGCCCTAGTAATGATAGTAGTCAAAGGATGTGGCAATTTGTGTTCGTCAGCGACCTTATAAAAACTTTCCTTGTTGTTCAATGATTTTAAGAGATCATAGTCAACGTATGGGCAAATGAATGTCTTTGATAATTCTTCTTTATGTTTACTAATTAATTCGGCGTAGCCATCACCACAACCGATCAAAATTACTGGTTCATCATGTTTGTCATATTTTTTAGCGATCTGGCGCATCTTTTCAATAAAAACGGGATCTTCAGAAAATCCAGAAAAGAGAGTAAGATCAAGTATTTTAGTAAAACGTGTTGGGGCTAATTGTGCTTCGGCATATGCTTGTACTTTGTCGCCATATAGATCATGGAACGCACGAGCCATTCCGTACACGTTCATATCACTACCTAAGAGTACCGGTGTGAATTTTTTTCCTGATTTAGTTTCGATAGGTATCAACCTCTCACTCTAATTCGATTATTTTTAATTTTTTACAATCATTGTTGATTATACCATATTTGTCGGGATGGTTATTTCTTCGGTTAATCGACTCAATATGATATCAATAATTCTATAGTAATTCAAATTTGTGTTTTGAGTGGTGGTTGGGGGGAAACTTAATAATATGTTAGTAAGTTGTTTGGTGGTTGTAATTTTGGTGGTGGTTCACTGCCGACTCCGGGGGCCGGGGATACAGCCGCTGGAACGCTGCCGGCTGCATCGATTGAAGCTATCCGGGGAGTTCACCCGGACATCTCCAATACGAGCCTTTCACTAGGCAATAAATTGCCAAGTGAAATTTGGCGGCTGAGGGCTGTATCCCCGGCCCCCTCCGTCTAGATAGTCATTAACCTTCTTTTTTAGGGGGGGAAAGTAGGTGCTGAATTTTTTTGTTGCAGAAATTTGGTGTTTTTGGTGCTTTTCTTTCTTTTTGATGTTTCGCAGGACTTCGCTCTGCGAATTTGGTTTTATTTTTTATTGCTGCTTTGTACCTCTCTTTGTTTTTTCTCGGCACCTCTGTTTGATTGTTCGTTTGCGCGTGGATCGGGTGCTTTGCACCCTTCACGCTTATTCTTTTTTGTTGTAAGAGCATGGAAAAAAAACACCTTATCGTTATTTGTTACTTGATAAGGTGTCTTATTTGTTTTTCTTCATTTACTAATTTGCTTCTTTTTCTGATTATTTTTTAGTTTACAGGAGACAAGTTGCTACCCCTACTAGTCCTGGGCCTGTGTGTACTCCTAGGGCTGGGCCTACTATGCCGAAGAATTCTTTTTTGCCGTGGATGCCGTTTTCTTCTAGTTTTGCTAGTAGGTTTCCGCCAACTTTTTCGTCGTTTCCGTGACTTACTCCTATTAGGTAGTCTTTATGATCACCTATGAATTCTTGGATTTTTTCACGCATGATTTTTTGACCTTTTTTCATTCCTCTGGCTTTGGCTATTGAGGTGTAGATTCCTTCTTCGTTGCAGGTTATTACTGGTGCTAGTTTTAGCATTCCTCCTACTACTGAGGAGACTAGGCCGATTCTGCCCCCTGCTCTTAGGTAGGTTAAGGTTGGGATGCAGAAGTAGGTTACTGTGTTGGCGCAGATTTTTTCTACTTGTTTTACTATTTGTTCGAAATTGTCTTCGGTGTCAACTAGGTCTTTGGCTGCTACAGCTATTAGGCCGGCTCCGATGGCTACTTGTTTGGTGTCGAAGGCATGATAGGTGAAGCGGTCGTCTTGTTCTAGGAAGGTGTTTAAGAAGTTGTACGTTCCTGATAGGTTTGAGGAGATCGAGATGGAGATTATTTTGTTGTAGCCTGCTGCGTAGGCTTCATCTAAGGTTCTTTGGATCGAATCTCCTGTTGGTAGTGATGTTTTTGGTATTTCTTGTTCTAGGTTGTCATAAACTTGCTTTGAAGTTATGTTTACACGATCTAGATAGCTTTTTTCTTTGTAGTTGATCTGCATTGGTAGTTCATAAATGCCGTCTTTTTTTAAGTATTCTTCAGGTAGATCACAGCATGAATCTACTAGGATTGCTATTTTATTAGTCATTTTGGTCGCCTTTCATTTTAGTCGTTATTTCCAATCGTTAGAATCTTTCTGGTCATTAATTTCGTTGCAAAGGTCCGTGTGACTAAGTCGATCACCAGACTACTTAATAGTTCGGTGTCTTCAGGGACTGGCACCTTGTTGGTGCTCAGGTTTTGTAAGGCAGCTTCTTGTTTGTCGCAAAAAGTATTGTATGCGGATTCGACGCTTTTTAGGGCGATGGTTTCCGATTCGATGCCTCGCTTGATTTCGTCCATCGACATGACTTGTTTTAAAAAAGTTATTACGATCAAGTAAGCTAGCTGTTCTCTGTGGTAGCGCTTTTTGATCGGTGCTGGCATCATTCCGTTTTTTACGTAGTTGTTGACCATGGATTGGGTTACTATTGGTGCTTCCCCGATCCATACTGGTTTTACGTATTGTTCTACTAGGGTGATGAGCTGGTCTTTGTATAGCGCTAGGTCTGGGAGGTTGTTCCACCTTGGTAGGGTGTAGTTGGCTGTTTGTTTTAGCCATGTTTGTAGTTCGTTCATTGCTTTTTGATTCCTTCTGGTTTTTTGTTTTTTGTTGGTATTTGGTTATTATAACTTAGTTATCTAGTTTTTTTAAACTAGATGTTGTGGTTATGGTTATTTGTTAGTGGGATGGTGGTGGTAGTTTGGGGGGTGGTTCACTGCCGACTCCGGGGGCCGGGATACAGCCGCTGGAACGCACCTGACACGATTTTGAGCTACCCGAGAAAACCACTCGGGCATCTCAAAACTCGGTCTTTCACTAGGCAATAAATTGCCAAGTGAAATTTAGGTGCTGAGGGCTGTATCCCCGGGCCCCTCCGTCTAGATGGTGCAACAATCTCCTCTTTTTTTTGATTGGGACCGAGTTTTTTTGTGCAAGTTGGCATTTTTTGCGCGTCCTAGTTTTTGTGGTCTATCTCAATTTCTACCTTGGTTTGTAAGATTAAAAGCCAGTTCAAGACCCTGTTCATTTTTTTACTCTGTTAACATTCTTCTTTCTTTCATTTTCTCTTTTTTCTTCTCTTTTGCTTGCGTGCTCGATTCTCTCGCACTCTCGCCTTATTTTGTGGTTCTTTTTTTACTTCTGTGGTTTTGTGTTTTTCGGTTTTGCCATGGTGGGGTCCTTTTTTTCACCCCCATTCTACAAAAAAAGTGCAACTGGACAATGTCACATTGTACCAATTGCACTTTTCTTTTCTAGAATTCTTGGTAATAACTTGGATCTTGGTCTTTTAATCTTCCATCTTTTGAACTTAAAGAGTTGATTGTTGCCATGTCTTCGTCTTTGATGGTGAAGTCGAAGATGTCTATGTTTCCTTTTTGACGGCTTGGTGTTGATGATTTTGGTATTGGGAGTGTTCCTAGTTGTACTTCCCATCTTAAGATCAATTGGCCGACGTTTTTGTTGTATTTGGCTGCTATTTTTTTCAAGGTTTCATTTTGTAGCATTTCGCTAGCTCGACCGATTGGGCTCCAGGCTTGTGTTAGGATGCCGTGATCTTGGTCGTATTTTCTTTGTTCTTCTTGGTTGAAGTATGGATGTAGTTCTACTTGGTTGATCACTGGGACTACGCCAGTTTCTTTTTCTAGTCTATCTAAGTGTTCTGGTAGGAAGTTTGATACTCCAATCGAACGAATCAGTCCGAATTTTTGCGCATCGATCAAGGCTTGCCATGCTTCTACGTAATGATCTTCTTTTGGGTTTGGCCAGTGGATCAAACATAGATCGTAATAGTCCAGGTGTGCCCGATATAGTGATTCTTGGATCGTATCGATGGCTTCGTGGTAGTCATGATGTCTGCCTGGTAGTTTTGATGAAATGATCAATTCTGAACGAGGTACTGACGAACGTTGAACAGCTTCGCCGACTGCACCTTCGTTTTCATAATTAAAAGCAGTATCAAGCAAACGATATCCTTGATCGATTGCCGAATCGATCACTGAAACACCGTGAGCGCCATTCAATTTATAAGTACCAAAGCCAACCTTTGGCAACTTAAGTCCATCTCGCAAAGTATAAGTCTCCATGAAAATCCTCCTCTAACATCATTTAAGATTAGGATATCACTAACCCTCAAAAAATAACCAGTCATCCCTTTTCAAAAAAGTGACAAAAAATCTAGATCCTTTCCACCTAAAAAAATGGGATAATTCATTTCATTACAAATTCATCAAATAATTTAAATAGAATCCAACAACAAAAATCAGTAACAAAAAAACAAAGTGAAAATAAACAGCATAATCTATAAACATTTGTTAGAACCACGCGAGGGTGCGGTACTTAGGCACACGAGCCCAGAAGCGAAGGCAAGAGATCAAAAATAATATCCCAACTTATCCGACCAGAAAACAAAGAAAAGATTGCAAAAATAAGGTACGTCAGGAAACAAAATAAGCGGAGCTTTAGTCCCGCGCACCGAGAAGCTGCTCAGTAATCAAACAGAACAAATCTTGCGCATAAAACTAGGAAGCACCTATTTCCCAATTAAAAAAAAGAAGATTTCTACTATTCAGACGGAGGGGCCCGGGAATACACACCTCAGTAGGGAGATTTCACTTGGCAATTTATTGCCTAGTGAAAGACCGAGTTTTGAGATGTCCGGGTGAACTTCCCGGATAGCTCAAAATCGTGTCCCCTACGTTCCAGTGTCTGTATTCCCGGGCCCCGGAGTCGACATTGAACCTCCCAAACAAGCTACTACCTCTATCCCAACAACCACCTAAAATCACAAGCGCCTATCAAAGCAAAACGCCTCTGTCTGCGTTTCTCTCTCACCTCAAGTACAAAAAAAGCCTCCACTATCTCTAGTGAAAGCTTATCAAATCTATTGATTACTATATGCAACTTTAACTTGTGGATCGATGTCAGGCTTAGCACCATCATTGATAAAGTAAACTTTATACCAGATCAAGAATGTATAAATTGTCCAGATCTTACGACGATCATCGTTTTCACCTTTATAAAATCCGTCGAGCATCTTCAAGATCATATCTTGATCAAAGAACTCTCCAGCAAAGTCTTCGCTGAATAGCTCGTGCATTTCGTTATAAACTTTTTCAGTGTGGATCCAGTCACGAATTGGTACTGGGAAACCTAATTTTTCACGTTTTGCCCATGCTTTAGGCAATGCTCTTTCAGCTGCCACACGTAATGCATACTTACTATCCTTGCTGTTCAATAAGTACTTCGTAGGAATTGTTTCTGCTAATTCTGCTACCTTCTTGTCTAAGAATGGCACACGCAATTCCATTGAGTTTGCCATACTCATCCGGTCAGCCTTCAAGATAATATCGTTAGCCATGAATTGATGAAGGTCTAAGTATTGCATCTTCTTCACTTCGTCTTGGTAGTCTGCTACTTTGCGGTAACTGCGCATAACGATTTCTTTAACTGAACGTGATTTTTCAAAGTCCGGTTTAACGACTTTGGCTGCTTCTTGTTCACTGAAGACTTTTGCTTGGCCGATGAAGAATTCTTCAGCCTTAGCTGTTGACTCGTATAAGTGGAGTCTTCCAGGAAAGTTAGGAAGCTTCTTTAATCCGTGGGCTAACTTGTAACGCACACCCTTTGGCAATTTCTTCAATTCTTCAGCTACTACTCGAACTGTCTTCGAGTGTGAGTGGTAGCCGTAATTTGCGTAGCCTGCGAACAATTCATCGGCACCTTCACCGGAAAGGATTACCGTAACGTCGCGACTAGCTAGTTTTGTTAAGAAATAAAGTGGCACACATGAAGGATTGGAATCTGGTTCATCCATGTAATATTGGATCAATGGGATCGACTTCATAGCTTCATCAGCTGTAACGATTCCACGAGTGTTTTCCAAGCCTAAGTTAGCTGCTAATTCTTTAGCGGCTGATCCTTCTTCATAAGTGCTTGTATCAAAATCGATCGAGTAAGTGTGTTGTGGTTTCAAGATGGCTGTAACGTAACTTGAGTCCACTCCACTGGATAGTAATGATCCAACAGGAACATCACTAATAGCATGGGCCTTAACAGACTCACGTAAAGCTTCATCGATTTTTTTGACAGTATTTTCTAAGCTGTCTTGTTTTTCTTTGAAGTCAACATCCCAATATTTCTTGATCTGCAACTTGCCCTTGTGGAACTTGAAGTAGTGTCCTTCTGGGATGCGGAAAACATTCTTGAAAAATGTTTCATTTAGAGCTGAATATTGGAAAGTCAAATAAGGTTTCAAAGCTTGTTTGTTTAGTTCCTTAACAAAGTTAGGATGCTTCAAAAATGACTTGATCTCTGAACCAAAGATGAATGTTCCGTTCTTATTATAGTAATAAAGTGGCTTGATACCGAAAAAGTCTCTGGCACCTGTAATGTCCCCTGTTTCGAGGTCATAAATTACGAAAGCAAACATTCCGCGAATTCTCTTAAGTAATTCTTCAATTCCCCACTCTTCAAAACCGTGCAACAATACTTCTGTGTCTGTTTCGGTAGTAAAAGTATGACCCTTTTGGATCAATTCTTCTCTAATACCTTGGTAGTTATAAATTTCTCCGTTAAAAATTACCGCTTTTGATTTATCTTCGTTATAAATAGGTTGCATACCACTGTTGATATCAATGATACTTAACCGACGAAATCCTAGCGCTGTATCCTCATTAACTAATTCCCCTGAACTATTAGGTCCACGATGTTTGATCGTGTCCATCATAGCCTCTATAACTGGCTTTTTGTCAGCAATTTTATTGTCTACAAAACCGACGATACCGCACATATTTAATTCTCCTTAAATTTCAAAACTTACGAATCTAGTTGCTGCACCATATCCAAATATTTGTAGCAGCATTTTATCGGGATTGATATTAATGAAATAACCTGCTAATTCAGAAATTTCATTGTATCGACGATCCCATTTTTTATTGTAATCTGTCGTTAGGCCATGCTTTTTACCCATCAAGGCCGAACAATTTAATATTATATGATTAATTCCGCTTACTGTGTAGTACTTTTCATAATGCATGTGTCCACAAATATAATTGGAGACAGTCGAAATGCCAGTGTCAGTGAAGTTGTATCTAACATTAACTCCAAAATCGCCCGACAATTCATTTTTTAATAGTCCTGATTCTTTGTTGTTAAAACTAGTAAAAATCTTCTGGATCAAGTCACCATTGAAGTTCAAAGCTGAACGACCGCTTTGGCTGATCAAGTTGGCGTGACCGAATACAACGACGTGCTTGTCGACGGTCTTCTCCAAAATCGTGATCAGATCTTCGATTTGTTGCTCACGGATACCTCTGACTTTTTTGAAGTCATACTTCTTGGTCCCGCCATTTAGGATATAGGGAATATCGCTCGTATTCAAGAAAATAACTCGGATATCGCCCTTATCGATCCAAGCAACTTTAGATCCTAAGCTCAGACGCTTGATCTCAGGCTGTTCAAAGTCAGGTTTCGTTACTAAATTATAGTAGTCATCACGTCTGAATGAGGCTGAAGTAATGAACTTATGCTCATCATACTTGTCATTTTCATCGTGGTTTCCTTCTAAAACGTAAAAAGGACGTTGACTATTTTGATAGTTTTCCATCGTGAATTGTAACAATCCGCGACTGATTTCTGGCTTATCGCTTCCATCGATCAAATCACCCAAATGAATATTGTAATCCACTGGCAGTGAATCGCAAGCCTTGTTTGCTTCAATGATGTGTCGAACACCGTTGAGACCATAATATGATGAACTAGCGACGGCCTTTTCATGCGTGTCAGTCAAAACCGATAACGTTAGACAGTTTGGCGTCACATGAGGTTCAACATTCTTTCTGAAAACTTGGCCGATATATTCAGTAAAAAATGGTCTCGGCTTTAATTTTCTCAAAAAATTGTCTGTTTGAGAAGAGATAAATTCCGAAGGCCTTGGTTTTAAAAATTTTTTAGTAAGAAATTTGATTTTCACGATTTTTATTCTCCTAATTGACTAAATCTTATCATGTTTTGGACTTAGACAAACAAAAAAACCATCAGAAATAGATGGTTTTTAATAAAAAATATTATATTTTCATTTTAATGCAAGAGAAGTTGATAAGCTTTTCTAACGCCTTCGTCTTCTTCCATGCTGATCTCGCCCTTTTCAACGAATCCGTTAGTAGTAATAACGTGTTGCATAACTAAGTTTTCAGGATGTGTGTCAATTCTGACATCTGAATAACCTAGTTGATAAGAAATAGTCAATAATTGACGAATTAAAGCAGCTGATAAATGTTGGCCTTGATGCCCTGGTTCAACAGCGATTCGATGAATTACTGAATACTCCTTATTTGATTCTGCATCCCATTTTCCATTAACTAACTTTTCGTAGTTAGGTTCGATTCCTTGTTGCAAAGCTGCCGTTCCGACAACTTCTCCGTCCAATAACATTACATAATTAATTCCATCGTTTAAATCTTGTTTTAAGATTGCTTCATCAGGATAGCCTGTTTGCCATTGGTCGACGCCACGATCTCTAAGTGTTTTTTTCGCACCAGAAATAATGTCCAATACTTTTGGTAAATCTTCACTTCTAGCTTGACGTAGATAAACGTTACTCATCTTACGACCTCCATAATCTAAAATTACTCATTCCGATATTTAAACAAAAAGGACGTGTAATGGCAAGCTTTTTATATCACTTTGCATAACTTTTTTTGTTGAAGAACAAGCTGATGCCGAAAAGGATGAGTGCATAAATGAACTGTCTCAAGGCTAACGGTAACAAAGCGACCATTTTGCTATGCTCTTGAAAGGTTGTCACTACGGTCGAAACTGGTGGCAAGATCCAGTTGATGTAGACCAAGATAGTATTGGTGCTGTCTGCTAACGAGAATAATACGATCACCAACAAACTGACAGCAGCAATATATTTCCGACTAGTCCACTGGGAACGGCAGATGAATGCAATTGCTGTCCCGATCCAAGAAGTTGTCATCAATACTAATATCATAGTACCATTTGCGGCCGGTGATGTAGAAAATAAGAACGTAAAAATACCCGAGATCAAAGCTGTGACCACATTAAAGACGATCAACACGAACATCTGGGTCAGTGCGTACAAATAATAGTCATCGATCCGCTGCTTCAAATAACGATTTTGCAAAGTATCTTTTTTCAAGAAGTACATTGCTAAAATCAAGGCAAAGAAAAAGTTCAAAATAATCATGCTAGGATATTTGACCTTAACGCTGTCATCCACGAGTAGGTTGAAAAACAACTCAAAGATCACTAGAAATCCTAAAAAAACGGGATAGACTAAGTCGTCCAACAAGAGTTTGGAAAAATTGCTGAATAAAAATTTAAACTTCAAGGCTGACCATCCCTTCAAACAAGTAATTCATTTCTAACATCGTATGCAAGATCCGTTCCTTTTGATCATATGGTGCTCTGATCTCGATCAAATTATTGAAAGTAGTCGTCGCATAATGAGCGATTTCTTTCGTGATCGCCATCGAGTCTTTAGTCGCTTTAAATGACATCAAATAGGCACTGCGGTCGACTGGCAATCCGGCAAGTGTCTTGCCGCTCAATAAATAATTCGTATTGAAAAAGCCATCAGTAATAGTATCGCGCATTGGAGCCGCCATAATAATACCGGAACCGTGGTCTTGCAGATCTTTAAAAATCTCCAACATATTGTGGGCGTAAAAACTATTTTGGAACGAAAACGGATCATCCATGATCAAAATATTAGGACGCTTAGCGATCGCATTTAAAAAGCTAACTCGCTGCTTGGCCCCTAATGACAACGTCTTTACTGTGCGGTCCATCAATGAACGCATGCCTAAAAAAGCCGCCATATCTTTCAATTGTGCGGACGACACAGCTAGTTTGCCCTCGATCTGTCGAGTTTGTTCTAAATAATCACCAACACTAATGTCAATGACTTCAGTCTCGACTTGTGGCATAAAACTGATCCGAACTCCCGGAGTAGTAGTAACTTTACCACTATCTGCTTCATTCAAACCAACGACTGTCTCTAACAACGCTGTCTTACCTGATCCAGCATCCCCCACGATGTTGATAGCTTGGTTTTGAGCTAAAGAAAAGGTTACATGCTTGAATGCAAAGTAACCTTTTCTTTCAAAAGATAAATCTCTGACTGATAACAAGTCCATCTTAATCTTGCCAATCTGCAATTGCCTTAGCTGCCAAAGCAACTGAAAGGATCGCATCCTTTGAGATAGAGTTTCTAATATCAGCAACGATTGTATTGGCAAAAACAGCACCAATCACAACGAAAGAATAGTTTACTAAGTCAACGTCGACCTTAGGACTGTATTCGCCATCAGGAAATGGATTTTCGTGGTTGTAAGTAAAGTTAACATCGTGGTCAGCTAACGAACCATCAATGTGGTTGACCAAAACGCGATCTTTTAATTCGCTCAATTTAGCCTCAGGATTTTGAAGTGTCAAACGGTGATCAGACTCATTTTCGTAGTAGTCTTCTTCAGTCATATCAAAGTATTCTTTGATCGGCTTTCTTAACACTTCCAAGTTATCGATGACATCGTAAACACGTTGTGCATCAAACTTAACTGAGTTGTTTTCAATCTTGTTGGCGTTATCGTCAAGCCATTCGCCAAACTCACTAATAGTTTCAGAATTCATTTTATTTCCTCCAGTTAGCTTACATTATACTGAAAAATCGTTTCATTTAAAATCGCATTGATCTAAATGATCATTGATCACGCCGACCGCTTGCAAGTATGAGTAGATGATCGTCGGCCCAACAAAGCGAAAGCCACGCTTCTTCAAATCCTTGCTGATCCGTTGCGACAGCTCATCTTGAGCCAACATTTCATCGTCTTTTTTTAGATGATGATCGATAACTTTTCCGTCAGTAAAGCTCCAAATATAATCAGAAAATTTTTTGCCTTTTTCATGCATCTCAACGATTTTCTGGGCATTGTTGATCGTAGCAGAAATCTTCAGCTTATTATGAATGATGCCGGGATCGTTGCGGAGTTCCTCTTGCTTGGTCTCATCAAATTTTGCGACTTTTTGATAATCGAAGTCAGCAAAAGCTTTGCGATACCCTTCACGTCGTTTGATGATCGTCGACCAGGATAAACCCGCTTGCGACAATTCTAGCGTTAGCATTTCAAAAAAGTATTTCTCATCGTGACTTGGCTTGCACCATTCGTTATCGTGATATGCTTCCATCTCTGGAAAAGTATTTTCGGCCCATTTACAGCGCATGGTTTTACTCCTTTGATTCAGTTAGTTTATTTGGATAGTCAATATTTTCATTGTACTACTGGTTGGTTTTGATAGTCTTTTGTTGTTATATCTACTGGCTTTAATTTAAATTACGTTTTTTTGTTGTTTGTATTCTTGTTCAGCAAAAAAGAGGCCGGATTTTGGCCTCTTTTTTTGGTTTTGGATTTTTTGTTTGAGCTTGGTGTTCACTATTTTTTTAGTGAACTTTGGTTGTTTGGTTGCCAAATGTTGTTTGTTTTATGCCAAACCTCGATTGTTTGATGACCAAACGTTCTTAGGTTTGTTACCAAACGTTGCCCGTTTTATAGCGGAAACGAGTTCCGGCGCACAGCGGCCTCCGGTTAACACATGTAGTCGCGGCACGGCTTCGCCGCGCCTTGTGCGACTACACGCGTTAATCCTCAGCAGCTACCCGTGCGCCTCCACTCTCTTTTTTATTTAATGGTTTTATTATCAACGTCAGTTCTAA
Source organism: Companilactobacillus zhongbaensis (assembly GCF_003946515.1). Lineage (GTDB taxonomy): Bacteria > Bacillota > Bacilli > Lactobacillales > Lactobacillaceae > Companilactobacillus > Companilactobacillus zhongbaensis. The sequence goes on along the minus strand of NZ_RHOM01000015.1, from coordinate 41,941 downwards.
CAATAATAACATCAGTTCTAGCATTACGTGTGACATACTCCGATACTGATCCGACTAATAGTCTTGTTACTGCGTTCATTCCGGTTGATCCGATCATGATTAGGTCGTTTTTGTATTCTTCTACGAATTCTGTGGCGATGACTGTTTTTGGTTCTCCGAATCTTACGTGGATGGCAATTTTGTCTGAGTCAAAGCCGTCTTTGACTGCTTCGTCTTTTAATTCGTTGAGATACTTTTGTGCATCTTCTGATAGTTGGTAAATTACATCCCCGTTTAACATTCCACCGTGTAAGCCGATGAATTGTTTTGTATCAAGAACTGTTAGTACGTCAATGTGACCTTTGTTCATTGCTGCCACTTTGACGGCCTTGTGAAATGCCATTTCTGCTTCTTTTGATCCATCTACTGGTACCAAAATCTTTTCATAGTCTTGTTCCATAATTTAATCCTCCAACAACGCCCTTAATCGAAAGCTTTACCTTTAGATTAATGCATAATTTTATTAATTTCAATCTTTTCCATTATGAAATGCACCCAATGTTCTCGCTAATTGATTAGCGATCGATTCATAATGTTCAAAAATTATTTGTTCATCTTTACTTTTTAATGAATAATTCGACATTTGTGTCGAGAATATTCCGGTAAAAAGTTGTTCATAATCTTCAAAGTCATCAATAAAGTTGTTACAAAAAATGAAGGTCGGCATTTTGGAAAAGCCGGCGATCTTGCTCAGGTGAAACAGGATTTCATCGTGCATGGATTCTGAAGACACTTCGTCAGTGGCGGTTATCATAACGTCAGCTGACCGGATCGTTTCATCCATCCCAGTGACATTGGCGACCCATTCGAAAGACGAACGCGAAATATGGGCGTCCATCATCGCAAATGCACCGGCCAATGTATTAATGGAGCCTGAACGAGGCATCGGGTGTATATCTAAATTATACTTCTTATTGATTTTTTCTGTAATATAAAGCAGGTTATCCTCTAAAAAATCTTTTTGCGTTTCAGATAAGTAGTCGTGCTTTTCCTTCATTTCAATGCTAGTAGAATAACTCAGCAAGACGGTGATCTTCACTTTTCGTAGCAATTTATAGACATCGTCGAGATCAGCCTCATAACCGTTTATCAGCGGGTTTTCACCTTCTGGTATCAAATCCCCACCTTCGTCATAAATCTTAGCTCCAAGAGCTTGGAGGGCTCCTAAACCACCATCGTATGATTCAGACGTCCCCAAAGAAATAACAATCTGGCGATAGCCACTCGTCACTGCATCCATAATGAACTCGCCAATACCATAACTCGTCGCATGAAAAAGATCATTTCGACTTTTTGATTCGGCTAATTCTGGGCCAACTATTTGTTCTGTATCAATAATTGCGGTATCCTGACTATCAATGTTCGTTAATAAGTAACGTCCCATCTTATTTTGCCAAAAGGCATCAAAGAAAAGTAAATCGGCCCATTTACCACCAATTGTATGGGCTACTAACGCAGGCATTCCATATTTACTATCCGTCACAGGCATAGTAACTATCTGAGCATCTGGCAGTGCCCGTGAGATACCACTATATATCGCTTGTCCGATCAGTTTCGAGCTGATCGATGAATCATGATACTTTCCTGGAGCGATAAGAAATTTCATGGATAAATCTTCCTTTTGCTATAATATATAAATGATTCAGTCTATAGACTAAATTGAGAAGAGAGGTTCTTTTTATGGACAGAGCAACTGAAAGCGCACGTCGCATTTTAGACCTAGAAGCCGGCATCAACTTCCGTGAATTGGGAGGATACCAGACTGTCAACGGTCAGTCCGTCAAATATCACAAAGCCCTTCGTTCAGCTGGACTCGGTGATCTAACTAATAACGATATTAAGTACTTAAAAGACTATGGCGTAAAAACCGACGTAGATTTTCGTTCCAAAGACGAGATCGACAAAAAACCTGATCGCGTACCAACTGGTGCCAAATATGTTTCCTTACCAGTTTTTGTTGAAGATCAAACTGAAGCATCCAAAATTGAAGATCGGGTAATTCCCGAAATCGACTTTGATCCGCACGACGGTTACAACCACATGCTAGATGTCTATCGCAACATGATCACTGAAGACCAAGCACGAGTAGCCTATCGAAGATTTTTCGATGAACTATTAGGCAATAGCAACGACAATGAAGTAGTCTTATTCCATTGTACAGCAGGAAAAGATAGAACCGGCATGGGTGCCGTTTTCTTTCTTTATTCTTTAGGAGTTCCCTTGCCAACGATCAAACAAGACTACTTACTAACCAATCAAGCAAGTAAAATCTACGTAGCAAACGTCTTAAAGCAAGTAGAAGCCAAAGATCCAAGCCTAGTCGAATCGATCAAGGCACTCTTAACAGTCAACGAAAGCTACTTAGACGTCGCTCAAAAAGCCATCGAGGAGACCTCTGGTAGTCTAGATAATTATATCAGAAGCGAATTAAAAGTTAGCGATAATGAAATTAACGACTTGAAGAAAATTTATTTATTGAAATAAATCCGTAACAAGTTTTTCCTAATTAAGTTGCAAAAGCATCATAATTTCTTCATATTTACCAGTTATTATGTATTCATAAGCTAAGGAAGCAAGAAACAGTCCTTAACTTATACCTCTTCATAATAATTCTCATAATTCAAATGGATATAATTCTCATAATAAAATTCAAGTAGCGGTTGAGACCTCCTCAAGTTTTGACTGCTTTAATGTAAAAGCCAGAAAGGGTGATTCCTTTCTGGCTTTTTTTGTGTTTTGATTTTGTTTGTTTTAGTTGTTTGTGTAGAGGTTCACTGCCGGTTCTGGGAGGGTTCCAGGAATTGCGCCGTGGAACGCCATGGGCACCACTCTGAGCTATCCGGGAAACCCACCCGGACATCTCACAGCTGGGCCTTTCACTAGGCGATAAATCGCCAAGTGAAATTTCATGGCTGACGGCGAATTCCTTCCACCCTCCCAGAACCTAAGGTGGTAATAACCCATTCTGTTGGTGGGTGGGAACGGTACTTATTTTTTTCCTACAAAATTGTTTTGGCTGATTTGGTGGTACCTTTTGTTTTTTTCGTTCTTACGAGTTTGGTTTTTCTCCCTATCTTGTTGATTCTTGTTTTGCGTTATCATCGGCTGCTATTCTGGATGTTTTTTCTCTTTGGCTTACTCCTCGGTTCCCCTCGGAGTTACGCCCCGTTCTTTAACTGCAGTTTTCCCCCACTCTTACTATTTGGATAAATCAATTATTGGTTGAGCAAATCAACATTTTTTCTTGCCCTCAATTGAGATTCTTATCTCTCATCCACCGTAGATTGGATTCTTACTTTTGTCCGAGATTCCATTCTTCTTTAAATTCAGTCAAGTAGTCTTCCATGAACTTATGTCTTTTCTTGGCGATTGCTTGAGCTGATTTGGTGTTCATCATTCCTTCTAGTTTTAGTAATTTTTCGTAGAAGTGGTTGATGATGGTTTCGTCTGATAGATTTCGGTATTCTTTTATGTCCATGTTTTCTCTTGGCTTGACGGTTGGATCGTAGATTGTTTCGGCGTTGGCTCCTCCGTAGTAGATGGCTCGAGTTATGCCGATTGCTCCGATGGCGTCTAGGCGGTCGGCATCTTGGACTATTTGACCTTCTAGGGTCAATTTTGGTGGATTTTCGCTTAGAGATTTGCTGAAGCCTATGTTGTGGGTTATGAATAGGACTTCGTTTGCTTGTTCATCCGTGAAGTCGATTTTTTGCAAAAATTCTTTGATCTCTTTTTCTAACTTAGCCGGGTCGTCGACTAGTTTGTCGTCGGCTACGTCGTGCAAATATGCTGCTGCCAAAGTGATCAATTGATTGGCGTGCTCTGATTCGCTCAGATTTTGGACCATATTGACCACGCGCTCGATGTGATCGAAGTTGTGTCCGGTCGTGTCAGCTGACATTTTTGAATAGGAAAAGTCCTTAATTTGCTTAATTTGTTCAGAAATATCCATCTCAATACCTCATCTTCATTATATGTATAGGTACATTTTAACAAAGACCAGGAAACATTTTTAAAAAGCCGAATCCACCAATGATTCCACTCGGTAAAAATGGGCAAAAAAAATAGCACCCCTCTGGATGCTATCAATCGAAATTAGTTAATAAACTTGAGAAGCCCTTTTCTGGCAATTCTGCAATTTGCGTAAACTGCAAATACAATAGCCCCGATTAAAATAACGGGCAGTGAGAATCGGCTTCCTATGGCCAAGAGCAAGATCGCTAACGCGACGATCACAGCTGCTCCTGCAAGTTTAATAAGTGATCCAATAATTTGAATTGTCATAAATTCCACCGCCTCTAAATATATTTTTCCTACACGCTTAACGTAACACGTAAATTCTTCACTTTCAACCATTTAGGGTTAAGTTTTTTAAGTTCAATGAAAGCGTTTACTTACCTTTAATTTAAGTTTCTAAGACATTTCCTAATTATTAAAACTGTCTTGTGAAATTAATAAGCTTTCAAGCGGATAAATGAGATTGAATTTCATTTATCGTTAGATAAAAATTAGGCATAATTAAAAAAACTTAATAAAAAAATATTTAAAAAAGCAGAAAATTGCTTGTCTAGAGGTGAGAGGAAAAAAGCAGCAAAAGTGGTTTGGAACTAATAATAGAAAATGAGATGAGAGGATTAATCTGAGGTAGTGATGGTTTGGAGGTAGTAGTTTGGTTGGAGGTTCACTGCCGGTTCCAGGGCGGGGCGCTATATGGGATTGGAACGCTGTGGACATCGATTGAAGCTATCCGGGAAGTTAACCCGGACATCTCCAATACGAGTCTTATTCTAAGCGATAAATCGCTAAGAATAATTTCACAGCTGAACCCATATAGCGCCCCGCCCTTCCACCTAGATTAGTAATCAATTCTTCTTTGTGGTGGGTGGGCTCCACTCAAGATAGATCAAATCGCCACTATCAATGCTCCCTATTTCTCACTTGTCTATCTCAATATCCTCCAGAGTATTAAGTTCAAGTTCAAAGACAATAAAACCAAAATGCAAATATAATTGCCCATTTTCAATGAATACTTGAACTAACTTACCAACCGATGATATCCAAGTAAAAAATCGACAAGATAAATACATCAGGTAAAGATCCTAGGACACAAGAAAACATAAGTGCCAAAGACCCATCCAAATCAGTCAAATACTATAAGAATAAGTACCGTAACCCCACCAAAAGATGATGTTTGCACCACCCTAGGTTCTGCGGGAGGGTGGAGGGAATTCGCTGTCAGCCATGAAATTTTACTTGGCAATTTATTGCCTAGTAAAAGGCCCAGCTGTGAGATGTCCGGGCGATTTTCCCGGATAGCTCAGAGTGGTGCCCATGGCGTTCCACAGCGCAATTCCCGGAACCCTCCCGCAGAACCGGCAGTGAACCACGACCCAACCAATTACCACCACAAAAATCAACAAGATAGACACATCAAACAAAGATCCTAGGACACAAGAAAACATAAGTACCAAAAAATCATCCAAATCAGTCAGACTCTATAAAACTAAGTACCGTAACCCCACCAAAAGATGATGTTTGCACCACCATAGGTTCTGCGGGGGATGGAGGAAATTCGCTGTCAGGTGTGAAATTTTACTTGGCAATTTATTGCCTAGTAAAAGGCCGAGTTTTGAGATGTCCGGGCGAACTTCCCGGATAGCTCAAAATCGTGCCCACACCGTTCCACAGCGAAATTTCCGGAATCCCCCGCAGAACCGGCAGTGAACCACCACCCAAACTACTACACAAACAAAAATAAAACACAAAAAAAAGCATTTCCCACCAAAACAGCAGGAAATGCTCAAAATCAAATAACAAACGGAAAAAATGTAAAAGATTTTTATATAGAAATTAGGAATGTGAATTTATTAAAGGTTTAGTTTTAGATATCCCATTTCCATGAAGTAACTTCTGGCAAGTCATCACCGTTTTCACGGATATACTTGTTATGCTTGTCAACAATAGCTTCCATCTCGTCAGCAAAGTCGCCGGCAGCGTCACCTTGAACAGCAACTGCAGCTTCTTCAGCCAAGTGGAATCTATCCATTTCGTTTACGACACGCATATCAAATGGAGTTGTGATATCACCGTTTTCACGGTAGCCATGTACGTAAAGGTTGTGGTTGTCACGATCGAAGAAGATTTCTTTGATGATATCTTCGAAGCCGTGGAATGCAAAGATAACTGGCTTGTCGATTGTGAAGATTTCGTTGAATTCTTCGTTAGTTAAACCACGAGGGTCAACTTCTGGTGCACGAAGTTTAAGTAAGTCAACGATGTTTACGAATCTTACCTTGATATCAGGTTTTGATTTTCTCAAAATGCTGATAGCAGCAAGTGATTCGATTGTTGGTTCTGTACCAACTGAAGCGAAGACAACATCTGGTTCGCCACCATTATCATTTGAAGCCCAGTCGATTACCTTGTAACCTTTATCAGCTAATTCTTGTGCTTCGTCCATGTTGAAGAATTGTAGACGAGGTTGTTTTGAAGTAACTAATAAGTTGATCTTTTCTTGGTCATCCAAAATCTTAGGCATAACAGCAAGCAATGAGTTTGTGTCAGCTGGGAAGTATTCACGGATGTATTCTGGTTTCTTTTCAGCCAAGTGAGTGATCAAACCTGGATCTTGGTGAGTGTAACCATTGTGGTCTTGTTGGAAAGCAGTTGAAGTAGCGATCACGTTAAGTGAAGGATACTTGTTTCTCCATGAAAGTTCGTTAGCTTTTCTTAACCACTTGAAGTGTTGTGTAAGCATTGAGTCAACAACTCTTAAGAAAGCTTCGTATGAAGCGAAGATACCATGACGTCCTGTCAATGTGTAACCTTCGTTAAATCCTTCAGCTTGGTGTTCTGAAAGTTGTGAATCGATGATACGACCAGCTGGTGCTTCATATTGGTCGTTAGGTTCTTTAACTTGTTCCATCCATTGACGAGGTGAAGCTTCAAATGCGCCATATAGACGGTTTGACATTGTTTCATCAGGTCCGAATAATCTGAATGTCTTAGGGTTGTTTCTGATAACGTCACCTAAGTATTTACCTAAGTTGATCATATCTTGTGATTCGATTTGACCTGGCTTGTCGAATTTAAGTTCGTAATTCTTGAAGTCTGGTAGGTCTAATGGTTGAGGGTCTACTCCACCGTTTGTAATAGGGTTCATAGCCATACGCTTGTTACCCTTAGGTGTAATAGCAGCAATTTCATCCTTCAATGAACCATCATCGTTGAATAGTTCTTCTGGCTTGTAACTCTTCATCCAGTCAACTAATGCATCGATATGTTCCATGTGGTTTTGGTCTACAGGAATTGGAATTTGGTGAGCTCTAAATGAGTTTTCAATTGGAACGCCATCCCATTCTTTAGGACCAGTCCAGCCCTTAGGAGCACGGAAGATAACAACTGGCCAGTTAGGCATCTTAGCATCGTCTGCTGAACCTTTTCTAGCTTCTGCTTGGATAGCTTGGATCTTTTCGATAGCTTCATCGAAGACCTTAGCTGTTTCTGGGTGCATCTTAGCAGGATCGTCACCTTCAACGAACATTGGATCCCAGCCCATACCTGTAAAGTATTCTGTCAATTCTTTGTCAGTCTTACGTGACAAGATTGTTGGGTTAGAAATCTTGAATCCGTTCAAGTCAAGGATTGGTAGAACAGCACCGTCATCAACAGGGTTGATGAATGTGTTTGAGAACCATGATGCAGCAAGTGGACCAGTTTCTGATTCACCATCACCGATAACTACAGCAGCGATTTGATCAGGGTTATCAAGGATAGCACCAACACCGTGTGAAAGTGAGTAACCTAGTTCTCCACCTTCGTGGATTGAACCTGGTGTTTCAGGAGCAGCGTGAGATGCAACACCGCCTGGGAATGAGAATTGTTTGAACAATTTCTTCATACCAGCTTCGTCTTGTGTGATCTCTGGATAATCTTCTGTATATGAACCGTCTAAGTAAGCGTTAGAAACCATAACTTGCCCACCATGTCCTGGTCCTTCGATATAGAACATGTTTAGGTCATATTTGTTGATAAGACGATTTAAATGAGCATAGATGAAGTTTTGTCCAGCAATTGTACCCCAGTGGCCAATTGGATGAACTTTAACGTCGTCAGCTTTAACGTCACGTTTCAACAATGGGTTATCTTTAAAATAAAGTTGTCCAACAGAAATGTAGTTGGCAGCACGCCAATATTTATCAATAAGGTTTAAATATTCTTTAGATGAATAGTCTGTCATTAGTACACTCTCCTTATGTATTTATCTAGTATAATATACGGTATTTTTATAAAAGTCAACCATTTAATTAATTGGACCGTTCCAATTAAGTCTATCTATTGTCTAGGTCAACGAATGAGTCGTACTTAAAATATTTATAGTGCAATTTCATCGTTGAAAATTCGAAAGGTGTTCCATCATTCAAGAAGAAAATACCTTCCATCAATCCGACAGGCTCATTAGGATTTAAATCCAAAAGCTCCTGGCCTTCCTCATCAGAAGGAGCAGCTGTAATAGTTAAATAAGTCTTGTTAACTTCTTGTTCCAATTCAGTTTCGACATAATTAAAAATCGATTCTGAAGCAATTTCTTCGGATAATTCGGGGGCTAATTTAATCGGAATATAGCCCGTTTCGATCATAAATGGCACCGAGTCGATCAAGCGTAAACGCTTGAAGGAGTAAACAAACTCACCCGGTTTTAAAAATAAGTTATCCTGTAACTCCTCATCGGGACGGATAACATCGAACTCTAAAACTTTGATGCTAGGTTTTTGACCATTAACTTGGAAACTATCAGTGATACCTAAATTTTTCCCACTATAGTTAAAACCAGAATCTTGTTTCAAATATAGTGGATTAATGAAAGTTCCGGAACCGCGTTTTTTAAAAATTATTCCTTGCTCAGCCATGTTGCCGAGAGCTCGCTTAATGGAACTTCTACTGACAGCATATTGCTCAGCTAAGGATCGCTCATCGGGTAATTTCATGTCGGGAAATTTGCCCAGCTCGATCTCTTTGCGAAGAGAATCGATGATTTTTTTGTAGATTAAATCTGCCACGAAATCCTCCTATTTTTTATTGGGTCGTACCAATAATATTTTTGGTTATCTCAATCGTTTGTAGTATATCCTATTTTTTCGACAAATACCATCCCAATTGTTCGGAATCCGGGCAATAAAAAAAGCTCAGGGTAAATAAATCCCCCAAGCTCAATGTCTTCATCCTATCAAGGTGCGAGATAAAATGAAATTAATATGCTTATTATTTATCATTCAAATTTGCAAATTGTTGGTCAGCTGCGACTGGAAATTGTTTAGGTTCCGACTGATTTTTGATCAGATCATCGGTCATAGCAACCGAATAAATTGTCCGATTTCCATAAGGAACGAAGTACATCGCCTTATTTGTCAGGTCCAAAACCGTTTGGTATTGTGTATAACTCGATTCGCCGTTGTCTTTAATATTGACGCCACGAGGGATCGTTACACTGTCGAGGACGTGCAAGATCATATTAACTGCTTGTTGAGCAGTTTCTGGTTTTTCAACGCTCTCACGAATAAAAGCAGTTCTGACGAAACGGTCAACAGCCGTATAACCTCCGGGCAAGCGGAAAGTTCCGTTTTGACCTAAAGGAATAACTTCTTCTTCACCAAAAGTCTTTCCAGCAAAGTTAGTTGGTTGAGCTCCTAAATAGTTTGCTAAGTTAGTCTTATGCCAGTTGTAATCAGGCGTATTCGTCATGACGCCGACCTTATCTTCTTGCAAGACCAAGCCATTTCCTTGAGGTTCCAAGACGTAAGTAGCCCCAGTAGCATCGCTAAAAATAAAGTGTAGTGGCTGATTGACACCCATGACACCCTTGGCAGATTCAATGATTCGCACATCTTTTAAGTTATTATTGAGATCTTCAATGCTCTTGTTATTACCCAAAGCCCAGAGCAAAAATTCTTCAGCCACCACATTGACTGCACCGTCAGTTGGTTCTTGATCGTATTCAGCAGCATTTGCGAAATACAATTCAGCAGCAGAAAGCCCGTATTCATTGAAACCGTCAGCAATCATGTAGTTTTTACCAAACTTAGCCCCGGTTCCCATGATGGCATACTTAGTAGAATAAACTTCCTCGTCGAAAGAAGACGTCCATTGATATTCCTCCGGTAAAAATGTAGGTGCTCCGTGTAATTCAAAGGCAAAGTCCATCGTTCTGGCCAAAAACTTTGAACCATCCAAAGCGGAAAAACTCAAGCTAGTACACATAGTCGTCATCCTTTCGATTCTCTAATATTGATAAATTTATTATCCACTTATTGTCGAACAAATGTAATTCAAAATCAATAAATTGAACATGTTCGAATTAATAAAGTTTTTTAACAATATGTAGTAGAATTAATTATATTAAAGGAATTCGGAGGTAATTTATGTCAATTAATATCAAAGATTCTCAAGATGTCTATAAAGATGCTGGTGAAAACGTAACGTTCGTTACTTTGGATCTAAAACGAAAAGATCTCGACAAAGAACGTGACGTCATCTCAGAATTTGCGGACATGTCAAATTCGATCATCAACAGCATGCGGATCAGAAATCAAAATGACCAACTAGCTGTAGCATGGGGTTTCAGTTCAGATGGTTGGGACTACTTGTTCCCAAATGCTAACAAGCCAAAGGAACTAGAAACTTTTAAAGAAATAAAGGGTCCAAAATACACTGCACCATCAACACCTGGTGACTTATTCTTCCACGTTCGTGCCAAAACAGAAGCTGTTGTTTACGAAGTAATGGATCAATTCATGGACATCCTACGTCCAGTCACAAAAGTAGTTGATGAAACACACGGCTTCAGATATCTCGAAGGTCGTGCCATCATCGGCTTCATCGACGGAACAGAAAATCCAGCCGGCGTCGAATCAATGGATTACACTTTGATCGACAGCGACGAAGATCCCGACTTTGCTAACGGATCATACGCTTTTTCACAAAAATACATGCACAACATGGACGAATGGAAAAAGCTTCCTACGACTGAACAAGAAAAAACAATCGGACGTAGAAAATTCTCTGACCGTGAATTAGACGAAGACGAAAAATCGCCAAACGCTCACAACATCGTTTCAAAAGACGAACGTGACGGCGTTGAACACAAAATCGTCAGAATGAACGTACCTTTCTCAAATCCATCAAAGGATAGAACTGGTACTTACTTCATCGGCTATTCTAAGAGCTGGGAGATCACTCGTAATATGTTGACTAATATGTTTACGAAGAGCGATCGTCTTCTCGATTTTAGTACTCCTGTTTCTGGTACTTTGTTCTTTATTCCTTCTAAGACGGTGTTGGATTCTATTGCTGAGGGTGATTTGTATTAAAGTTTTTTAGCAGCGATTTTTGTTTCGCTGCTTTTTTTTGTGTTTCATTTTTTCTGGTTCTGGTTGCTGTGGTTGTGGTTCACTGCCGGGTCTGGGGGATTCCGGAAAATTCGCCGTGGAACGGTGTGGACATCGATTGAAGCTCACCGAAGAAAAGCGCTTCGCCGATCTCCAATACGAGTCTTATTCTAAGCGATAAATCGCTAAGAATAATTTCACACCTGACGGCGATTTTCCTCCATCCCCCAGACCCTAGGGTTTTATAAAATCAATTTTTTTGTGGGGGGTACGGTACTTATCTTTACTTGTTAAACCTGCTGCGGTTGGATAGATGCACTGTTCTTGATCTTCGTTCTTGAGATTTTAACTTGTAAAGACAGTTCAAAAACAGGATCCATCCATCATCAAAGCATCCCTTTTTCTCTCTTGCTCTAACTACTTTCTTTAAAATGTTACGTAAAAAAAGAGAACATTTTCTGAATTGCTTCAGTACTATCTGAAGTAATTAGAATGTTCTCTTTTTTATTTTTTTATTTAACATATTTTTCTACACACATATCGAGTCTCTAACAAAACTATTTCTAATATTTAAGACGTTCTGAGAAAGGCTCCAAATTCATTAAAATACTAGCACTCACAAAATGTACGGACACAAACACAGCTATAAAACATTTTTATCCTATAAAGCAATGGAGCTGTTCAACCCACCCCCTAAGATACTAGATGTAACTTAGGTTCTGTGGAGGGTGGAGGGAATTCGCCGTCAGCCGCGAAATAAAGGAACGTAAGTGCTGACGCACTTGCGCAACTGGTTCTTGGTGGTGGCTACGCCACCGAACAACTAAGGAAGCCACGGCGCAATTCCCGGAACCCTCCACAGAACCGGCAACAAACCACCACCTAAACATCCTTATACCAATCTAGTATCTCATCTACATCCGATTCCTTTTGATAGTTGGTATTTAATTTTCTTTTTGTTACTCCTGATCTGAGGTTGATCGTTAAACTGGCTAATTTTTTCTTTTCTAACCAAATACTCTGTCTCTTTTCAGCCGACTGGATTGTCTGCCTTGGTACTAAGACTAACTGTTTTGTCATTATGCGATTGTTTCTAATCGCAATGTAGTTTTCATCTAGGGTTTGGACTTTGGTTCTTTTTATGGTCATGATTGCTGGCAAGAACCAGAAGGCTATGTCCAGGATCACGAAGGCTACGCAGAGCCATGGGACCATGAATAATAAGCCTACGAAAATGGCTGAACTTCCCAATGTCAATAGTGTTGCGTTTCTTAAGTTGTAATAGTAGGTCCACTTGATCGGTTTGAACGGTTTGACCTTTTCTACTGGGATCGATGGGAAGAATTGGTTTAGGAAGTCGTTTACTTTTCCTACTATTATCACTGGCATGACGATGATGTCTTTGTCCGTGTCGTCTTGATGAGAGTTCGAGATGACGACTAGTTGTACCGTGGCGATGTTGAGCCATTGTCTAAATAGTGGTTGTTTAACTAATACCGCTTGAACTCGTTTTAGTGAGATGGTCGTCTTTTTTGTCTTGAAAAAACCTCTGGTGGTGACGAATTGCTGCTTGTTTTCGACTAGTTTGAAGTTGTAGTACTGATTGATCAATATCAAAACTGATCCAATGTAAAAAAGCAGTAATACTACTACTACGATCAAGATGACGATCAAAATACCCAAATGGGCAGCTTTTTTGAACAAGTACTCATACATTTGGTCGCTGATGGCCTGTTCAAATTTTCCGTAGGCCGCCAAAACTACCAAGAGCCCACTTAAAAAAGCTGGCGAAGTTAAGGCGAATTTGATGAGATCTTTTTTGGTGATCGCGTACGTATTGGACGAAGTTTCTTCCACTGGTTCGGCAAGTTCTTCATCCGTTGTGGCATCCCCTAAGTCGTCTGTTGGTGAATTATTCGTTTCTATATTATTTATTTTTGAACTGTCAAAATTTGTTTCATCATTATTTTCAGCAACAGCTTGACTGGAAAGTTTTTGACTACGTAATTTTTCCAATTGGTCTTTTAAGTCGACCGATACCGCAAAAAGTGACACTTCGGAATCATCCGCATGACTGGCGGTCTCGACTTCGAGTTTTTCCACACCGAATGGTTTTAAGAAAAACCACTGATCTGAGGTGATGTTTTGGATCCGGTCATATGGGACGTGGTCATCGTGTCGGATGAAAATTCCGTGTTTGACGACGATCTCATCCTCCTTTAATTCAAAGGTGAAACGGAAATAATTGGCTATCGACATGGCAAAAATCAAAATCGCAATTACGATGACTACTGGTACTATCGGCAATTCTGACCAAAAATTGGCGATCCCAATGATTGTTACTATGATTGGCACGATCAAATTTTTAATATCGCTGATCAAAAAATACAATAACGCGATCGGATGCAGATGCTGAGCTTTAGATGTCATTTCTGGCCTCCTTAGCTAGCTTCATGATCAACTCTTTCAAGTCGTTAGCTTCTTGTTCTTTTAAACCAGCGATATCCTCACCACCGGCGGCAGTCATGACTTTAACTTTTTGCAAATGCTTCAGACGGATCACTGGCCCTTGGATCAAGGTAACATTTTGGACCCGAGCAATCGGAATGACGATCTGCTTGCGAAAGAAAAAGCCGTGATGGAGTTCGACTTGTCGGTCGTTGATATAATACGTCCAAAAACGGTAATGATATGGAACTAAGGCGAGCTCGACCAACGATTCGATTACTCCAAAAGCTGCAATCACCCATGTGATCGACCACAGCCAAGGCTGCCAAGAATCTGGTGCTAACAATGCCCAGACTAAAAATGGCACCGCAATCAGTAGCCACACTAGCAAATCGATCAGCGCTCTGATCCGCCAAATAGTCTTGATTTCAACTGGTAGTTGCTTAACGTTGTCCATACTCCTAATCCCCCTTGTTTCAATTAGGATATCAATTTTTAAGTATTAAAAAAAGCCTGATAGTTTTTAGATGCGATTTCCAACTATCAAGCTTCTCTGATATTTATTTTTTTATTTGTGAATTCTTTTTGATCCGTTCTGGTTGTACTTGCCAGTTATCCTTGACGAACATGATGGCAAAAAAGACAAACGAACCGGCGGCGACCCCTAAGAAGATCCGGCCGATGAAAAAGGTAGGATCGTAGGTCAATTCGATCACAGCTACGATCATTGATACTAGGATGAATAAATTTAGGCGAATATTATTCATGAAAATCATCTCCCCTTGATAACACTTTCATTTTATCAAAAAAATTTTCAATTGTTTATGAATTATTTTTATCACTAATATACTATAAGTGCTAATTTAAGAATATATCATGACCTAGTAATTGATAATATTTCTTAATATATGACAATTTATTATAAATTACGTTGACATTTATCAATTATTTGTTCATTATGAAAACGGTTACTTATCAAGTGATCAAAATTATGCCATCAGGGGAGGCATTTGTTATGGGCTTTTTAACACCACCAACGACCAATAAGATGGTGCCGAAAGATAAAATTGATCCAACTTACAAGAAATTACGTTGGCAAGTTTTCATCGGTATTTTTATTGGTTACGCTGGTTACTACCTACTCCGGAACAACTTTTCATTGGTAATTCCAAAATTGGTTGATGAAGGTTTTTCCAAAACTCAACTGGGGATAGCATTCTCAGCTGTGTCTATCGCTTACGGATTCAGTAAATTCTTTAGCGGGATAATTTCTGACCGTAGTAATGCACGTATCTTTTTACCATTAGGATTGATCCTTACAGCTATCATCAACTTGATGTTTGGATTTATCCCAGCATTGACTCAATCGATCACTGCTATGTTCATTTTGCTATTTTTGATTGGTTGGTTCGAAGGAATGGGTTGGCCGCCTTCTGGACGTGTTCTGACTCACTGGTATTCCGTTTCTGAACGTGGGGGCTGGACTTCCACTTGGAATATCGCGCACAACGTCGGTGGAGCCTTAATGGCACCACTTGCTGCGTTTGGTATTTCCTTCTTCGCAGCCAACGTTACCGGTATGAAATCATATACCGGTGCCTTTATTATTCCCGCTATCGTCGGTATCATCGTTGCGATCGTCGCTTACTTTTTGATTCGTGATACACCTGAATCACAAGGTCTACCACCTATCGAAGAATACAAAGACGACTATCCTAACGAAGAGCACGAAATGTTTGAAACAGAAATGACAGCCAAGGAGATCTTATTCCAACACGTTTTGAACAACAAATGGGTTTGGATCATCGCCTTCGCCAACATTTTCGTTTACTTCGTACGTTATGGCGTAGAAAACTGGGCTCCCGCCTTTTTAACAGAGATGCGTAACATCTCGCTTCAAGGTTCATCTAATTCATATATGATCTACGAATTAGCCGGTATCCCAGGAACAATTTTTGCTGGTTGGGTATCTGACAAACTATTCAAAGGACGCCGTGGTCCTGCTGGATTCAGTTTCATGCTCATCGTCAGCATCTTCGTCATCATGTACTGGAAAGCTACCAACCTAGCAATGATCAACATCTCATTATTCATGATCGGATTCTTGATCTACGGACCAGTAATGTTGATCGGACTACAAGCACTAGATTCCGTACCGAAAAAAGCAGCCGGAACAGCAGCCGGCCTAACCGGCCTCTTCGGATACTTATTCGGATCAGTAGCTGCCAACGCCATCATGGGTGTAATCGTAGACCACATGGGCTGGACAGCTGGCTTCATCACAATCTTCATGTCATGCTTAATTGCCGCAGCATTGTTCGCATTAACTTGGAACTTGCGTGGTCAGGAAATCGTACCAAAAGACAAAAAATAAATCCATTTAGTCATTTTCCACAAAAAGAAGTTGTCATTTTGACAGCTTCTTTTTTTACCAACCATTTTTATTAAAATTATTCCATTGTGTATGTTGACCCTGTGGCTTTCAAAGTTCACAATGAACGGTGGACTAATTCCACATATTTTTATAAATAAAAATCAATATCATTATGTATAATATACTTAATGCGTTTTTTTAAAGTTTAATATTATTTATGGGTTAATTTCCTAGGGGAAGAGCATATATGAATGTCTTAAAACGAGTTTTCTCGGACAAGGTGCTGTGGATCGCTGGTGCGGCCGCGATCATTACATCTTTTATCAGTCCGCCACAGCTTTCAGATATTAACTGGAAAACTATTACCTCATTGCTTTCAATGATGATAATTATCCAGATTTATGATTACCTTGATTTACTTAAGTACTATGCAGCTTATTTAACTAGAAGCGCCAAAACGACTCAACAACTAATGTTTATGTTAGGTAGTTTATCGTTTTTCGGCGCGATGTTTTTGACTAACGATGTTACGATCTTAACGTTAGTTCCGCTTTTTTATAAGATCACCAAGAGCCTGAAGATCAATCCGATCTATCCGGTGATCTTGATCACATTAGCGGCAAACCTCGGTAGTATTTTCACGCCGTTTGGTAATACGCATAACTTGTTCATCTTGACACATTTCAATTTGAGCATCAGTCAATTCTTCGTTATGTCAACGCCAATTACGATCATCAACTTCATCGTAGTCTTCATCGTAACTAGATTTTTTAAAAAAACAAAAATCGAGCTCCACAAGCTTCCTTCCGTTGAGCTCAACATGCCACATTTGACACTAACTTTGATGGTAACCATCGTGATTTTCTTAGGAATTTTCTCAGTTATCCCAATTTGGTCATCACTAGTAGCCGCTTTGTTACTAGTAGTTTTCATCAATCCAAAAATTTTACAAGTAGTTGATTATTCCATCGTGCTGATCTTTATGTGTTTCTTCATCGCCGTTGGTAACATCAACCGAGATCCTTCGATCGTTAACCATTTGTCTGGTTTGATCCAGACGAAGACTGGTACTTACCTTACTTCGATCATTACTTCGCAATTTATTAGTAATGTTCCTACTACTATTTTGGTTTCTAAGTTTTCTAACTATATTCATGCTATTTTTCTTGGTACTAATATTGGTGGTTTGGGTACTGTGGTTGGTTCTTTGGCTAACTTGCTTGCTTTTAAGCAGTATCGGTTTTACTTTAAGGAGAATGTTGGTAAGTATATGGCCGCATTTTCGGTTATTAACTTTAGTTTACTGATTTTGCTTGGTGTTATTGGATTTTTCTTGATTGATATTATTCCTACTTAGATTTAATTGCTTCTGATTGTATTTTGATCAGAAGCTTTTTTTATACCCTAGAGGTGTGAGAGTTTTTGGCAGACGAGAAGCATTTTGCTTGGTTGGACGTTTGTGATTTTGGGTGGTTATTTGGATGGTGGTAGTAGTTTGTGTTGAGGTGGTTCACTGCCGACTCCGGGGCCCGGGGATACAGCTACTGGAACGCTGCCGGCATCGATTGAAGCTATCCGGGAAGTTCACCCGGACATCTCCAATACGAGCCTTCTTGTAAGCGGTAAACCGCTAACAAGAATTTGGCGGCTGAGGACTGTATCCCCGGGCCCCTCCGTCTAGATAGAGGTAATCATAACCCCTCCTTTTTTTGATTGGGACCGATCTTTTTTGATCAAGTTGGCACTGCGTGCGCGTCCTAGTTTTTGTGGTCTATCTCAATTTCTACATTGGTTAGTAAGTTCAAAATCAAGATCAAGCCCCTTATTCATTTTTATTGATTGTTTACTATTCGTCTATCTTGATACTGTTCGTTCACTTAGAAAATGCAAAGGGACTAATTCGTGTGAATTAGTCTCTTTTTGATATTTCTACTTAATTTCATCCAACCATTTTAGGTAATCATTTTCTCTTTGAATGGCGTGTTTTAGGACGTTATAATGTCCGTTTTGATTTTGTTTAGTCTTTTCGGTGGGAAATTTATCTTTCATTTGTTGTTTTAGGTGGTTTAATTTTTCTTGACGGGCTTGTTTTTGTTCGTTGATCATTTCTGGTAGTAGTGGTGAGGTTTTGCTGTCGATGAAGTATAGCTTTAAGATGAATTCATCGTGACTATTGTCTGCTTCTGAGGGTTCTTTTAGCCATTTTTCGAAGAGTTCTTTTCCGTTGGGGGTAATGTCGTAACTTTTCTTTACTAGTTTGGGACCGGCTTGAATTTCGTGGTGGGTTATTAGTTGCTCTTGTTCCATCTTTTTTAGTAGCGGATATATTTGACTATGGTTGGCGGTCCAAAATTCTCCGATGTCACTGTCGAAGGCCTTGGTTAGGTCGTAGCCAGTTTTAGACTCTATGTTTAGCAATCCTAGGATTATGAATTGGAGTCTATTTTTTTGTGCCATTTTTAAATTGCTCCCTTGACTTTGCTTTGTGATGAGTATACTCTAATCCAGTAAACAAAAACATGTAATTATTTACATGTTAATAATTACCTTAAAAAGATGAATGCATATGACTGAAAAAACTTTTAAGACTTTAGACGACTTTTTAGGAACACATTTTATTTATACTTATGATAATGGCTGGGAATATGAATGGTACGCCAAAAATGACCATACTGTTGACTACCGGATCCACGGTGGAATGGTTGGTGGACGTTGGGTCACTGATCAAGAAGCTGACATTGTTATGTTGACTGAAGGCATCTATAAAATTTCTTGGACTGAACCAACAGGCACCGATGTCGCACTCGACTTCATGCCAAATGAAAAGAAACTTCACGGAACAATTTTCTTCCCTAAATGGGTCGAAGAACATCCTGAGATCACCGTGACTTACCAAAATGAACACATCGACTTGATGGAAGAATCTAGAGAAAAATACGAAACATATCCCAAACTAGTCGTCCCAGAATTCGCCAACATCACCTACATGGGTGAAGCAGGTCAAAACAACGAAGATGTAATTTCAGAAGCCCCATACAAAGAAATGCCCAACGATATCAGAAACGGCAAATACTTCGACCAAAACTACCACCGAATCAACAAATAACTCCTTCCCCCCAGATAACAAATAATGATAAATTAAATATCAACAACAAAAGCTACGATCTCCAAAAAACGAGAACGTAGCTTTTTTCATTATTTTCTTGTCTTACCGTTTAAGTTAAACATTGAGAAAGGAAAAATTATATTCATATCAAGAACATCTTAACAATCATAAAATAGCAACCGATGATAGAACAAACAAAAATCAACAAGATAAAAACCAGATAAAAATTGTAAGACACCGAAAAAGAAGTACGAATCCAAACTAACCAAAGCAGTATTCTACTGTAAAAATAAGTACCGTAACCCCCACAAAAATTTGGATTTTGCTCCCAATTAGGTTCTGGTGGGGTGGAGGGAATTCGCCGTAAGCCGCGAAATTTTCGTTTGCACGGCGTGGGCCGTGCTTACGAAAAGGTCAAGCTTTGAGATGTCCAAGGCGGGTTTCCTTGGATAGCTCAAAGTTGGACCGCAGCGTTCCACGGCGCAATTCCCGGAACCCCACCAGAACCGGGAACCAGCCTCCACCCATCATCCTTCCGAAAACATCATCAAACACAAAACCAAAAATCAAAACCAAAAATCAAAACCAAAACCAAAACCAAAAACCAAAACCAATCAAAAAAGCCGAAACACAACCCGTTTCGGCTTTTTTTATATTAATAATTAGGCGTTTTGCGCCTCGCTCTTTCTCGTAGTGAAGTTCTTCCACTTGCGAACTTGGCGGCTGTAGTTAGTAAAAGGCGAGATGGCGTTGATCCGGATCCATTTGGAAACTGGCCACATTGCTTTGGTCGTAGCCCATTTTCTTTGGCCCGGTTGGAACAGCTCATCTTCTGGCATCTTATCGACCCATTCTAGTAGCTCTTTTACTACTCGACCTAATTCTTGTTCCTCTTTTTGCAGACCTTCGCTGCCATACTTGACGTTGAAGTCGTCATACAGTTGTCTCATTTGATCCCATTTGTATCCTGGCGTTGGAGTGGTTATCTCTTGTCCGCTTTCCTCGGCTTTTTCCCAGGAGAGGATCATGTGGATCCAACCTACTTGATATGACAACATTTCACGTGGAGTTTTGTCGACTTGATCGATTCTGTCGTCGGCATCGCTGTCAGAAATTCCCTCATATTCACTGATGAACTTTTGATAGCTCTCTTTCAAGTGTTCGATCAGATCTGCTGAATTTTTATATCCCTGCATATTTTCGCTACCTTTCATTAGATTCGAAAGACTAGACTCCCACAGATTCTATTATAGTCCCCTGAAATGGTAATTGCACAAAATATGTTCATAACATATATATTCTTAAAAATATTATTATATAAATGTCAAGAAATTACTGCCCCAAATATCCTCAAAAAAGGTGATTGTCTCGGATGCTGTCATGAATTCATTGTCATATGTCGTCGTCATTTCCGGCTGCATGTATAGGTCATAGCCTAAACCGTGTGCCATGGTGATCGTCGCGTTGACGCAGTATTCCGTCTGCAAGCCACAGATCTCTAGCTGATTTAGATCATTATCCGTTAATAAGTCGTTGAGCTCTGTTTTGTAAAAAGCATTCAAGTGTGTTTTTTGCACGGTCATGTCTTCTGGCGTTGCTAGTAGTTCGTCTGCTAATTGCCACTCTTTACTGCCTGGCAATAATCCTTTTTCGGTATGCTGGATGAAGATCACTGGTGCACCTACTTCTTGATATTCCTCGATCCGTTGGTTGATTTTCTCGACTAATTCATTGAAATGATAGGCGTCGGAAAAGCCTTTTTGCATGTCCATCACTAATAGTACTTGGGCTGTTTTTGCCATGGTTATCTCCTTTGTTTTGTTTTGATATAATTATTATGTTGTTAATTTTAAACTTGATTATTTTTTAGTACAAAAATATTAAATATATTATTGACATCGTCTCTGATAGTGTTATATTTAAGTTGCAGATGAGATAGTGAGTACTCACCCGCAACATTTTTTAGAAATTATATAGAATAGAGGTTGGTTATTATGTTTACGACAATGTTTTGGATTTTGGCAGTTTGGTTTGTAATCAATGTTATCTGGATGTGGTTTGTAATGGATAACTCAAACCTTGAAAAGACTTTTGCTTGGATCAACGTCGTTGCGATCGTCGTTGGTTTCTGGGTATACTTTGCTGCAACGAAAGTCGGCGGCATCGACACTTGGTTCAATGCCCTCAACTACATTAATATTATTGTAGCTGCTATCCAATTTTACATTGGATACCACGGCATCGACAAGTCTAGTCATAATACTCACGAAGCATAGTTTCTACACTTTTCATTTTTCCTACTAGGTTAAATAGCCAATAACGCGGGCTATTTGACCTTTTTTGTTTTAAAATAGAAGTATTACTTGTGAAAGGGTGTTCATCATGCATAACATTATTAGTATTTACGAAAACTCTCCTGAGACTCATGGATTGACTGAAAAACAACTAAAGATCTTCAAATCGGCAATCGAGCTTTTTTCCAAAAAAGGCTACGCCAACACTAGTACTAAAGAAATTGCCGAAAACGCCGGCGTTTCTGAAGGTAGTATTTTTAAAAAATTCAAAAATAAAGAAGAACTGCTTTTTTCGATTTTAAATCCCCTCTCTCGTAACATCCTGCCTCAACTAGTTAATGAGTTTTCGGAAGAAACTTTGCAAATACGTTATGAATCCCTTCATGATTTCATTTCGGCTTTAATTCACAACCGCAATATTTTTGTTAAGGAAAACGTCGATGTGATCAAAATTTTTGTCGATGAATTCATTTATGACTTGCGAATCCGTGACAAAATGGTCAAGGCTGTTCCTTATCAATACATCAAGAGTTTCAATGACGTCTTAAATGACTTGAAAAAGCGGAACTTGATGATCGATTGGATGAACAGTGAAATTTGGAGAACGATTTTTTCAGCTTATTTTGGCTATGTTGCTGAGCATTACTTGATCTTCCCCGATATGAAATTCGATGAAAAAGTCGAGTTAGAGCATACAATTGATGCAATCGTTAAAGCTTTAACGCCAAACGTTTAGGTTTTGGATTTTCGGTGAAATGGCTTACAATGAAACCATGTCAATTTAAGAGGGAGTGTTTGTATGTTTTTCATCGATACATCTAGAAACGGAAAGCCGGTTTATAACGCGATCGTTAATCAATCGCTCGACAATTATTTAGTCAACGACTTAAAATTGCCAGGTCACGGATTGATCATGTACATCAATAACCCATCTGTAATTGTTGGTGTTCATCAAAACGCCTACGCCGAAGTTAATTTCCCCTATTTAAAGGAGAAAAAGATCCAATTAGTTAGAAGAACTTCCGGTGGTGGTGCTGTTTATCACGACTTTGGTAACTTAGTCTTTGAAAATATCGTGATCGATAACGACGACCACTTCGGCGAATACGACTATTTCGCACAACCAATCGTCGATGCCCTACACGACATGGGTGCCAAAGATGTAGAAATGCGTGGCAGAAACGACATCGTAGTCGATGACAAGAAATTCTCAGGAATGACAATGTTCAAAGTCGGTCATTCATATGCTGCCGGTGGAACATTAATGTTCGACCTCGACATGGATACTGCCAGCAAAGTCTTAACTCCTGAACAAGACAAACTAGAATCTAAAGGTGTTAAGTCCGTCAACAAGCGTATCACTAACATCAAAGAATACTTAGACGAACCTTTCAAGAGCATGAATGCGGATCAATTCAAAGAAGAATTATTAAAACGCATCTTCCATGCCGATTCCCTAGAAGACATCGAAACTTACAAGCTAACTGATGAAGATTGGAAGATAATCGATTCCCGTTTGGAAGGAAAATATGACACAGATGCCTGGAACTACGGTGAAAATCCAGGTTTCACGCACTATGTTTCCAAACATTTCGACATCGGGACCGTAGCCTTCAACTTCAACTTAGAAAACAATCAGATCACCGACATCAATATTTACGGTGACTTCATCACAGGCGGCGACATCCACTTGATCGAAAAAGCCTTAACCGGAGCTGACTTCAATGAAGATGGTCTGACTAAGGCCTTAGAATCAGTTGATCTAGCAGCTAACTTAGGCAAAATTGATGCCAAACCACTAGTAGATCTACTATTATCAAAATAAATAATTATGCAAAAAATAAGCGATGCGACCGAAATAAATCGGCACATCGCTTTTTTAATATTTTATTTTGAAATAATTTTTTGACTAAGAATCTTTCAACACTTTGTTAGCTTTTTGATAAAAATGCAAGTAAAGCAGCTGCGAGAAATTCCACCAACCAAAGGCCAGCAACAAGCTGCCAAGAACATCTGAAGGATAATGAACCCGCAAATAGATCCGCGACAAGACAATAATGACCAACCAAATGATCATCAAAACCCGGATCAAAAAGCGATTCCCCGACTCAACAATCCGCGGAACCAAGATCCCCAACACGAACAAGACCAAAATAGTCGATCCAAAAACATGTCCACTAGGAAAACTAAAACCAAAAGCTCCCCCAACAATATCATGATCCGGCCGAGCCCGGCGAACCAAATTCTTGATCAAGTAAGCCAAGAAATAGCCTCCCAAAATAGTAAAGGCAATCCACAAAGCAGTAACCCGCTCCCTTTGCAAAATAAAAACCCCGGCAATAATAGCACTAAAAATCAAAACAGCCACAGGACTACCAAACAAAGCCACAAATCGATAAAAATAAGCAAAAACCGATCCAGCCTTAATAACCATCAACCCCTGGATCATCTCATCAATATCAAACAACCAGCTAGCCCGCAAAGACACAGCTGACATCAACAAAATAAACAACAAAAACCAAACAAAACAAGAAACCCCGCGCTCATCTCTGTGTTTAAAAATCATAAAATTACCTTCCAAAATAAAAACAATATATTTGTATAATTTTCTAAGTACCCATTGTATAAATTATAGAGGGAAAATACAAGAGAGCAAGCACAGAGAGCGGAGACACACGGGTAGCTGCTAAGGATTAACGCGGGTGGTCGAACAAGGTGCGGCGAAGCCGTGCCTCGACCACCTGTGTTAACCGGAGGCCGCTGTGTGCCGGAGCTCGTTTCAGCATCCTTGAGGATAAGGATAAAAATCACTATAAAATTTGCAGCAAGTTTATCCAACAAAAATAGATACCCAATGCACTACCATTGCGAGAGTGCGAGGAACGAGCACGCGAGCCCAAAAGAAAAGAAAACATAGAGTGAGGTTTTGATTTTGATTTTGATTTTGATTTTGATTTTGATTTTGATTTTGGTTTTGGTTTAGATCTCACAAACCAAGGTAGAAACTGAGATAGACCACAAAACCTAGGACGCGCAAAAAGTGCCAACTTGATCAAAAAAACTCGGTCCTAATCCAAAAAAATGGGATTGTTGCACTATCTAGACGGAGGGGCCCGGGGATACAGACCTCAGCACCTAAATTATTCTTAGCGATTTATCGCTTAGAATAAGACCGAGTTTTGAGATGCCCGAGTGGTCTCCTCGGGTAGCTCAAAATCGCGTCAGGTGCGTTCCAGCGTCTGTATCCCCGGGCCCCGGAGTCGGCAGTGAACGTACACCAAAACTACCAACTCTATCCCACCAAACAAACATCAAAACATCACCCAAGCAAAACGCAACCAGTCAGCCAAAAACTCTCTCACCTCAAGGCAAAAAAAATAGCCGGCAACAAGCCAGCCAAACAAAACAAATAAAACTACTTCAACAAAATACCAACAGAATAGTGAATAATCATAGTAATAATACCAACAATAATATTACGATAAATAGCAACCTTAACCAAACCATCACCAAGCTTAGCACTCAAATATCCAGTCAAAGCCACAGAAGCAATAACAGCCAAAATAGTACCCTGCCACTGCAAGCTAACAGGCAAAAGCGACATAGCAGCCAAAGGAAAAATACCACCAGCAGAAGCAGCAACCAATGAAGAAAAAGCAGCGTTCCAAGGGCTCATATAATGTCCCAATTCCAAGTCATACTTAACCCGAATAACAGTCCCCAAAGCATCCTTCTTCATCAGCTCATTAGCAATATCATAAGAAGTAGCAGAAGTAACGCCACGATCCATATAAAACTTAGCCACAGCATCAAGCTCGCTTTGAAAATCTTGCTTCAATAAAACTTTTTCCTTTTCAACAACGGCTTTTTCAGTATCCTTTTGCGAACTAACAGAAGCATACTCGCCAGAAGCCATTGAAAAAGCACAGGCTATCAAATCTGATAATCCAGCGATAAAAATCGTAAATTGATTAGTTGTAGCAACGGCAACGGAAAATAGCACACCGACAACAGTTAAAATACCATCATTAGAACCTAAAACTCCGGCACGTAATGTGTTTGACCGTTCGGCCATTGTTTGTTTTTGTTTCTTTAGTCTTGAAATACTCATTGATTTCATCTAACTTAGTCCCTTCTATAATTAGTGTGCAAATAGTAATCCGACGCCATAAGTAACGCCCATGGTCAAAAGACCAGAAACTACGTTTCTTAATGCAGCCTTCCCTCTATTAGCATTACCTAAAACAGCAGCTGTGTATCCGGTAATTACTAAAGAGATCACGACCGCAACCATAGTTGCAATCAATTTGATTTTTTCAGGGAATAATGTAATCGACAATAGTGGAAGTAAAGATCCCAATGGGAATGAGATCATTGAGGCTAAGGCCGCAGCGATAGCACTAGTTTTTTCTTTCGGATTAAAGCCATATCTTTCTCTGACGGCGGTATCGATCTTGTCGCCTTCTAACATTTCTCGAGTAGCTTTTTCAGCTAACTCAGCCGGGATCCCGGTTTTGTGGTACTTGTCTTTGATAAAGTTAAATTCTTTGTCGTAATTAGCATCTAAGGCTGCGGATTCTTTTTCAATGGCACGACGTTCGGAATCTCTTTGAGTACTTACGGAGACCCATTCACCCATCGCCATAGAAATTGTTCCGGCTAACATACCGGCGATACCGGCAAGAAAAATAGCATAATTATTATTCGTCGCTCCGGCAACACCGATAACGATACCAGCAACTGAAACGATCCCATCATTGGCACCCATAACACTGGCACGCATGACATTGATCTTTTCAGCTAAACTTCTCTTTTTCTTCTTAGCAATTTGCATAATACTCGCTCCCTTTAAACGGTCTTCTAAAATGTCGTTTTTCGCTAGATTGGAATGGTTATTATCTAATATCGACTCTATATTAACGTTACTATTCATAAAAGTAAACTATAAACGTCTATTTTTTGTAAGATTTTCTCAATCAATCGCTTTCAATTTGCAATGATTTTTAAATGAGAAATACAATTAACTTGTAATCATTATCAAAAAGGTGTTTTAATGAAACTAGATAAATAGAAAGGAAGAACTCTTATGGCTACAAAGAATGTTGCAGATAAAACTTTGCAAGTTTTAAAGGATAATAAGCTCCGTGTGACTCCACAACGTCATTTGATCTTGTCTTATTTGGCTAGTCATCATAACCATCCTTCTGTGGATACCATTCATGCTGCTTTAAGTAAGGAACTTCCCAATTTAGGTGCATCTACCATCTACAATACTTTGAATACTTTTGTCGAACGAGGACTTGTGATCGAGCTGCAGAATGGTGATGGTAGTACTCATTACGATTACTTTGGTACTCCGCATTATCATGCTATTTGTACTAACTGCGGTAAGATCGTTGATGTTACTTATGAGGGCTTTGGTAAGGATGAGAAGCAGTTTGAGAAGCGTACTGCTGAGTTGTCTGGGTATATGATTTCTGGTAATCATATGGAGGTTTACGGACTTTGTCCTGAGTGCCAGATTAAGCTTGGGTTACGCAGGGCTGATAGTTAGAAGCATTCCTTTTTTTGGGGAGTGCTTTTTTTCTTGAGGTGAGAGAGTTTTTGGCGGACGAGAAGCGTTTTTTTTGGTTGATGTTTTGATGTTTGTTTGGTGGGATGGAGGTGGTAGTTTGGTTGGTGGTTCACTGCCGACTCCGGGGCCCGGGGATACAGACGCTGGAACGCACCTGACACGGTGCTGAGGTCTGTATCCCCGGGCCCCTCCGTCTAGATAATGCATCAATCCCCTTTTTTTATTATGGGGACCGATTTATTTTTTACAAATTGGCACTTTTGGTGCGTCCTAGATTTTTCGGTCTATCTCAGTTTCTATCTTGGTTTGTAAGATCAAAATCAAACTCAAATTCAAGAACCTAAACTAGACAAAGTTAAAGCAAAATCTCCTTTTTCTGCTCGCGTGCTGTTAACGCACTCTCGCGGTTGTTATTCACTTCTCCGCTCTTTTGTATTCCTAAGCTTGATTTTTATTTTTCACTTTTTTTCTTCTGCTTTCTCAATTGTTCTCCACCTTCTTCAGCTTTTTATTGGCTATAGCCTAACTCTTTATACATTTATTTATTTACTCATTTGTGTTAAATTTATTTCTTAATGTTGAACGAATTTATATTCGAGCTTTTCAGTGGAGAATTTTTATGAAAATTTTTAAACGTGTTTTAATTGTTCTACTAATTCTGGTCGCCATCGTTGCTGGTGGTGGTTATGCTTTTTATAAAGCTAATACTAATGCTTTGAAGTCGATCCATAATACTCAGAAGAGTGTTTCTTCTAAGATCGAGAATGGTAAGCCTTTTTCTGTTTTGCTTTTGGGTGCTGATACTGGTGCCGATGGTCGGGTTGATCGGGGGAATTCTGATACTATTATGGTTCTTACTATTAATCCTAATTCTAAGAAGGTTTTGATGTATTCTGTTCCTCGGGATACTATGGCTGAGATGGTTGGGGATTCGCCTAAGAATGTTCAGAAGATCAATTCTGCTTATGCTATTGGTTCTAATAAGATGGCTAAGCAGTCCGTTTCTGCTCTTTTGAATGTGCCGATCGATTATACGGTTACTATTAATATGCGGGCTTTGAAGAAGACGGTTGATTTTGTTGATGGGGTCGATATTAATACTCCAATTAAGGTCAGTTATGACGGTGTTACTATTCCTAAGGGTAAACATCATCTTAATGGTAAGAAGGCTTTGACTTATGCTCGGATGCGTTATGGTGATCCTCGTGGGGATTATGGGCGTCAGTTGCGTCAGCAAGAAGTTTTGCAGGGCGTTATTAAAAAGCTGAAATCTCCTAAGTATTTGACTCAGTTGCCTTCTTTGATCAAGACGGTCGGTCCGGAGATTATTACTGATATGACTGATAATGAGATGAACTTATTGCCTGTGAAGTATTACATGGTCGGCAATAACTTTGAGTCCAAACAATTGGATGAAAAAACTGCTTGGATCAATGGTAGTTCTTACCAAGTTGCTTCAACTAAGTCATTGCAAAAGGCTTCTGATACTTTGCGGAAATCACTCGATCTTTCCACTTCGAAGGTCGATAATATGGAAACTAAATTGAACAAATACAATCAGGACTTTTTCTCTGATCCTGATAATACTGACTACGATGACCGTGGTCTCAATCATACTTTTTATACTAATGACACATATTAATTTTTAAAAAACTATTGGTTAATTTTTTGCCAATAGTTTTTTTATATATAAAATTTGTATTTATTAATATTCAGTGTAAAATAGAACCATCTTCGAGTTACTATAACTTAATAGAAAGAAGGGATCCTTTTGGCAACGTATTCGGTTCAACAAGTAGCTAAAAAGACTGGCCTCACTACTTATACTGTTCGTTATTATCACGATCACGGCTTGCTGCCTTTTGTTCAACGAGACAAAAACAACAATCGCGTTTTCAGCGATTCTGACATTGAATGGTTGGAAATGGTCACTTGTTTGCGTAGCACTGGCATGCCACTTGATCAGATCAAAAATTATACTAATCTCGTTGTCGAGGGTGAAGATACTGTTCCTGAACGTTATCAGATCATGCTCGATCAACAAAAACGGACCATCAATGAGATCAAAGAGTTGCAACAACATTTAGCAACGATCAAATTCAAAGTTGATCATTATGCTGAAATAATGGAAAATCACGAGCCCGATTCATTCGAACCTTCAAATATCCACGAGAAGGAAAGTCTGAAAACAGAGGCAAAATAAGCATGTCGGCTTTTTATAAAAAGCTGAACATGCTTTTTTTAATATCTATTTATAAATATTGAATTATAATATCCATAATAAATTACAGTTATATGAACAAGTCTTTACAATACATCGTATCTGGTTGAAGCTAGCTTTAAATTTTTGTATTCTACACTAGCACATCAATTTGGAGGATTTATATATATGCGTAAAAGCTTGCTATTAACTAGTGTGGCAATTTTAAATACTATGGCATCAGTAGCGGTGCCAACAGTCGTTTCAGCATCTACTACTGATTCAACTAGTGAAGACACTACTGTCATCGCTGCTGACCAAAATTCTGCTTTACCAGCCGAAAGTGACGCCGAATTAGTCGGTAACAACGGCTCAAAAGATAACAACATCTTAGAAGGTTCGAAAAAAATTGAACCTGATCAAAATATTGCACATTCGACTGATATTGAATCATTCAGCGAAGCTGCACCTATGTCTCGAATGTCATCTTCAGCTTTCATCGACTTAGCTGGACCTATGGCTCAAAAGTCGGCTCAACGTTACAACGTTTATGCTTCAGTAATGATGGCACAAGCTATCATTGAATCTGGTTGGGGTGGTTCTACTTTAGCTATGTACCCTAACCATAATCTTTTTGGGATCAAAGGTAGTTACAACGGACAATCCGTTTACATGCCAACTCGTGAATACAGCCCTCAATACGGTTGGTACACGATCAACGCTGCTTTTAGAAAATATCCTAGTTACGAACAATCATTTGACGACAACGGTGCCCTCTTGCGTTACGGTCTAAATGGTTATTACAAAGGAACTTGGAAAGAAAATACTAACTCATACCGTGACGCAACTCGCTGGTTGCAAGGTCGATACGCCACTGCTCCTAACTATGCAGCAGTCTTGAACAATGTGATCGATACTTACGGTTTGACTCGTTTTGACAATGCCGTTCAAGGACCAGACGTTGATGCTGGTTCTGAAGCTCCACTAAATGGCGACTTTTTCAAAATGGATGACGTTGGTGTGATCACTAATCCAAACGGAGCTCAAATTTATCATCAAGCAAATCCAGATCGCCCAGAAAAGCAAATCTTAGCTGCTGGTTCATCATGGAAAACAACTGGTAAAGTCGTAACATCTGACGGTAAGATCTTCTACCAAGTATCGACAACACAATACATCAAAGCTGATGATATCAAGCTCAAGTCTGACGTTTCTGAAGACACGAAGCAACGCGTTATCAAAGCTAAGAATCCCAACAGCTCCATCGTTCCATTAGTTGGTTTCAAAGAAAACGGTAAGACCTTCGACGGTAACCGTGGCCTTTCAAACGACACACTATGGATCACTGACCAAACTCGTGAGTATCAAGGACATAAATACTATCGTGTATCAACTAACGAATGGGTCCAAGACAGTCACGCAACATTTATTAAGTAATCTCATCCGGCTAAGTCTTACTTGGTCGGTTTTTTTGTGTTTGATTTTTGTTGTGGTGGGATTTTGGGTGGTGGTTCACTGCCGGTCCTGTGGGGGTTCCGGGAATTGCGCCGTGGAACGCTGCGGACCCACTTTGAGCTATCCAAGGAAACCCACCTTGGACATCTCAAAGCTGGGTCTTTTCGTAAGCACGGCCCATGCCGTGCAAACGAAAATTTCGCGGCTGACGGCGAATTCCCTCCACCCCCACAGGACCTAGGGTGTGCAATAATCATTTTTTTGTAAGTGTACGGTACTTATTTTTTCTTGCTTAGACTGTTTTAGTTGGATACTGGTACTTAACTATTTTTTTCGTCTTACGATTTTTTCTTGGATTTCTATCTTTTTAATATTTTTAGGACAATATTTTTATTAATTAAAATTTGCGTTAATTAGAATTTATCAATATAACAATTATGATAAGCTGTCTATATCATGCAGAATCGAGGCTTTTTTATGAAAAAAATCGGTGTTATCGGACTTGGCAATATTGCCCAAAAGGCTTATTTACCAGTAATGGCCAGTCTTCAAGATGAATTTGAATGGCATTTGACTACTCGTAATTTAGAAAAGGGCGAAAAACTGCAGAACCAATTCGGCTTTGCTCACTTGCATCAAACTTTGGACCAATTAATATCTGAAAAACCTTTGGCAGTCTTTGTGCACACACCTACCTCGACACAC
This sequence comes from Companilactobacillus zhongbaensis, assembly GCF_003946515.1. GTDB lineage: Bacteria > Bacillota > Bacilli > Lactobacillales > Lactobacillaceae > Companilactobacillus > Companilactobacillus zhongbaensis. Next base: position 10,361 of record NZ_RHOM01000015.1, on the reverse strand, counting down.
GCTCAGATCATCGAGCAGCTGTTGAATTCAGGCATCAACGTCTACGTCGACAAGCCCGTTTCGGATGATATTGCTGATGTCAGACGCTTGTATCAGTTAGCTAAAGAAAAAAACTTAATGCTAACTTGTGGCTTCAATCGGCGCTTTGCCCCATTCAACCAGGAGCTCGCCCAAATACCTGACAAGAGATCGATCACCGTTGAAAAAACGCGGGAAGATGTCGATCAAAGTCCAAAGGATGCGATTTTTGACCTAGCGATCCACTCGGTCGATACAGCCCTATTCTTGCTTGGAGATAAAACCATTTTAAACGCAGAATCACGGATCGTTACTTCCGATGATTTGCTCGATCAATATTACTTAACGGTCGACACTGCCGACTGTCGGGCTACGGTCATTACTAACATGCACAGTGGTGTAAATCTGGAACAAGTTACCGTTCAAGGTTTGAACGAGCGTGAAGTAGTGACTGACTTGAATAAAGCATCCGTCTATCACAGCGGAATCGTAGAAGAAAAATATCGTCCCGATTGGGAACGGACGCTCGTTAGTCGCGGATTTGAGCCATTGATCAAAAAATTTCTGCAGGCTGTTTCTGTAGATGGGATTAATCCGGTTGATCCGGAATCGGCTATTCTTAGTCATGAATTGTGTTTGAAATAGAAAAGACAAGGTTAACTCGCAATTTGAATTGCTGGAGTTTACCTTGTCTTTTTTTCTTTGGCTCATTTTTTTATCTTGAACTTTTTGATCTCCGGAGTCTGATCAAAAAAGTTTTTGGTAGTTTTTTTAATGTTCTTGGTAGTTTTTGGGATTACTCCCTTTTCTTAGATCCCGAGGTGATTTTCTTTTTTGATGGGATTTTTTTTCTTTTGGTTATTCCCAGTGGTAATTTTTTTGGTGCTTGTACTTCTGGTTGGAAATCCCTGTTGTTGAAGTTCCTGTTTGGAGCATTCTCATCTTTGGATTTCCTGTGGTAGGTTTCCTTGATGAAGTTCTGCTCCTCTTTGGATTTTCCTGGTAGGATTCTACTCTTCTTCGGAGTATTTGGTAGTAGTTTGTTTTGTACTTATCCGTTTCCTTATTTTTGTATCGGAAACTTTATTGTTTTTAACTAAGTTTGTGGTTGATGTTATTTCGTCTTTGATTTTTTGATAGTGGAAACGAGCTCCAGGCGACAGCGGCCTCCGGTTAACACAGGTGGTCGAGGCACGGCTTCGCCGCACCTTGTTCGACCACCCGCGTTAATCCTCAGCAGCTGACCGTCGCCTTCCGCTCTCTGATTTTTTAGCCCTCCCCATCTTTAAAAGCAGGATATAGGGTCATTCCTCCATCAATAAATAACGTGATTCCTGTGACGTAGCTGGATTCGTCTGATGCTAACCAGGCTGCTCCGGCTGCTACTTCTTCGGGAGTTCCGATTCTGTTCATTGGTACCATTGATACTGTTTCGTCGTATTGCTTTTTATCGGCAAATTTTTCCGCGTTAATTGGTGTGTTGATGGCACCGGGTCCGATTCCGTTGACACGAATGTTGCGGTCGGCATATTCCATGGCAATAGTCTTGGTAAATAGTTTTACACTACCCTTTGCTGCAGCGTAACTAGCAAAGGTTGGCCATGGGATTTGTTCGTGCACTGAGGACATGTTGATGATATTGCCCTTTTTGTTGTTTGACACAAAGTAATTTAAAGCTGTCTTCGAACCTAAAAAAACACCTGTTTGATCGACAGCAGTAACTTTTTTCCAGTCATCCAAAGTAGATTCATGGGTAGGCGATTTAATTTCCATACCGGCATTATTGACCCACACATCCAAGCCACCAAAATTATCAATGGCAGCATCTAACAGAGCTTTGGCACCCTCTTCATAACTAATATCAGCTTGAACAATGACAGCACGACCACCTTCAGCCTCAACAGCATCGGCGGCAACTTGAGCACCGGCTTTGTCGCTATGATAATTAATCACAACGGACATATGCTCATTACCAAATCGCTTAGCAATAGCATTACCGATCCCTTTAGAACCTCCAGTAACAACAGCAACTTTTCCATTCAAATCTGAATACATAACCAAAGCCTCGATTCCAAATTATTTAACAAATTTTTTGGTGCACATCTATTACATGGCATAATGCCCAAAACGTCAATTTATTTGATTAAGCAAAAGCAAAAATTTCATGAAAAATATAACCAAAATCCCGTCATAACAACAAAAATAAGTATTACAAAAAAATTATGATAACCAACAGTAAAATACGATCAAATTTAATGAGCTCCAAAAAAAGCCTTCAAATTTGAACTCAATTTGAAAGCTAAATTAGGTTTTAACCAAACAGTGATTTAAAGTTGAGCACCGATTTTATTTTTAACACCAGTTCTGACTTCGACTTTGATTTTAGTCCTTGATCTGCCCTTAGTTTTGATTTAGGTCTTACCAACAAAAATAAAAATTGAGATAGACCGCAAAATATAGGACGTGCCAAAAGTGCCAATTTGATCAAAAAAATTCGGTCCCCACCCCCAATAGGGAGGATTGTTACATTATCTAGACGGAGGTGCTTGGGGATACAGCCCTCAGCACCTAAATTTCACTTGGCAATTCATTGCCTAGTGAAAGACCGAGTTTTGAGATGCCCGAGTGGTCTCCTCGGGTAGCTCAAAATCGTGTCGAGTGCATTCCCGACCTTGGTTGTTCGGTGGTGTAGCCACCACCAAATTCGGTTGCGCAAGTGCGTCAGCACTTACGTTCCTTCATTGTATCCCCGGGCACCGTAGTCGGCAGTGAACATCGACATAAAGTACTTCCTCTATCCCAACAAACACCAAAATCACAAGCACCAACAAAATAAAACGCTTCTGTCTGTCTCTACTCTCTTACATTTATGCTAAAATCCTACTCCTGACGTCCATGATGATACATATCAACAGCAGAATCCTTCATGCCATTCAATGAATTCATATCATCATCAGAAATAACAAAATCCAAACGAGCGTTATCCAAAATATGTTCCTTATGAGTAGCCTTAGGCAATGGCAAAGCACCATTTTGTACGACAAATTCTATAGCCAACTGAGCCACACTAACACCATACTTATCAGCAATCCGAGTAACAGTAGGATTGCTGAGCATACGACCAGTAGCTAAAGGAGAATAAGCCTCGATCAAAATATCATTATCAGCAGCAAATTTAGAAATCTTAGGCTCAGTGTAACCTACATAATACTGGATCTGATCAACAGCAGGTTTAACCTTAGCAGTCGAAAGCAAACTCTCAAGATCGTGCACATTAAAGTTAGAAACACCAATAGACTTAACTTTTCCAGAAGCCAAAATTTCTTCCATAGCCTTCCAAACTTCTTGATTAGCCTTGTCATATTTTTCAATATTTTGTGACTTATTCATTTCATCCCATGGAAATGGAGCATGAACTAAATAAAGATCTAAATAATCAAGACCCAAATTGTTGTAAGTAGTCTCAAAATCCTTCAAAGTTCCTTCATAAGTCTTAGTCTCACCAGGAAGTTTCGAAGTAACGTAAATTTCGTTACGATCAATACCAGAATCACGAACAGCTTGCCCAACTTCTTTTTCATTTTGGTAAGCCAAAGCAGTATCAATGTGGCGATAACCAGCCTTCAAAGCTTCAAGAACAGCTTGTCGAGTATCTTCAGCAGCCATCTGCCAAGTACCAAAAGCCACCTTAGGAATCTTAGTACCATCATTCAAATCATAAGTTTCATTCAATTTAGTCATCAAAAAATCCTTCTTTCGTATTTACAAAAACAACTCTATACCTTCGACCATACTCGAACGCAAACATAACAATCCCAAAATTTAAAATAGAACAAAAATAATATTTAGACCGTCACAAAATCAGTCGTTCCGTTTCAGCTTAGCTATGGTCTATTTTTTTTGTCTGTCTTTGGTCTGTTTTTTTGTTTGTTTGGTTTTCTGCTTTTGCTTTGCAAACAACCATAGAAACTGAGATAGACCGCAAAAAATAGGACGCGCAAAAAGTGCCAACTTGATCAAACTAAATCGGTCACCACCACCAAAAGAGAATATTGTCACACTATCTAGACGGAGGGGACCGGGGATACAGCCCTCAGTACCCAAATTCTTCTTAGCGATTCCATCGCTTAGAAGAAGACCGAGTTTTGAGATGTCCGAGTGAACTTCTCGGATAGCTCAAAATCGCGTCGGGTACGTTCCAGCGGCTGTATCCCCGGTCCCCGGAGTCGGCAATCATCCACAATCTAAATCCAAAAACGCATAACTCAAAATACAGTAACAAAATAATATCCACCATCCCAAGAAATTTCTTGGGATTTTTTTATCCATAATCAATAACATTTATTAGTATAAATAGATATTATTGTTAATTTTATTAAAGATATAATTTCGTCAGAATCAGAAATGCAGGGCGAATTATGGACAAAATATCGCAAAAACTACAACAAAAAAAATACCTATATACCTTCTTCTTACTAATCAGCATCCTAGTAGTACTCTTCATCAACCTACATCCAGGATATTCCTTCGCGACCGGTGACTATCGTTTCCACATCAACCGGATCGAAGCACTAGCCAACGAATTTCGTCATTTTAACTTTTTCCCCAAAGTTGATGGCTACTTTTCCGGCGGAATGGGTTACGCTGCTAGCTTATTTTATCCGGACATCTTCCTCTATCCTTCAGCCGTTTTAAGGTTGTTACACGTTCCCATCTTGATCACATACTTGTTCACGATGGTCGAGCTGAACTTCGCAACCTTTTGCCTGACTTATTGGGCTGGTAAACGGCTCGACTTAGCCTTCAAAAACAACCTCATCTTTACGTTCGTTTATACCCTCAGCACTTATCGGCTACAAGTTTTGTACAGCCGTGACGACTTCGGCGAACTTATGGGCATGATGTTTTTCCCACTACTCTTGGCAGAATTGATCAGGCTCAAAAAAGGTAAAACGACCCAGTGGTACTACCTAACAATCGCCATGAGTGGCATAGCTTGGTCACATTTGATCTCGTTATTCATGGCCGTTTGTTTCGCCGTTGCTTTCGTCTTATTGAATTTAAAATCTTTTCTCAACGTAGAAAAAATCAAGGACATCGCCAAAGCTGCCTTGTTAACGATCGGTATTTCCCTCGCCGTCTACGCCCCCGTGATCGAGCAAATACTGCACATGGACTTCACCTTGTCGACTCATCCCTTGATCCACATTTATAACGAAAGCCAGCCACTCAACCAGCTCTTTATAAATTCCGCAAATAATCAGCCATTTCACGCCAACACCGTTAATATCGGAACGGTAATTTTATTTGGTTTGATAATTTATTCCTTCGTCAACTTAGCAAAAAAACGAAATCTCGACTTGACCATCATAGCTTGGTTTTTATTCATTGCTTGTAGTCAATACTTCCCATGGTTTGATCTCAGAAAAACACCTTTTGCAATGATCCAATTTCCTTGGCGTTACTTCTCGATCATTTCACTTATAGTTGCCTACTTCATCGCTAACGACGACTTGCATTTATTCCAACAACAATATGTCACGACCGCGATGGTTTCCCTCGTAATATTATTCAGTCTGACACTTGGATTAAACACCGTTCAACAATCATATTGGCGTTTAAATAGTTACCAATCTTATAACCACATCAGCAGTTACTTGATCGGTGCCGGTCACGAATACTTACCAAGTAATGTTAATTATAAATACGTCAAAACAGACGGACCACGTGAATTGCATTACGATAATAAAAAAGTAAACATCACGAACGCTACCATCAACACGCACATCATCAAGTTCCACTTTGATGCTAAGCAAAAAACTAACGTTGAACTGCCGATTTTTTATTACAAAGGCTATCAAGCTCAAGTAACGGGACCAGGTCATTCAACGACACCAAAGCTAAGTCCCAACGGTTTGGCGGAAATCACCTTGAAGAAACAAGGTACGGTGACAGTCCAATACCACTACACCTTAGTACAAAAGATCAGCTCAGCAATCTCCCTGATCTCGCTCGGGACATTAATTTATCTTTACAAAAAAAGCCGGTGAATCCACCGACTTTTTCTTTTTGAGTAAAACTCAAGTTCATTAATTAAAATGCGTGTTTAGTAAAAGCATGTTGGTGAAAGGTCTTTTGATGTAGTTCCAGAAATTCCCCTCGTTTGTCTTCTGGAAAAACCTTCAAGACCTTATCGTATTCTGTACTCGACAGCAACGCTTGCAAACGCAGGTGATCATGGTCACTCATATGATAGACGGCTGTCCGAAATTCCTTGAACGTCAAAAGTCGTTTGATGTACCAAAAATAATATCTATTCCACGTCAGCGCTTTTGCTAGGAAGTAATACTTCATCAGTTGATAAAATCCCCACAAGAAGGCGGCTACTAATACAGCCTTGACGATCGACGGGACCCCTAAACACAATATTGCAATAATTGGCAAAAAAATCGTGAACAAAATTGTTAGAAGATTGCTAACGGTTTTCATAATTGATACTCCCCCTTATACCATTTATTGACCCAAGAATAACAGCTCAAATTTATGGTGTATATAACAGAAAATGCTCTCATATCGAAAAATAATTTTTGATATGAGAGCATTTTTAAGGAAATATTATTATATAAATTATACAATTACTACGAATTTTTCGATGTCTTAAGAAACTCAATCACACAATTAACACTCTAAAAAGAAAAAACAAGCAGACGATTTTTTGAACAATTCTTCCTATTAGTATCAAATCAACTCTAAGAGTCTAATTCAGATCGATCGAGATATTTTTGATAGTCAGAATATTTTTTCATCGGTCGGATGTCTTCAGCAAATAACAAACGTTCAATAATGCACGTCAGTTCATGAGGACTTTCCTTCATCCCTTGCTTGACCCAGCTTTTTAAAACATTTTGCAAGCCAGCCATGACGTAGATTCCTTGATACGAGTTAACACTATTTTCTGGTCGTGGTTTGGGAGCTAGGACTTGGTGCATCTTTTCCAAAAGCCGCGTCTTTCCTTCAACAAAAGCCAAATTGCTCAGTTTGGGATTCTCATAAAACAGCGATAGCAAGGCTTCCAACGACTGAAATGGCGTGAACTCTTCAGGAATATTCAAAGAGTCGATAAACTCCGTCTCGATCTGTTCTTCACAGTCAGGAATGTCTTTGTAATACCGGTAAAAAGTCGTTCGATTGATGTCTGCCAGCTCGCAAACTTCGGTCACGGTGATCGCTTCGACTGGCTTTTCTTGTAGCAATGACAAGACCGCTTCTTTGATTATTTGCTGCGTATATTTTGCGCGTCGATTATTTCTAACTCCTACCATTTGTCCGTCCATTAGTTCAACACTTTTTACTAATTTGTTTATTTAAAAACACAATGTCGCAAACTGGTGGTTGAACTGTTCTTTCATAATCTTTATTATTTGTACATAGTGTTGCAATAATGGTAATGTAACATAATAATTGTGACAATATAAAATAAAAAGCAAAGGAACTGAATAAATGCTTGAATTAAAACATATTAAAAAGTATTACTATGTCGGTGATTCAGTAACTAAAGCATTAGATGACGTCTCCGTTTCCTTCCGTAAACAAGAATTTGTAGCTATCCTCGGACCTTCTGGTTCTGGTAAAACTACAATGCTCAACGGTATCGGTGGCTTAGACATTTATGACTCTGGTGACTTGATCATCAACGGTAAATCGACCAAAGATTTCAGTGCTTCTGATTGGGACGCTTACCGTAACAATTCCGTTGGCTTTATTTTCCAAAGTTATAACATCATTGGTCACTTAAGTATCCTTGATAACGTCGAAATGGGAATGACGCTTAGTGGTGTTCCTAACGCCGAAAAGAAACAAAAGGCGACTGAGGCTTTGGAACGTGTTGGTTTAGGCCCTCACATGAATAAAAAGCCGAACCAGCTCTCTGGTGGTCAATTGCAACGTGTAGCTATTGCTCGTGCGATCGCCAATGACCCTGAGATCTTGCTTTGTGATGAGCCAACTGGTGCCCTAGATACTGAAACTAGTGAAGAGATCATGAAACTGATCAAAGAACTTTCTAGTGAACGTCTAGTCATCATGGTTACTCACAACCCTACTTTGGCTAAAGAATACGCCGATCGAATCATCAACTTTGCTGATGGTAAGATCTTAGACGATTCTAATCCTTACCAAGAAGACGCTTCAAAAGATACTTTCGAACTAAAGAAAACTAAAATGACTTTTTGGACAGCCTTGAAGTTATCTTTCACCAACTTGAAGACGAAAAAAGCTCGGACTTTCTTGACGGCTTTTGCTTCCAGTATTGGTATCATTAGTATCGCCATCGTTTTGGCCTTATCATCTGGTTTCCAAAAGCAGATCGATAAGACACAAAGCAATACTTTGGCTCAGTTCCCAGTAACTATCTCACAAACTGCTTCTAAGACAACGGCAACAACGACGACTCAGAAGAAAACTTCGAAGTCGAATAAAGTTAAAGCTGAACTTAGTCAACAAGAGAAAATGACTCACAAGAATAAGCTGACAAAGAACTACTTGAATTACGTAGCTGATCTTGATACTGACTTGAGTAAGAATGTTACTTACACTTACACAACGGGTATGAATTTATTGACTAAGCAAAACGGCAAGGTCAAAACAGCCCAGTTCTCCAATGCTAGTTCTGATAACGCTACTGCCAGCATGTCGACGGCTGCTATGGCCTCATCAACTGGTGTCGGAGTATCAGTCTACCCTTCAACTTCTAACGGTGGAGCCGACTTTTTGAAGAAGCATTTCAAAGTCTTGTCTGGTTCAATGCCAAAAAGCGAAAATGACGTTGTCTTGATTGTTGACCGCGACAATTCAACTAACATCAATGCTTTGAAGAACATCGGTATGAAAGTTAAAGACGGTCAAAAGTTGAACTACAACAAGATCGTTGGTACAGAATTCAAAGTTGTTTCTAACAATGACTATTACAAAGAAAATGATGGTGGAACTTATTCTCCATCATCAAATATGAGTAGTTTATACAACAACTCAAATAACAAGACACTTCGCATTTCTGGTATTTTGCGTGTTAAATCAAAATCATCAGAAAACATTCTTTCATCAGGTATCGCCTACAGCGACAAGTTGACGAAAGACATTATCCAAACTAACAAGAACTCTGACATCGTTAAGGCCCAAAAATCTAGCGATTCAAACGTCTTAACTGGTGCTTCAGTCGATTCAGATACGAAGACTTCTCTAGTTAGTGCCTTAGGTGGCTCAACTACTCCAGCAAGTATCTTGATCTACCCTAATACTTTCAAGAACAAAGATAAGGTCCTTGATTACTTAGACAAGTACAACAAGGGCAAGAGTAGCTCTGACAAAGTCATTTACACTGACTTAGCTGGACAAGTTTCTAACCTAACTGGTGGATTGATGAGTGCTATCACATACGTACTAGTAGCCTTCGCAGGTATTTCACTAGTAACAAGTATGATCATGATCGCTATCATAACTTACACTTCAGTGCTTGAAAGAACTAAAGAAATTGGTATTTTGAAAGCCCTCGGTGCTCGTAAAAAAGATATCACTCGGGTGTTCGACGCTGAGACGGTTATTCTTGGTGTTGGTTCTGGATTGTTAGGTGTGATTATCGCATGGCTAGCTACGTTCCCTATCAATGCTATTTTGAAGGGGATGACGGATCTTTCTAATGTGGCACAGTTGAATCCGGTACATGCTTTGATATTGATAATTATTAGTACGGTTCTGACTGTGATTGGTGGGCATATTCCTGCTAAGATGGCTGCTAAGAAGGATGCTGCTACTGCTTTACGGTCTGAGTAGTTTTTGATTTTAAGGTTTTTGAATTATTGCACAATCTCTTTTGAGGTTGTGCTTTTTTGTGTTTCATTTTTATTTGTATAGGTTGATGTGGTGGAGGTTCACTGCCGGGTCTGGGGGGTTCCGGAAAATGCGCCGTGGAACGGTGTGGACGTCGATTGAAGCTCCTCGAAGAAGAGCACTTCGACGATCTCCAATACGAGTCTTCCACTAAGCGGTAAACCGCTAAGTGGAATTTCACACCTGACGGCGATTTTCCTCCACCCCCCAGGCCCTAGGTTGGTCGCAATCATATTTTTTTGGTGGGATACGGTACTTATCTTTTGGCGAATTTTATAATCAAGTTAGCCACCTTAAGAAAATCTGAATAAAAAACACCAAGACGGAAAAATCAGTTATCATTGGAGTTCCGACACTAACAATGAAAGAGGTTTTTCGTCTTGATGCATCAACAGAATACCATAATTCGCAAAAAAGGACAGCACTTAACTGAAATTGAACGAGGCAGAATTGCTTCT
>NZ_RHOM01000014.1 GCF_003946515.1 Companilactobacillus zhongbaensis | reverse complement strand
AATTCTGCCTCGTTCAATTTCAGTTAAGTGCTGTCCTTTTTTGCGAATTATGGTATTCTGTTGATGCATCAAGACGAAAAACCTCTTTCATTGTTAGTGTCGGAACTCCAATGATAACTGATTTTTCCGTCTTGGTGTTTTTTTATTCAAATTTTCTTAAGGTGGCTAACTTGGTTATAAAATTCGCCAGAATTAATTTTTTAAATAATTATTTCGTTATCGATTCCACCAACTACCGATAAAATTACCGCCGACTTTTGATAAAAGTATAGCTAATGGTAATGATATTATTTGTCTTCGACAGCAATATTGCAATTGAGGGAGTTTCACATGAATTATAAAAGCATTTTCCTAATAACTTTTTTTACGGCTTTATTAACTACGGTCTCAGCTTCAACTAACGCTAACATTTCCCATGCCTACGAGATCACATCGACCGAAAAAATCAACCTGGAGTCAGCTAGCCACGATGATAAAAAGACTATCATCGTGAACTATGCACCAGCAGCGACATCAGATATGAAACTAACCATCCATTCTGATCAGATCAGCAACATTGCGGTTAAAGATTTAAAACACCAGCTTGGTGACGAAAATGTTAACTTGGAACTAAATAACAAAACAATCGACATCAACTTAAAAGAACTAGAACTAAAAGATCTCCAAACTTCTTTTAAGTTGTCTATCCAAGAACCTATCACAACTAAAATCACAATTAAAAATCTCGAACAAAAAAAGATTGCAGAACACGAGTTTAAATTTAACGAAAAATCTGAGGACACCTCATCCAAACCAGCTGCATCCGAAAACAACATTGAAACAGAAAAGCAAAATGAGAAGCAATCAGAAACAGAAAATCCTGAGACATCGCCCCGACTAGGACAAGATTGGCAACGAATGAATAAGTTGAAAGTTTCTACCGGGAACATCACTTATCGAAACGGCAAACAAATCGTCCCGGTAATGTATTTTGGTTCACTGCATTATGCTTTAAATCGAATTTCCGTCAAAGATTCAGTTGGAGCTCGTGAACGTTCGTTATTCGTCGATGACATTGGTGAAGGTAGAAAAAATAACATATCCGCAGCAAATTCTGGCATCATCGTTGCACCCAAAGACGCCGAACCCCTAGTGAGTCAAAGAAGAAACGATCCTAATTACACGTATTACACGACCACCTTTGGTGATGGTGATATCGCAAGTCACGATAGTTATTACGGATCACAACGAAATTTCGTAACCACTAACATCAAACAATTTTCCGATGGTCAAGGTGCCTATCACGCTCGACCAGCTGTTCGTGGTATTGATCCTGTGCATACTAGTTCTAGCTCAGACAAAAGAACAATGGATCCCGATTCAGCAAAATTTTACGTTCGGCAAGATCCCGATACTAAGTTAGAAATGCAAAAAATCGTCTTCAACCAAACACATAAACCTTTCTTCGGTCGACATTATTCTATTCAAATTTCGATCACCCAAAAATTTCTTCCAGATGGATCGATCGATGTTCAAATGGAATTCAGAAATCTAAATAATACCGTAACTCATTTTACTGGATTTTTATTCCGAGACATTACCTTCATGAAAAACAGTGATTTTGATGGCCGTGACAGCCAAACTAAAATGTTATCTTTGGGGAACAACGAAGGAATCTACGCTAGTCGTGATTCCAATGACGGTCGAATTGAATTTAAAATGAACGGAGTGGAAAACTCAGCTTTTGGTTGGGCAGGCCAGGTACAGCATCAACATTTTTTGACGGAACTAATGACAGTAATTTCCCATGGGCAACTACTAAAAATTCAAAGTTCCATGATGCCTTCAAAAATGTCCACGACACCGGTGACAAAACCGAGCCCATCGCCGCAGGTAAACAATGGTTACCCGATGGCACGATCGGCGAAAAAGGTATCTCCATGCACACTGGAGACAAAACTTTAAAAAGTGGTGAGACCATCGCTATGAGCTATCAAACAAAGTTAATTGAAAAAACCGATGATATTCAATTACGAATGTATAACGATAACCCCGATCTACTCGATGAGGATGATCTTAAAGAATTCAAGGTTTTCGGCAATTGGCATCATTATGAGGACCGACAAGTCCAAATAAAGTACTTAACTGACTCCCCTGATGAATCTCCACAATACGTTGCTGACAACGGAATTAGAATTTCTTCTGAAGGCTTCATCAAACAAACTGAATCCCAACAATTCAAGGGTGTGCTCCACGACTGGGAAGTCAATATTCCCAATCTAAAAAAACTTTCACCCGGACATCATAAAATCAGTGTCGTAGCCTTCGACAGTCACAATCACTATTCCGTAGTCAAACCAGTTAACATCATCGTACCTGGCGTTGTGGCTGACGTGCCAAAAATCACCATTGAAAAACCTGCCGTAACCTCTGAAAAAAATCCTTTTGAAACTTATAACAATCTAGTTAGCATCGAAGGATACTGGTCAGACAAAGACAGTAAGGAACTGGATATCACCTACTCAGTAGACAACGGACCCGAAAAAAACCTTGAGCATATCACGGATAATAAGAAACAAAATACGAAATTTACCTTATCCGACTTTAACTTCCAAAAACTCGACAAAGAAAAAACCCACAGCATTAGATTTAGCATCAAGGATGAAACCCACCCGCCGCAATCAGATACTTTTTATTTCAGACACAAGGATGGTCCACTCGAATTGATCCATCCCGAAAAAATCGACTTTGGTAGTCATCATTTGATACCCGGCCAGTCAAAAAAGATTAAGCCCACTTTGGACAATCAACTCACCTTGATCGATTATCGAAAGCTAAATGCAGATCCGATGGATCTTTCCTTACAAATCAGTGAGTTACAAAATTCTGATAAGCGCAAGTTAAACTACCGTCTGCAATGGGAAAATTCCCCTATCAGATCTGATCAACCATTGATCGTTCACAAAAAAATCGAACCGAAACAAAACCAATGGATCACCGTAACTACCGTCAATGATTTCGAAAAGAAACTTCGCCTCAAGTTTCAAAAGCGGGCTCACGAAACTGGCGTGTACAAAGCCAGATGGACTTGGTGCTTTACTAATTCGGTCTAGACAACATTAAAAAAATCACTTGTTAAAGAGTGATTTTTTTTATTTTATAAATAAAATACTTTTTCAAAAATGTTTCTAAACTAGAAAATATTCCTTATTATTTTTGAAAGCAAATTCTAATGACTAGTTGTTATTATTAATGCCGATAAAAATGCATAAGGGGAATGCCATGAAAATTAGAAGTAAATTCCTATGTATCACGTTAATCATTTTGACCTTCGTTTTAGGAATTTGGGATTTTTCATCAAATAAAAACGAGTCTAAAGCCAGTGATACCGCTCTTCCCACTTCACAAATCAGCATCGAAAATATTGAAAAAGACTCTGACACGACAACCGTAAAAATCAAATATTCATTACCAAAAGAACATCCAATTTTGACTATTTCTTCACCGCAAATCAAAAATATCGATCGACAAGATCTAGAAAAACAACTTGATCAAAAAGACTTTGGGAATGATCTGGAAAATTCACAAATTCATTTAAATCTAAAGGACAAAATCGATTCCAAAGGCAATGGTAGTTTGACGATAAAAACTAACAGTGGTCGGACACACTTATTTTTTCTCGATGTTGCCGGTGAACAAATTTTTGACAAAGTTATAAATGAACCAGCTCAACCTGAACCAAATAATCTTGAACAAGAAGTTGCCATCACACCAAACCAAGCAGCCACCGAACCTGCTCATGAAACTGATCCCAATGAAAAAGCTCAAAAACCGGCATCTTATGCACCGATTTACGGCGAGTCTAACTCTGATACGCCTGACTGGAATGATAACTGGGTCGAAGTGTCGAACATGATGGCTTCCTATGGAAAGATCACTAATAAAACTAATGGCTCACGGCTTTATCCAGTAATTTACTTTGGTGCGATCAACTATGCACTAGAAGGTGATATCACGCCACATCGTTCAACCGGTGGACGTTACATGCGGATTCCTGGCGTTCCAGCAACCTCGTACGGAACCGGACGACTTAATAATATTTCTGCTGCCAATACTGGGGTCATTGAAGTACCCAAGAAGAGTACTTGGAGCCGACCACAAAAGAAGTCGGGAAATATCAACCAATATTACACTAATACTTTTGGTGATGGCTTGTATCCTGACAAGCTAAATCTTACCGGATCTCAACGTAATTTCGCCACAACGAACCTTTTTGACTGTACACACTCCACCGGGAATCCCCTTCGTCCAGCAATTTATGGACCTGATTACGAAGAAAAAAATGAATGGGGTGTCGACGAAGACAACGTCCATCTTTATACCCGGGTCTCCAAAGAATCTGGACAAATATTAACGGAACAAAGAATGGTTTTTTACCAGCTAAATCAAGGCATGCGAATTCAAGTAACTATCACCCAACGTTTCAACAAAGATAATGCAGTCATCGTTACTTATGAATATAAAAATGTCAGTCAGCATACCCTCGATAACTTCCAAGGTTATGTCTTCCGGGATATTACCTTCCATAAGGGTGTCAGATATGATCAAGGGGCGCAAAAAAATAAACTACGCTCATTAGGAAATCACCGCGGACTTTACGCCAGCCGTCCCGATTACGGTGGTCGGATCGAATTCCAACTGGAAGGCTTTGAAGATAGTCCCTATGCCTGGGCTGCCCGTGGTACCCGTTCGGCTTATTACGAATCGAGCAATAAAGATCACTTTCCTTGGAACGTTAATGGGTTAGATAATAAATACAACGATGCCTTTACTGATGTGAATGACACTGGGGACAGATTTATTGAACCCGGCCCTGGGAATACTTGGATGGAGTTAAATCGTGACTTCGACTCAGGGCTTTCCATGCACACGAAGAATCAGCCGCTCGCTCCAGGTTAACAAGTTTCACTCACCTACGGTGTCAACATGCGTTACATCAACTCCAAGCCCAATTTGGACGTGCACAATGACGGTCTCACCCGAAATTCTCCTTATATAATGAAGCCGGAAGAAAACTTCTACGATCTCCATGGAACTTGGCATCATTACGGTGAAAATGACGTTAACGTCAAATATACCATTAAGGAAATCGGCTCTGAAGCTGATGATCAAGCAGACCCCACTCAAGAACTTTTAAAAAATCGTTTGAGTGCTACTAACGGTTACGCCAAACAATCAGATGCCGACAAAAAAATCGGAAAGGTCCAAGGATTTTCGAAAAAAATCCCACTCGATGACATCGGACCTGGCTTGTATAAAATTTCCGTGATGGCCGTAGATAAAGCAAAACAAACTTCTGAAATAGTAACGCGATATGTATCCGTGCCGTCAAGAACACCAGCTGAACCATCAATCAACGTCAAAACTCCAGCAGATAATTCTTGGTCCTTAGATGCACCAGGAACTAAACTCTACGACCTAAATATCGACAAAGCTTCACAGAACACCTTTGATTTGGCCGGAATTTATCAGTCAAACACTGAAGATTACGAAATTACCTACACTTCTGATTTTGACAAGACACCTCGTAAACTAGAAATTGCCGAAAAAGACAAAGTCTCTGGAAAAATTGCACCTTGGGAATTGAAAAATTTCAACATCCGTGAAGTACTCAATGATAACGCGATCCATCACATCGACTTTAAAATTGTCAACCGAAATCAACACGGTGAAGCCGAAGGTCACGACCGTTTTTACTTCCGGATCAACCAAGCTAACAGCATTGGAATCGACGCACCTAACATCATCGACTTTGGGATGAAGAATCTCGCACCAAAGTCAGAAGTCGAAGTGTCATCTCCAAAAATGACTGGTAATTTATTCATCTATGACTATCGTGACAAGCAAGCTCAACCAATCAAAGTCAATCTCAAAGTCGAAAACTTCATTGAAAAAACCGACTCAAACAAAATATTAAACACGCAACTATTTTGGAATAAAGAAAAAATCACTCCTGATTCGTTGTATACTTTCGACAAGGATACCGACGACTTCAAGTTTGATCTGACAAATGAACTGCAGAATAATTTGAAGTTAAAAATCAAGAGTGATGAAAAAGTAAAAACCGGCAAATATCAAAGTCACTGGACTTGGGAAGCTAGAGACACAATCTAGTTCTCTGACCTATTTAATAACCTGTTACAAATAATTTGATAAATAAAATTGTGAGATCCAATCAAATTTATCAACGAGGATATCGTTTCCAACAGTATCCTTTTTTTAGTACCCTCAATCACATTTTCCTCTGATTAAATTACTAATTAAAAAATACCTAATACAAAACCCGTCATTTCAGAAACAAAATCATATCTTTTTTTAGCAAAAACTGCCTGAATTAATTTGATAACCTACTAAAGTATGTTTTAGGGACGGGGGAAAATATGTTACTAATTACAAAGCTAATAACATTAGCGATTATTTGTGTTGCCTTTATTTTAGGGGTTGGTAGTGCAAATACAGCAAACGCAACAGAACTATCTACGACTGCTCATATAACCAACTTAAATAACGAAAATGACAGTTTCGATATCTTGGTGAATGCATCATTTAAAGATAAGCACAAATTACTGATAATCAATTCACCACAGTACAAAAATATTTCAATAGAAAAATTAAAACAAGATCTTGGTGAAAAGAATGTCGTTGAAGATATCGACTTTGACCAAGTAACTGTGAATTTGAAAGACTCAAACACAAACGATCTCCATATCCATTTCAATGACACAGATCTTGCCACGATAAATATTTATGACATAAAGCAAAATAAATTGGCTGCAGAATCATTTTCAAATCCTACTTACTTCACAGAAAACTCTCGAGCTGATCCATATGCATGGTCCAAACGTGATAAGTTAAAAGTCAGTTATGGGAATCCAATCAAAAAACAATCTGATGGTTCGGTTTTGAAACCTGTCATTTATTTTGGATCTATTACAAAAGCTTTGAACCAATTTTCAGTGAATGAATCAACTAAACGAGATAACTTGCATTCATCGCGAAAAAATAATATTACCGCAGCAAACTCTGGTATTTTGGTGTTAAACAATACAGAAAAAAATATTACTAACAACACCTTTTTTACTAATACTAGTGGCGATGGTCTTCAGGTAAACGGCTCTAATGGTGTTGATGATAACCGTCAATCTATTAATAATATCGTCACATCTAATTTATTCAATTATCGAGAAAAAGTAACTGATCAAACACCAAATATTGCAGGTCCCGATTATCGCCTAAGCAGCAATAATTTTAATACCAGCATGAATAAAAATACCGCATCCTTTTGGACTAGAATATCCAAAGACACGGGACTAGAAGAACAGAGAATGATCTTCGAGCAGAAGTATGAAATCATCGATTGGAACCCTCTTTCTAAAAATCTTGAATACAAGGTTCAAGTCGAAATAATTCAACGATTTACTAAAAATAATGTAGTTCAAACTGAAATCACATATAAAAATATTGGAAATCAAAATCTCAATAATTTTGTCGGCTACAGTTTCAGAAATATTACCTTTAATAATTCCATAAATGGTAAAGATTCAACTAATGCTGCTGATATTCATTCTTTAGGCAACAATCATGGATTGTACGCCTTCAACAAGGATCTGGGTGCTGATATTGAATTTGATTTATCATCTCACAAAGATTCGCCCTTTGCTTGGAAACTATCATCAAACAAGCCATCCTATTTTGGAGGATCAAATTTTGTTTATCAAAAAAATAGCGATGCACATTTTGAGAACGTTGCTGACCAAGGATATAAAACTGCATTAGATCCGGGAGCCGGCCATTTCTTCCCCAATAAAAACTTAAAAACATTGATGATGGCAACAAAAAACACGCCACTAAATATCAACGATAAAACTTATTTAGCTTATTCCACTAAATTTGATGTCATCGGTAAAATGAATCCTAATATTAGCATCAAAGAAAATACATCCAATCAAGACCCAATAGTTGTTGAAAACCATCATGAAAAAATTAAGTTAGAAGGCTCTTGGTTTGACTATCAAAATAACAACATCGATTTAATGTATACCATCGACAATGCAAACATGGATAAATCTGATTTACTACTGCATGACTCCCAAACGGAAGCAGACAGACTAGCTGGAACTACACACAACTGGAAAGAATTTATTGATATATCAAAGTTAAGCCCAGGTACACACAAGATAAGAATTTTTGCACGAGGTTTCGTCGAAGACAAGAATGGTGTAAGAACTGAACATCGTTCAGAAATTCATAAAATTGATATTTTTATCAAGCCTGCGGCTGAAGTTATTCCTGATATCTCGATACTAAGCCCTTCTTCAGATTCAACAATTCAAGAACCATTCGAGATAAATTCTGACACAATTAATCTTTCAGGAATCTGGTATGATGCAGATAGTCCCAAAGTGAATTTATATTACAGTTTTAAACAAGGAGAGAAAATTTTATTTTCTAAAGGTGCAGAAAATAAAACTCCTGGTCGAGCAAACAAATGGGTCTTAAACAATTTATCCCTAAAAAATATTACCGATACAGATCTGCATACACTTGTAATCTATGTTGAGGATGTTAATTCGAAAACTCCCAGCAATGAAGGAATTGATCTTTTCTTCTTTCAAAGAGTCAACGGGACATTCAGAATAATTGCCCCTCAAAGCATTAACTTCGGCGTCGTTCACGCAATAAACAAACAACAATATAGTTGTCAGGCTAAATTACCGGGTAAATTGAGTATCGTCGATTCTCGACTGAACAAAAAAAATCCTTTGACATTATCTTTGGAGACCGGCGAATTATCTTCAAACGATTCTGCTTCATTACAATCGGCATTGACTTATAAAAATCAATTCGTAGCAAGTGGCGGAAAAATCATTCTTGGTACTACTAAGATAAAACCTGGTTCTTCCGCAATCGACTGGACTGACTTTACTGATCACGTGGAAAAAGAATTGAGATTTCATTTTAGGCATCCGCACCGAAATAAAACATCTTCAAATCACGTAACTAAATACTCCAGCCAATGAAAATTTGTCGTAAGCGAAACCGACTCAATTTAATCGTTTCTTTCTAAAACCATCAAAAAAAGGATCCCAACAAATTCGGGATCCTTTTTGTATTATTCAGCTGTTTCCATAACTTTTTCTTTGCGTTCTGCACGAGACCAAGTCATCCAACCTACTAAATCATTTAACATGTAAATTACATACATGAAACCTAGTGGGCTCAACAAACCTGTTCCGGCTAACATTGATGCTCTGATCCAGAGGACCATTGAAACGATTCCTTGAACGAACCAGAAAATGAATTGGGTCTTGATTCTCTTAACACAGAGGATCGATGCAATCATACCGATCGAAAATCCTAGTGCATCAACTACTGGTTGAGTATCACCGAATTGTTTTAACAAGACGTATGATACGGCCCAAATAGCCAACATACCAACGATTGCATATGCCCATTGCTTGAATCCTTGAAGTGGCTTAGAAACTTCGGCGTTTCCTGTACCATCTTCATGCTTAGTCCAAGCTACTAAAACAGGAATATCTAGTACGAAAATATATGCAAATTGCAACAATGCGTCTGCGTATACTTTGTTGATCATCGCATTGACGATAATGATAATAGCGGAAATAATTCCGAAGATACCATTACTTGCCTTACGATTACTGATCATGAGGACACAAGTTACACCCAACATGGCCCCTAAAACTGTTACTAAATTCATGGCTGAATAATTACCAGAACTTATTAAAATAATTAATTGCATTACAATTCCTAGTGCAAGTAATCCGTAACTGGATTTGCTCCAGCCTTTAAAGTCGTTAATAACCATCATTCTCAATACACCCTCTAAACGTTAAAAATAAAAACGACAAAGATTAGTGTAGCATTGAGAAAATATTAATTCCACTATTTTTTACATATATATAGTGATAAATGAGCTATGAAAGCACTATATATTGTGGTCTGACAGTATCGGATCTTTTTTCCATTCGACCAAATGCATTCCGGTGATACTTAGAACAATGAAGAAAACAAACCAAACTGTCCAAAGACCTGAAGTAGCATCTGTCAAGAAGTGAGCACCGACACGGACACGTGAAGCCCACATTAGAATACAATATGCTAAGCCAAGCCAAAATGTGATCTTTTGAAGTTTGACATTAGCCCGATCAACGAACATTGGTAGCAACATGATACCAGCTGCTGCCGTTGTATGTCCAGATGGGAAACTCATGTGATCATTAGCTCCATTAGGTTGGAACCAGTTCGTGAAGTTAACGTGATTGCCAGCTAATTCATAAGGTCTCCATCTGCCCCAATAAGTCTTCATGGCACTATTCATGTCATTAGCAACGATTGCTGCTAAAGTTGCAACAACAGCGACCTTGACTAAGTAGTCCATTTGCTCATCTGACTTATGAGAAAGCCAAATTTGTGTTAAGAAGAAAATAACTAAATAAATAATAATCCAAATGGCAAAATTACCTAAAAATGATAAGTGTAAATTACCACCATCACTATTAGCTTGCCCCACTGGTAAGCCTTTTTTGATATTGTCATTTAAAGTTAAGGCATAATAAACTGTAGTCTTTAAATAATTAGCCCACAATTGCCAACCTGACAAGACAAAAGCCCCAAGGATCATGCTACAACGAACAAACCACGGCATAGTTTTACTCCGCCAAGCATAGTTAATAATTACCATGGAACTCAAAATAATAATAAATGGAATTGGCCACAAGCCAAAATCTTGGAAAATAGTACCAAACCAAGAATTTTGATCCATAATAGCCTGTGAAATCTGCCAATCAAATCCAGTACCGATCAGCATGATAACAATAATCGTCAACGCAGCCGTATAAAAAACCTTGCTGGGAGACGACATGAACTTACTTACTTTTGCACTCAAAGTACACCCCTCCTATAACAAAATTAATACGCTATTCATAATAACATTAGTTAGGAAAAGTAATCATAAAATTATCCTTTCTTAAGAATTAAAAATATATAATGTGTTTATTGGAATATTCTTAATGAATGCACAGAAACTCAGTCTGATATGCTTTACTGGGCTAAAAAAGTTATTAGAATCAAAAAAGACATTTGAATAAATTCAAATGTCTTAAATCTTATACACTATTATTTAAAATTAATTCCGCCAGGTGTAAATGGAGCTGGACTTTCATATGGATATGGAACAGTCATGTAGCCAAAGGTAAAACCAGCGTAATTCCATTCAGCTGGTGCAAAGTGCACATCTTTATTTCCATCAGCAAGCCCTCCACCGGATGTAGCTTTCTTCCAAATCCAAGATTCTGTTTGAGATCCATCCGCGGTTACTGCTGAGAAGTCGGCATATACAACGCCATCAACTCCCTAGGTGTTTTTTGTATAGTAAGAAACATTAAACGTAGAATTATCCTTCCGATATCCCACTAACGCCAGCGTAGCAACACCCGTTGGAACAGATCTATTTGTTTTACTAACTAAAGGAACAGAAATTACTTTAGTCACAATGTCACTATCATTAATTCCCGGATTCTGTTCTTTTATAGCAGAGACTTTCTCGTTCAAAAGCCCAATGCTAAAATAATCGGAATTGCTCATAAGGTCCGTTATACTTGGATCCTGATAATTAATATCAGCAGTAAGCTCAGCTTTACTAACATCTTGAGCTTTGACAACTCCTCCATTGATAAGGAACGCAATTGCAATTATTAACGATGTTAATAATGTAATGTGTTTCTTTTTCATTAAATAATCCTCCTTAAGATAAGTTACATTCAAGAGTATACCTCACTTTGTGAACCTTTTCACTAATTACTTAATAAAGTTATATAACCCAAGCAAGATATATCTCAAACATGGATATGATTAACTCTCAGTGACACAGTAATTATTTGATTGCGTGACAACGTCATCAAATGATTTAACAAAACATTACGATATAAAACATAACTAATTATAAACAACCATTCGAATCAGAAAATCATAAACGTCATCTACCAAATAAACGGGCAATGGCTTTAATGACCATTGTAAAAAAATGAAAAATATCTGGACCAAAGTCCACCGGACCTTCGATTTTATCTTTCGTATCATAATATTTATTAAACAGTTTTACCATGACATCAAAACGCTTAAACAAAGCAAATACGATACACAATATCACTGCCGCCACTAACACAAATGTATAAATACCACGATCAGCTTCTGTGACGTAAACAATTGCCAAATTTTTCAAGTAAATATCCCCCATTATTTATTAAAAAAATCGGTTATTTTCTCTTATTAACATCAGTATATCAACTTCTCTATCTTAAGCCAATTACAAAAAGGCCCTACTCCTTCGAGTAGGACCGAACCCTGATTAAAAATGGAAAATGAACTATATTCGGGAAAGATTAAGTAAGTATAGCAAATACCGGGCCAGTAATTTGCTATATATCATATTATATACTTCGGTCCATTTTTTGAAATACACAATACTAAAAAAGTGTCCAACAACTTTCAGCTTTTTCTGAAAATTATTGGACACTATTTAATTAGTGCAATTCTTTTTTCGCGTCAGCGATTTGTTTTCTTACGGAAGCAAATCCTGTTCCACCGAGAGAATTTCTTCTTTCAACAGCAACTTCTGACTTCAAAACTTCATAAACGTCTTCATCGATCTTTGGTGAGATCTCTTTGAACTCATCCATCGTGATGTCTTGAAGATTCTTATGCGTTTGTAATCCTTGGAGAACTAATTGTCCAACGATTCCGTGGGCTTCTCTAAATGGAATACCCTTAGTTGCTAGATAATCGGCCAATTCGGTTGCATTTGAAAAATCATTTTCTGTGGCATGACGCATGTTTTCTTTTTTAGGCTTAAGCGTTGAGATCATTCCATTGAACACTTTCAGGGCTGGCAAGAGCGTTTTGACGGTATCAAAGGTACCTTCTTTATCTTCTTGTAAGTCTTTGTTGTAAGCCAATGGCAATGACTTCATCGTTGATAATAAGCCGATCAAATGACCGTAAACACGTCCACTCTTACCTCTGATCAACTCAGCCATGTCAGGATTTTTCTTCTGTGGCATGATCGAGCTACCAGTTGTGTATTTGTCAGACAATTCCACGTATTGGAATTCGTAGCTGACCCACATACTGATCTCTTCACAAAAACGTGATAGATGCATCATCAAGATTGAAGCATTACTCAAAAATTCCAATGCAAAGTCACGATCAGAAACAGCATCCAACGAATTACTGTAAATATCGCTGAATCCGAGCTCTTTAGCAGTGAACTCCCGATCGATTGGGAAAGTTGTTCCAGCCAATGCTGCAGCTCCTAAGGGGCTAATATCGGCATGTTTATTATTGAACTCGAAACGTTCAACGTCTCGTTTGAACATTGAATAATAAGCCATCAAATAATGTCCATACGAAATAGGTTGGGCATGTTGAAGATGCGTATAACCTGGCATGATCGTTTCGACATTTTCTTCAGCCAATGAGACTAAAGTTTGTTGGATAGTCTTAATTTCTTCAATGATCTTAGGCAAACGATTCTTAACGTACAAGTGAAAATCAGTTGCCACTTGGTCGTTTCTAGAACGTCCAGTATGTAATTTACCGGCGACCGGTCCGATCTCATCAGTTAAAATACTTTCGATATTCATATGAATATCCTCGTTTTCAACTGTGAAATTAAGCTTCCCATCGTGGAGTTCTTGACGAACATTTTCAAGGCCAGCGATGATCTTATCGCAGTCTTCAACTGGCAAAATACCAGTTTTCTTTAACATTTTAACGTGTGCTAAAGAACCCTCGATATCTTCGTCAGCCATGAGTTGATCAAAACTTATTGATGCACCGAATTCGTCGACCCAAGCTTCAGCTTGAGCTTGAAAACGGCCACCCCATAATTTTTTGGTACTCATTATTTGCCCTCATTTACTGGATTCTTTGCATTTTTAGCATCGACTTGAGCTTGTACTTGAGTTGGAAGACCCCAAAGTTTGATAAATCCTTTGGCAGCTTCTTGATCAAATGAGTCAGCTGATGTGTATGTAGCAAGATCTTTATCGTACAATGAAACTTCTGATTTACGCCCAAGGATCCAAATATTACCCTTGAATAACTTCAATCTGATTTCACCAGTAACGTTCTTTTGACTTTCTTTCAAGAAGGCCAAAATTGAGTCCATCAATGGTGAGAACCACAAACCATTGTAGATAATCTCTGTAAGTTCTTTTTCGATAACTGGTTTGAAGTGACCTAAGTCACGTTCTGTTGTCAAATCTTCGAGCTCTTTGTGAGCTGTGATCAATACCATTGCAGCTGGGCATTCGTAAATTTCACGTGACTTGATACCAACTAATCTATTTTCAATATGATCGATTCTACCAACACCATGCTTACCAGCAATTTCGTTAAGTTTCTCGATCATAGTTGCAAATTTCATTTCTTCGTCGTTGATAGCAACGGGAACACCCTTGTTGAACTTGATTGTCATTACTTCTGGTTCATCAGGTGTTTTTTCGATTGGGTTTGTTAGGCCAAAAGCATCTTCTGGTGCTTCTACCCATGGGTCTTCAAGAACACCGGCTTCATTAGCACGGCCCCAAATGTTGGCATCGATTGAGTATGGTGAATCAAGATCGATAGGAACTGGAATGTTGTGTTTCTTAGCGAAGTCAATTTCTTCTTCACGTGACCAGTGCCAATCTCTAACTGGACTCAAAACTTCCATGTCTGGTGCTAAGGCGTGAATACCAACTTCGAAACGAACTTGGTCGTTACCCTTACCAGTACATCCGTGAGCAATAGCTACGGCATTATTCTTTTCAGCAACTTCAACTAATTTTTTAACTATCAGTGGTCGGGATAAAGCAGAGAGTAATGGATAGCTACCCTCATAGAGAGTGTTACCTAGTAATGAAACTAATGCATATCCATCAGCAAATTCATCTTTTGCGTCGATTGTTTCGGCTGAAACAGCGCCTGCGTTGATGGCCTTCTTTTCGATAAAGTCAGGATCTTTACCTTCACCTACGTTGATACAACATGCAATAACGTCATATCCTTTGTTCTTAAGCCATGGAATGGCTACTGATGTATCCAAACCTCCTGAATAAGCTAAAACTACTTTCTTTGTATCTGTCATTTTATTCCCTCCACTGATTAAAAAAAAATTAATTTTGTGTTAATTATAGTAACCCCTATTTTCATTTTTTACAAGACAATAAAGGAAAAATCTATATTTATCAGCTTTATTTAATCTTTAATGACCATTGGAAGAGTTTTAATTTTCAGAAAAAGTAGTCTATTTATTTGAATGTGATTCATCCATAGATTCAGAGATTTTTTTCAAATAAGCAATCATTTCGTCTTCTTTTGTTGGTTCTGGAGCTGCTTCTTCGTGTTTCTTGCTAGTCATCAATTTATTAACACCCTTAACGAGGAAGAAAACTACTAGTGAAATGATCAAAAAGTTAATGATAGATTCGATAAAACTACCATATTTGAAATTAGCACCGGCAACTTGGACTGACATCTTTGAAAGATCGATCTTGCCAAAAACGAGTCCGATCAATGGATTGATCAAATTTGACACTAATGAAGTAACAATAGCTGTGAAAGCAGCCCCCATAATTACACCAACGGCCAAGTCCATAACATTACCACGGGCAATAAAATCCTTAAATTCTTTTAACATCTTAAAAACTCCAATCACTTGTAAAATTAGCATTCTCAATAAATTAACAGCAAATTTGACCGAGATATACTCGCCTAGATTATGCAATTTTTTTCAGATTGATTTCAACAAAAGATGCCTTTATTAAGCCTTTTTAAATAAATTAATTGGAAAATCTTTAAAATTGCCATTCTATATTTTTTCTATTGTAAAATATTATCAAAAGATAAATGGAGGGGAATTACATGAAATCAGAAACACCAGTACAAAAATCAGGTTGGATAGTATGGTGGATCAACACCGTAATCTACTTTTTATTAGCAGTCTTATTAGTAGGTGCCCTATCCCACGTCTCAGCACTAAGCAACAACCAAATGGATAGAGCCTTAGCAATAGGAATGTCGATCGTAATCGCCTTAATGTTAATAGCCATCCAAATAATCTCATTCTTCATGATCAAATTCATCCACAAAGACAACTCATACATCTACCCAATAGTATTAGTAGTCTTAGCATTCTTCGGACCAACATTGTATCTAATACCTGGAATCTGGGGAATTATGTATGCTAATGGGAAAAAATTGAAAAAATAGAGAGTGGAGAGGCGCGGTTAGCTGCTGAGGATTAACGCGGGTGGTCGAACAAGGTGCGACGCAGTCGTGCCTCGACCACCTGTGTTAACCGGAGACCGCTGCGTCTCGGAACTCGTTTTCAACTCATAGAGCGGAAGGCTACGGTCAGCTGCTGGGGATTTAGGGACTGTCAGCACACAAGGTGCGGCGAAGCCGTGTCTGCTGACAGTTTCTAAACCGGAGGCCGCTGTCGCCTGGAGCTCGTTTCCGCATACTTGAGGATTAAAATAAAAAGCACTATCCAAAATTGCTGCAAGTTTTGCCTGCAAAAAATGGATAGTGCTATTTTATTACTGCAAATTTGAGAACCAACTAATTTAAATTCAATAAATGCTGCAAGCATCCACATTTTCAAAACCAAA
Source organism: Companilactobacillus zhongbaensis (assembly GCF_003946515.1). Classification (GTDB taxonomy): domain Bacteria; phylum Bacillota; class Bacilli; order Lactobacillales; family Lactobacillaceae; genus Companilactobacillus; species Companilactobacillus zhongbaensis. The sequence continues at coordinate 47,126 of NZ_RHOM01000014.1, read as the reverse complement.
AGCCACGGCGTCCAACTATAAAACAAACAACATCTAAAAAATATCGATCCAAAACTAAACCAATCAACCATTGAAAACAAAGCTCCCACAAAAAATCCCAACCACTGAAAAAAACACAAAAAAATAAACGATGCCTGAAAACAAATTAAGTTTTCAAGTATCGTTTTTTCTTAAGCAACTAACATTTTTAATTTTCCGATAGCTTCTTCAATTGTTGTACCGTTGGCTTTAACGTTTTCGTTGTTTTTATCCACGACAGTAAACAATTGTGAATCTGTATCTAAATATACACGATATTTCATATTCATTGTTTACCTCCATTTATTTTTATTCTTTTGGTAACGAATACATTTTATTTTATGTGTTTGTGATTAATTTGTCAAACTACTTTTACAAAATTTTTCATCACCTATAACATGACTATTATAACGCAATTGAATACGGTTGCATAAAATGTGACAAAAATCGCTTTCACATCAAAGTTCCACAGATTATTGAAAACGGTTTCTTAGATTATACTCATACTTCGAAAAAATTTACAAATTTTTTTTGATTTTTGCTTTTTACATATCATGATAGCGAAAAACTCCGGAATTTAGCACAATTCCAGAGTCTATTTATTTTCCATAATGTCCATGGCTTTTATCTAATTGAATATCTTTACCCGGATGGACCAAATGATCAGTATCACGATATTCAATCCTTAATTGAGTATGTTCCTTTAGATCACGGACAACCTCTTTATACAATTTCTCATCATGTTCGATCTCTAAAAGATCATAGCTATAAACTAATTTCTCGTTTTTCTTAAACGTCTGCAAGAAAAAGCTATATTTATCAAACAAATGATTATCGACAATCAACAAATGATAACGCCAATTGTATTTTCGTAAAAAATGCTTATCAAAGTTTTGAATTAAAATCTTCGATTCTTTTAACACTGTACTTCACCTTTTAGGCTTGGTGACCACCAACTAACTTGCTCCGGTCAATTGCTGTACCAGCCGATAATTTACTATATCCCCGCACGATTGCCTTATAACCATACCTATCTCTGATCTGATCGATAGTATGCTCTAAACGCAAATTGGCATCGTATTTTTGAACGTCTTCGAACAATGACATCTGTAAGGAATTAGGATGACTGACACGGTTAACTCGTACTCCTAAGCTTCGTAAAGCCTCACCTTGCCATTTCTTCTCGAATAAGTACTTAGTTGCCATGATCAGATCATTCGTCTGATTCGTCGGATCTACTTTAGTTTGAGCACCCCAACCGTTCTCACCTTCCAAGTTCGGTTCAGCAAAACCGACTTGAATACCGATGACCTCACACAGCACCTTATGCTTTCGTAATCGAGTGGCGACTTGATCAGCAATTTCAAATAAAACCGTTTCAATATCTTCTTTAGTCACGTAATCACGCATCAAAACTTGGCTGTTTCCGTAACCTTTATTATCCGATCTAGGAACATATCGTTTAGCTAAATCAGAATAATCGATCCCCCAACTGTGAAAATATAAGGCATCACCTAAAATGCCGAATTTCTTGTTGAGCTTCTTTCGATCAGCGTGAGCCAAGTCATAAATCGAATGGATCCCCATTCGTTCTAGTTTATTGGCCGTCTTAGCCCCAATCGACCAGAAATCCGTTAGTGAAGGTATCTTCCAAATAGTTTCTGGGACTTCTTCATAAGTCCAAGCAGCCCGCCAAGGTGCTTGAACTTTAGCAGCATTGTCCAGTGCCAGTTTTGCCATCAATGGATTAGGACCGATCCCGATGGTTGTCACTATTCCCGTTTCTTTAAAAACCTTATCTTGGATTTTAGCAGCGATTTCTTCATTACTACCAAACAATTTGTGACTATGAGTAACATCAATAAAAGATTCATCAACACTGTAAACGAACCAATGTGAATCATCCGTAAATTGGCGAAAAATTTGATTCACTCGATAATTCAAACGGATGTAATCAGCCATATGCGGCGATACTAATTGGATGTCCATATCTGGTTTAATCTCAAACTTACGAGTCCCTAATTTAACTCCATAGTCTTTCTTAGTATCTGGCGAGGCTGCTAAGATCAAGCCACCATTAGATTCTGCTCTCGATAAAACGGCAATTTTCGCTGCCAATGGATGTTCCGCTCGCCTGATTGCTTCCGTACTTGCGTAAAAAGACTTACAATCAATGCACATAATATCTCTGATTGGCAATCTACTAGGATCATCGAAGGGCGTTATCATCTAACCACCACTTTTGTGAAGGCGTTGCTGTCACATAGCGAATATTCTCAACATTCAGCCTGCTTGTCGTTCCTTCTTCTAACAATAGGTAAATTTGTCCGGCATTGAATCCGATCACTTGACCCTTGATTTCAGGAACAAAGGAGTTATCTTCGATCGAGTTCATCTGGATCGTAACTACTTCACCATTTTCCCAAGCAGAGGCCAAGTTCTTGCTGACTTGACGTTGATCCATCTCCGGTTTAACGTCTTTACCAGCCTCTTGAAGCTTTGATTTCTCCATAAAGGCACTATGATCAGACAATAGCCACCCCATCCATTTCATCATGCCTCGATCGTTATATAGCCACTTTTCTCGTGGGACAGTTTGCTCCATCTGTATCACCAACCTTTTAACAAACATTATACGAACATGTGTTCGTATTTTCAAGTAGTGATCGATTTTTCTTTTTATTTAATTTTTTATGTTGTTAAAAAAGACCGTCATTTTGGGATTCCCTAAAAAATACACGACAAAAAAGGCGACGATCAATTCCTAATGGAATTAATCGTCGCCTTTTAATTAGATTGAAAACTGCGTTTCAATCTCTAAGTAGCTAATTAGTCTTTAACGATGTTAGCTGCTTGTGGTCCACGGTCGCCGTCTTCTACGTCGAATGTTACGTGTTGACCTTCGTCTAAAGTCTTGAATCCTTCACCTTGGATAGCTGAGAAGTGAGCAAATACGTCACTACCATCTTCGCGAGTAATAAAACCAAAACCTTTATCAGGGTTAAACCATTTAACTGTTCCTTGTTCCATGAATGAGAACCTCCAGCGCTTGTGCGCGTTATTTTTGCATTGTTAAGCCAAGTTCAGAAAGTAACCATTCATAAAGAAAAATTAAACCTCTAACCAACTCTTAATACAATAACGAAAGTATACATGTTTTTTACCAAAATAGATAGCTATTTGATCAAATAAATAAAAAAACTCTGAAACAAACACGTTTCAGAGTTTTTTAAAATTAATATGCGTCTTGAATTACTTCTTTAAATTTTTTTCAACGTAGTCTTTTACTTCGTCTTCGCTCATGTCCAAAAATGGTTTCATGGCTTCGGCGGTCTTATCAGTACTATGGTTGTTACTCTCCATAATATGATCCCAGATTGCATCACGAACGTCGACTTTGGAATCGCTCCAGTCAAATGCATCTTTCATTGGTGTATTTAAAACCTCAGGTTCCTTTGCAATATCTGCATCAGATAGAATTTCTGTCATATTAAACAGCCTCCTTAGATTTACGACTACATTATAAGGCCATTTCGAAAAAGTGGCACATAAAAAGCTCATATTTTTTAATGATATATATTATCGAATTGATAAATTGTCATAATTAGTTTTTTTCAATCACTTGATCACCCAGAGAATTGAAGCTTTGAAACTTCCGGTAGAAGGATAATCTTTGGGAATTACGACTTTTATATTTCTTTTCCAAGTTAAAAAACTAAGTGGTTCACCATCCTGCGTTTTATAAACTTCCATCAAATCATTCGTAATTAATTTAGGAGCCGAATTTGGTGGGCAATAATAAAATTTTGGTTGTGAATTGGAATTTGTATAACCTTTCAAATGAACATAAATTGATGTTACCCCCTTGATGCGCCTGTCATCCTGAAAAGTTAATACTTTTCCATCTGGATCATTAATTTGACCATAGGCAGATGACTCAGCACCTTTAATGTGATTTACAAGGAACTTTATTGAATTTCCCGCAGCCTTAAGTTCATCCTTAACAAAGTCCATTTCCAAAGGTTCTCCATCAATTGTATAAAGGTCTGACTGATCAGATTCATCCTTTATACCTTGAAACACCGGTTTAGTAACAAATTTTTCATTTTGAATATTTTCGATAGTGTAGCTAGCATCAATATCAAAATTTTTAGTTTGCGAGAAATCAAAATTGTTAATAGTTACAGTGTTGCTTTCTTTGTCATAATCATTTGATACTGGAGATTTATTAATAAGTATTCTTAAATTTTGAATTCTGTTAGGAACTTTAAACTCCAATTTTCCATTTTTGATAAATGACGATTTATTATTTTCTGTTATTGTTCCTTTCATAAGGATATTATCTTTCGGAGCGACCCGACGTAATATCGGACGTAACATCAATTCACCTGGAAATAAATGATTTAGAGTCTCATTCACAAAAGCAAATTTCATATTAATCTGAGGTTTATCGCTATGGATAATGTTGATTGTGGCATAGTTTGTTTCCAACTTACCAACGTTTTTCCCATCCTCGTTAGTAGGCAGATGAATTCTTGCAAAATACGCATACTTTGCCTTTTCGGTATTAACTTCTTTGACAGTCAACGACTTTGAATGTTCATTGGGAATATTTGATGGCATTCCATACTTTTTCTTTTTATACCAATCAATACCTGATGCACCTTCAACAATATCCCCTTGAATTGTAAATGTCGCATTTTCTCCCTCTTCAACGGTTTGATTATCTAACCCTAATCCAATGTATAATTTTTGTGTATCAAAAAACTTGACATCAACATTATGATTCCCAATCAGCTCCCCTTTGACTGTTACAAATCCGAATTTTCTATCACTATTAGCTGAAATTAAGCCTGAGTCAGGGTCAATAGTTGCTAGATTATTATTGTCAACGGACCACTGAACAACTCCACTTGCCTTTTTTGGATGAATGATGGCTTGTGCTTGAACATGGCTAGGTGAATTCTTAAAACTATTCAAATATTTATCATCAATTTTTATGTGGAAATCACTAACATCAGTTGGAATGGGATTAACATGGACAATCATAACTTTAGAATAAAAAGTCTTATTACCTGTTAAACTTTTAACTTGAGATTTTCCTTGAAAATAATAGTCTCCCTCTTGATTCAAATTGATTGCTATCCGTTGATTTTTGACACCTTCCAATAGCCTTGGCTTCATATTATTATTTTTAAAAACTTGATATATCTTTACCGATTCTAAGTGTTCATACCAGTGATAAAAGGTTTTAAACGATACAATTGCTTGTTTACCACTTTCAATTCGTTGTTCATCTGAAGAATAATATATTCCAGTTTTCCGAAATACCAAAAACATCCCTGCTAGACCACTAGGCTTTCCAATCAAATTAAGACCACTAGTTTGATCATAATAATCAGCCTCAACAATAGTCTCCGACTTACCTAAAAAAATAATTGATGCGTACCCAATCGTTAGAATAAACAACATAAAAACAACCCGAACCTTCATAATCACTCCCCCTTAAAGCAAAAAAATGGAATTACCCCACAATGTGGTAGTAATTCCATTTTTGTTTTTTAAATAATATTTGATCTACTTACAAAATGCATCCCCAAAACATTTTGCAAGTTATCCTTCTCGTGATTTATATAACAATCTTCGAAGATAGTATAACATTTTTTCATTATAGGCAAATACCTTGACAAAAATTACTTCAAATTTGACTTATTTATCTTGAATCTGTAATTGTCCAAGTTAGTTTTGTTTTATAGACTCCTCCATTTTGAGGTTGACTAAGAAATCGTAATTTCAGCTTATTCTTCCAGTAAACAGATGGCATTTCTTCGCCTGTTTTCGTTTCGTAAATTTGTATCCCGGCCAAGTCAATCGGCTTTTCTACTCCATTATTGTCTAATACTAAACTAGTATGAAAAATCTTACCATTCTCATTAATAAAGTTAGAATCAGCACTTACGGAAAGCTCTCGAGGTGATCTTTTTTCAGGCGTTCTCAAATCAGTAACTTTCAAAATCATATAGTTTGGATCATTAATTTTTCCGATTAAAGCCTTATTCGAAGATGGTAAAATATTTCCAAAATCAATTGATCGTGCGCTTAACTGGAATTCTGGTGGAATGGGATTAATAGAATAACTAGGTCCAACATACGTTCCATATTCTACTCCGGTAGCACTAACAGGTGAATAAGTCATAGTTCCTTTAAAATTACTATTAAGCTCCGCTTTAGTTAAATAAAAAGAAACCGTATATAGCATTGCACCAAAGCCGTCAAATTCAGAATTCTTATCGGTTAAAGTTTCAATATTAGGGTCATCTGTTGCTTGTGTTTTAAAAACTTTTTTCCCCATAGGGTCGGTGTACGAATCAAATTGACTTGAATTACTTGTTGATCTGGCCTCAGTTACAACGGCACCAGCGGGTAACTGGATAACCAAGGGACCTTTATCATGGGAACCTAATAATGAATCTCGTAGCCAGAAATTCATGGTTATTTTGTCGTAATTTTTAACATTATTTAATAAAACACGAGTATTCTGTACATCGCTATTAGTCTCATTTTTCACACTGAAGCTGGAGAACTTGATCTCATTATTTTGAAGTGAATATACTGATAACAAAGCCTTATTAGTCGTTATCTGTTTAGTACTCTTTCCATTAAATGTAACAACAGCATAATAATACGCACCATTATCAGTTTTCAGTTTCGTATTGCTGACACTGAATTGAAGACTTTTTCCAGTTGCAACTAGACGCGGCTTATCAGAGTTCCCTGTGGATGGCGGATCGATCCGGTACCAATTGATTGATGCGATGCTATCCATGTTTGGATGTATACTACCTTGAATAGTAAATGTAGCGGTTGAATCAGATTTTACTTTTTTATCATTCAATCCACCTACTCCCTTTAACAATGCTTCCGTCAGAATTAGTCGCAGTGCCATAAATAGTAACCATCCTAGTCTTCCCGGTTGGGTCATATATTGGACGGACTAATCCTTGTTGATCGACCGTTGCGATTGAATCATCGCTTGAGCTCCATTTTACTGTACTTGTCGAGTTTGTTTCTTTAGGAACGGCATGCACATAAGTAGAATCTTGATAATTTTGATTATTATATAAAAAGCCATCATCTGATTTAACTGATAAATAACTAACTTTATTGGCTTGATCATAAGTATTAACTTTGACAATATTTGAATAGTCATCTTTGTTATTAATCACGATACCTAAATAATCACTATCCGTCCAACGAAGATGATATTGATAATATCAAGTCCCACCGTCATTTGGTGAGACAACTAAGTCATCATTATTGACGACCTTGGCATATGGATCAGCCGATCCTAAAACATCCCATTTCTTGGTAGTTGGATCATAAACTGTCCACTGCTTCGATTTCAAAGCATAATCATCTTTTAGTTCGCCTTCAGCTGGAACCGTGTGGATCGTCTTTGTCGGCCCACCTTTATACAAATTAACTTGTTGATCTGGCTGCAGTCTAAAACCGTCATTTGGGTAAAAAGTTAATACTTTGCCAATAGTCGGGCTCGGTTTATTGTTAGTGATATCTGGTGCGTCATCTGCCGTTGCGGTAGTGTTCATATCTGCTTCCGTGACGTGGTTATTTGATAAATTACCTCTTCCGATCCCCCAATTGAAAGTTAGTCCGATAATTAGACCAAATGTCGTCGCTAAAATAAGCGATACTATTATTTTTTCAATAAAATATCCCTTCCTCTCGCGCATATTTTAGCATCAATTTTACTAATTTCCAGAGCTAAGTTCATTTTATATAAAAATATATTACTAGATTATAAATTAATATTTCACGGTTATTAATAACGATGTAATCGAATATTCTCAAAAAAATATCGATCCAATAAAAAAGAATAAGAACTAGTATAACCACAAGTTCTTATCCTTAAATTTTTTCACTTATTTATTTATATGGGACTATTAACGACTGTCCAGTTAAGCTCTGTCCTATAATCACCACCGACTGGCGGTTGTCCATACAGCTTTAAGCGTAAATTATTTTTCCAAACCACTGATGGAAGAGATTGCCCAGCAATGGAATTTTGCACTAGCAACGCCTGATCATCCAAAGGCTTCTCCTGACCGCCTTGATCAAGCATAATATCAGCGTTCATCTTTTGACCCGTTGTCGGATCAGTCAACGGTCCAGCTAAACTAACGGTGATCTGTGCCGGATTCTTCTGGCGTCTTTGATCGTTTACTTTCAAAATTCGTGAATCAGTATCAGATACCGTCCCTAAATATTCATTTTGCAAGTTCCAAGGAACGATGGTCCCAAAATTGACATCGCTTTTTGATAGTAAAAAGTCGTTTTCTGAATAATTCATTTGTAGGAAGTTACTATTAACACTCGGCTCGATCGAATTCCCTGCTGAATCTGTCTGCAATAACTGAGCATCGCCTTTAAATGAAGTGCTCGGTAACTTTGTTATTTGAAAGATGACTTCAAAATGATGAGATTTGCTTTTAACAAAATCGATTGCAGGCATTTTTAATATTGAATGACTGTCATTAGCAGTGATCGAATAATCGTCAACCGGTTGGTCATCCAATTTGACACTACTGATTAAAATATTTTTTGCTGCTGGTAGCTTTAATGCAATCATTCCTTGGGTTAAACGTGATTTTAAGTTAGTGTCTGAAACATCCCCTTTGAGCCTGATCCAATCATTTTCAGCTACCTTATTTAAGCTGATCGGCGAATTTTGCGGATCTACAAAAGTACTATCTTCGATCGTCGTCGAAAAGTTCACGACGGGATCATTATTGGTATTGACCGTCAAATTTGCTCGTCTAGTCGTCATCGTCTGCGTTGATCCGTTCGCATTTTTAATGATTATTTTGGCATAATATTTTTTACCGCTGTCAGCTAAAGTAGTATTTTTAACGTCCAATGTGAAATCATGGTCATCTAGTATTCTTGTTTGGCCATCCTTTCCAACTTCATACCAATTGATCGAATAATCCTTAGTTGGTCTACGTCCTAAAATATCAAAAGTTGCCGTTTCACCTTCATTTACAGTTTGATCTTCCAAACCACCGCTTCCGATTGTGACCCGGGTAGTCGCTGACATAGAATGTCCGGAGGTATCCGTGAAGACACCGGTGACCGTCACGATCCCCGTCTGGCCAGTCCCATTGACGAACAGTTCACCAGAGTTATCAATCGTGGCTAAATCAGTATTATCAACACTCCATTTCACACTACCCGTAGCATTTTCAGGTGTCGTGATCGGTCGGATGGTCGTTGACTGTGAATGTTGTTGATGAAAACTTGAACTAGCAAACAAATAGTCATCGTCGGGCTTGATCTTAAAATCCTCAATTGCAATGTCATTCGGTACTACCGTCACTTTGGCAACTCGCGAATAATAATTCAAATTTTTTAAATTAGTCAACGGTTTAGGAGTTAACTCCGCATTGTCTTGAAAATAATAAGTACCTACTTTCAATTTTGAAAGCCAGATGTAATTTTGGAAATAGTTTGGATTTCTCTTCCAGCTGCCATCACTCTGCAGTTGGAACCAGTAATGAAGCAACGTATACTTGGACTCTAAATTTTGTTCGATATCATCACTAGATAATTGAAAATTAGAATACAAATAAGCTTTGGACCCTTCCTTGACCGTCATATCCTTCGGCTGCAAGCGAAATCCTGCTGTGATCCACTTTCCAAAAACTTGAACTGGTTCTGGACTCGGCGTGTCATAGCCGATAACGTCAGCGTTTGTGGCATCGGCATTCGCTGTTCTTCTACTAGAATCTTGGTGATGCTCACTGCTCAGTAAAATACAAAACAAAATTAATCCACATGATAAAAAAAGCGACCTCCATCGCATGTAATCCCTCCCTCAAGCGTTTACAGTTTATCACGTCAAATATGAAAATCTAGTAGAAATAATCAAATATTTGAAATAATATTTTTATTTATTAATATAATATTCAAACCGGTATAAATTGTTATATTATTGAAGCAGAGAAACTAATTTAATATGAATATGGCGACATTTCGAGTATATTTAAGATGGTAGAAGTTTAATTGGAGGTTCCCTGATATGATCAGTCAAATTTATAACGAAATCGTTAATAATCAAAAAATAATTATCTTGCGACATCGCAATCCTGACCCTGATGCTGTCGGTTCACAAATTGCCTTGAAGTTGATCTTGCAAAAAGCTTTCCCAAATAAGGATATTTTTGCAACAGGTGTCGATTTACCTATCTTTGATTGGATCGGCAAAATGGATCAGCTGGAACAATCTGATTATCAAGACGCCATAATTATTGCTGTCGATACAGCTAACACCGAACGGATCGATGATGAACACGATCTGTCCGTTGCTAAAAAGATCCTCAAAATCGATCATCATCCAGATGTCGATCATTTTGGCGAGCTCAATTGGGTCAAAGACCACTACTCTAGTTGTGCCGAATTGATTTTTAAATTTGCGGATAAAATGGACCTCCAAATAACTCCAAAAATCGCTGACTGCTTGTATGCCGGGATCATTGGCGACACCAATAGATTTTTGTACGCTGACACTAACTTCAGAACTTTGGATACGGCAGCTAAGTTGGTCAAATTAGGTGCAGATGCTTCAAAGATAAGTCACGAAGAAAACGAGATCAATCTTCAAACAGCCCGTTTAGAAGCTTACATGCTCGAAAACTTTTCTCTCAATGACTCAGGATTTGCTTACATCATTTTGAACAAGCAATTACTCGACATCTTCAACCTCAATCCCGGAGAATTGGATTACGCTGTACCATTGATCGGTAAGATCGACAGCGTCAAAACTTGGGCTGTTTTGAGCGAAAACGAAACAAACATCTTCAGGGTCAACCTTCGTTCCAAAAATATCCCGATCAATTCTGTCGCTGAAAAATTCGGCGGCGGTGGTCACGCTCTAGCTAGTGGTGTTTACGTTCACGGTGACGAATCGGTCAATTTATTGATCAAGGAAATGGATAACATTACTAATGAAGCAGAAAAGAACTGATGCCAATCATATCAGTTCTTTTTTTTGGTAAAAAATATTATTAAAAATAAGTAATCATAACTATTCTTTATATACTAATATGTTAATAATTATTAATCGTGGAGGTACATTGATATGAAAGCAGTCTACCCAGTAATCATGACCAAATGTAATCGAGATTATTATCCTTATTACATTGATATCCCAGATTTAAATTGTTCGCTACATGCTGAAGATCCATACACCGGTATGCGTCAAGCACGTAAAGAAATATATGATCAAATAAAACTCTTGCAAGAAAATCAGCAAAACATCCCCTCATCCAATTTCATCATCCCAACTAACCATTACGGAGATGTCATTACTTTAGTCGACATCGACACTGCTGAATTTGAAAAAGAACAAAAGAGTCGTAATTTCCTAAGATTTTTAACCGCCTCAGATTAAAAGATCCGACCACGTTACTTAAAAGTACCTACTATTATTTCTCCAGTTATTTGTTAAGATGAAGTCGATAAACAGATGAGGAGAAATAATATGGACTTACATTTGAAAAATAAAACTGCGCTTATCACCGGTTCTACTAAAGGAATCGGTAAAGCAATCGCCACACAACTAGCACTTGAAGATGCCAACGTTATCATCAACGGCCGGACTGACAGTGCTGTTGAGCAAACTATCGCGGAAATCAAAAGCAACTACCCTAACTCCAAAGTGACAGGAGTTGCTGCCGACATCTCCACAGCAGACGGACAACAAAAAATATTCAAACAAGTCCCCGAGGTCGATATTCTAGTCAACAACATGGGCATCTTCCAACCAATGGATTATTTCGAGATTGACGATGAAACTTGGGACAAATTTTTTAAAGTTAACGTCCTTTCAGGAAACGCCTTATCAAAATTTTACTTACCAAAAATGTTAGCCAAAGACTTCGGCCGGATCATCTTCATCGCTAGCGAAGAAGCCATCATGCCATCAGGAGAAATGCCCCAATACAGTATGACCAAATCAATGAACCTCTCTCTAGCAAAAAGCCTTTCGAAACTAACAAAAGCCACTCACGTAACAGTCAACACCATCATGCCCGGCTCAACCTTGACTGAAGGCGTAGAAAAAATGTTAGAAGATATGTACGAAAAAGCCGACTTCATGAAAAATCATCGCTCCAGATCACAAATCCAAAGACTAATAAGACCAGAAGAAATAGGTCGCTTCACCGCCTTCGTAGCCAGTCCAGACAGCCCTTCATTCTCTGGAGAAGCATTGAGATTGGATGGAGGATTAGTGCCTACTATTATGTAAAAGCTCAGAGAGCGCAGCGAGGTTGGTCAGCTGCTGAGGATTAACGCGGGTGATCGAACAAGGTGCGACGCAGTCGTGCCTCGACCACCTGTGTTAACCGGAGGCCGCTACCTCGCGGAGCTCGTTTCAGCATACTTGAGGATAAAAATAAAAACCACTATCCAATTTGCAGCAAGTTTAGCAGACAAGAATAAATAGCACTATTTTATATTCTTCGAACTCGTTCCTGCCGATAGTTTCCAAACCGGATCCCGCTGTACCCTGGAACGCGTTTCTACTATAAAGTGGGAAACGTTTGGTAAAAAGAATTACGTTATGACCATTCACCAAACAAATAAAAAAACCAACCAAAAAAGAGGTAACTCACATCAAGAGTTACCTCTTTTCCTATCTCCATAAAAGCCCTAAATCCGACCAAAAGCAGCTGATCCAATAGAAGGAAACAAGCTAACGATCCGACCAATTTCATCAGGATCTAACTTAAGCTCAATAATAGGCAATAAACTATTAATAACATCATCGGCATGATCACTCATTTCAGTAATACCGACCAAGTGACCTTCCCCATCATGAACTTGTTTACTTTCAGCAAGTTGTTCATTATCGACTTGATAGTACCAGTCTTGACTAAGATCTGAGTCAGTCACATCTAAGCCAGCTTTTTCAGCATCTTCAACGGACACACCAGCCTCAGCGATACGAGGTGAAGTGAAGGCGACTGAAGGAACCACTGGGAATTTGATTGAATCTGTAGTCTTACCTGAGAATAATTTCATTAAATAAACTGATTCAAAAATAGCAGTTGGTGTTAATTTTGGTTGATCTGAATCGATCACATCACCAGAAGCATAAATATTTTCAACGGAAGTTTGCAGATGATCATTGATGACAATACCACGGGCATTATACTCAACACCGATTTTTTCAAGGTTCATATTTTCAGTATTAGGAATTCTACCAGTAGCATCCAATACCCAATCAGCTACCAATTCTTGGCCATCACCGTACTGAACTTTCACTTGAGAATCGGCTTTTTCAAAACCAGCCACTTTAGAATCGCGAATAAATTTAATACCACGATCAGTCATATCTGAAATAACCTTTTCCACGAATGGTTGTTGGAAACGACGCAAAGCTTTGTCAGAATGGAGCATGACAGTAACATTCGATCCCGCAGCATTAGCAATTGTAGCAAATTCCATCCCAATATAACCAGAACCGATCACCACAATATTCTTTGGAAGGGCCTTAAGATTCATAAAGTCCTCACTATCATGAGTCAACTCTTCACCAGGAATATCCAAACGATGTGGACGAAGCCCAGTAGAAATAACAATCTTATCAGCAGAAATTTCTTTGCCATCAACTAAAACAGTATGTTGATCCTTAAAAGTAGCATAACCTTGCACCACATCGATCCCCACACTATTCATCAAACCAGTGATCATAGCAGGCAAAGAATCAATAACATCTTGCTTATGAGCAACATTACCAGCCCAATCAAGCGAAACCTCACCAGTCAAAACAGAATTCAACCGTTCAACCTCGCGCATAACCTTAACAGGTTCATCCAAAGTAATCTTAGCGTTACAACCACGGTTAGGACAAGTCCCACCAACAAGACCACTCTCAACCACAGCCACCTTGCATCCAGAAGCAGCCAAAGGAATAGCCCCATCAAAAGTACCGTGACCAGCACCGATATATAACACTTGATAATCATATTGTTCTGACGTTTGAAAACCTCCAATTTAATTTGGTACATCAAATTCATCATAAACCGTTAACTAATATTTCGTAATCAACAAACTAAATAATAACCAAAAATAATCTGAAGACAATTATTATGCTTACGATCATAAAAAATAAATACTTTCTCCTCTCAACCAACCATCGCGAGAATACGCGGAACGAGTAAGCGAGCCAAGAAAAATGAGCAAAAACATATCATTAGGTATATCAAATGGATTATTATTTTGATAAAGAAAAAATAGCTTGGGACTGACTTTTGGTTTTGGTTCTGCTTTTGGTTTTGATCTTACTATCGAGGTAAAAAGATGAGATAGACAAGTGAAAACTAAGGAGTACCAAAAGTGCCAACTTATGAACACCAGAGTGGAGCCGGCCAAAACAGAGAGAGATTATAAACTATATAGACGGAGGGGCCCGGGGATACAGACCTCAGCACCTAAATTATTCTTAGCGATTTATCGCTTAGAATAAGACCGAGTTTTGAGATGCCCGAGTGGTCTCCCCGGGTAGCTCAAAATCGCGTCAGGTGCGTTCCCGACCTCGGTTGTTCGGTGGCGTAGCCACCACCAAATTCGGTTGCGCAAGTGCGTCAGCACTTACGTTCCTTCATTGTATCCCCGGGCCCCGGAGTCGGCAGTGAACCTCAACAAAAACTACCACCACAATCCCCACAAAAATAAAAAATTTAATTTCCGAAAAAATAAATTACAATTTTTATGCACATCAATTGACTTTTAAATGAAATAATCCAATCATAGACGTATAATTTCGTTTATCACGGAATAAACTAAATGATTGGAGACATTTTTATGGCAAAGAAACTGACAACACAAACAGGACAACCATGGGCAGACAATCAACACTCCCAAACAGCAGGTCCAAGAGGTCCAGTACTAATGCAAGACTATGATCTAATCGAGAAATTAGCACATTTTGATCGCGAAAGAATTCCTGAACGTGTAGTTCACGCAAAAGGTGCTGGTGCCAAAGGTGAATTCGTACTAGAAAACGACATGAGCAAATACACTAAGGCTGATATTTTCAATGAAGCCGGCAAAAAGACTCCATTGATCATGCGTTTTTCACAAGTAGCTGGTGAAAAAGGATATCCTGATACAGTGCGTGATGTCCGTGGATTCTCAGTGAAGTTTTATACTCAAGAAGGAAATTACGACATCGTTGGTAACAACACTCCCGTATTTTTTGTAAATGATCCGTTGAAGTTCCCTGACTTCATCCATTCACAAAAACGTGATCCAAGAACTAACCGTCGGACTAATGAGATGCAATGGGACTTCTGGGCACATTCACCCGAATCATTGCATCAAGTAACTTACTTGATGGGTGACCGTGGCCTCCCTGCTTCATATCGTGAAATGAACGGCTACGGTTCTCACACCTTCAAATGGGTCAACAAAGATGGCGAACAATTTTGGATCAAGTACCATTTGATCTCCGACCAAGGTGTCAAAAATATGACCAACGAAGCAGCTGATAAGGCTGCCGCTCAAAATCCTGATTACTTGCAAGACGACTTGTTTGATGCCATCGAAAAAAACAATTTCCCTTCATGGGAAATGTACGTCCAAATTATTCCTTACGAAGAAGGATTGAACTACAAATGGGACATTTTTGACGTTACCAAAACTGTTTCACACAAAGATTACCCATTGATCAAAGTCGGAAAATTAACCTTAAATCAAAATCCTTCAAACAACTTTACTGATGTTGAAGAAGATGCTTTTTCACCTGCTAACCTCGTTCCTGGTATCGAAGCTTCACCAGACAAATTATTGCAAGGTCGACTATTCTCATACAAGGACACTCAACGCTATCGTCTCGGTGCAAACTTTGAAGAATTACCAATCAACCGCCCTGTAACTGAAGTCCACAATTATGAACGTGACGGATACATGAAGTTAAACAATCAAGGTGGCGAAGTTAACTACGAACCAAATGCCTTCGATGGTCCTAAAGAAGATCACGCTGCTAGTGTAGCTCCCGATCAATTGCAAGGAGAAACAGGTAATCAACCTTATAACTACAAGGTCGACTACACCACACAAGCCGGGGATCTATATCGTCTCTACTCTAAAGAAGAACAAGACCGTTTGATTGAAACTATCAAAGACGGACTCGGTTCATTCGATAATGATGAGATCAAGACATTAGAAATCAAACAAATGTATGATGCTGACAAGGAATACGGAACTAGAGTAGCTAACGCTTTAGGCCTAAACATCGATAGCATCCTAGCAACAAACAATTAAAAAATCAGACCCAGATTTTATAAATATTTTTGTTTAAAGATAACCTAATATACCTCATTAAATAAGTTATTATAATGTTGTTCTCAATAAAGGAGATAGGAAGCCACGCCTATCTTTTGAGATAATCCCCCTACATTATCGTATTTATTGAGATAGTTTCTCCTCATTAGGAATTAATATGAATCCCCCCTATGCGTTTCTTGACCCTCTTCGTGAAAAGAGGGTTATTTTTTTGCTAGGAAATTTAGCTCGTAAGAAATATAATCAATTTTAGAGGAAAACTAATGATTAAAAAAATAACGAACTTCACTGACGATAATATCTCAGCTCTAGCTAATATTTGGTTGACCGAGAATCTATCAGCTCACGATTTTGTTGATGAAAAATATTGGCTCGATAACTTAGCGTATTTTAAATCAGAAATCACAAAAGCCAACGTCTGGACCGCCCAAGAAAACAATGAGATCAAGGGCTTTATTGGCTTAGTCGATAGTTACATCGCAGGAATTTTTGTCATGGAAAATTTCCAACACCAAGGGATAGGTCGAAAACTACTAGAGCAAGCGAAATCAGAAAATGACAAACTAACTCTTCATGTTTATCAAAACAATCAAGTAGCAATCGAATTTTATCTCGGTCAAGGTTTCCGAAAAACTGCTCGTGACATTGATGAGGACACGAACCAAATAGAACTAGAAATGACTTGGATCAAATCATAAAAAAATGGCCGAACACTCAAAAGTGTCCGGCCATTTTTGTTTAACAAACTATTAACAGAATACGCCTGCAACTGTGCCTAACAATGATTCAACAAAATATAGTGGGTTTGCAAGTGTAATTGAATCCATTGGTGCACCAGTATTTTGTGAAATAGTAGCTCCATTATTCATAGTAAAAACCCTCCTGTATAATTATTGTTTTAATTATAGCACATTTAGGTTCATAATATTTAAATAATTAGTTCTAATTTTTAAAAGTATAATTCAATTTACCAGAAATTTATTCAAATATTTTGTAACCGAATACATTACTATAACAACACCTTTTGTCAAAGCAAATGTCACTTTGCGGTATTGATTAAATAAATAAATCACAAGTAAAGATAAACTATTTTTTGACAATTGTTTTTCATTCCATTATTCACTGATAACTTTCAGATCAATTTGCCACACATAAAAAAAGCTAACAAACATTGATATATCAAAGTTTGTTAGCTTTTTAAGAGTGCTGCTGACAAGAGTCGAACTTGCACATGGAAACCCATACAGCGACCTGAACGCTGCGCGTCTGCCAATTCCGCCACAGCAGCAAAACTTCATTTGTGATAAGCTTACCTTAAAACGATACCATAAAAATGAGGATATGTAATGCAAAAAATAGATAAATCAATCTTAAAACAAGTAATTACACCACGTGATCCAATTTCTTTTAAGGGAAACTATGGAAAAATTTTGATCATCGCGGGCTCATCTAATTTTGGCGGTGCCGCAATAATGTCCGCTTCCGCTGCGATCCATTCTGGGGCTGGTTTAGTGACAGTCGCAACTATCCCTGAAAAGTTCTCGGCCATCAACACAAGGATCCCTGAGGCAATGACCATCGACTACCACCACTTGATTGAAATCATCGATGCCATCAAAAACGCCGACGTCATAGCGATTGGACCTGGCTTAGGAACATCACAGTACAGTGAATCGCTCATTTCATTACTACTAGATCACACACATATGGATCAAACCATCATTTTTGATGCCTCTGCCCTAACCATAATCGCGCAAGCAAACATCGACATTTCAAAAATCCAAGCAAATGTAATTTTGACTCCACATCAAGGGGAATGGCAACGTCTATCCCAGCTAGAGATCCCTGAGCAATCGCCAAAAAACAATCTAGAGCAATTACACGAATTAGCACCAAATGCCCTGCTAATAGTCAAAAAACACCTTTCAGAAGTATACTACGAAGGTTCTGCCAACCAAATAATCGCCGGCAACCCAGGAATGGCTACAGGAGGCATGGGAGACACCTTAACCGGAATAATAGCAGCTTTCGTCGGCCAATTCGGCTTCTCTCAAAACACAGTCGAAGCTGCCCTATTCTTGCATAGCGATATCGCTGACAAAATCTACAAAAAGAATTACGTAGTGCTTCCTGAAAAACTAATAGAAGCAATCCCCAAAACAATGCAAAAAATAGTCACCAACAAAAAAGAATAAATCAAAAAGAGACGACCGATATCACATTTCGGAATCGCCTCTTTTTTTGTTTACCTTTGAATCATTTCGCCACTATTGTATCTCATCATATAAAAAACAACACCGATCACGATGTTGTTTTCCCTACTTGATCCTTACCAATCGACGTATCCGCTCAACTCGAGAACCAAGAATTTTATCAGCCAACTTAGTCTTCAAAACCAAGTAACCAAAAATCCCAGCCCCGACGATAGCTTCAAAAATCAGAACGAACAAACTAACGATACGGTCTGAATCACCAACGAAACGATAAACGATCCAATTGATGATCAAGACGAAGACAAACATCACAATGGAAAAAATGATGATTCCACTGATCCTGTTTTCAGTCCGTTCAATGTTGAAAGGATAAATTTGATATAGCTTACGAAGCATTAACCAGCAGATCGCTGCCATACTAATACTTGTAGCGACAAGTGGTCCAAACTCATGGAACAAGCCAATCATTGGCACTTGAATAATCACTTTAACAATAAAACCAATTACTAAATATTTAATAGCTAATTTATTTCGATACAATGCTTGTAAAACTGCTGATAAAACAGTAAATAATCCCAGTAAAATCGACATGATCGATGAAAATTGTAGCATCGAAATACCTAAAGCATCATAACGATAAAAAGTCGTCCAAAGTGGTTGTGAGACAGCGTACATCCCGATAGCCGAAGGGATCATGATGAAAAAGAATAACTCCAGCGTATTGCTGATTTGATCTTCAATATCTTTTTTATCACCTTTAGCGAATAATCCCGAAAGGATCGGAACGGCCGTAACTGCCATCGCTGTCGACAACGAAACGATGATCATGATCAATTTGTTAGCCTGGAAACCAAACAATGAATAATAGTTATCCAACTGAACTTTGGTAGCATCAACGAACATCAACATAAATTGTTGGAAAGTCGATTGGTCGTACAAATTGAAAAATGTTATCCCGGCATCCATGATAATGAATGGAAAAGCCTGTTCAAAAATTTCACGGGCAAAATTCTTATTGATCGCAGAAGCTGGCTGACCATTACGAGAAAGAGCTCGCAACTTAGGCAGCTTTTTAAAAATGTAGATCATTAAGATCCCGATGGCAAAAATTGCACCAATGAATGCAGCAAACGTCGACTGAGTCACAGCACTAACGTAACTACCCTTTTGAACTTGCATGATCAAATAAGTAGCTGCCAACATATAAAGCACACGAGCAATTTGTTCCACCAACTGTGAAATAGCCGACGGTGCCATGTCCGAATATCCTTGCATGTATCCACGCAAAATACTCAAAATAGGAATAACTAAAACAGCGATCCCTAGTGATTTAATAACGGGGATACTATTAGGATCTCCATCAGTAAAAATAAAGGCAATAGCTGAAGCACCAAAAAACATAATGGCTCCAAAAATAATACCCATCAAGGCCATTATTTTCAGCCCTTGTTTAAACAACCGATTCCCAGTAGCGTACTCATCCAAAGCATTGTAATGAGAAATCTGCTTAGAAATAGCACCAGGAATACCGGCAGTAGAAATGATCAAAAACAAACTATAAATATTGTAACCCTTGGCAAACAAAGCATTGGCTGAAGGATAATAAGACCCCATCCAAGCCATCCAAGGAATAATATAAATAGCACCAAGCACCCGAGAAAAAATACTCCCAGCAGTCATCCAGACAGAACCTTTTAACATAGTATCTTGACTAGACGCCTCAGGATTCAAAACCGGAATAGCCTCTTGACCATCTTGCTTATCCTTGTTCAAAAATTAGCACCACCTTAAAAACTATCTCAACAATTATACCAAAATTAAAGCGACTCTCAAAAATAATTATAAACTCAGAACCTTAAAATTACTCTTAATCCCCAAAAAAATCAAGAGCCACAACCATCAACAAAAAAATACAGTCCCCAGCAAAACAAGTCAACCAAAAACAACCATCATTAAAAACAACTTAAAAGAAGAAAAAACAATAGTGCACCACCCAAGTAACACTAGAAAGAAAACGGATATAACAAAACAACGCAAATTAACACTAACAAGAACTAGTTAGCACTAACTAGCAACCGATGATATCCCAAAGAAATATTAAACAGATAAATCACTCAATAAAAATCGTAAGAATAATCAAAAAATCAGTACCACAAACTAAATTAAAACAGTTTAAGCAAACAAAACTAAGTACCGTCCCCACCCACAAAAATAAGATAGTTATACTACCCTAGGTTCTGCGGGAGGGTGGAGGGAATTCGACCGTCAGCCATGAAATTCCACTTAGCGACGAAGGAGCTTAGTGGAAGGCCCAGCTGTGAGATGTCCGGGCGAACTTCCCGGATAGCTCAGAGTGGTGCCCATGGCGTTCCACGGTCGCAATTCCCGGAACCCTTCCGCAGAACCGGCAGTGAACCTCCCATCAAAAAAGCTGATCTATCCAAATAGACCAGCTCAATTTAAAACTATTTAACTACAATGTTAACGATCTTATTAGGCACAACAATAACCTTCACAACATCCTTACCATCCAAGAACTTCTGAACTTTCTCATCAGTAAGAGCAAGTTCCTTAACCTTTTCCTTATCAATATCAACCGGTAACTCAAGCTTATCACGTAATCTACCGTTAACTTGAATGATCATCTCAACTGTATCGGAAACAAGTTTACTTTCATCAAATTCTGGCCAAGCAGCATAAGTGATCGATTCGTCATGACCTAACTTATTCCACAATTCTTCCATCATGTGAGGAGCAATTGGAGCAAGCATCTTGATCAAGCCTTCAGCGTATTGCTTAGGCATTGTATCTTGCTTGTTAGCTTCGTTTACGAAGACCATCATTTGTGAGATGGCTGTATTGAAATGAAGTGATTCCAAGTCATCTGTCACTTTTTTGACAGTTTCGTTATAAACTTTATCCAAATTACCATTGTTATCGTCGGTCAAGAAGTCAGTTTTAACTGTATTGTCATCATCGTTATTGATGAACAATCTCCAAACACGTTCCAAGAACTTGTTGGCACCTGCTAAACCATCTTCTGACCAAGAAATTGAAGCATCCAAAGGTCCCATGAACATTTCATAAAGTCTCAAAGTATCGGCACCGTATGATTCAACAACATCATCAGGGTTGACCACGTTACCTTTTGATTTAGACATCTTTTCATGGTTATCACCGAGGATCATCCCTTGGTTGAATAATTTTTGGAAAGGTTCTTTAGTTGGAACAACGCCTAGATCGTACAATACCTTGTGCCAGAATCTAGCATAAAGCAAGTGAAGCACAGCGTGTTCTGCACCACCGATGTATAGATCAACTGGCAACCATTGTTTCAATAAGTCGTAGTCAGCTAATTTTTCATCATTGTGTGGATCAACGTATCTTAAGTAGTACCATGAACTACCTGCCCATTGTGGCATTGTATTCGTTTCACGACGTCCCTTACGACCGTTTTTATCAACGACATTTACCCAGTCAGTCAAGTTAGCAAGTGGGCTTTCTGGAGTTCCTGAAGGTGCAATATTGTCATCTGCAGGCAATTCTAGTGGCAATTCGTCCTCAGGTACTAAAGTAGTTTCGCCATCTTCCCAATGGATAACAGGAATTGGTTCACCCCAGTATCTTTGACGTGAGAATAGCCAATCACGTAACTTGTAGTTTACTTTCTTCTTACCGATCTTCTTATCTTCAAGGTATTGAACCATCGTATCGATAGCTTCATCTTTGCCCATATCATTCAAAAAGTCGGAATTGATATGCTTGCCATCACCTGTATAAGCTGCATTGTCGATGTTACCTTCGATAACTTGTGTAATTGGCAAGTCAAATTTCTTAGCGAATTCATAATCACGATCGTCATGAGCAGGAACAGCCATAACTGCACCAAAACCGTAAGTACTTAAAACATAATCTGAGATCCAAATTGGAATTTTTTCACCAGAAACAGGGTTAACAGCATATGCACCAGTGAAGGCACCTGTCTTATCCTTGTTCAAGTCAGTTCTTTCCAAATCAGATTTATTAGCAATCTTTTTCTTATAGGCTTCGATTTCGGCTTTTTGACCATCAGTTGTGATCTTATCAACTAAATCATGTTCTGGAGCTAAGACCATGTAAGTTGCACCAAAAATCGTATCTGGTCTAGTTGAGAATACTTGAACTGTTTCTGATGTTCCATCAACTGGAAAATCGATCTCAGAACCTACTGAACGACCGATCCAGTTACGTTGCATTTCTTTGATAGATTCTGGCCAGTCGATCAAATCGAGGTCATCCAACAATCTGTCAGCGTAAGCTGTGATCTTCAGCATCCATTGACGCATTGGTTTTCTATAAACAGGATAACCACCACGTTCAGTCTTACCATCGATAACTTCTTCGTTAGCAACAACTGTACCTAGATCAGGACTCCAGTTAACTGGTACTTTAGCTTCATAAGCGAGACCCTTTTTGTACATTTGTTCGAAGATCCATTGAGTCCACTTATAAAATTTAGGATCAGTCGTTTGAACTTCACGATCCCAATCGTATGAGAATCCTAATGAATTGATCTGGCGCTTGAAATTGTTGATATTCTTTTCTGTGAAATCAGCTGGATTATGACCAGTATCTAAAGCATATTGCTCAGCTGGCAACCCAAAGGCATCAAAGCCCATTGGATGCAACACATTGTAACCTTGCATACGTTTCATTCTAGCTACGATATCAGTAGCGGTGTATCCTTCTGGGTGACCTACGTGAAGTCCTTGTCCAGATGGATATGGGAACATATCCAATGCATAAAAATTCTTCTTGTTCTTATCTGTACCAGTCTTGAAAGTATTATTTTCTTTCCAGTACTTTTGCCATTTTTTCTCAACGACATTGTGATTATACGACATACCTTTTCCTCCATAAAAAAAGTCCTATGATCTTATGATCATAGGACGAATTATCGCGGTACCACCTAAGTTCCACTCAAATAAGAGTGACGCTTGAAATCCGTAACATGGACCAATCGTGGCAGCTTACTATTAGTTCAGCTTCCAAAAACTTAGTGGACGAGTTCAGATCAATTGAATATGCATTCACAACGACCATGCACTTTCTGAAAAATCAATTTGATCTTACTATTTCCTTTGACATACATATTACAACTTTAATTGTTGTCCGACAACTAATAAGTTAGAATCTAAATTATTAATTTGTTTTAAGTGGTCAACAGTCGTGTTATATTGACGAGCAAGACTATCCAAAGTATCGCCAGCTTTGACCGTAATCGATTCTGGTACAGAAGCACTTTGCGTGTTGGCAGTATCGTCATTATTCGATGTAGCAGCCTGTGTAGCAGCTACATTTTGATCAGGTACGCTACTTTGAACATCATTTGTTTGATCAGCACTAGTGTTATTAGTTGGTGCAACGTTCGTGTCATTACTTGAAATGTTGACAGCAACTTGGTCAGTAGCTTGCGATGGATCATAAACTGTCACACCATTAGTCTCATCTTGAACAATGATCGGTGCTTGTTGATCACCATAAACATTATTATTAGATGTTGCTTCAACGTTGTCATCAACAACGTTAGAAGTATTAACTAACACTGGATCAGAGTTAGCTTCGGTGTCACTATCGGTTGTTCCAGCTGGTGTGATCACTTGGTTAACGATCAAAGTCTTGCCAGGATAAACATAACTGGAAGTCTTCAAATTATTTAATCTCATCAATGTTTCTAAAGTAATGTTGAACTTATCAGCAACTGATTGAAGCGTGTCTCCTTGAGCAAAAACATAAGTTTCGTTTTGTTCGTCGGAGTCAGCTTCATCAAATCTAGTTAAGTTATACTTTTCGATGATATTATTTAATTTATCAGCATAAGTAGTATCTGTAGCATACTTACCAGTCAAGAAGGCAGTTGCGTCTTTGTATGAACTAGTGTTGCTCTTCCAAGTTCTCGCATACATTTGTGGGTTACCGGAAACGCCACCTCTGATCAAAGAAACATAATCTTCCAAAGATTCTTTGTAAGAAGGATATTTCTTAAAGTCAGATTGGATCGAGTACAAATTACCTGATCCATCGTCTTCTTGAGTGGGCATGTTAACGGCAGTTCCTTTGTAAGCACCTTTAATACCGAATAAATTGTAATTAGGTGCACTAGCTAGTCCTGAAGTTCCCCATCCACTTTCGATCATTGCTTGTGCAATCATAACTGAAGCATATAAATCATTATTGCCAGCTAGCTTTTGAGCTGAGTTGCCAATATATTGAATAAAACTTTGGTCACCAACGCCACGTGGGGTCAACATCCCTACTCCCGTATTAGTTGTGGTAGTAGTATCAGTAGTTTGGTCGTTGGTGTCGTTTGCATAAGTGTCCGCAAATACTCTGTGCTCTGTTAGAGCAGTTGTAGCTTGCGCAGTAACTCCACTAAAGAATAAACCTGCTCCTAAAATAGTCATGTTCTTCTTTAAATTGGCGTTAGCCTGTTTTCTTGAGTTTTGGCGGTACAACTTATTTTCTTCAATTTTGCGTTCTCGACGCGAAATAGTCATCTACACAACACCCCCTTTAATACATTAGTACTATTATATTTCTTAAACAAAATTTAAACAATACAGAAGGTAAAAATAAATGATCTCCAAAAAGTTTTTATGGACCTCCGAAATTATTTTAATAATTTTATTTATATTATGGACCTATTTAGTCGCCACCAATGCGGCTTTAATCCATGATTTCGACAATTTTTTCATCGACTTGTTTTATCAAAATCACACTCAAAACTTATTAGCTAAGGTTAAATTCTTGACCAACATCGGTGGGACTTTTTGGACGATCGTCATTTCAGTCGCTCTAGTCATTATCTTGATAGTGAAAAAATACTACTACGCAGCGATTTTTCTAGCTAGTAACAAATTGATCGTCGTAACTTTGAATACCATAATAAAAGACTTAATCAGACGTCCTCGACCTGATCACCATCACTTTGTCTTCGAAAGTAGTCTCAGTTATCCTAGCGGTCACAGCTCATCTGCATTAAGCCTTTATATTCCATTATTAATAATTTGTTGGTTTGTTTTCAAAAAAATTAGTAGCCGCGTCATCGTTTCGACGTTAGCAACTTTGATGATCATCATCATCGGTGCTAGTCGGATCTATTTAGGTGTCCACTACCCGAGTGACGTTTTTGGTGGCTACTTATTAGCCTTAGTCGTGTTAATTTTAACCATTTTGTTCATGCGCAGTAAGAATATTTTTATTCTTGATCTCAAAGGCATTAAGCAACAAGGCGATGACCAATAAAATTGCTCCAGCAACGTAAATGTTGTGCAAGCCGCTGAATAAGATCTGACGCATTTTTGGCATCAATTCAGCTGGTAATTGATTAGCTGTTTGTGGATCGATCAACTTATTCATCATATCCACGGTAATATTTTTATTATTGGCTGCACCGTTAGCTAAAGCCGTATTCAAAATAATACCGTCAACAGAGACCATCAATGATTGGCCAATGGTTCTTAGCAAAGTATTGAAACTCGTGGCTACACCGACATTTTCGGCCGGAACGACCGTTTGCGCTGTTACCGTTGTTGTGGTGATGGTCAAGCCAAATCCCATTCCGGCAATGGCTGCTAAAGCTAAGAAGTAAATAAATGGTGTTCCTACGTGGGCAAATAGTAGTAAGGCGTTAGCAATGGCTAAGAAGACCAAACTAATGTAGATCACACGGTTAGGAGCATATTTTTTCAACAAAGTTCCAGCCCAAAATGAACCAAAGATCCAAACTACTGAACTAGGCGTAACCGCAAATCCACCCATTGATGGGCTCAAGCCTAAAATACCTTGCATCCAGGTTGGGATGTAAGCTTCAAAACTGATCAAAAAACCGGCAATCAGTAAGGCAATTACGTTTTGGATCACGAAAGTTTTGTTCTTAAACAAACTAAGTGGCAAGATTGGATCACTGACTTTTCGTTCAAAACGAATGAAAATGAAAACCGAAATGACTGATAATGCCACTAAGCCGATCGGTAACCAAGCCGAACTAGTTCCAATAAATTGTAAAGCTAGCATGATCGGCAATAATACGAAGATCAATAACGTTGTCCCGATATAATCAATTTTGACCTTGGACTTTTCTCGTTTTTCCTCTTTGAAAAAGATCCAGATCAAGATCATAGTGATAATACCGATCGGTAAATTGATCAAAAATACCCAATGCCAGCTTAATTTTTCTACAATGAAACCACCTAACAGCGGTGCGATAACTGCGGCGATCCCCCATGAAGATCCGTTTAATCCTAATACTTTTGCTCTTTTTTCTAGTGGGAAAATATCGGCAATGATAGTAAATGTTAAAGGCTGGATAGCACCAGAACCTAATCCCTGGACTACTCGCGAAAGGATCAAGGTAAACATTGAATTGGATAAACTACATAAGACTGATCCTATGACGAATAAAATTAATCCAAAAATAAAGACTGGCTTTCGACCGATCATATCGGCCAATTTCCCATAAATTGGTGTGGAGACAGCTGTCATCAATAAGTAAATTGAGAAGACCCAGTTCATCAAGCTGACTCCGTGCAGACTACCGATGATCGTTGGCATCGCTGTCGAGACGATCGTACCCTCGATGGCAGTCATAAAAGTCGCAATAAAGACCGCGATAGTGACGATCATTACGTGTGACTGTGTTTGATTTTGTTTCTCGTTCATATTTCCCCCATAAAAAAAGACGTTCTTTAAAGTATATTAATACACTCTAAAGAACGCCTCTGTACTCGTTAATTAATCCTTGACCTTTGATAAAGTGTCTTTAATTGCGTCGACCTTATCTAATTGTTCCCAAGGTAAATCAATATCTGTACGTCCAAAGTGGCCATAAGCCGCTGTTTGTTTATAAATTGGTCTTTGAAGATCTAACATTTGAATGATACCTAATGGTCTCAAATCAAAGTTCTTGTTGATGCAATCAACAATTTGTTCTTCTGTATAATCGCTCGTACCAAAAGTATCAACGTGGATCGATACTGGACGAGCAACACCGATAGCATAAGCAATTTGAATTTCAATTTTCTTAGCAATACCAGCTGCTACTAAGTTCTTAGCAATGTATCTAGCAGCGTAACTAGCTGAACGGTCAACCTTAGTTGCGTCCTTACCAGAAAAGGCACCACCACCGTGGCGAGCAAAACCGCCGTATGTGTCGACGATAACTTTTCTACCAGTTAAGCCTGAATCTCCTTCTGGTCCACCAATTACGAAGCGACCAGTTGGGTTGATCAAATATTTAGTCTTATCATCAATCATGTTGGATGGAACTACTTCATCGATAACATATTTTTTGATATCTTGTTTGATTTGGTCAAGTGTTGCTTCTTCTTTGTGTTGAGTACTCAAAACGATCGTGTCGATACGAACTGGTTTATCATTTTCATCGTATTCTACAGTTACTTGTGTCTTTGCATCTGGCATCAAGTAATCGATTGTTCCGTTCTTACGTACTTCAGCAGTCTTGCGCATCAATTTGTGAGCAAGTGAGATCGGTAGTGGCATGAATTCTTTAGTTTCATCAGTTGCGAAACCGAAAACAAAGCCTTGATCTCCAGCACCGATTTGGTCCAATGGATCAACGTCAGCAGCCTTTTCTCTCTTCTCTAAGGCATCATCGACACCTTGCGCAATATCAGGTGATTGTTCGTCCAATGCAACTAGCACGGCACAACTTCCACCATCAAAACCTGGATTTTGGCCATCATAACCGATTTCCTTGATCGTATTACGGACGACGCTTTGGATATCGACATAGGCTGAAGTTGAAATTTCACCTACAACGAGCACCAATCCAGTAGTAACGGTTGTCTCACAGGCAACACGTGCATCCTTATCTTGCTTAAGAAGTGCATCCAAAATTGCATCACTGATTTGATCAGCTATTTTATCTGGATGTCCTTCTGAAACAGATTCGGAAGTAAATAAGTAATTCTTTGACATTATAATTTTCCACCTTTCGGTTACAGGGCCTCTCCTTTGTGAAACACAAAAGGATCCCATCAGGAACCTTTTAATAGACTACCACAAAAAATCGATATTTTCATAACATTTTTAAATTGACGATTTCAATTCGGTAACTTACTATTAGTTCATATGTAAAGGAGTAACTCATGGACCGTACTAGAACCAAAAACTTGATCAAAGCTTTGATCGAGCTACTCAGCTTCCACGTTTTCGCCATTTCTTTCATTTGGACGCACAATTTGCCGAGCTCACCGATCAATTATTATTTGTTATCAATGGTAGCAATGGTGGCAATTTATAAAGAATTTATGCTTCCAATGAAACCTAATCAATTTTTTAGCATTTTGTATTCGGCCGTCTTTTTGATCCTCTGTATTTTCGGATTCAAGTCGATGAATATTTTCGTGATGATCTTAATATTTGCACAAGTTTGCTTCTTGTTCATCCCTAAGTCGATTCCGCCGAAATATTACATCATTTCTGTTTTGATCAAAGACTTTGTCGTCCCTAGCTTCATCTCGATCGCCATATTATTTTATTATGCACACTTTATTTCCATCAAATTCGTTGTTCCCCTGCTCTTGATCAACATCACAGCAGTCATGATCACTTACTTCGATGGCGAAGTTACTTCTTACGTGCAAATAATTGCCGTAGCGATTGCTACTGTAGTTTTATTCTTACTAAATTACCTCAACATTTACTCTTCGATAGCAATTATCGCCTACATGTTGATCACCGTATTATTAAAAATATTCAATAAATTTGCGACTACGAATGTCATTTACCGATTCGTTGGTAATTTACTAGTCGTCGTTTAAAAAGTCGAAAGCCGGTTGGTTATCGGCTTTTTTTATCGCAAATATTCTTCAATGAATTATCGATTACTTATTTTAATTCAATATGAAATTTAACAGATAAAATAATAGGCATTATTTAGATTACATTTATGGTTATTGTTATTAGCACCGTGAACACCGAAAAAATATAAATCATTCAAAATGACTACGTCACAGCTGAATTATGTGTTTTTCAAACGTTATTTCTGGTCTCCCTTTTCACTTTGAATTAGAGCAACTATTTGGTATTTTTTAATCATCAACTGATAAGAGAGGAAGAAATAGCATGAAACGATTATGGAGCAATTCTTTACTTGTTTTAACCGTACTCTTGAGTTTTACACCTGCCCTATCACTTAATACCGCAAAGTCAGTTACTAACCCTGATGTTGATATTTGGGGATTAGTGGAAATCGCTGACACAGTAACTGTCAAAGACAAAGATGCACAGCTTTATGATGTCTTTGCAAAACCCGTTTCTCGGTCACTTGGCAAAGGAACTGGTTGGTTTGCTGATCGATACTTTGAGATCGACAACAATATTTACTATCGCGTTTCCAGAGACGAATATGTAAATGCTAAAGACGTTAATTTAACTTACAGTCAATTTAACAAAGGGACTATTGGCCCAGAAGGATGGGACGAAATTGTTGATGAAAATGGCAACCCTCTCCACAGAAGAATGCTTGCACCTAATTCAGTCTGGTACTTTGACAAAATCAAATTCATCGATGCACATCATATTATTATCAGGATTTCTAAGGACGAATGGATCAACTTAATCGCCGTTCACTATACTAAATAGTTTTCAATCACTCAACAACTTGTCTGAATGTCAAAATCACATTCAGACTTTTAAATTTCTAGACACAAAAAAATCGAACCTCACATTGAGATTCGATTCTTTGTTATATCTATTTAGTGGAGGATACAGGGATCGAACCTGTGACCTCCTGCTTGTAAGGCAGATGCTCTCCCAGCTGAGCTAATCCTCCAAATAGTGACCCCTACGGGATTTGAACCCATGTTACCGCCGTGAAAGGGCGGTGTCTTAACCACTTGACCAAGGGGTCATTTTTGCTTTCTTTCGTAAGCACAAAGAGTATTATATATTAAGAACATAAAGTAAGGCAAGCAATTTTTGCAATTTATTTTAAATTTTTTTTGAGGTGCTTAATTTGAGGGATATTGTTACAGAAACTAATCATTTTTTCCAATCTAAATCTACCATCGACACGGCTAAAGAAATGCTGGGACATGTCTTGACTTACCAGTCAGATCAAGGAACTCTTTCCGGAGTTATTGTTGAAACAGAGGCTTATTTAGGACCAGATGATATGGCTGCTCACAGTTATGGTGGTCGGCACTCTGATGCTAACGATCCACTCTATCAACAAGGTGGGACAATTTATATTTATTCGATCCACAGCTGGCTCGATATGGATATTAGTGTCCAAGAAAAAGGACTTCCTAACGGTATTTTGATCCGTGGTGTTCAACCAATTACTGGACAAGAGATCATGGAAGAAAATCGCAAGAAAACTGGATTCGATACTACTAACGGTCCTGCTAAGTGGATCAGAGCTTTTGGCATCACCGACAAAGAACTGTCCGGGACGATGCTCAATTCAGATAATTTTACCTTTGAACTAAAAAAGTCCAAAACACCTAAGAATATTTTGGAAACACCACGGGTTGGCGTCCCTAATAAAGGTGAATGGACTGATAAGAAAATGCGTTTTATTGTTGAAGGTAATCCATACGTTTCAAAAATGTATAAACGTGATATGGATCTCGATACTTTCGGCTGGCAATGATCACAGTCGATCACTTTTAGCACGTAATGCGTACAAAATAGTTACGGTATCGACTACTTCTTGAAGCAGTGCTCCAATGATCGTTGGGATCAAGCCGAATGCTGCGATAAGCATCAAGGCGATACAAATAAAAATACCGATCAAGACAGCTTGTTTAGCCACTTTCAAAGTATCATCGGATATTTTGGCAACGTCCCCTACTTTGCTGAGGTCATCTTTTAAAACAACGGCATCAGCCGACTCACTAGCAGCGTTTGCGCCCTTGTATCCCATCGCAATACCAACATCGGCTAACGCTAATGCTGGGGCGTCATTTACACCGTCTCCGACCATGATGGTTGGATGGTACTCTTTTGGCATATTTTGAATGATCTTCACTTTATCGGCAGGCAAACTTGAAGGATAAGCTTTAGTGATCCCCACTTTAGAGGCAACTTTTTCGGTTGCCTCTTTTTTGTCACCAGTGATCATTAAAATATTCTTGAAGCCGAGTGTCTTCAATCGTTCAATCGTACTCTTAGCTTCGGGTCTGATCTCATCTACCAAGGAATAAACCGCCGCAAATTTTTCATCGATCGACACGTAAACTGTCGACCCATCTAATTTGATAACGTCATCTTTAGTAACAAATTCTGGATTTCCGACTTTGACGTAATGACCATCGATCACTCCGACGATCCCTTGAGCCGTGAATTCTTTAACCTCTTTAACTTGTGGCAACTTGATATTTCTATTTTGGGCGTACTCCACAATAGTTTGTGCCATAACGTGCGAAGAGTTTTGTTCCACGGCTGCAGCATAGGCAAAAACAGTTTTTTCATCGAAGTCTTTGGCAACTTTAACGTCTGAAACAACTAATTTCCCACGAGTTATAGTTCCTGTTTTATCAAAAGCCATCGTTTTAGCTGAAGAAATTTTTTCCATAGCCGTTCCTGATTTTACGATAATGCCATTTCTACTACTCCGACTCATTCCTGAAACAAAGGCAATCGGTGCCGCCAAAATCAATGGACAAGGTGAAGCAACCACTAATACTTGGGCGATCCGAATGGGATCCTTGGAAACATACCAAGCTACCCCTGCAATGATGTAGGCAATCAAAGTAAAAGGAACTGCATAACGGTCAGCTAAACGAACGAAATGTGCCGGATGAGTTTCCGATTCCTTGACCAATTTCACGATGGCTTGATACTCACTTTCAGCAGCCACTTTAGTTGCTTTGATCTTAAAAGGAGTTTCACTATTGATCGAACCAGACATTACGTTTGAACCAGCCGAAATATCAACTGGCATTGATTCACCCGTTAAGGAAGATTCATCAACATTCGATGCACCTTCAAAAACTTGTCCATCAACTGGGACTTGTTCTTTCGGTCTGATGAGTAATTCATCGCCAACTCTAACGTCATCAATATCAATTTCTTTAACATCGCCATCAACAATTAAGTGAGCGGTCGACGGTGAGTTATCCAAAAGAGACTTTAGTTCACTCTTAGCTTTGTTAGCAGCATATTCTTCAAGCGTATCGCCACCAGTCAGCATTAATAAGACAATCCACCCGGCCCAAAATTCACCAAGTAAAATAGTTGCCACAATAGCCGTAATGGCTAACAAATCAACACCAAAATCGCCCGACTTCAATACTTTGATCATATCGACAAACATGACCGCAGCTAAAGCCATCCCTAAAACACTAATAAACATATGAGCAATAAAGGCTTGCTTGAACCCAAACTCTAAAATAAAGGCAACAATACCAATCGATAAAGTTCCGTATAATTTCACCTTATCAGAATTCATACTCATCATCCCCTCTTCATCTTTAGATTAGCATATATTTTTTGATAATAAACAGATAATGTGAATATTTTGGCAATTCTTATATAGCAATGTTTTTTAAGCATAATAGTAAAAAAAATATCCTAAGTAAAGCACAAACACTTTACCTAGGATACTTTTATTTCCAACTTTTGATTTCTGAAGGATCTTTGATCGGTGTCAATCGTTTGATTGGCATAACTGCTTGATAATCACCATTGCCATTTAGTTCGTAAGTAATAATGTGTGATGGATAATCATAAAGCATCTCAGGCTTTAATTTCATCTTAGGGTCCATCTCATTCAACTTAACGCTAGCTTTCTTAAATAACGTCTCAGCCACTTTAAAAGCAATATCTTCGTCACTAAAGTTAAAACCAACCGTACCAACACCATTGACCCGATAAACTTTTTGCAAAGACTGGTCAGCCATACCACTCTTAGTCTTCAAATAATCATCATGCCCTGCATTAGGCAACCCTTCAACAATAGCCACCATCAACTGCTGACCCACTAATTTAGTAGCATCGTCATAAGGAGACTGCAAAACCTGAGAAACATTAACCTTAAAATTGTCCAAAGTAAATTGGTCCTTAAAAGTAATCATATAATCATCAAACCAATGATCCATCCCCAAAGAAGACATCTCAACAGTAGTAGAATCAGAAATCATATTCTTAAACCGACGATCATCAATCAAATCATACTGCTTCTTAAAACGCTCAAAATTCTCAGCCGAATCCATAACCCCAAAAGTAAACTCCAAATCCATAGCCATATAAGGATCCATAACAAGATCAGAACTAATATCATCAACTTCATCAATCTTAAAATAATCAGAATTACTCATAAAACATCCCTCGATTTAATTAATAAGAACAGTATAACAAAACACAGAGAGCGTAGCGAGGCAGTCAGCTGCTGAGGATTAACGGAATAGTCTAAAAAGGTGCGGCAAGTTTAGCTAACAGTAAAAAAAAGAAAAAAACGCGAGATGCGAAGCAGCGAGCCCCCAAACGCCAAGGAAATCAAACTACCAACCGATGAAGCGAGAAGGAAAAATTTAAAAGATAAACACAACAAGCAAAGATCTCAAGACTCCAACAAGACTAAACACTACAACTAAAATCGCAGCAGTCCAAGCATATAAAACTAAGTACCGTATCCCACAAAAAAGAAGTTTTGTTCACCAACCTAGGTTCAGCGGGGGATGGAGGAAATTCGCTGTCAGGTGTGAAATTGTTGTTAGCGATTCATCGCTTACAACAAGGCTCGTATTGGAGATCGCCGAAGTGGTCTCCTTCGGTGAGCTTCAATCGACGCCCACACCGTTCCACAGCGAAATTTCCGGAATCCCCCGCTGAACCGGCAGTGAACCACACACCAAAATCAAACAACAAAAAAAGACCTAGCACTAAGCTAGATCTAAAATAAACAAAATCAAAATCTAAGGAACACGAACCAAATCATCAGCAACCAATCTCTCAGCAATCTGAACAGTATTCCAAGCAGCACCCTTAAGCAAATTATCAGAAACAACCCAAAGGTTAAATGCCCCATCATTTTCCAAATCAGGACGAATACGGCCAACAAAAGTCTCACGCTTGCCAGTAGCATTCAATGGTTGTGGATAAACTTGGTGTTCTGGATCATCTTCCAAAACAGCACCAGGGAAATTACTAATTGCTTCACGGATCTTTTCAACTGAAGCCTTGTCATGGTCGACAGTATCGATCCAAATTGATTCACCGTGACTAATTGGAACAGGAACACGAACACAAGTAGCTGTGACCTTGATGTCAGGGGCATCCATGTCGCCTAACATGATCTTCTTAGTTTCGTGGATCATCTTCCACTCTTCGTGTGAATACAAGTTATCTTCCAAAACATCAATTTGTGGTAGTAAATTGAATGCTAATGGATAATGCTTTTTATCACCTTTTGTAGGTAGGATTTCAGCCTTCATTTCTTTTCCATCGAGAAAGTCTTGGGCTTCTTGTTTCAATTCGTTCAAGGCTGATTGACCAGCACCAGAAGCGGCTTGATAAGTTGAAACGATGATTTGCTTCAAA
Source organism: Companilactobacillus zhongbaensis (assembly GCF_003946515.1). GTDB lineage: Bacteria > Bacillota > Bacilli > Lactobacillales > Lactobacillaceae > Companilactobacillus > Companilactobacillus zhongbaensis. The sequence continues at coordinate 11,979 of NZ_RHOM01000014.1, read as the reverse complement.
CCGAATTCACGACGAATTGGTTCCAAGGCTACCATCATTTGGATTGTTGAACAGTTAGGATTTGCAATGATCCCGTGATGATCATACAAAGCTTTTTCGTTAACTTCTGGAACTACTAAAGGAACATCTGGTTCCATTCTAAAAGCACTAGTGTTATCAACACAAACGGCTCCACGCTTGACAGCTTCTGGCAACAATTTCTTTGAAACGCCACCACCAGCTGATGCCAAAACGATGTCCACGCCATCAAATGATTCTGGCTTTGCTTCTTCAACTGTTACGTCTTGTCCTTTAAATTGTAACGTCTTACCTGCTGAACGACTTGATGCCAAAAGTCTGACCTTTGACACGGGAATCGTTGATTGTTCCAATTGTTGAATCAAACGAGTACCAACAGCACCTGTGGCACCCAAAATTGCGACCTCAAAACCTTCACTCATAATTTTCATTCCTTCGTATTTATTATCTTATTTCGTCTTTAATAGATTATTTTAATTTTTCAGTGAACTCTCTTAAGCGTTTCATGGCTTCTTTGATGTCTTCCATCGATGATGCATAAGACATTCTGAAGTGACCTTCTCCGCCTTCACCAAAGGCAACACCTGGTGTAACACCAACTTTGCCTTCTTCAGCTAATTTTTCAGCAAATTCAACTGAACTCAAGCCAAATTCTGCAGGGATCTCAGAGAATGTGTAGAAAGCACCCTCAGGCATTAATGTCTTATAGCCAATATCATTTAATTGGTCGACAATGTAGTCACGACGTTCCTTGTAAATGTCACGCATTTCTTTAGGATCATCGATACCGTTAGTCAAAGCTTCTTCAGCGGCATATTGGGCTGGATTTGATGGACAAGTTACGGTGTAGGCGTGCATCTTTCCGGCGTTTTCTACGAACTCAGCTGGTGCAGCAACGTAACCGATCCGGTATCCTGTCATAGCGTGTGATTTTGACAAACCATTAACTAAAATTGTTTTTTCAGGTAGTAATTGTGTCATTGAAGTATGTTTTGCACCATAAGTTAATTCAGCATAAATTTCATCTGTCAGAATATACATTGATTTGTCTTTGATAACATCAACAATTTCTTCAAGTTGTTCTTTACTGTACTCGAATCCTGTTGGGTTTCCAGGGAAGTTTAAGATCATTGCTTTGACCTTGTCGGCCCCTTCGCGGTCGATAACTTCTTGAAGTTTCTTGCCAGTTAAGCGGAAACCATCAGGTGTGGTATCAACTTGAACGGGGATCCCACCAAGTACTTTGATGATTGGAAGATAAAGCGCAAAAGTTGGTGTAGGAACAATGACTTTATCTCCAGGATTAATAATAGCTGCCAAAGATACAAAAATGGCTTCCGTCCCACCAATAGTTACGATAACTTCTGTTTCAGGATCATAATGAACGTCGTAACGTTTGTCTAAATATCCAGAAATAGCTTTACGCAGGCTAAGTGTTCCTCTTTGTTCTGAATAATGTGAGTCGTTTTCTTCGATACTCTTGATTGCGGCTTGTTTAACGTGTTCGGGAACGTTGAAATCTGGTTCACCTAAAGTCAATTTGATCAAGCCAGGAATTTTAGAAAACTTTTGAGCAAAATATCTAATTTGAGAAATTCCCATTGGAGCAAGAGTTTCATTTACTACATTTTTAACAGTCGGGTCTAACTTTGGCATTAATTTTATCTCCTAATTGATATTTAAAAAATTTTTTAGTTAACTTTTTCAGCGAGTGTTTCAGTAAATTTAGCGAGACGTTTGATACCTTCTTTAATGTTATCCATTGAAGTGGCATATGAAATTCTGAAATATCCTTCTCCGGCATCACCGAAGGCATCACCAGGAACTACTCCGACTAAAGCTTCTTTAGCTAAACGACGGCAGAAGGTATCTGATGAAAGGTTGAATTTAGCTGGGATCTTAGGGAAGACGTAGAAAGCGCCATCTGGCTCCACTGTTTCATAGCCTAAGTCGTTCAATTCTTTAACGATGTAGTCACGACGTTCTTTGTAAACTTTACGCATTTCGATTGGATCATCTAATCCGTTAGCAAGAGCTTCTTGAGCGGCAAATTGAGCGGGGTTTGAAGGACAAGTTACGGTAAATGAGTGTACCTTAGCTGCTTCATCAACAAAGCCTTTAGGGGCAGCAATATAACCGATCCGGTATCCTGTCATGGCGTGTGACTTCGACAAACCATTGATCAAGATTGTTTGTCCTGGTAAGACGCTGGCAAATGATGTGTGTGTTTCACCATAAACTAATTGGCTATAAATTTCGTCGGAAATTACCAATAATGGTGTATCACGGATCACGTCAGCTAAAGCGGTAACTTCTTCTTTAGTGTAAACAACACCGGTTGGGTTACATGGGTAGTTGATGATCAAAGCTTTAGCACCTTTTCCTTCATTGGCTAAAACTTTTTGCAATTTTTCAGGTGTTAACTTGAAATCGTCATCTGAAGTATCGATTTCGACTGGTTGGCCACCGAGGATCTTAACATCATCCATGTAAATTGAAAAAGCTGGTGTTGGGATCAAGATCTTGTCTCCAGGATTAATGATCGTATAAAGTGAGGTATAAATTGCTTCGGTAGCACCGATTGTTACGATTACTTCCGTTTCAGGATCATATTTGACATTGTAGTCTTTTTGCAAATAGTCACTGATAGCCTTACGCAATCCAGGAATACCCTTTTGTGGAGTATAGTGTGACTGATTGTCCTTGATACTATTGATAGCAGCATCTTTAACGTGATCTGGAACATTAAAATCTGGCTCACCTAAGGTCAATTTAACGATACCGGGAATCCCGGCGATATCGGAATTGAACATTAAGATCTTGTCATCCCCAATTGGTTTTACTAAATTATTCTCAATATTTGCAACACTCTTTGATAACTCTGGCATTACTTTCACCCCTATATTTATTTTGCTAGTTCAGATTTGAAGTCTTCAGTAAACTTCTTGATCCGACTAACAGCTTCTTTCAACTCATCAAGTGGAACGGCATACGAAATTCTAAAGTACTTGTCTCCACCCTTACCAAAGATGCTACCAGGAATAACTCCAACACGGGCATCTTTAGCTAGCTTTCTTGCAAAGCTTTCTGAATCTAAATCAAACTCTTCCGGAATCTTTGGGAACACATAAAAGGCTCCTTGTGGATTCAAAGTTTTATAACCAATTTCATTTAATTCTTTAACTAAATAATCACGACGTTCTTTGTAAACTTTTCGGGTCTCGATCGGATCATCGAGCCCATTTTCTAAGGCTTCTTGAGCCCCAAATTGAGCTGGATTTGATGCAGCTGTGGTAGTAAAGGCATGCAATTTATCCGCTTCAGCCACAAATTCTTTTGGTGCCGCGATGTAGCCGATCCGATAGCCGGTCATTGAATGAGATTTTGAAACACCATTGATCAAAATAGTTTGTTCTGGCAAAACGTTAGCGAATGAAACGTGTTTAACGTCATAAACTAACTCGCTATAAATCTCATCACAAATGACAAAAATGCTTTTATCTTTAACTACTTTAGCTAATTCTTCGATTTCTGACTCATTGTAAGCCACGCCAGTAGGATTGCTAGGGAAATTCAAAATGATAGCTTTAACTGAATCCCCTTCTTGATCAATAACTTCTCGTAACTTTTTGCTACTTAATTTAAAGCCATTGTCAGACACATCCACTTCAACTGGAATACCACCTAAGGCTTTTACAGTCGAAGCATAAAAAGAAAATGCTGGTGTCGGAATGATCACCTTGTCTCCGGTGTTAATGATCGAAGCTACCGAAACATAAATTGCTTCAGTCGCACCAACGGTAACGATGATTTCCGATTCAGGATCATATTTCAAATCGTATCGAGAATCTAAGTAATTACTGATGGCTTTCAACAACCCATCGAAACCTTTTTGTGGTGAATAATGCGAATAGTTTTCCTCAATACTCTTGATGGCAGCTTGTTTGACGTGCTCGGGAGTATTGAAATCTGGTTCACCAACGACTAATTTGATCGTTCCTGGATATTTAGAAAACTCCTGATTAAAAAGTCTGATCTTATTATTTCCAATGGTCTTTAAATATTTATTCTCAACATTTTGTAAACTCTTTGCTAATTCTGGCATTTGGCTTCACCCGCTTATTAAATAATTTTTTCTAAGCCAATGATCAGTTCGTCACGCTTCATGACTTCTGTTATGGCCAGACGAACTCCCTTCATGAAGGAAGCACGGTCGGTCGTGCTTTGTTTAATTGTGAGTGTTTCGCCAGGTCCTCCAAAAATTACTTCTTCATCGGCCACAAATCCTGGTAAGCGAACGGCATGAATCTTAATGCCGTGATAATCGCCACCTCGAGCGCCGATTTTGTCGGATTCTTGAGGATTATTTTCTTGATCTTTGCCCTGAACATCGTAGATCAACTTAGCGGTGTTCATAGCCGTACCGGAAGGTGCGTCAAGTTTATCCTCGTGGTGATATTCCATGATCTCAGAATGATCAAAATACTTAGCAGCTGTCTGAGCAAATTTCATCATCAAAACAGCGGAAACTCCAAAGTTGGAGGCAATAATGCCACCAACTTTTTTGCTATCGGCTAATGATTTTAATTCAGCAATTTGTTCTTCACTCATACCACTCGTTCCGATCACTGGGCGAATACCGTGTTCGATTGCAAACTTAGTATTTTCGAAGACTGCTGATGGGATACTGAAATCGATCCAAATATCAGCTGAGATATCGATTTGTGAAAGATCATTGAAGACTTTCACGGAATCATCCAATCCAAAATCTTTGGGGTCGGTACTTTGAACAACTGGGTTAAACGCTCCAACTAATTGTAGGTCATTCTCCCCGTTGATCATGGCCAAAACTTTTTGACCCATAGATCCTGTAAATCCTGAAACAATAGCTTTTATCACGACTTTGCCTCCTCTAAATCTAAAACATCATATAGCTTTTGCTTTTCTTCGGCATTCAATGGCAAGATAGGCAAACGGCAAGTACCAACGTTGTATCCTTGATCGTTCAACACAGCCTTGACTGGTGATGGTGACGGGAACATGAATAAGGCAGCCATCTTAGGTGTCAAAAATCTTTGTAGTTGACCGGCTGCTTGATAATCACCAGCATCTAACTTAGCGTACATTTCTGACATCTTAGCACCGTATACGTGAGCAGCAACTGAGATAACACCGTTAGCACCAATCGTCTTAGCAAATAATGCTTGAGCATCTTCACCACTGTAAACGAGAAAATCGTCATCCGTATTATCAACAATGTATTGGAGATCTTCCATAGTATTACATTGCTTGATGCCACCAATATTAGGATAGTGTGACAATTCAACTACCGTTTCCTTTTGCATCAAGACACCGGTTCTTCCAGGAATGTTATAAATAACCACTGGAATTGGTGATGCATCGGCAACAGCTTCGAAGTGAGCCTTCATCCCTCTTTGGTTTGGCTTGTTGTAATAAGGTACGACGACTAAAGCCATATCTATACCATCAATATTAGATAATTTTTCAACAAAATCAATCGTTCCTTGAGTATTATTGCTACCGGCACCTGCAATAATTGGTGCACGTCCGTCGACAATTTGAGCAAAACGACTGTATAAAGTCAGCTTTTCTTCTTCCGAAAGAGTTGGCGTTTCGCCAGTTGTTCCACCAATAACAAATCCCTTAGTACCAGTTTCCAATAAGTGATTAGTTAAATTTTCGAGTGCATCATAATTAATTTCTGTTCCTTCGTCATTAAACGGAGTAATAATTGCTGTCATTAAATCTACATTTTCAAACATAATATTCTCCTTTACATACTCATACGATAATTTAGAAATCCTTTAATTGCGTTAACACCATCAATGATGGCTTCTTCATGTGGCAAAAAGTCGACTGAGTGGAGTGCTCCAGGACTAGCTACTCCTAACCAGAACATTGTTCCAGGGAACTTGGATAGTAAGTAACCAAAATCCTCACCAGTCATAGCTGGTTCTGTTTCTTGGAATTTCACTCCATCGGCTTTTTCCATATAGTCAATAAAGTTCTTAGTAAGTTGTGGATCGTTTTCTACTGGGTAATAACCGCCTTGATTAAATTCAACATCGATATGACAGTTGAATGAAGTCTCTACGCCTTTGGCAACGTCGAGAATTCTTTGGCGAATGAACTCGATCATGTCTTGGGTCAATCCTCTAACAGTACCTTCGATTCGAGCCTTGCCTGCAATGACATTTCTGATCGTTCCTGCTTCTAATTTTCCAAAAGTGATAACACCACATTTGACAGGATCGATACTTCTAGAAATGATTGTTTGGACTTGGTCGATGAAGTTAGCTGCGATCACAACTGCATCGTTAGCTTTATGAGGATAAGCGGCATGACCACTCATTCCGTGGATCGTAACATTGACTTCCGTCGTCCCGGCAAAGAGTGTGCCATTGCGACAACCGATAATGCCTGTTCCTAAATCGGCATTATCGTGTAATCCATAAAACTCATCCGGCTTGTATTTTCCAGAAAACAATCCTAAGTCGTAAGCCTTTTTGCCACCACTCTCAGCTTCTTCGGCTGGTTGGAAGAAAAAGACTAAGTTATCATTTGGCTGATGTTCAGCAAAGTAACTGATCAAACCTAAAGCAACTGTCATGTGGAGATCATGTCCACAGGCGTGCATTACTCCCGGATTTTCGGAACGATAATACAAATCGTTAGTCTCGGTAACTGGTAAGGCATCCATATCTGCTCGATAACCGATGGTCCGTTTAGGATGAGAACCTTCGATATGAACAAACAAAGCTGTTGGTAATTCAGAAAATTCTTTAACTTCTAGATGTTCTTGTGGTAGTTGCTCAATTTTGTTTTTTAAGTATTCGTGGGTCTTAAACTCGTTTAATGCTAATTCAGGGATCTTGTGGAGATCACGGCGGATCGTGATCAATTCTTCATTCGATAAACTCATAATTATAATTTCCTCAATGTGTCTTCAATGTGGGTCTTGTCTGTGGTTTTTTGATCTTTGACTTTAATCACCTTAGCTGGTACACCAGCAACTACTTCGTTCGCAGCGACATCTTTAGTAACGATGGCTCCGGCACCAACGACGGCATTGTCACCAACTTGTACTCCTTCAAGGACAACTGCGTTAGCTCCAACGGTAACGTTATTTCCGATTCTAACTGGATCAGCGGAAGCTGGTTCAATAACTCCGGCTAAAACAGCATTGGCACCAATATGAGAATTCTCACCGACGATCGCACGGCCACCTAAAACGGCTCCCATGTCGATCATCGTTCCGTTTCCGATCTCAGCACCGATATTGATAACTGCTCCCATCATAACTACTGCGTTATCACCGATCTCGACTTGATCTCTAATGATGGCACCTGGTTCAATCCGGGCATTGATATGTTTGATATCTAATAAAGGAACGGCGGAATTTTGAGCAGCTGTTTCAATGTAGTAATCTTCGACTGCGGAATTTTTTAATAGTGGTTCGATTTCTTTGTAATCTCCGAACAAGATACCAAATGAATTAGTTGAAAAATCTTGCACATCTTCGGGAATACTTAATTTGGAAATATCTCCTTTAATAAAAACTTTTACTGGGGTAATTTTTTCAGCATTACCTATATAATTAATAATTTCTTGTGCTTCCATTTTGCTCATGTCGTTTCCTCCAAATTAAATATAACTTTCGTCTAATCTAACTAAATCTTCATAACTTTCACGTTTAACGACTAACTTGTCCTTACCTTTTTCGACGAAGACAACGGCTGGTCTAGGGTTACGATTGTAATTTGATGCCATTGAATAACCATAAGCTCCGGTATCTAGCATTGCGATGACATCCCCTGGTTCGACCTTTGGTAGTGCTTGTTTATCGATCAAGATATCACCGGACTCACAATACTTACCGGCGATATGATCTTCTTCTTCGATAGCAGCATTCATTTTGTTGGCAACGACTGCCTCATATTTAGCTTGGTAAAGTGCTGGTCGGATATTATCTCCCATTCCTCCGTCAACGTTGACGTATGAAAGTAATCCGGGAATATCTTTTCGAGAACCAACAGTGTATAAATTAAAGCCGGCAGGTCCAACAATCGAACGACCGGGCTCGATCCAAACTTCAGGAAGCTGTAATCCTTTTTCCTTAGTTTGTTCCTTTATAGTAGAAATAATTTTATCGATGAAGACATTGGCACCGATCGGTTCATCCTCGTCAGTATAACTAATTCCGAAGCCTCCGCCCAAGTTTAAGATCTCGGGAACAAAATCAAATTTATCGTGCCAGTTTTGTGAGATCTCAACCATCTTTTTAGCTAGCATTTCAAATCCTTCAACTCCAAAAATCTGTGAGCCGATGTGGGCGTGTATCCCGATCAAATTCATTTGTTTGATCGATAAGACTTGCTGTAAAGCTTCATCAGCTTGCCCTGACTCAACATCAAAACCAAACTTACTATCGACTTGACCGGTTTGATCATATTTATGAGTATGAGCTGAAATTCCAGGAGTCAAACGTAACATTACGTTGATCGATTGTTGTTTTTCTTCCAAAACTTCTTTTAATAATTTAATTTCTAAAAAGTTATCGATAATGACAACGCCGATATGATTATCAACGGCCATTTCTAATTCTGCTTTCGACTTATTGTTTCCGTGAAAACTAATTTTATCAGCGGGAAAGCCAGCCTTTAAAGCGGTAAACAATTCCCCACCGGAAACAACATCGGTGTGCAGATTTTCTTGTTTTAATACTTGATACATGGCAACTGTGGCAAAAGCCTTACTTGCGTAACTGATTTCATATTTTAAGCCACTTGCTTCAAAACTTTGTTTGAACTGTTGGATAGTTTTGCGAATCTCCTCCACATCATAAACTACTAATGGTGTTCCATATTTGTGAGCCAATTCAACTGCATCGACTCCTCCAAGGATCAAGTGTCCTTGACTACTTGAATTCAATTCACTACTGATCATATATCCAATCTACCTTCCATTTTGAAATAAAGGGATAAAAAAAGATCCCTTTGTCTGCTTAAACAAAGAGATCCAAGAATCATAAAATTTATTCTGCATCATAATTGTCGTAAGCGCACCGTAGCCGACATTTTTGCTACGACAGTCCGAGTCCTCTTATTAACTCGTCCCAGCACACTAGATTCCGTACAACCTAGCGCTTCGGCAACATCCCCTTTAAACAAGTTCTCAGTTCATACAGGAACTCCCTTGCGTACTTATGTCAGTTGCAACCTCTATTCATTTGTTGATTTAAAGATTATAACAAGTCTAATAATTCGTCAAGTATATTTTACCAAATTCACCTTCTTTTCTAACTTTTATAATGATTTGCTTGATTTCATCCGTAAAACTGCTAAAGTTTTATTAAAAACATATTAATTTTTCAAATTAATTTTGAGGTGATTTACGTGAAAGTAGTAAAGTTTGGTGGCAGTTCGCTCGCCACTGGTGAACAGTTTAATAAGGTCGTTAACATTATCAAAGACGACTCAGATAGAAAAGTCGTCGTAACTTCGGCGCCCGGAAAAAGATTCGACGGCGACGTTAAAGTCACCGATCTATTGATCAAATATGCTAATGCTGTTTTAAATGACGAAGACTATCAAGATATCGTCGACAGCATCATTGTCCGCTATCAAGAAATCAGTGATTATTTCGAATTAAAAAATAATACTATCGAAACGATCAAGCAAAAATTAACCGCACTAGTGAAAAATGATTATCCTGATGACGATCACCTCATGGCAGCTTTCAAAGCTCATGGAGAATATTTAAATGCCATTTTGTTGGCTGCGGTTTTGAACAGTCAAGATATCCCAACTAAATTTCTTGATCCCAAGGATGCCGGCTTTTTAGTGAAAGGTGAACCCAATAATGCTGATGTGATGGAAGATACTTACTTAAACCTCAGCAAACTCGACTTAGGCAATGAGCGAATCGTCTTCCCCGGATTTTTTGGTTACAGTGAAGATGGTTCCATCTATACTTTCTCCAGAGGTGGCTCAGACATCACAGGAGCAATTTTAAGTCGTGGCTTTAAAGCAGACCTTTACGAGAACTTTACTGACGTGGATGCCATTTATGTTGCTAATAATCACGTCGTCGATAATCCCGCTGCTATTCAGAAAATGTCCTACCGTGAAATGCGGGAGCTTTCCTACGCTGGATTTTCAGTCTTTCAGGATGAAGCCATTATCCCAGCAGTTCAAGGACAAGTGCCTGTCAATGTTAAAAACACAAACAATCCTAGTGCACCGGGAACGTTGATCGTACCTGAACAATTTTTATTCAATCCAGCCAATCCGATCACCGGTATCGCTAGTTCCAAACGTTTCTCAGCGCTTTATTTACACAGATATTTGCTAAATAAAGAAGTTGGTTTCACATTACAACTACTGAAGATTTTTTATAAATACGATATTTCTTATGAACACATGCCTTCCGGTATCGATAATTTGACAATTATTTTTGATAGAAGTAAATTATCACAAACAACAATTAAGAATTTATGCAACGATATTAAAGAAACACTAGATCCTGATTACATGGAGTGGATCGACGACTACGCAATCATCATGGTCGTTGGTGAAGGAATCGCTCATACTGTTGATACAATGGGTAAGATCATTGATTCCTTGACACAACACAATATTGCCATCCACATGATCAACCAAGGAGCATCCAGAATTTCCATCATGATCGGGACTAGAATGAAAGATGCCGACAAAGCTGTCAGACATATTTACAATACCTTTTTTAATAACGAAGATGACGAGGGTTAAACATGGTTGAACTTTTAAAAGTACATGGATCTGAGAATAAGTTTTTCATTCTCGATCAAACAAAGTTAGAAAATCAATTGAATGATCAAGAACTAAGTGCCTTAGGTCAAACGATCTGCGATCCAAAGAACGATATTTTAGATGGAGCTGATGGAGTTTTAGTAGTTAATAACGCTAAAGACCCTAATGCCATCGGACAAATGCGTGTCATCAATGCCGATGGAAGCGAAGCTAAAATGTGTGGAAATGGTTTAAGAACCGTCAGCAGATACTTATCAGAAAAATTTGATAAAGAAAATTTCGAAGTAGAAACTTTAGAAGCAAGTTTGGACGTTAAAAAATCAACTGACCTAGCAAATAATGTTCCGGCTTTTTCAGTCGAGATTTCACCTATTTCCTTTAAGGCAGCTGATTTACCTTTTTCATATAAAAACATGGACGAAATGATCGACGAAAAAGTGCCTGAATTCTTACCTAAGCAAACATTTACCTCCATTGCGGTTCCTAATCCACATTTGATCAGTTTCGTAGACAAGATCAGTGAAGAAGATTTGGGTCAGTTGGGTAAATACTTAAACTCACCTAACGAATACTTCCCAGAGGGCGTAAATGTCAGCTTTGCTGAGATCAGAGGAAAGAATCAACTCTTCGTTCAAACTTATGAAAGAGGCGTCGGCTTTACTAATGCGTGTGGAACCGGCATGTCAGCTACAACATTAGCCTTTGCTTTACTTCATCTAGATCAATTCGATCAAGCAAAAGACATCGAAGTTTATAATCCAGGGGGCATGGTCAAGACCCATGTTACCTTAGGAAAAACTAAAGAAGAAAGCCAGATCCATTTGATCGGTAATGCTACTTTTACAGATAAAATTGAAGTAACTGAAAATGATCTTCATAATTTAGATTTTTCAAATATCCAAATCAAACCTACTAAGGAAGAAGATTCTTATCAAGATTTTATATATTCATTAAATAAGTAAAAAATCCCCTGTTCAGGGGATTTTTTTGTTCCTGTATATCCCAAAAAAGAGCACAAAAAAAGAGACCACTTTCGTGATCTCTTCTTCCCTGCTTTACGGAGAATAAGGGATTTGAACCCTTGATACAGGTTAATACCCGTATACATGATTTCCAATCATGCTCCTTCAGCCACTCGGACAATTCTCCA
>NZ_RHOM01000013.1 GCF_003946515.1 Companilactobacillus zhongbaensis | reverse complement strand
GATATTTTTGACGAATTTATAAAAGCATTACCCAATCGCCTGATCAGGCTCTTGGATAATGCTTCATGATGTTAAAAAACTATTTGATTGTACCCAACCTCAACATACGAATGAGTTGAGGGCTATTTTCGTGCTTTCAACCTTTAGTAGGGGATTGGATAATATCTATAGGGGGGAATATTATCTAAATTTAGGGATTATTTATATTTAATAAGTTGTGTAAGTAATTTATGAAAAATATCTATTGGGGATCAATAAAAATTGATTAGGGTTTTACTTCATCCGGTCACCTCTTTGTTTTTGACTATGTATAAAGAATACCGCCACTTTATGAATAATCCGGTACCTAACTAAGAATTAAAATCAAACAAATTATGAAGAAATTATGTCTTTTATGACAGCAGAATATAAGCGTAATTATATAGCTTGTTTTATAATGAAAGCATATGTTATTAGGAGGACTTGGATATGAAACTGAATAAGAGACAAAAAACTGATCTTCATGCAGCTATCAAAGCTGGTCTTGCAGCGGGGATAATCTCAGGACTAGTTAAATTAGGATGGGAAAACATCTTGCCACCACGTACTGCTCAACGAGATGCTACTAACCCTCCACAAAAATTGTTGCAACAATTTGGGGTGCCTGAAAAAGTTACTCACGCAACTTATACATACTCTGGCCACAAACTACCTTGGGTCAGCTATTTAATGCACTTTGGTTTTTCAACATCATTCGCCATTATTTACGAAGTATTAACACAAAACAGACGTTACTTGCGTTTTACTTCGGGAACAATTTTTGGTCTAGCAATTTGGGTTGCCTTCCACATCGGCATCATGCCAATGATGAAGACTGTCCCTTCAGCTTCTGACCAACCTACTGAAGAACACATTTCTGAGGCTTTAGGACACATTGCTTGGATGTGGACTAATGATATCGTTGGCCGCGAACTCTACCGTCGTTTAACAGCAAAGAAGTAGTCCATGAATAAGTGGCGAACTTCTATCACCGAACGGATCAGTTATGGTTTAAGTGACGCAGCCGATAACCTAGTCTTTCAAATGATGACCACTTACCTACTTTTCTTCTATACCGACGTCTTCGGTTTAACCGCCAGAGAAGCAGCCGTCTTATTCGTAGTTGCTCGAGTCGCCGATGTTTTTGAAAGTTTGATCATCGGAGTCATGATCGACAAAACTAATTCCAAATGGGGAAAAAGCCGACCATTCTTCTTATGGTATGCTTTCCCATACGTAATTTTTGCCGTCTTGACCTTCGTAACGCCTAGTTTCTTACCACATACCGGAAAACTAATTTGGGCTTACGTGACTTACTTAGGATTAGGTTTCTTCTACACTGCCGTCAACTTACCGATCACTTCGATCTTACCAACTATGACCGATAATGAACGAGAGACTACCTTATTAGGAGTTATCAGACAATTCTTTGGCTCATCTGTCCAATTTATCGTCGGAACCTTTACGATTCCTCTTGTAGTCTTATTTGGCCGTGGTGACCAGCAAAAAGGATTTTTAGGTACTATCATCCTCTTTGGTATCATCTCTCTAGTTTTGATCTTAAACACTTTCTTCCACGTAAGAGAGCGTTTCACCGACAAAACTATCAGTCACCAACCACTCAAAGAAGTCTGGGGCATGTTAAAACAAAACAAGCCTTGGATGGTAATTTCCGTCGTCATTTTCTTGTATTGGTTAACGACGTCAGTCAGAAATCAGACGACAATTTATTACTTCAAATACGTCATCAAAAATGAAGGCTTAGTATCCTGGGCCAACGGATTCACCTTCACAGCCTTGATTGGAGTAGTAGCCATCTACTTCGTCTCCGCCAAAATCGGTAAAAAACGCACCATGCAGATCGGAATAATCGCCGGTTTCATCGGCCAAGCCATCATAGCAGCTGCTGCTTACGCCGAAAACGTCCCATTGATCTTCTCAGGAGTCTTCATCAACTCCATCGGAAATGGCTTCATCATCGGACTAGTATCGATCATGATAGCCGATACCATCAGATACGGAACTTCCATGGGCATCCAAGCAGAAGGAGTTTTAGCTTCAACGGATGACTTTGGAGTTAACTTAGGTCTTGGTCTTGGGGGTCTAGTTACAGCTGGAACTTTGGATCTTGCCGGTTATCATTCTAACCAAGCACAAACAGCAGACGCTATTTCGGCGATCAATCTTAACTATGGTTTGATTCCTTTGGCTTTGTATGTTGTTATGTTTTTGGTGTTGTTGATGTATAACGAGACTAAGATTGAAAAAGCAGTAAATGAATTAAAGGATTAAGTCGAAATTTATTTTCGGCTTTTTTTTTGATGTTTTTTGAGGTTGTATGTTGGGTGGTGGTTCACTGCCGGTTCTGGTGGGGTTCCGGGAATTGCGCCGTGGAACGCTGCGGACCCACTTTGAGCTATCCAAGGAAAACCGCCTCGGACATCTCAAAGCTGGGTCTTTTCGTAAGCACGGCCCATGCCGTGCAAACGAAAATTTCGCGGCTGACGGCGAATTCCCTCCACCCCACCAGAACCTAGGTTTGTACAAAATCCATTTTTTTGTGGAGATACGGTACTTACTTTTATAGTGGAAAATTGTTTTGACTAGTTTTGTTACGTTTAATCTTTCCGCGTTCTTACGATCCCGTCTTCTCGTTCTATCTTGTTTATTTTTGCTTTTCGTTCTCATCGGTTGCTATTAAGATAGTGGTTAAAAGCGTCCTATTTTTGGTACAAAAAAAGCTCCAATTTTGGTTTCTCAGGGCCAAAATTGGGGCTTTTTTATAAACTGGATTCTCGTCTCCGGTTTATTTTCCTCTTCATAATTCGATGTAGCTAGTTTAAAAGCTAACTATATTTAAAACTCGTGTTCGATGAAACACGTTTTATGTTTTTTTACCTGTTGATTTAGCAGGGCAACATCAATTTGTGTTGCTTTACTATTTTACCATATCCATTTGGATTTCTAAGCAATAAATTAAGACAAGTTTCCTATTCTACAGAAGCTTGAAAAATGTCCATTATTGCAAAAAATCGGATCGGTTGTTTTCTTAAATTAAACTGTTAGTTCAATCAAATTTCCTTCTGGATCAGCCACGACACTTTCATAATAGCCATCACCAGTTACTCTTGGACCGTCCAAATGATCATAGCCATCGTCTTCGATCCGTTCGGTCAACTCATCAACATCTTGCTCTGAGCCTAGCGAAATGACGATATGTTGAAAGCCCACCGGATATCCTGAACGATCGACATTGCGGAGATCATCACGAGAGCAAACTTCCAACTTAGCACCATCATCAAATGACAAAAAGCGCGAAGTAAAAGAAGTCTTCTCATTATGGTACGCATCAGAAACCTTAACATCAAAATAACGCTTGTAAAAAGCCACGATCTTATCCAAGTCTTGAACAAAAACACCAACATGTCCAATATGCATACCAATCACCCCACATTATAATTTCAAAAAAATAATAGCACTAAAAATCCCCAAAGTCACCGCAAAAACCCCCAAACAAAAAATCCAGTCACCAAAGCAGACCAATAGAAAGCAAAAGCACAAAGCCAGTCATCAAGAATTTAGAAACTAGAACTAGAACTGGAACTGGAACTGGAACTGGAACTGGAACTGGAACTGGAACTGGAACTGGAACTGGAACTCCCCGATGATAACCGAAAAACAAAAATCCAAAAGATAGATAGCATCAAATAAAACTCCTAGGAACAAATAAACCTAAGTACCACCAACTCAACCAAAACAGTCCACTGAGATAAAACTAAATACCGTACCCCCACAAAAACAGCTAGTTTTTAACTACCCTAGGTTCTGCGGGAGGTGGAGGGAATTCGCCGTCAGCCGCGAAATTTTCGTTTGCACGGCATGGGCCGTGCTTACGAAAAGACCCAGCTTTGAGATGTCCAAGGCGGTTTTCCTTGGATAGCTCAAAGTGGGTCCGCAGCGTTCCACGGCGCAATTCCCGGAACCTCCCGCAGAACCGGCAGTGAACCACCACCCAAAAATATCAAGCAAAAACCAGCCCAAAACCAAAAAAAGAGCCAGACGAAAAACGTCTGACTCAAAAGAATAATATTTAAAATTATAGAACCTTAACAGCAAATGAAGGCATAAAGTAGCTAGAAATATTAGCAACCTTAACTGATTCACCTGGTTGAGGTGCAGCGATGTATTGGTTGTTTCCAAGATAGATACCTACGTGGTATGTTGAACCTTGGTTACCCCAGAATAATAAGTCACCAGCTGATGCTGATTGAACTGATTCGTGTTGTCCAGCTGATTCTTGAGCTACAGTGTAACCACCGATGCTCTTACCTGTTGCTTGTTGGTATACGTATGATGTGAAACCTGAGCAGTCAAAACCACTTGGTGTCTTTCCACCCCATACATAAGGTGTACCGATAAATGATTTAGCAGTATTGATCAATGAGTCAACAGCTGATTGAGTTGAAGGAGCTTGTGTAGCTGCTTCTTCTTGAACTGGAAGACCTTCTTTAACGTCAACGGCTCTAACCCATGCGTTTGTACCTACGAAGTACCAAACGTTACCAGCGTCATCTTTAGCAGCTTGGCCAACAGCCCAAGGTGTGTTTTCAGCTAATGAACGACCTTCAAGTTTTGAGTTTGATGAAGGTTCTGTGTATAACTTAGCAGTTGTTGTAGTTGTAACAACTGAAGGAACGCCTTCTGTGATTGTAGTAGCAGCATGTGCTGTGTGTGTTTCTGTGTTTCCGGCAAGGTTTGTAAGACCAAAACCTGTAACGGCTAATGATGCTGCGGCTGTAAATGTAACAAGACTTTTCTTAATATTCAAAATTAAATTTCCCCCATAAATGGTGTGTTTGTATTTTTTAGTTTTTAAAATTCATAAGTTATTTTTATCACTCAACGATGAACACTATACTCTAGGAATATTTCATAACTGTTACAAACGTTAAATAAGAATGTTACACTTTTATTTATAAAAAATTAAATGTCCAGAAAAGCCGATTTTAAGGGATTCCTTCTTTCGGTTTTTCTGGACATTTTTTGAATTATTCGATTGACTTTATGATCTCATCGACACAATCTTTAGTATTTCTTATGTCTTTGTTTATGATTTCATAATGATTTCTATATAATTCCTTAGGAATTTCAAAGTCCCTGCGATTTTCTTCACTTACTAATCGCTGGGCGACACGGTGCTCTTCATCCCCTCTTTGGCGTAATCGATTGGCGATGAGTTCGGGGTCGACCTTCATAAAAATCACTATGCAATCTTGGCCGTACTTCTTGCGATAAGCGATCGCACCCTTAGAATCGAGGACGATCGAGGCAATATCGGCTTTTTCCCAGGCCTTTTGTAGTCCTTCTTCGGAAGAACCGTATTTGTTACCACTATATTCAACTCTTTCTAAATAGTGGTTTCGTTCAAAACTTTCATTAGTTTCGAAATAATAGTCGACCCCATTTTGCTCACCAGCGCGTGGAGCCCGTGAAGTATGTGTAATTACGTGAGGAATTTGATATTTCTCCTCCAAATAGCGACTAATAGTTGTTTTACCAGTACCTGAGGCACCAGTGATGACTATGATTTTTTTATTCATGATATTTATCCCGTTGCATTTAGTTTGAAATATTTTAACTACTATATTATGATACTAGTCTGTTAAGTAAATAACTCTAGAGGAGTTTGAATATGAAAATTGAAGATATTAAAGTTGGCGAAACATACAACTGCAAAGTTGACGAAGACATGGATTACGAATTCCAAGGAAAAGTTGAAAAAGTCTACGAACATTCAGCATTAGTTGAAATCGTAAAAAACGATCCTAAAGATGACCCAAATAAGATGGAACTAAACAACAAGATCGTTGTTAGTGCTAAAAAGATGTCAAAAGCTAAGTAGTTTTTGAACACTAAGGGGCTAAACCACAACTGGTTTAGCCCCTTTTTTCGTTGCTTTGACTTAAATTATACGAAATACCTAAGTCAAAACAAGCGTTTAGTCTTTTATCTTGAAACGTTAATGAACGATCTTTCTGGGACACGGATAACACGGTATTCAGACGCAAAACGTCCGGCACGTAATCCTAGTCCATTGACGAAATTATTCTTATACCTAGCCTCGGCAGTGATTACGTAAGCATGTTGGTACTTACTGTCCATTTGCTTGATCTTCTTCATTGGCCAATTCAAATGAACGCCAGATACGTTGAACGGCAAAGTAGCATCTGAAATAGTTGCTTCACGACTAGAAACGGTATAAGTCGAATTGTTGATCCAATATTGATAGACGTTCGTCCCCTTATTAGGGTTAGACTTATCGATCTTGACATAATAGCCTTGTCCATCAGATCGTGTCTGGACGATCATTGGGTCGTATTTATAAGTAACAGCAATATCTTGCTTGTTGTTCAGATCTACGCGGGAAAAAAGCGACATGTATAACATCCCGATCACTGCGGCGATAACGACTAATATCTCCACGATATCGAGACAGATCGTCTTCCAAGTGATTTTCTTCTTGTGTTCCACTAAGATCTTTAAGTGACGATTTCTAATGTTAAATACTACGATGAATAAAAGAGCAATAACAATAATCCAAGCGAGTATCCCTATGAAATTCCATCCGTTCATGTTAATCTCCTCAAATCCAATGGTTATTTGTTCTACATCAATTTTTATTGATAAGACAATTTTAACACGAAACGAAGTTTTTTTTCGAAATTGAAACACTTGGCAGCTTTTTCATGAAAAAATTCTTTAAAGCCCGTCCCATCACTGTTTCACACACTAAATACAGTGTTTCGCAAATATTCAGACACTACATCTTGTATATTGAGTTTGGTTGTTTTAAACTAGTCTTTGAAACATTAACAAAGGGGACCACCATTATGAACAACGTAATCGTATATAGCAAAAACAACTGCATGCAATGCAGAATGACAAAGAGATACTTAAAAGAACATAACGTACAATTCGAAGAAAGAAATATCAACCAACAACCACAATATCTTGATTACTTAAAACAACAAGGATACCAAAGCGTCCCTGTAGTAATGCCTGGAAATAGTGATCCAATCGTTGGCTTCCGCCCAGATAGTCTTAAAGGACTAGTAGGCTAGTCAATGGTAGACATCGCTTTTTATTCAATCACAGGCCAAACCGTAAGATTTGTTAAGAAAACTGGTTTGGATGCATATCAAATTACTGACGCCGACCCGTTTCACGAAATGGGTCGGTCGTTTATTCTCATCGTACCTTCTTACGATGACGATATGATGGACTCAGTGATCGATTTCCTTCAATACAAAGGAAATGCCGATAACTGTGTTGGTGTTGCGGGAGGCGGAAACCGTAACTTCAATACTCTGTACAACCACACTGCCAGAGACATCGCTAAAGGCTTAGACGTCCCAGTCGTATTTGAATTTGAATTCAACGGAACCGATAAAGACGTAGAAAATTTCAAGAAAGTAGTGAACGAATTTGGGGCTAAACAACCTGGACGTAACTAATGTAAGTTACTTCAAATTAAATAATGAAATTAATATTCCAGTGGACAATACAATTCCACTAAACAAAGATCAAGAAGCCATTAAGGCTTTTTTCAATGAGAATGTTGAACCTAACACTAAGAAATTTGACTCTTTTAGAGATCACATCGACTACTTGTTAGACGGCGATTTCATCGAACACGAGGTCATCGATAAATATCCATTCGACTTCATCGAAGATCTTTATAACTTTTTGATGGATCAACATTTCCAATTTAAGTCATTTATGGCTGCTTATAAGTTTTACAACCAATACGTGATCAAGACTAACGATGGCGACTTGTATTTGGAAAATTACGAAATGCGGATCCTTTTTAATGCCTTGCTTTTCGCTAATGGTGACCAAGAATTAGCTAAGTCATTGGCAACAGAAATGATCGCACAACGTTATCAACCAGCTACTCCTTCATTTTTGAATGCTGGTAGAAAACGTCGTGGAGAATACGTTTCTTGTTTCTTACTCCAAGTAACTGACGATATGAATAGTATTGGTCGGACTGTCAACAGTGCCCTGCAACTATCACGTATCGGTGGTGGTGTTGGTATCACCTTGTCAAACTTGCGTGAATCAGGCTCACCTATCAAGGGAATCGACAATTCTTCATCTGGTGTCTTGCCAGTTATGAAATTGTTGGAAGATTCTTTCAGTTACAGTAACCAATTAGGTCAAAGACAAGGTGCCGGAGCCGTTTATTTGAACGTCTTCCATCCTGATATCATTGACTTCTTGTCTGCTAAGAAAGAAAACGCCGACGAAAAGATCCGTGTGAAGACTTTGTCACTCGGTGTTATCGTTCCTGATAAGTATTATGAATTAGTTCGTGAGAACAAAGACATGTACTTATTCAGCCCTTACTCCGTTGAAAGAGTTTATGGCGTTCCATTTTCTTACGTGGATATTACTAAAGAATACGACAACATGGTCAAAGATGACCGCATTAAAAAATACAAAATTGAAGCTCGTGAACTTGAAGACGAGATCAGTAAGTTACAACAAGAATCAGGTTACCCTTATGTCTTGAATATCGACACCGTTAACCGTGCTAATCCGATCGACGGTAAGGTCATCATGAGTAACTTATGTACTGAGATCCAACAAGTTCAGATTCCTTCAGAACTAAACGATGCTCAAGAATACGTCAAAATGGGAACAGATGTCAGTTGTAACCTTGGTTCAACTAACATCTTGAACATGATGGACAGTCCTGATTTCGGTAAATCAGTTCGTTCAATGATGCGTGCTTTGACTTACGTTTCAGACGCTTCAAACATCGTTGCTGTTCCTTCTGTTGCTCACGGTAACAAACTGAGCCACTCAGTTGGACTAGGTGCTATGGGACTTCATACTTTCTTAGCTAAGAACCAGATCGAATACGGTTCACCCGAATCGATCGAGTTCACTGGCGTTTACTTCCTCTTGCTCAACTACTGGACATTGATGGAAAGTAACCAAATCGCTAAGGACCGCAAAGAAACTTTTTATAATTTTGAAAAGTCTGACTATGCTAATGGTTCTTACTTCGACAAATATATCAGCGAAGACTTTGCTCCTAAACTAGCCAGAGTCAAGGAACTCTTCAAAGATATCGATATCCCAACTAAAGAAGACTGGCAAGCACTTAAAGACAGTGTCCAAAAATACGGTTTGTACAATGAATACCGTCTTGCTGTTGCGCCTACAGGTTCGATCTCATATGTCAACAATACTAGTGCGAGCCTTCAACCAATCACTCGTTTAGTAGAGGAACGTCAAGAAAAGAAAAACGGTAAGCTATACTTCCCAGCTCCACTATTGAGTAACGATACGATCAAGTATTACAAGTCAGCTTACGATACTGATATGCGTAAAGTTATCGACATCTACGCTGCTGCTCAAAAGCACGTCGATCAAGGAATGAGTTTGACCTTATTCCTCCGTTCAGAGATCCCAGAAGGAATTTACGAATGGAAGACTGATACTAAGCAAACAACTCGTGATCTCAGTATTTTACGTAACTATGCCTATTATCAAGGTATCAAGTCACTTTACTACGTAAGAACATTTACGGAAAACAATGATGAGATTGGTAGTAACGAATGCGAAAGCTGCTCAATTTAATTTTTTCAGATTCACTTTAGATTCACTCAGGAGGATTATTTTAAATGGTCGATACATACTACAAAGCCATAAACTGGAACAAAATTGAAGACCAAGTCGACAAAGCTACTTGGGAAAAACTTACATCACAATTTTGGTTGGATACTCGTATCCCACTATCAAATGACGTCGATGATTGGCGGACATTAAACGAGACTGAACATACTCTAGTTGGACACGTTTTTGGTGGTTTAACGCTGCTAGACACACTCCAATCAGAAGACGGGATCGAACAAATCAGAAAAGATGTCCGTACTCAAGCTGAGACAGCCGTCTTCAACAACATCCAATTCATGGAATCTGTTCACGCCAAGAGTTATTCATCGATCTTCAGTACTTTAAATACTGCTGAAGAGATCGAAGAAATTTTTGACTGGACCGACCACAACGAATTCCTTCAAAAGAAAGCTAAGATCATCAACGAGATCTACCAACACGGAACAGGCATCCAGAAAAAAGTAGCTAGTGTCTTCCTTGAAACATTCTTGTTCTATTCAGGATTTTACACACCACTTTATTACTTAGGAAACAACAAATTAGCCAACGTGGCCGAGATCATCAAGTTGATCATCCGTGACGAATCAGTCCACGGAACATTTATCGGCTACAAGTTCCAACTCGCCTTCAACGAATTGTCAGAAGACGAACAAGGCAAATTGCAAGAATGGATGTACGACCTTCTTTATGAGCTTTACGACAATGAAGAAAAGTACACGCACACTCTTTACGATGACATCGGCTGGACTGAAGAAGTGTTGGTCTTCTTAAGATACAACGCTAATAAGGCCTTGATGAACTTAGGTCAAAGTCCTCTTTTCCCTGATGGGAACGCTGAGGATGTTAATCCTATTGTTATGAATGGTATCTCAACTGGAACTTCCAACCATGATTTCTTTTCTCAGGTTGGTAATGGTTATTTGATGGGTAAGGTTGAGGCTATGAAAGATGATGATTATGATATTGGTCGTAATTCTGATTAGTTATTTTTAAGCTAACTTCATTTTATGGAGTTGGCTTTTTTTATTGTATTGGGATAGTGGGGGTAGTTTTGTTGGTGGTTCACTGCCGGTTCCGGGGCGGGGCGCTATATGAGACTGGAACGCTGCGGACCCACTTTGAACCAATCGAGCATAAACCGCTCGCTTGTTTCAAAGCTGGGTCTTTCACTAAGCGGTAAACCGCTAAGTGAAATTTCGCGGCTGAGCCCATATAGCGCCCCGCCCCTCCACCTAGATAGTGGTCTAATAACCATTCTTATTTTTTTGGGTGGGACCGATTTTTTGTGTATAAATTGGCGCTTTTTCCTGCCCTACTCTTTTCGGTCTATCTCAGTTTCTTTGATGATAGTAAAATCAAAATCCAAACCTTTGGTTCCAACTGAATCTGATTTTATTCTTATTTTTCTTTATGGATCTTCAAAAAAATTTTCGATGATATTCTCTCTCAAAATTTACTGGATAAATCGTACTTTCCAAAATCGTAAGACCGTACAGAGCTCAGTACATCAATCTAACCCAAACTACCCAAGCATGTTTAGCTAAGTACCGTATCCCCACAAAAAAATAAGTTTTATTCCCAATTAGGTCCTGTGGGGGTGGAGGGAATTCGCCGTCAGCCGCGAAATTTTCGTTTGCACGGCAAAGGCCGTGCTTACGAAAAGACCCAGCTTTGAGATGTCCAAGGCGGTCTTCCTTGGATAGCTCAAAGTGGGCCCGCAGCGTTCCACGGCGCAATTCCCGGAACCCCCACAGGACCGGGAACAACCCTCCCCCCAAACAATGTTATATAATCAAATTAATAACCTCCAACAATAAAAGGAGAAATACAAATGCCTGCTTATTATGAAAACCTCGTTTTTGACGACTCATTACCTGTTAAGGCTTTTCTTCATACTGACCCCTCATGGAAAGTTAAAGATGTTATGTCTCATTGGCATAACTCTATTGAACTGTGCTATGTCGTTAAGGGTGAGCCTGGGCGTACTCGGATCAATGGTCAGGAATATCAGCTTACTGCTGGGGAATTTTTTGTTATTGGTCCTAATGTTATTCACAGCTTTAAGGCGGTTGTTGATCCTCGGAATGAAATTTTGACTTTGTTGCTGCCTTTGAATTGGTTGTTTGATCAAATTGATGACTTTAATCAAATTCATTTTGAGATCGGTCCTTTGGATCTGACTGAGCCTAAGTTTGCTCTGCTGGAAAAAAGTTTGGCCAAGATCACTGAATATAAGCGGGCTGAAAAGCCGGATATTCAAAATCAAGTGCAGACGATCAGTGCTTTGCACTATGTGGCCGCTTTTGTCTTGCAGAAGATGAGTCGCTTTCAGGAAAACGATTCTGGTTCTTTGAAGTTGGGCTCGCCGTTGATGATCCAATCAGTGATGTCGGAAATTCAAAATAACTTTTCCAAAAATATTACCATCGCCCAATTTAGTCAGGAAAATCATATTTCCGAAGCTCACTTGATTCGGATTTTTAAAAAATTTGTTGGCGTTTCTCCTAAAAATTATTTGGTCCAAACTCGTTTGACTAAGGCGACCCAGCTTTTGCGGCAGACGGACTTGCCGATTCACGAAATCGCGGAGCAAACTGGATTTGGTTCGAATAAAAACTTCTTCGTCTTGTTCCGGAAGCATTTTGAGATGACTCCGAATGATTATCGCCATCAAAACTCCTAGTTTTTGCAAAAAATCTGGCTATACCCGTTGAAAATTTTGTTAAAGCGACTAAGATAGATTCACTGATGTTAAAAAAGGTAACTATTACAACCAAATTGTGGATTGGAAAGCTTTTTTGTTACCTGTACATTAATAATGTAAACAATTTCATGATTAGAATAATAACCTTGAGGGAGGTATTTCATGTCAAATTTAAACACACTCAGTCTGACTGACTTAAAAAATCATCAACCACCTTATTTAGAGACGATCTACTCGCTTGCTAACGGACATTTTGGCATTCGCGCCAGTGATCCAATCGATCCAAGCCCGAGTAGTGGCACTTTAGTTAACGGTTATTACGAGACTGATCCGATCGTCTATGGTGAATCAGCGGTGGGTTACGCGAAAAATCATCAAACTATTGTCAACTTGCCCGATCTTCGTCAGATCACAGTTACAACATCTACTGGCAAAGCTTTTGACCGGTCAACTTTGAAGTCATCCAATCTTAACTTTGAAACTGGTATTTTATCGCAAGATTACGTCTTGTCGACCGACGACGATCAATCAATCAACTTACATTTAACGACTGTCATCGACCAAGCCGATCAAACTGCGGTTGCCTTACGTTACGAATTCACAAAAAATAGTTACGTTGGTAAGATCAAGGTGACTAAGTCGTTGCAAAGTGTGAAGGATTCTGACGCTAGTGATGATCCTCGAAAGGCTCGTCAAGTTAAAACTTTGCAGTTCGACACGACTGTCGATACCGCTAATGAAAAAAATTTGGTTATCAAAACTGTTAACAGCAAGCTAACTATTACCATGGCTATTTCGGCTTTTTCCGGTACTTTGACCGAACAAGTCTTTAACCTTAGCCAGGAAAACGGCGTGGCCACTTATTTGGCTGGTGTTTCTAATATCGATTACGATCAAAAGACTCCGGTGATCGATTTGAGTAACTATACTTTTGACAGCATCGCCGAAAGTTCTCGGCAATATTGGAGCAATATTTGGCACAGTAGCCAGGTCGAGATCGATAGTGACGATCAGCTGACACAAGCTATTCGTTACAACTTGTTCCAACTAAACCAATCGGCTGGACGTGATGGGAAGACTAACATCCCTGCTAAAGGACTCAGCGGAACTGGCTATGAAGGGCATTATTTCTGGGATACCGAGATGTATCTCCTACCTTATTTCACCTATACCGATCCCGAAATTGCCCGCGATCTACTCGACTTTCGTTTCAATACTTTGGACGATGCTAAAAAACAAGCTAGAACGCTGGGTGTCGATCACGGTGCTTTGTTCCCATGGCGGACGATCAATGGCCAAGAAGCCTCAGCCTACTATCCAGCAGGGACTGCTCAATATCACATCGACGGTGACATTGCTTATGCCGTCAATCGTTATTATGAAGCAACTGTCGACAACGATTGGTTAATCAAAAAAGGCTTCGAGCTCGTTTTGGAGACGGCTAGATTTTGGGTCAACTTTGGCCACTTCCGTGAAATAGACCACCAAAAACGCTTTGAATTTGCCGGCGTTACTGGTCCCAACGAATATACCGTCATGGTCGACAACAATTACTACACTAACCGCATTGCCAAGCACAACTTGAACTTAGCCGTTAGACTAGGCAAGATCGTTCAAGCTCTGGCTCCGGAAAAATTCGAACAACTCAATGTGACTGACAAAGAGCTAGACGACTTTTTCAGCATCTCTCAAGCAATCTACCTGCCATTCAATAAAGATCTAAAGATCAACGCCCAGGATGACAGCTTTTTCAGCAAACCTCTGTGGCCGTTTGAAACGACACCGAAGGAAAATTACCCACTATTATTGCACTATCATCCCCTAACGATTTATCGTCACCAAGTAGCCAAGCAAGCCGACACCATCCTGGCTGAGTTCTTATTCCCCGAAGATACTAAAAAGGACCATCTCAAGCGGGAGTATGACTACTATGAAAAAATCACCACGCACGATTCATCCCTATCTAGATCAGTCTTCAGCATGGTCGCAGCTAGACTTAACGACTACAAGCAAGCCTACCAATATTTCATGGCCACTGCCACGATGGACTTAACTGATCTCCAAGGAAACACTGAGGACGGCCTCCATCTGTCAAATCTCGGCGGTAGCTGGTTAGCACTAACAGCCGGATTTGCGGGAATGACCCAAGAAAATGGCATCCTGCATCTAACGAACAACTTGCCAAAACAGTGGAATGCCCTAACCTTCAGGATCCGCCTCCAAAACAATCTTTTTAAAGTCACTTTGACTCACGACAACACCAACGTGGAATTGCTTGAAGGACCTGAAGCGAAAGTGTTCATCAGTGGTAAGGAACACACAGTTAGCACCTTTGTTACTGAAAAATAGAACTTATGTAAAAACCATCTCCCCCAAGAGAAAAATTTTTATAGTCTCAAGTTGAATATAGTAAAAAGCCTCTAGATGATGTGATGTCTAGAGGCTTTTTGTCGTCTGATTTTTAGGGATACTGTATGAAATGACAAGAACCACACAAAGTAAGCTGAAACAATTTTGATAAATATCCGAACATTAATTAATATCCAACCTTTTAATATACGTTTATTTTATCAATAAGGTGGATTTAAATAAATTTATATAGTATATTGTTCGTATTAACAGCAAAGGTGGTATTGTTTTGCATTGGTTAGCAGATTTACTTGCCGCAATCGGCGTTGTTTTAAACGGAATACCTCAAGGGATCATGGCGATGACACTTGGCTTTGCCGTCTTCCCGACAGCTTTTTCGTTCGGATTAGCATCGTTAGTCAACGGAGTTGCTGGATCGGTCGCACCGATTTCATTCCAAGCGGAATCGTTAGCGTTGACCGGACACCTCGGTAAAAACTTACGTGAACGTTCGTCGATCATCTTCTTCGGCGCCGCAATCATGTTAGTGATCGGTCTGACTGGGTCGCTGACTAAGATCGTCGACATCCTCGGAACACAGATCATGGCCGGAATGATGGCTGGAGTTGGACTGATGTTAGCAAAAATCGCCCTACAAATGGCCAAAGAAGAATCACATTTTGGCTGGATATCGATTGCCTTAGCGGCCGTAACTTACATCATTAGCCACGACTTAGTTTGGACTATTACCATTTCAGTCATCGGAACTAGTCTCTACGCCGTTTTCGTGAAACATTATCGGGTGACCTTGCCAGATCACGTCACGGCTCGCAAATTTCAATTTGTTAAACCAGTAGTCAGCGTCAAAGTTTTACGTGGTGCTCTAAGTCTAGCCTGCCTAAACATCGGCGCAAACATTTCCTATGGATTGATCACCGGTCAAATGACTGGTCAAAAACCGAATCCAGTCGATTTGAATTTATTGACCAGTACTCAAGCACTAGCTGACTTCGGAACTAGTTTACTAGGTGGAGCTCCAGTAGAAACCATTATTTCCGCAACAGCCAGTGCTCCCGAACCAGTAATTGCAGGGATAATCATGATGCTGATCATGGCCGTAATTTTACTCTTGGGTTGGCTACCAAGAATCGGTCAGTACGTACCTAGTGCATCAATCGCCGGCTTTTTATTAGTCCTTGGAGCAGTAGTAATTTTTCCAGAAAACGCCACAACCGCCATGAACGGACCACTATCAACAGTTGCCGCCATCACCTTAGTAGTAACGGCACTAGTAGATCCGTTCATCGGACTCTTAAGCGGCGCCGTACTAAAATTCGGATTACCATTATTAGGATTGGGGATCTAACCATGACAAAAACATACGAACTAACCATCGGTCCACTAAAACGAGAATTACCACTAATAAAAATCAACCCAACAACCACAATTGCCTCCTTCGTACTACTAGGCGACGCGGAACTAACAGCCTACGCAGCCGAACAATTAGGTAAAAAACTAGCCAACGTCGACTTCGACTACTTAGTAACCATGGAAAGCAAAGGAATCCCGCTAGCACAAGTACTAAGCGACCAAACCAACCATCCCCATTTCATAGTCTTGCGTAAAAGCGTCAAAGACTACATGAACAAACCACTAACAGAATCCGTCCACGCCATAACCACCAGCGCTGACCAAGAACTAGTACTAGACGGAGCAGACGCAGAACTGATTCGCGGCAAAAAAGTAGTAATAGTAGATGACGTAATAAGCAGCGGAGGCTCCTTAAACACAGCCAAAGCCCTCCTAAAACAAGCAGACGCCACCGTCGTAAAACAACTAGCTATCCTAGCAGAAGGCCCAGCAGCTAAAAGAACAGACATCGAATACTTAGCCCCATTACCTCTGTTTTAACCATAGATCATAAATAACAAAAACGTCCGTGCATAAGCGCGGGCGTTTTTATTTTACATAAGGGTTTTATCATTGCTTTTTGAACTTACCAACAAAAATAGAAATTGAGATAGACCGCAATGAATAGGACGCGCAAACAGTGCCAACTTGCTCAAAAAAACTCGGTCACTTCCAAAAAAAAGGGGAGATAGTGCACTATCTAGACGGAGGGGCCTGGGATACAGCCCTCAGCACCTAAATTTCACTTGGCAATTTATTGCCTAGTGAAAGACCGAGTTTTGAGATGCCCGAGTGGTCTCCTCGGGTAGCTCAAAATCGTGTCAGGTGCGTTCCAGCGGCTGTATCCCAGGCCCCGGAGTCGGCAGTGAACCGCACTCAAAACTACTACCTCAATACCACACACCTAAAATCACAAACGCCTCTGTCTGCGTTTCTCTCTTACATCTATACCTCTGCACACCATCTCCCGTGACAAATGTCAAAAAAGGTAACTAAATAGGCAATCTAAGGAATTAATTTATAGAAAAATATTTATTATTATATGTATACGGTTACAGGGAAAATACAGGAGGAAAAAACAAATGACCTGGAAAAAATGGAAACAACGCATCTTCTACGGTGCTACCGACATGGGTGGCAACCTGATCTGGCAAATGGTAGGACTATATCTCTTGTTCTACTACACCACAGTCCTAAACATCTCCGCTGCTTTCGTAGGAACACTATTCTTAGTCGTCCGTTTCATTGACGCCTTCGATGGAATGTTCTTCGGTTACCTAATTGATCACACCAAATCAAAATACGGTAAATCCCGTCCCTACTTTTTATGGTTCGGAGTTCCCCTTGGGATCTTAGCCATGTTGCTCTTCATCAATCCAAGTTTTGGTGGCAATGACCTCTTTCAAAAAATTTGGGTCAGTGTCATCTACACCTTATTCAGTTTAGTTTACTCAGGTGCTAATACTCCGATCACTGCGATCCTACCTAGTTTGACCAAAAATAAAGAAGAACGAGCTAACTTAGCTAGTGCTCGGATGGTTATGACTAACATCGGAACGACTGTTATCGCTGCGATCACATTACCGATCATCAACATGCTCGGTGGACAAAAAAGCGAAACTGCCTGGATGATCTGGGGCATCATTATCGGAAGTGTCATCATGTTACTTTTCTTCTCAGCTTTCATCAACTTGCGTGAACAACCGCTAGAAGAATCCGACAACGAAGCCGACCAGATCGAAGGTCACCTTTCGATCAAAGAATCATTCAAAGGCGCTTTCAAAAATCGGCCTTGGGTCATTCTTTCCATTAGTTTGATCTTGATCCAAACATTTTGGGTAACGAGAATGTCTGCGACTGTTTTTTACGTAACTTACGTTTACAATGCTAAAAAAGTTTTCAGTTTACTAATGGCTTTCACTATCACTTCAGTTATCGGTAACTTACTAGTCCCGATCTTAGCAAAAAAATTCAGCAATCGTTCTATTATGACAGGCATCTTGATTGCATTCATCATCGGCCAAGTAATTTCCCCGCTCGGCATCAACTCAGGTAACGTCGTTTGGATTTTTGCCGGTAATATTATTTCCATGATCACTATGGGTGGTGTCTTCACACTCTCATTTGTAATGATCGCCGACACAGTTGAATATTCCCGTGTCGTTCAAAAAATCGAGGAACCAGGCTTCCTCTCCTCTATTCCGATGGTTGGTGCTAAAATCGGCATGGGTGTCGGTGGAGCGGTTTCCGGATGGGTCCTAGCTTGGGGCGGATTTTCTGCCAACGCTACCGTCCAAAGTGCTAAAGCACTCAGCGCCATCAGCATCAATTTTATTTGGATCCCTGTACTCTTATCGATCGTTGTTATTACAATGATGCGCTTCTATAACTTAGACGAAAAACAATTATCAGCTCAAGATACTGACACAGCAGAAGCAAATGTTTTGAAAGATGCTTCTATCGAAGAGGTTTAAAAATGTTCAAGGAGAACAGAAAAATGGCATATAAACAAACTCTAGAAGTCTTAAAAAATAATTGTATCGAAACTTTAAATGATCCTTTAGATAAAATCGTCAAACCAGTAGACGACACGATCAATGGTGGTGAATACAGTCCCCTATTACTACCAAGTTTGGAAAAATTTAAAACAGTTTCCGCTTTAGATGACGACTTAGTCCAACTACGTGCCGGTGGAGCGGTCAACTCAGAAGACCTCACCACAACTAACATTGAAACCGTCGAGCGCAACATCGAATACTGGCATAGAAATGTTCGCATGGAACAGTACATCCCTGAAAATGCTAGCGCTAAAAAAGCTTTTATCTACTTCCATGGTGGCTCCTTCTATGGTGGTCAAATTGAAGACGTTCGTAACATGCTCAAATACATCGCTGAACAGAGCAACACTACAGTCTTCAACATCGACTACAAATTAGCACCAGAAAATCCTTTCCCCGAAGGGATCCTTGACGGTGTAGCAGTAAGCTTATACGTTCAACAATGCTTAGGCTTTGAAAATATCATCCTCGGAGGCGACTCGGCCGGAGGAAACGTCAGCATTGCTGTCGATAACCTCTTGAATCGCCTAGGCTACCAATCATCAGCTGCCAACATCTTGCTATACGCCGTAGTAACATTAGCTGATGACCACAATGAAGAGCTTTGGGACCTTTCCAGTTACCCAATTGATCAAGCTCAGATCGCCATCAGAAATAACTATCGCAAATTATTCCATTCCTTAAACGCCATCATGAGAAAGTACTACTTAACTCATGACGAAAACCCCAACTTAGACTTGATCTCGCCACTACACGGCAGAGACAATCTGCAAAAAGCTAACACACTCATGATCGTTGGTGAGTACGACTTTTTCAGATTACAAGACGAAGCTTATGCTAAGCTACTCAACGAAAATGAAACTGACGTCAAGTTCCTACAATACAACGGCATGGCCCACGCATTTGCCCCAATGATCGGCGTCTTGCCACAAGCTGACGATGCTTGTTTGGAAATGGCACAGTTCATTAGTGAAGTTTAAAATATAAAAAAATTTGTTCATCTTTGCTTTTTTAAGCTTATTTTATGATTATGGATGCATAATTGGTCTTGTTCAGATGAAGGAGGAACAAATTTATGATTATTTTAAACTCACTACGTGCTGGTATTAGTACTGGTATTCATACAGCTGCTAACGATGTTGCTGCTGTTGGCCAATTGTTTGATAACGTTACTCGCTAGTATTGTTATTGATCTTGACTAATTTTATTCATTTATAAACAACCCCAGGTAGAGCTGTCCGTTTGGACAGTTCTTTTTTTGTTTTTGGTGGGGTTTGTCTTGAGGTGTGAGAGATTGGCTGCAGTGGTGGTTTGGTTGTTGAGGTAGTAGTTTAGTGTGTGGTTCACTGTCGACTCCGGGGCCCGGGGATACAGACGCTGGAACGCATCTGACACGATTTAGGTGCTGAGGTCTGTATCCCCGGGCCCCTCCGTCTAGATAGTGAAACAATCCCCTTTTTTTTATGGGGACCGAGTTATTTTGATCAAGTTGGCACTTTTTGCGCGTCCTATTTATTGCGGTCTATCTCAGTTTCTATTTATGTTAATAAGATCATAAGTGCAAGGTTAAGTGCATTGTGTAGGTGCCTTAACCCCTATGTGCATTCATGCTGAACGTTTTATTGATTGTTATATTCTCCCAATTTTTAATTCAGTTCGCGGGACTTCGCTCCGCTCATTTTTTGTATTTTAATCATTATTATTTCACTACTTTTTTTACTGGATAAAAATATATAAATACTGTTTTATATTAAAATTGCCATTCTATGATTTTGATATGCCAGTTATACTTAAACTCAAATAACCCATTTTTTGGGGAGACTAGGTTGTGCTTATTTTAAAGAACGTTATCTCAAGTAAATTTATTAAAATAGCTTTGATTGTAATTTCTTTCGTAACCATCTTTGGATTTGTTTCAATTGCACACGCCGACAATACAGATACTGCTGTCACGGCACCTGCACCTTTTCGCACCCCTACTGGGCCGGGATATTCTCTTGGATCCTGGGTAACAGTTTCAGGTTTTAAATTACAACCTAAAGATCATTACTATGCAAGAACTGGGGATTCTGTAACTATTAAAACGGACGTTAACAAAAATGATGCTAGCTCAGTTTTTGGTGGTAATTTATTCTCTGGCGTCAATTATAAATGGTATAAATTCGATGGGGGAAAATGGAGGGAAATAAAAAAATCTGGATTTTTATTGAACCACTCCATCAATAATCGTAATTATTCATTTAAATCCACAACTCCTGGGACTTTTTATTTTCAAGCATTTGCACAAGTTGTACCAATTTTGCCTTACTTCAATCCGCCTTTGTACTCTAACATGACATCTATCACCTTTTCTAAAGACAGTGAAGTTACAAATAGTTTTTCCATCAAACCTCAATCTAATTATTTATTGGTAAATAAAGATTTCTTGAAAAAAGGATATTATCTTGATGTGATTACTGATCCTGTCACCGCAAATGATATTCACGATATTCAATGGTCATTCCCTGATGATATTGCTGGAGTTACCACAGATAAAACATCTAACGAACTCATTTCGATTATAGATAATCAAATTTTTGTCAATAAAAATGCAAGTTCGATTCTTGCCCATAAACATCTTTCTTCAGAAGTTGTTAAAATAAAAGGTTCATTAATTAATGGTCTTGGAAAACAAATTGATGCTTATACCAGTGTTACTGTTGGTAACATGTTGACTATCAAAGATGATCAAAAAAATTTTACTGCTGGAGACTCCAGTATCATCACGTTAAACGGTGACTTTGATGATAAAGATGAGATTCATTGGCACAGAGTTAAGGGAGCTGAAAATAGAGAATTTCCTAATCCAAAAAACACATTGCCGTTAAAATCTCTTTCAAGAGAAGATAATGATACAAGATATTATGTTGAAATTATCAGTGAAAATCCGATTGATAAGAATAATCCTTTCAAGGTGAAATCTAATGAAATTCATATTGGAGTAGATAGTATTAACATTCAGAATGACTATGACCATACCATTAGTAGTACATACGCTGATAACACACATATAAGCAATACGTTTAATATCGAAAATGCAGAAGTAACTGACCGTTTAACCCACACTATCACAATAATAAACCATAATGACGTCAATATACGCCCTCAATTTCGTGAGAATGAACTCATTTACCCTCTTAGCCCAAATGAAGAAATTGTAAATATAGACAGCGTTAAAATTAACAACGACAATATTAAACCAGAGAATATTAGAATTGATGAAAACACTGTGCATATAAAACACATCCCCATTGAAAACTTCCCAACCAAAGTTACCATTGATACTATAGTTACAAAAATCGAAAAAAACTCTTTTGAATATGCACCCTTATTTACCGTATATACTAGTGATCAAGAAAGTTATATTGATCCAATAGAACCAATTAATAGTATTTCTTTCGTAAACGATGGTATTGTTCCGATTCCTCATAATATAGAATTTGGACAAATAATTAAAAGAGTTTCATCTCTCGAGAATCGAATTCTCCCTGATAGTGACAACAATATTGTTGATTTCAACGATAATCGTCGTAACAAAACACCAGCAAAATTAGAATTGAGCTTCTCGGATAAGTTTCATTATGGTTCTTCAAACTCACCAATAACTACTGATAGTCTTGAATTACGATATTTTGATTCAAATCAAAATGAATTGGGTATCCCTAGTAAAAATCTCGTTGTTGAACAAACGAAACAAGGTGAATCGATCCAACCAATATCTTGGCAAAATAATGAAGGTCTTAAAATTTTTGTTCGTAATACAAACCTTGACGATGGAATATATAAATCTAAGATCGTTTGGACTACAACCTGGTCTATTTAGTCTTTCAAAACTTTTTACATTTAATCTTAACCAGTCAAAAAGCAACCACCACACCGGTGATTGCTTTTTTTCATATCTTCTTCACAGAATGACTACATTATTTTAAGCTGCTCTAAAGCTTCAGACGCAATAATGTAACACATAGAAAGGAGGTTGGTACTTACATGATCAACCTAGCTGATGACTTACATCACGCCGTACACTTATCTGTACAACCTAAAAACGATCGTGTTATCGATCCACTTATTAAACACTTACAAAGATAATTACTATTAATAAAAACATCAACTTACAATTAAAAAATCAATTAAATAACAAGAAGGTATTTACATGAAAGATACATACAATAATTTTGAAAAAACTACTTATGAAACTGAAGCATTCAAATCATTTCCCACTGCTTCAATCGCATTGATCAAAGAACAAAAGTATTTTAGCAACAAATAATTCGCCCTTAGCATTACGCATTAATCAAATACAGAGATATTTGAATCAAAACAAACTAAATAAAGAAGGTATTTTAACTATGAATAATTTCCCTAACCAATTCCACGACGCACTTAACCAAGCTGTAAAACCTGCTCCTAATGGTCAACTTCCTATTGAACACAAGTTGTTACACCCTGGTAAATAAGACTTTTTAAAAACAAAACAATCTAAAACTATACAAAGAAGGTATTTAACTATGAATAATTTCCCTAACCAATTCCACGATGCACTTAACCAAGCTGTAAAACCTGCTCCTAATGGTCAACTTCCTATTGAACACAAGTTGTTACACCCTGGTAAATAAGATCCATTAAAAAACAAAACATTCTAAAACTATATAAAGAAGGTATTTAACTATGAATAATTTCCCTAATCAATTCCACGATGCACTTAATCAAGCTGTAAAACCTGCTCCTAACGGTCAACTTCCTTTGGAACATAAACTATTACACCCTGGTAAATAAGGCTTTTTAAAAACAACTCAATCTAAAACTATATAAAGAAGGTATTTAACTATGAATAATTTCCCTAACCAATTTCACGATGCACTTAACCAAGCTGTAAAACCTGCTCCTAATGGTCAACCACCTTTGGAACACAAGCTGCTTCACCCTGGCAAATAAGATCTATTAAAAAAACAAAACATTCTAAAACTATATAAAGAAGGTATTTAACTATGAATAATTTCCCTAATCAATTCCACGATGCACTTAATCAAGCTGTAAAACCTACTCCTAACGGTCAACTTCCTTTGGAACATAAATTACTTCACCCTGGTAAATAAGGCTTTTTAAAAACAAAACAATCTAAAACTAAATAAAGAAGGTATTTAACTATGAATAATTTCCCTAACCAATTCCATGATGCACTTAATCAAGCTGTAAAACCTGCTCCTAACGGTCAACCACCTTTCGAACACAAGCTATTGCACCCTGGTAAATAGTCTTAACTTTTAGTCGCATTCTCAAACAAAAAGCAAACTAACAATCTATTTTGTCTCCTGAGATGTGCCTGAATTTGGAAAGCCAATCGATTTTCGGTTGGCTTTTTTGTTTGCTTT
The DNA here is from genome assembly GCF_003946515.1 of Companilactobacillus zhongbaensis. Taxonomy (GTDB): domain Bacteria; phylum Bacillota; class Bacilli; order Lactobacillales; family Lactobacillaceae; genus Companilactobacillus; species Companilactobacillus zhongbaensis. The sequence continues at coordinate 40,412 of NZ_RHOM01000013.1, read as the reverse complement.
AAATAACCTCGGAACTCGTAGTGACACCTGATGGGATTTTTTGTATTAAGACATCCCCCATTTCTAACAAGCTGAATAGTAGTATTACAAAAACTAAGCTGATTATCAGTGTTTTCCAAAATTCCTTTTTACCTTTATTCCGATCCATAACTCTGCCCCCTGATGATAGAATTATTGATTACTTGATGGTTTCATCATAGGTTGGTATATGTTGAGGTTCAATCCACAATTGTGTGGAATCTTTGTATGTCCGTTATAACGCAAAAAACACCACTCAAATTTGAATGGTGTTCTTTTACTTACTCAACTCCAACAATCGAGACATCAACTGAAAATAATGGCGGAGTGACAATTTTTTGACGATGCCTAGGCCTGGGAACTTGGTTTGATTTGCGTAGGCTAGCAATTCTTCTAGGGCAGTGGTTCGATTTAGCCCGTGGATGTTTTCTGGTGCCCAGTCGGCTAGCTTTTTGATGGCTTCGAAGAATTTTTCTTTTTGGCCACGCATGGATTCGTTACTGTCGGAGACGAAGTGGTGGATCCTTAGTGTTCCGTCTTTTGTGGCGTAGATAACATGCAGGGCGATGGCTCTGGATGGCATTCCTTTGTCGAAATAGTGACTGCCAACCATGGAGTAGTCGCCGAATCCTTGATAGTTGTCGATTTGTTGGTACCAGTTTGCTGGTTGAAAAAATTCGTCGTCGATTATTGCGTAATCTTCTACATGGGGGACGAAAGTTAGTGGATCTGTTAGGGTGATGGCCTTGTCTTTGACCAATTGGTGGATCCTAGCTTCTTCCGGTATCAAGACTCCACTGACTTTTTGTAGTAGGTCGCTGTTTTGATAAGCTTTTAATAGTTGGTAATTGCGGGCAATCAGGAGGCTGTTGTTGAAGTCACTTTGAATGAAGTCACTGCTGAAGTCTGGTGCTAAGATCGCTGCCGGATGAAAAAAAGCTAACTTGCTCAAGTCTGGCAGTGGGTGGAGCTTGGTGTCATTTAGTCCGTAGACGCTGACTTGCGGGTTGGCGATGACGCTGAAAGGTTGTTCGTGCTCGACTAATATGTTGACGGTGTCTAACAATTCTTTGGAATCTCTGACTGGTTCGATGATCGGCATGATATTTTTTCCTAGCTCATTTGCTAGACAGGCTTCTTTTAACGCTAATAAATCGTACATCCGCCCTCTTAAATATGGATAGTAGGTCATACTTTGCCCTCCAAATTTGGATGGTTCAGTTTTGCTAGTTTTAGTTTTAGTTCTTGACACTCGGCGTTTCTAGCATCCAGTTCTTCTTGTAACGCCGTCACAGCATCACTTTGCATGTCATCGATGAAGCGGTCGTAGATATTATGATCGGGGTGGTAAATGTCGTAACCTTTTTTCGCCCGTTTTTTCAATTCTTTATACAATTTATTAGCCGGATACAGCTGCAAACCTTTCTCCACACGTTTAGCCTTATCGACTTCGCGAAAAAGTGAGGCGACGAAATGACTCGTCAGTTTCTTTTCATCTACTTGAAGCTCTTGATACTGAGCTTTTTTGGCGACGGTCAAAAAGCCTGGTGTCCGCAAAGTTTGGTCTGCTTGCTCTAAGGCTTCTTGGTCAAACTCGCGATAGATCAAGATGCCTATGTGGATCGGGATCTCTTCTTTTACTTCTTCGTACAATTTTTGTGGAAGGACGAAGTAGTTGTAGTTGCCAATAAAAGACAGTTTGGCTTTGGAATGGAAGTCGTTTTTGGTGACTTTTAGCTCGTAGCAGCGCCATTCGATCGAGCCATCTGGTAGTTGCTGGTAACTCAATGTGTCCACTATTCCTTTTTTATCAGGCATCGAGACCTCTTCGACGACGTAGGCCGACTGTTCGTAGCAATATTGATATAAGGTGGATTCGAGATTTTTTGTCAGTTTAGTTTTCATTGGCTTGTCCTTTCCAAAAATCATTGATATCGGTCGCCAGATTTTTTAAAGTGCTGACTCTTTGGTAGTTGTTCCAATGCGGTGGGAAGAGTTGGGTGTATCTTTGGCTGGCGAAACGCTGGTCGAGTAATAAAATGATGCCAACGTCACTGCTGCTTCTAATGAGTCTGCCGGCGGCTTGGAGGACGTTGTTCATGCCTGGCAATTGATAGGCATAGGCAAATCCTTGGCCGTTTTCTTGATCATAGTAGTCTTTGATCAAATTATTTTCGGGGCTCAATCCTGGCAAGCCCACGCTAATGATGGCCACGCCGATCAAACGGGTCCCTCGCAGGTCGATTCCTTCAGAGAAGATGCCACCTAAGACGCAAAATCCGACTAAAGTCTCCACAGGATCTTCTTCAAATTGGTCTAAAAAGTCTTGTCTGGCAAAGGCATCCATACCAGTGGTTTGTTCGGTCGTCTGAATGTCCGGACATTTTTTCTCAAAAGCATCTTTGATTTGACGCAAGTATCCATATGATGGGAAGAAAAATAAATAATTACCTTTTTTTGCTGTCACTAAAGCTTTCAAACTTTCAACAATATTATTTTCATTGGCCGATCTTTGATAGTAAGTCGTTTGAACGTACTGAGTAACTAAGATCTCTTGATGCTGTGCTGGAAATGGCGACGGCAACTGATAAGCCAGACTGTTTTCCTTGCCACCCAAAACATCACGATAATAGTCCATTGGCGATAACGTGGCCGAAAACATGACCGCACCTAATCCGAGTTTGAGCGATTGGTCGAGGAAAAAGCTTGGGTCCAGACAGATCTGCTTGACGGAGATCTTGTCACCGTCTAAGACGATCCGCGTTTTATACGTATCATCATAGTAGCCACTGATCTTCAAAAATTGCAGACACCGGAAAAAGTAGTCGCGTGTGTCATCGACGAAGTCAGACGGTTCTCGGTCTTTGAGCCAATCGATGATGAATTCATTGAATTTATTGAGTGCTTTAACGAGGTTATTCGGGATATCTGCTGTCACTAGTTCGTCTTTTTTCAAAAGATCCAAGGTGAACTTGACGTCTTCAAACGCTTTAGCCAGTTTCTTGAGTTGATTTTGATATTTTTTAGTCGAATTCTTCTGCTTCCGGGCTTCCTCGATCAACTTAGGAATCGCATCGTTGGTTACTTCAGCCGAATACATGTCACGCGCACGACTGACTAAGTTGTGAACCTCATCGACAAGGAAAAAGTTGTCATTGTCTTTTTCCGTGAAAAACCGCTGCAAGTAGACGAGTGGATCAAACAAATAGTTGTAGTCACAAATGATGACATCACAAAAAAGCGACGTATCCAGAGAAAACTCAAACGGATCGACGGTGTGCTTTTTGGCATAACGCTCTATAACGCTACGGGTGATGCTATCTTCATGGATCAAAATGTCTTTCAAAGCCGGTTTCAAGCGATCATAGTAACCGATCATGTAAGGATTTTTCTCCGGCAACAAGTCTTTTTCTTCCGGAAAGCGGATCCGGTCTTTGGCGGTCAAAGTGATACTCTTCAACTTCAATCCGTGATCACTCATCAAATCGATTGTCTCTTCAGCCACATGCCGAGTACTCTGCTTGGCAGTCAAATAAAACAAACGCTGGATCTTGTTCTCCCCCATCGCCTTGATGGCAGGAAACATCGTCGAGATCGTCTTCCCAGTTCCCGTTGGAGCCTCGATAAAAAGCCGTTTTTCCAAGCAAATAGTCTTGTAAACCGCGGCAGCCATCTCATGTTGCCCAGTCCGAAATTTTTCAAAAGGAAATTTCATCGGCACGATCGACTCATTACGAGTTTTACGCATATCGGAACGCAGCTTGAGCCAAAATTCATACTCATTGATCAGTTTTTCAAAAAAGTCAGCTAGTTCTTCACGACCAAAAGTCTCTTCGTCAACCGTCGTCTTATCCTCAGAAACTTGATAATAAGTCAGCTGCAAAGTCACTTCATCTAACTCTGGATGTTCTTCCAAGATCAAATGCCCATATACCTTCACCTGACCCCAATAAAGCTCGCGAGTATTATCAGTCAACTCCTCATACTTTTGATCAGAAGTTTTGATCTCCTCGATCAAAATATGGTCATCACTGATCTCAATCCCATCAGCACGACCAGAAAGCACATAATCCTCATCGTTCATCGAAACAACTTTTTTCAAATAAACTTCACTCTCATAATCGTCACTACGCTCTTTTTGAAGCTGCCGATGAATACGAGCACCGATCATAGCAGTATTCTGACTATCCTTAGACTCATTCAAGTCCCCACTACGCAAAACAAACTCAACCAACTGCCGAATCCCGATCCGAGTCGCCATAAGCAACCTCCCTTTTAGAATATCTAAGTAACATTGTAAAACATATGTTCGTTATTGTCTGCAAAAAAGAGAGAGAGTGGAGGAGCGCGGTCAGCTGCTGAGGATTAACGCGGGTGGTCGCACAGAGGTGCGGCGAAGCCGTGCCGCGACCACCTGTGTTAACCGGAGGCCGCTGCGCTCCGGAACTCGTTTCCACTATAAAACGGGCAACGTTTGGCAAAATTCAAATAGCGGTTTGGAAACATCAAAATAGTGGTTTGGCAACAACCAAATAGTAGTTTGGCAAAAAAATAACTCACCACCAAAATCCAATACCCCAACTTAACCACAAACCCCAAAAACAAAAAAAAGAAGCCCAAAAAAGGCTCCAACCAAATCATCTACTTAAAAACATCCCCAAAAACCCCACCAGTACGACCACCAACGCCACCAGAACTCTTAGCATAATTAGCGGTCTCCACAGTATTCATAACCACCAAACTACCATTCTCGATCTGATTTTCATAAGCCAACTGCTGAGAATAAAGCATCGAAGCCTCATGGATAGTCTCCGCCTGATGCTTCTGCAAATATCCACTCAATGTCTTCAACTGTGCTGAAATAAATGGATAAGTAAAGGCCCCATCCGATTCAATAGTAGGCCCTTTAATATCAGCAGGTTTCGTCACAAATCCAGCAATCAAAGCATTATTAACAAAAGCCTCATACGTACAAATAAGCTTGTTCAATTCCCGATTATTTTCTGACAAGCGATCTTCCAAAGCTAAATATTCACTAGTTTTTTCCTTATCCCGTAACTTAATAAATGGCACCGTTACGGGTTTCCAACTGATGATCAAGATGACAATCACAACGAATAACGGTATAAAAATATGAAAGTTTTGGTCAACGGTAGCAGTAACTAATTCCATCAAATATGTCAGTGCAGCAGATAAAATAAACGCCATCACACTCCAAATCACCTTATGAGCATTAATGACATTGCGCAATTTTTGCCACTTCACAAAAAACCAACCACTATTATGATTTTTTGCCCCGATTTGATAATTCAATTCCTTCATCGCTTCGATAGTAGAAGACCCATTGGCTAAATTATTTTGAATCTTCGTACAAAAGTCAGCATACTTGTGAACCTCTTTCAAAACCTGCTCCCGTTGTCCAATCATTTGTAAAACCCCTTCTCACTTATCTATAGTTCGATAATAAAGGGCGTAACCACGGGCAACAAGGTACAATGCTGGTACATTAGTTCTTTGTTGGTGGCAAGCGTTATAACGGCAATAAAAAAACGATACTATATGTATCGTTTGGAATATGATTTTTGAATGTTTTTCAATCCTTCAGTTGGATCATTGAAGTGAGATATCATGTACAAGTTTTTCTTAACCCCATCTGGGATATCTTTTTCAGAAACATTTCGTAATTCAGACTTCACATATGCTCCCTTATGAACAATTTTGACGAATTCTCGTTTACCATTGTACGAACCGTTCAAGGTGATAACATTCCCCTCGCCAAACTCATCGTCCACCACGGCAGCTTTTTGTTGACCAGCCTCGTGTACTAAAACGTAGCCGATTTCTTGTTTAATGAACGGATTGACCTTATCCAAGGATGGAGACTGAATATTTTGTCCCGCAAATGCGACTGAAAAGACTGCAATGATAACAATGACGATCGATATCAAAAAATACAATGCCTGCTTATAAATTTTTCCTCGTTTAACTACATTTCCGATCTCATTGTTCATCTTATCGTCATCACTACCCCAAAACTCAGCTACCGGAAAATCCAAGGCTTTAGCCACCCGGATCATGTACTCCATATCAGGATGTGACTTGCCTGATTCCCAGCGGTGAACCGTCTGACGTGAAACTAATACTTCATCAGCCAATTTTTGTTGAGTCATCCCAACTTCGTCACGCTTCTTCTTGATGACATCCGAAATAGGCTGAATGTTGATCGAATCAGCCACGTTTTTCGTATCATCCACCACTGTAGCTTTTTTAGCTTGTCGGCCGATCGAACGTCCAAAATAAATACTCAACAACGAATTGAACAACAGTAAAAACCAAGTTGGACCAGGAATCACAGTTAGATCATTGTGAACGATTTTGAAGGTGATCAAATTGATCGTCAAAACTGCCAAGATTGCGATCTCTAACATTCCTAAAAAAATAAAAGCATATTCATCACTAGTCGAAAAAGCACCGAATGATTTAAAAATGTAGGCGATCGAAATACAAATAAAGGCGACAAACTCAAAAAATCCCGGACCAGTGATCCCCGCGTAGTCCAAGAAAGTCATCGAGCGATAAAAAGGAAAATAAGAAGTAGCTTGGGTACTATAAATTAGAATGAACTTTAAGTAAAATAAAGATATAATTGTTATTAACGATAATAAAATTAATGATATTTTGAATCGGAAATTTCTTTTTTTCATATTTAAAATGTCCTATGGGATTTTTAGGGGGAGCACAATGTCTAAGAAAGCTAAAATTATCACTGCCATCACAACGGTTGTAGCGGTATTTTTGATTGGATTCTTTTCTTATCAAAGTTATACGCACACAAGTGTTAAACAATCTGAACCTTCGGTGGAAAATAACAATCCGAAGGCTTCATCTAAAGATAAAAAGACCGATAAATCAAAAAAGGACGATAGCCACATCTTTCTACAAGATCAAAATAATCCTGACAGAGTAATTGGCATTCATCCCCAAGGAACAAATGGTGTTTATCAATATCGTAAGCAAAGTAACGGCAACCTGTATCCAGAGTATAAATTCTTCAATGGAGAAATTTCTAGAAATAAAAATCAGTTAACTGTCAAACCAACTTCAAACAACTCTGCTAACTCTTTTAGCTATAAGATCGGCAAAGATGGAACCTACACCGATGCAAATTCTAATGAAACATATGTCAAATTGAACGATGTCAATGATTCATCCGAGGATTACGATGACATCTATCACGGTAAGGATCATGGTGTAATCACTGTTGGCGATGATTATGCAAATCCATCTCACGATCAAAATGATTATCAAAAAACTGCAATAGATTCACAATATTTCAGACTAAACAACAATGACTAAATTGCTCCACACAACAGATGGTATCACGGATTCCATTTCAATACTTTTGATGTAGACTCTTATGATCCATCTGACATCATCTATAACGATGCAAATCTAGACAAGGTTATGTATTGGAAAAACAATGGTCAAACACAATTATCGCAAGACGAGCTTGCGGAAGATTATTATTTCAACCTTGCCATGAAGAAAGGTGAACAGCACAACTTTTAACCGTAAAGGTCAGGTCTCCCCACTGCGTGACCCATTTCATGCATCACTGTATGTAATAAGTCAGTATCATCCCAATTTAAATTTGTGATATTTGGTGATAATCCTATTTTCCCTTGAATTTCAATATTGTAATAACTGCTTACCAACTTGAAATTACCTTGTATATGTTCCTCGGCTGTTTCTCCAGGATTTAATTCTCCAACAATAACCCTCGCTTCCTTAGGGTCATCCACCAATCTAAAATTAAAGTAAGGTGTCTTACTCCACTCATTCATTGAATACTTGATAGCTTCAGTTACATTTTTCTTTCCCGTTGCATTATAGACAGTAATATCAGAGGGATCCAAGATTCCCACAAATTTGGAACCTTCCAATGCGACCTTGCCTGTATCCAAACCTCCTGCCATTAAGCGAAGAGCTCGGTCCCCAGGATTGAGATATTGAGACTTAAAATTTTCCAACAGTTCCGCATGTTTCCTTTGACCTTCTTTTCCGTTAAAGGCATTATCGAGAGCCTTGTTTATGGTGTCAGTCCCAACCTCATTCAATACAACTGGATCAGTTATTGTTTCTGCTGGATGTGCAAAGTAATACTGCATCTTCCGACATAGAACCGTTTGATTCTCAATCAGCTCAGGACTTGGCATATTAGTAAAGTACTTGTCAGGAATCTCGATAACATTATTTTGATCATCAACCACTGTTTTTGCCATGGATTCGTCGATATTGAATGAAACGGTTACTGTCGCCGTTAAAATTGATACAACGGCAATTAATAGAACGTTTAATTTTTTCATAATCTCCCCTATAAATAATTTAATTATTCATATAAATATTATCAAAACATTAATATCTATTCCAGATAAGTATACACGTTCACTTCAACTTAACTTGCGCTCCAAAACATTATTTCTGGTTAAGTACCAGCATTGATACTAGCAATCCATTACACCAAAATCTAAAGTTTATTTGTAAACAAACAGAGGAGAATATTATGAATAGAGGAAATTGGAAGAAACATCTCGTATTAACATCGCTCGTTATATCGGGCTTGGTATTGACCGGCTGTTCAGAGTTATCTATTGATCCATCAACCAGTAGTTCGGATAGCTCAAGCAAGACATCATCAACTAACAAAACAAACAAAAGCGAACGTAGCAACGACTCATCCGGCGATAAGCAATCTTATTCTGACAAGTGGATTTCTGGATTACCTAAAAAGTATCAAGGATTATACTCACGTTATGAAGAATTTGATGGGGAAAAGGTATATTCTCCTGTTGTATTTAGTGGAAATACAATGGCTTACGGTCTAGGGGATAGTGTTATCTTTGATGATACAGAATATAAACAACTTGATAAAAACACCTTTATTATTCACGGTACTGATAACCACTATAATCTAGAACAACCTGATATTTATGCAAAAGTAACATTCAAAGTTAAAAATGGAACAACTTATTTTGGATTGGTTGGCGCACAATATGACGGTAGTGAGGAAGATTCCGGTGGTGACATTAATTCATATAAAAAGACATATAACGAAAAAATGATCAATATTGCTTGGTACAAAAAAGATACTAAAGCTAACTATCAAAAACAAACTGGCAACACTACTGACTACACTGGAGACGACAATACCAAATCAAACAATTCAAATAATGATGACATGAAATACACCATCACTAGTAGTGAAGGAAAAGTATATAAGAGTAATTACACTATTCAACAAATGCGCGATAAATATAATTTGAAAGAATCCAAAACAACCGAAAATGGCTACAAGAAAGTCAAAAATTACTACGAAGGATTCATTGTTGAAAATCCCCTAATCCATGATGGCTCACCAGAAGAATCCTTGGCTTCTGGTTCCATTCAACTTTCTGGAAATTGGGCAGTATTTACTAACAAGATTTACGATGGTAATAAAAGCATTAATACGGTTCTGGTCAATCTAGAAACCGGTGAAAAAGAACAAGATCTATATTAAAATCTGATTGTCTCTTCAATCGTTATAACGACCAGTTTTTTTCAATGTACCACCTTTGATTCTTGTTGGTCCCCCACCCAAACTCTAATATGAGAACTGTAATCAAGGCGATGACAAATCAACTTGATAATTTTTAGAAGGAGGATCATATGAAAATCAATAAGAAGCTCTTAAGTATCGTTGCCATTTCTGGTATTGCATTACCACTACTATCACCAGCAACTGCGAACGCTGCTGCAACTCTGACAGTAAACGGTGTAACTACTTCAATAGAAGAAAACAGTCCTTTTGAATCAGTTGACGAACCATATCAAAGTTCTTATTCTGATTTTTCAAATGGACAAGAAGTTAAGACTGTTTTACCTGCTGATGCTGATTACGTTCCTAACACAGCCAAGATTCAAAAATACTTAGAAGGCTACATCAACGAATTCCGTCACATTAACGGGCTCTCAGCAGTAAACTGGGATCAAGATTCCAGTATCAATTCTTTTATTAATAAGAGAATTGGACAATTAGATACAGTGACTGCTAAAAATCTCAGCCATGATAGTTACAAAAAGGATAAAAATAAGCCTCAAGTATCAGAAAATATTGTTTGTGCAAGCGATGGCATCAACTCGGATCAAGAAACTGCCTACTACTTATTCGCAGAATGGTACAGCGAGATTGATCCAAACGAAGCAGATCGTGGTCATCTATACAACATGTTACAAGAATCGGATAGTGGATCACTACGTGTTAGCTATACAACCGATGGATACATCTACGCTGTTGGGCAAAATGGCTCATCCCATCACATCAGTTACCAAAACATCAAGAAGATGCCAACACACACATTTATTTACAAGTAACGCTTCAAAGAAATTTGTTAGAACGAATAATACCAATGGAAAAAATTTTTTTGAAAATAACAACTTCCCTATAACAAACATGACAAAAAAGGCTAACGATTCATTCCCAGGATCGTTAGCCATTTTTATTGCGCCGTTATGGTGCTTTCGCCCAATGTAACACGTTTGATTCTATTAATATTTTAAAAAAACCATACGATGAAATTATAAATTACAAAAGGAGAAAACAATGATAAAAAATTTACTTAAGAAACTAATAATCTCATTAGCAATGGCTACTGTACTAATTAGTACTGGGGTTCCATTAATTTCAACAGATAACAATTTGAACAACGCTAAGGCTGCTCTTCAAGAACCTGTACGATCTTCCAAATTGGCTAAATTAAAGTCGTACAAAAATTTGAAAGTCTATTTTGATCCAAATTTAACTGATAATGAAGTCTATGTCTCTAAATTAGCACTGACTGCTTGGCATGATGTGATACCGCAATTACCATTTTATGAAACTAAAAATAAAGAGGATGCAAATATTACAATCCGAGAAAAATTAGATATGTCAGATGGTGTCTGGGGAACGACTCAAAATACTTTTTACAACAAAGGAGAATATAACGAAATTATTCATGGTGATATCTGGTTAAAGTTTCCGAATCCTGAAGATTATTCAATTAAACAAGTTAATACCTTAGCTCATGAGATTGGTCACGCCTTAGGGTTACCGGATATTGAGGACTCAAATTTTAAAGGTAAAACAATTATGTACAAATACGTACAAGAAATAGCAGCACCTACACCCTTAGATATTCAAATGATTAATGAAAATTACAATTATTTCAAAGATCCAGTTAATACTGATGACTCTGTTACTGGAACACCTTCACATCACGAATATGATAAGGACACTACAACGTCTCCTGAGCCATCCAAACCTACTACACCATCATCATCTTCTAAATATTTTTGGAAGAAAATAGGTGGATACGGTGACCACACAGTTAAAACTAAAGGTAACAGTTCCGATATACACCCGCTATACAGTAAAACCGGCAAAAAATCTAACCGAAGCCTAGCTGGGAACACTTCATGGTACACAGATCAATATCTTATCGATCAAAACGGAATAACTTATTTTCGTGTGTCAACTGACGAATGGTTACCAGAGACTTCCATAATCGTTTTTCAATAAAACACCAAACAAAAAAGCAGACGCAAATCTGCTTTTTTTAATATAAGTAATTAATTGCATTGATATCATTCTGAGTTATCCCTACAGCAGGATCGTGATACCACATGATAGTCGAGTATTTAAGATTAGTGTTCTTAACATCAGCCAATCCCAAAACATGACCGAGTTCATGCGAAGCTACTCGGATACCAAAGTTAGAGACTTTAGTCTGATCAAAGTTCTGTGGGTCGATCTTAACGACTGCTCTGTCAATCAAGACGTGATTTCCATTAGGAGTAGTTTGATCTTGGAACGTTAAAGCATTGCGGAAATAAGAAATTTGCCCGGTAGTAAAACGAACATTAGCAACATTTCTGTCATGCACGATTTCAAATTTAACGTGGTTAGTAGCTTGAGACCAATCTTTGACAGCCAATTGAATATCTTGCTGAATTCCCGCGGGATTATTGGGTTCGATGAATACTTTGACAGTTTTAGAATTGAATTTATCCCCTGTTAATAATTGTTTAGTTATTTTTGACGGCACATTTACATTGTTAGCAGCCTTACTAGTAGTGTTACTTATTACATTAGAAGCCGCATTGACAATGTTGCCAGAATTGACCACTGACAATGCCAACAATCCTACTAGAAAAATTTGTGTGAATTTTGCTTTTTTCATAAAAATCCCCCATTTATTAGCATTATAGTCGTCTTTTTTAAGTTATAGAATAGTCAAAATAAATATATTTATCGTTATAACGGTGAAAACGCCCCATGTAACATCTTTGAATCTAGAAATAACTGTGATTTCTATTAGGATGGAATCATAAACAAACAACAAGGGAGAATATATTATGAAATTAAGAAAAAGAATAATCGGAATCATCGCAGCATCAGCCATGGTATTGCCATTGGCTTTAAGTAGTTCAGTGGGGACTGTTCAAGCAACAACGAAAAATCTTTTCCCTCAATCCAAATTTTACGATTCACTAAATAGTGATGAATTAGCTTCTAGATCTACTTTTTATGAGAATAATAAATCAGATACTGTACCTCAAACCGGTAAAGACGGTATCGTTCATCAGGTAAGTAAATTTTCTGGTATAACACCATCTGATCACCTTACTTATTGGATTGACCCAAGAATTCCAGCTACACAACAAGGAATAATTCGTCAAGCTGTCAATGATTGGTCTACAAAAACTCATGAATTAATCACATTTAGTCAAGTTGACTCTCCTTCACAAGCTTACATTATGTACGATTTTGATGATCAAGATCATACAAGTGGTGGTTTAACATGGCATATTGCTGATAATACTGGTGCACATAAAGGTGTTTTCCATTCTGCAGTTATTCAAGTAAATCATGATTTATTAACTTCATCTAAAGCAAGTATAGAATTATATGAACATGAGACTGGCCATGCCCTTGGACTAACCGATACTGACATTGACTACAACACTGCACCAGACTACCAAAAAACAATCATGGGTAAAAATGTTAAGGAAATTACCAACTTTGATTACTTAAGTATCATAGGTATGAATGGTACTTATCAATTGCAACAAGCTATTAAGGCTTGGAAAAAATAACATTCCTCAATAGTGGTTCATATGAATCACTATTGTTTTTTATTAGGAGCTAAATCATGAAAAAAAAATTCAAACTACTCTTCTTGATAGCAGTTTTCCTACTATTCATAGCAGGCTGCAGCGACATATCAATATCTTCCCAACCTACCAACAACGACCAACAATCTGAAAAGGATTGGCACAGTGGTGTTCCGGCAGTTTACAAGGGATATTACGGGAAGCAATCAAAAGCCGAAGGAAAATCAATCGATCCGCTTACCTTCCAGAAAAACAAGGTATCGTTTGACGATAACACGATCAAAAACGTTAAATATCAACAATTATCTGAGGACTCCTACATCATCAAAGGAATCGATCAAAACAACAGCAATTATTTCGTTAAGCTGAAGTTCAAAAATGCTGATGGAAAATGGCGTCTAGGTGTTCTTGATGGTAAAAAAGTTAATCATAAGAAATATGACGACGTGAAGAAGAATTCAAAGAATCCTACTTGGTATCAAGAATATAGTAAGGACAAGTTTGACAAACTCACTAAAGGATCAAGTGACGAAACCACTTCCGACGTTGATACAGATACTGAAACTATAGAATCTTCAGATTCATCCAATAGTTCAAACCTCTCTATCTCTGACTTACAAGGAAGAGTCTTCACAAGTAGTAAGTATCAAACTGAATTTTTGTCATTCATGGCAGATCCTGATTCATATGGATTACCACCAACGTTTTCACTTTATAACGTTAGGATGAGCGGTGCACCTTATCCAGTATCATATATACAAAACCCTAAATTCGATTTTAAGGGTGATGAGGTTACCATTTCTGGTGATCCAAGCAATATTAGTTTTTCATTTTATGGAGAAGAAAATAGTACTGTAACTCTTAAGAAAATTTCATCTAATCAACTACAAGACACAAAAACAAAAGTTGTTTATACGGAGTACAATGGTTCACAAAATCAGCTAGTAGACGATGTCAATTCAAAACTGGGCTATCCCGTATCTGCTGAACAAATGATGGAATCAAACGAAAACGATGACTCCGACGACGAGTAAAAATCAAAAGGCCACATATCAATTGATGATGTACACCAATTAGATATGCGGTCTTTTTGTGTTCTCTTCCAAATTCACTCTCACAAGATATATAATAATATTAATATTCACCAATCAATTAAAGCACCATTAAAAGCATCATCCGGGGGGGATTTCATGAAAAAACATCGTCGTTTACACATCGTACTGGGAGGATTCATAATCATAGCACTGATAGCTAGTTATTTCTCATTCAAGAGCTATACCAACATTGGCGTCAACGATAATTCAGAAGTGACCACTTCAAACCACAACTCTGCTAAAAAGCATAACAAGAAGCATGCTAACAACTCTCCAAAAACTAACGATAACAGTCTTTTTTTGCAAAGCTCTGACAATCCCGATCGGATAATCGCCATCAATCCTTACGGATCAAAGGGTATTTACCAATATCGTAAGCTAGCTAACGGTGATATTTATCCTGAATAAAAATACTTTAATGGTTCCGCTAAAAAAGCCGGTAAGAATTTAAAAGTTATTCCTACCAGCCATTCAACTAAAAAGAATTCAATGAATTTTACGAAAAATGATGACGGGGTTTATGTAGATAAAAAATCCGGTCAAACTTACAATGCTCTAACAACTACATCAGGCCAGAACCATAAAAAGCCTGACACGGTTGCTCCATTGTATAGTGATATGTATCTCGACGATGATGGAAAATTTTTTGGCGCAGATTCATTTTCTGACTTAAATCATAAGATTCTTGATAAAGCCATCGATCCTACACTAAATGATCAGACAGATAGCTCAGCAATTCGTCATTCAGGTGCTCATTACTATATTCCTCTAGCAAATGGTAAATATTTCGACATCCCCAGCCTAAATATTTATGGAGGAAATACTAACAAGGTCAACCCTCAGGAAGTCCTACAAGTGTACTATGATCCAAAAACATATGCCGTTCCCAACTATCAAGAAAAAGTTAGAGATAGCATGATGTCCTACACACAAAACGGCCAAACTCACGTTTCCCAAGATGAGATCGACGAAAATGTTGCTTGGACCGATACTAGCAACGATGTGGAAAATGACATGGTATCTTACTTACAAAACGGCCAGTATCATCTTTTCTAACGAGTATCAACATCTGGCCTGCCAATTGCATGTCCTAGTTCATGAATGACCGTATGGATCAATTGTGGATCATCTGCATCGAGCGCTTCGATTTCAGGCGCAACCACGATCAAACCTTGGATCAAAACATTGTCATACACAATCGCTGGCATATACATTGCTGACATATATTTTTCAAAATATTTATCTTCCAAGCCAACTTGCTTACTACCAGCAACGATAACTCGAGCATCGACATCGCTAGTTACCATCCGAAAGTGGAATCTTTTATCCTTTTCCCACTCTTTAAAGCCCAATTCCAAGGCATGAGTGATTTTACTATTACCAGTTCCATTAAAAACAGTAATATCCGATGGCGTCAACATAGCGTTATAGCCATGATTTCCTAGCAATTTGACCCCTTCAGTATCCAAACCACCATGAGAAATAGTTTCCATCGAATCTGCATAGTGGGAATAAGTAATCCGGTAAACTTCTCGAGTTTGCTCCTTACTGAAACCTGACAAAGGAGAATAACGCTTAGCAGCAAATTGGTTAAACGAACCCATAGCAGCATACTCAGGATGAGCAGCAGCTTCTTCAGGATAAAGTTCGGCAAAAGGAATATCAGGATTATTGACCCAATTATTCATCAAGTCATCAACCCGCTTAGCTTCCTTCATCGATTTATTATAGCTATCGATATTAGTAAAGTACTTATTAGGCAGCTCGACCCGATCACCATTAGTAGAAACGATGAACTTAGCTTGGGCATCAGTCTGAACAGCTAAAAATTGAACAGAGCCAATTAAAAAAACAATACTAAAAACGGCCTTAAAAACTTTCCCCATAACATTCCCCTACTTTCATTAATATATTTATATCATAACAAATATATTGTAGGTGGATGAAGTAGTTTGGGTAGATGTTCACTGCCGGTTCCGGGGCGGGGCGCTATATGGGATTGGCTTCCTTAGTCGTTCGGTGGCGTAGCCACCACCAAAAACCAGTTGCGCAAGTGCGAAAGCGCTTACGTTCCTTCGTTTCACAGCTGAACCCATATAGCGCCCCGCCCCTCCACCTAGATAGAGAATATAATTTCCTCTCTTGGTGGGCACTACCCATTTTGATAGAATAAATCGGCACTTTGTCCTGCCCTACTTTTCACATGTCTATCTCAAGTTTTTTCAGAGTTAGCAAAACCAAAAGACAAAAAAATTTCGTCCTTTTTTGAAGGACGAGATTTTTGTGGTTTTGAACTCGATTTTGATCTTACCAACCATCATGGAAACTGAGATAGACCGCAAAAACTAGGACGCGCAATCAGTGCCAATTTGTACAAGATAAATCGGTCCCAATCCAAAAAAAGGGGATTGTTGCACTATCTAGACGGAGGGGCCCGGGGATACAGACCTCAGCAGCTAATTTTTACTTGGCAATTTATTGCCTAGTAAAAGACCAAGTTTTGAGATGTCCGAGTGCACTTCTCGGATAGCTCAAAATTGTGTCAGCTGCATTCCAGCGTCTGTATCCCCGGGCCCCGGAGTCGGCAGTGAACCTCCCACCAAACTACTACCACAAACCCAAACACACCAAAAATCACCAACATCCAACCAAGCAAAACGCTTCTCGTCTGCCAAAAACTCTCTCACCTCAAGGTAATAAAAAAAGCCTCCAAGCATAAGCTCAGAAGCCACTAGCCATGATACCCAAACACCATAGCAAATATCAAAATAATCAAAACAGCAGTAGTAATGTAAACATACAAAACGTCCCGCTCCTTAGCAAAAGCGTAAATAGAAACCACAACCCGTAACACCGGCGTCAAGATCAACAAGAAAATACCCAGCATAATCACAGCATAAGACTTACCCTGAGCAACTCCCTGAAACATAACACCAAACCGTTGTGGCCACTCTCCATCAGAATAACCGCCACCACCGTTAACAAAATAAAGCACAATGCCCAAAATGATAACAATAGCGGACACGACTACTCCGATCCGTAAAATTTTTCCGATTATGAGCTCAACGTCACGCATTTCTTCTTTTTTCATCTAGAAGCTCACCCCGAATCCTTTCAGAACCATTTGCACTCCCATGTATAAAATAATAGGGACGAAAATCATTCTGATCACTTTTGGTTTGAGAACTTGCATCAATCTTGCACCGATTGTCGCACCTGCTAGCACACCGATGGCTAGAGGTCCGGCGATGTCTGGTCTGATCGAGCCGTTAAAAAAGTAGACTGTCGCACTGGCGGCAGCTGTTACACCCATCATCAAGTTTGATGTGGCACTCGATGGCTTCAATGGCATCTTCATGATCGTATCCATAGCGATGACTTTGAAAGCACCACTACCGATACCGAGCAGACCACTGGCCAATCCAGCTGCCCACATCATGATGAAGCCACCAGGAACATTTTTCATCGAATAGTCGACTTGCTTTTTTTCGGCCTTATCGTAGTAACTGTCGGCTAATCGCAACTTCTCAACAGCTTTATCGCTGCCGGTGAAGACCGTTTCGCCTTTTTTACTCATGAGTTTTCTGATCATATTGTAAGTTGAATACAATAGGAAAAAGCCGAACAGTACGTATAGGAAGGTGCTGGAGAACAGGCCGACTAACAGCGCTCCCATGATGGCACCGACCGTGGTGGCTATTTCGAGAAACATTGCTACTCTCAGGTTTAACATATCATCCTTCAAATAGGCAATGGTGGCACCAGAACTAGTGGCGATAACGGAGATGATACTGGCTCCGATCGCGTATTTGATATCTAATCCCATCATTATGGTCAGGATCGGCGTGATTATCATTCCACCACCGATTCCAAGTATCGCCCCTAAAACACCGGCAAATAGACCAATAACGACGAATAACAGCATCGAAGTGTCCATTACTTAGCCTCTTTTTCTGCTTCATCTTTCTTATTAAAGTTTTCAAGCGATGTTTCGTAGTTGGCGCGCATGATCGAGATAGCATTTTTAGCTTGTGCTTCTGTGACATCCCCATCCGAGATCAAATCAATGTGGAATTTGGAAGCATTCAAGTGATCGCAACGAGTTGATAAGTAGACCTTCGTATCGACTTCTTGATTGTCTTCAAAGAAGTGGATCACCTTTTTCGCATCGTCAAATGGCAAGTTGATAATGTCCGATTCCATGTAAAAATCGATTGGGAATTCGGCATCGACCACGTGGATCATCACTTGTGACAATTGGCCATTAGCAAGGTCCTTCTTGATCTGTACACTTGCTTGATTGACCGACCAGAGATCTTCTTGCAACAAGTCATCTTTACTAATGTCGAGACTAGTTTGCTTAAAATCACCGTTTTCGATCCGGTCTTTGAACTCGTTCATAATAATTTTCATAGTTTACTCCTCGAGATACTTTTGTAAAAAATTTTCGACAGTTTGCCGATAGTTAGCTGAGTCAACGTAGTAACTGCGTATATGCTGCCCACTATCGCACGAATACATCGTTTTTGGGAAATCACCCACACTAGCTAATTCATCCCTCATAAAGTAAGGAACCGCGGTATCTAATTTTCCGTGCATGAATAAAATTGGTAAATGACATTTCTTTAAAGCTTTTGTACAGTCTGCTTGGCCATAAAAGAAGCCTGAGCGGACTTTTGCGACGATCGAGATCAGTTTCAAGAGGAACCGTCCCGAGATCTTGTAGCGACTCTTAAAGTGGTAGTTAACCACATCTAACATGCTAGTGTAGCCAGAATCCTCGATCACACCTTTAACATTCTTCGGCAGATCGTTTCCAGCCGTCATCATAACAGTCGCTGCACCCATGGATGCTCCGAATAAAATAACTTTTTCATCGGGACGCTTCTTTAACAGCTCATTGATCCAAGCGATAGTATCAATGCTTTCCAAATAACCAAAGCCTTGATACTTGCCCTCGCTCTTACCGGCAGCTTGATTATCGACTTGCAAGACGTTGTAGCCCATCTGGTTAAAAAGCTGAGCGTGAATATCCAGCGATGTGTGATCGACCGCAAAACCGTGAATGATCAAAACTGTCGTCTTGGATGGCTTTTCTGCTTTGACGAACCATCCATATAACTTATTCCTATTCGAAATAATTGTCCACTCGTCACGTGGTAACTGTAGGTATTTTTCAGTAGCTTCATCTAATCCTTCATCACGACTAACGTGTGGAGCATCAGATCCTAAAGCATTGCTATTTCTTTTTTGAAGGTACAAAAAAAGGGCGTTCAAAATTAGAACGATCGCCAGCAATACTACGATGATGATAATAGCTATTGTCATAAATCAACCTCATTTTTCTAATTCTTTGACACCCTTTAATGATAACGCAACGAGTATCATCGTTGCTGTAATACCGTAAAATAAATTGGCAAAAGATAGTGCGGTAACGATCAAGCTTCCGGCGTATGGACCGACAGCTCGACCCAGCGATCCCATGATCGTATACAAGCTTTGGAGGTTACCTCTATTTTTGCTCGTTGACATCTTATTAAGTAAAGCCGGAATAGTTGGAAAGACCATCGATTCCCCGACCGTCAAGATCAACATACTAACAACGTACATCCAGTACTGTTTAGCTCCTGGAAGTAGTAAAAATGAAAGACCCATGATCGTGATCCCGACCAAAATTTGATTTTTTAAAAGCTTGAACAGCTTGGACATGATCCGATTCATAATTGGTTGGATCAACAAAAGTGAAGCCGCATTAATCGTGAAGACGATACTATATTCCTTTTTCGAGAAGCCGTGGCCGAGCATGTAGAGCGACATATTACTGTCCCACTGCGTATAACCCATCCACATGATAAAAATGCCAAGACTCAAAATGATCAAGTTCATCCGGAAACGTTTTTGCCCAATAGCGATCTTAGGATCAACCTCTTCGTCATCAACAACAATATCATGAGTCTTCTCAGCCTCTTCATTAGTCTGATCCAGCACACCTGACTTGAAGAAAACAATCAACAAACAAGCGATGAAGAAAATAACCGGAATAAAGAAAGTAAAGAAAATACTCCATTCAAAAATAAATCCAACAGCAGTAGAACCAATGGCAATACCAAGATTAGCCGCCAAGTACATATTATTGAACAAGACACGGCTGTCACCAACAGTCTCCTCAGCCACAAAAGCCGTATAACCGTTAATAGCAGTATAAGAAATACCCATACCAAAACCTAGCATAACCAGCATAAACAAGTAACTAGGCCAAACATGGTGAAAAGTCATCCCGATCAAAGAAACAACCGCAATAATATAACCAATCTGCAAAGTCCATTTCTTAGAATAACGATCAAACAAAATCCCCCCAAGATAATTACCGATCATCATCAAGGCCGAATAAACCATCAAAGAAAATCCAGCCATATTCTGAGTCTGATGCAAATTTTGTTTAATAAAAATCATATTAACAGGCAAAATAAACCCCATAACCATATTAAAAGTAGCATTAAGAGTCAATAACCATAATTTTTGTGATCGCATATTTTAACCCCCTGTAAAAAAATAGAGAGCGGAGAGGACGAGGTCTGCCACCGGAACACAAGTAAGTCAATGCGGAGCTGGGCCCGTCAGGCCCACGCAGCGTTGACTTGCTTGTGTGGAGGTTGCATCGTCCCCGGAGCTCGTTTCCGCTACAAAGCGGGCAACGTTTGGTACCATCCATAAAAACGTTGGCAATAAAACAAAAGTAGTTTGGCGCCATAAAAGTGAACATTTGAAAGAAAAGAATAACCCTATATCACAAAAAATACTTAGTGTATCAATCCAACAAATATCCAAAATAAAAAATTACTCCTCAAGACATCCATCCAACATCATAAAAGAATAAATAGAATAACTATCAATATTTAACTAAAATCTAGTCATCAAATATAACGCCACTCCCACTATAAATCAAACCAAACGAACCAACAAATTCCAACCCTTTTCCAGAAAATAACTAAAAATTATCAATAAAAAGAATAAATCCATAAAAACAAAGGCGAGAGTGCGAGAGAATCGAGCACGCAAGCCAGAAGTGAAAGCAAGAGAAGAAAAGTAATATTTGATCTTATCCAACAAACAAAAAAAGAAAAGATTGCAAAACAAAGGTAAGCCAGGAAACAAAATGAGCGGAGCTCTAGTCCCGCGAACCGAGAAGCAGCACGGAAATCAATCAGAAACAATCTTGCGCAAAAAACTAGGAAGCACCTATTCCCCAACTCCAACAAAAGGGGGGTATTGCCCCATCTAGACGGAGGGGCCCGGGATACACACCTCAGTAGGGAGATTTCACTTGGCAATTCATTGCCTAGTGAAAGACCGAGTTTTGAGATGTCCGAGTGGTCTTCTCGGATAGCTCAAAATCGTGTCCCCTACGTTCCAGTGTGTGTATCCCGGGCCCCGGAGTCGGCAGTGAACCACCAATACAAAATACTACCTCAAACCCAACCACCAAAAATCACAAACACCAGCACAAGCAAAACGCCTCTGTCTGCTCTACTCTCTTACATCTTTTTCAATATGTCCGCTCTACTCTCTTACATTTTTGCCCACCAAAAAAGCCATGGTAATTAAACCATGGCTTCTTCATGTAGTACTCCGAAGAGCAATCAGCTAAGTCGGTTCACACAACCGCTGAAGATATCGCTCACAAAATTCCGGTGAGTAATGCCTGATATCCTACTTCAAGTGACGTCCTAAATCGACGTCTCTCGACTCATCGCATACAGAACATATTAATCCATTTAATAAAAAACTTCAACTAAATAGTTTTAGTCCCGCCAACTTTTTCATCAGTCCAGATCTTATAAATCAAGTTAAGCAATCCACCCATCTGACCATCAACACCGTTGTACATCCAACGATAAATGCAGACATCGTCCTTAACCTCATCTTCAGGCAAATCAGAACTATTAGCCGTAACCACAATATCAGCATCCTTAGAATCACTAACGATCTGAACATATGGCAAAGCTTCCAAAGTAATAGCCAAGTCAGAATAAACTAAGAAGAACGATTCCAACTCAAGATAAACTCGTACTTGAATATTCTCATTGTAAAGTGAGAAGAAACGATAAGCAATTGCATAAAGTGCATCGGAAATAAGCTTAGACTTACCTTTCAATGAACTATACTTGTCACGTCTCATCAAGTGTTGAACGGTTGAACCGACCTTAGTCTTCAAGTTCTCATCAGTCAGGTTACTCATAGCATCCCCAAAGCCTGAGAATAAGTTCAACATTTCAATAAAGTTTTGATCCAAAGCTAAAACACCGATGATACAAGTAGTCAAATTGTACTTGTAACGCATGAATTCCTTGTGTGACAATGCAAAATCAGACACAGTCTGTTCAACATCGTATGGAATCAAGTCCAAGAAATCGTCAATGAAGTTAGCAAAAAGTGGATTGTACTTAACTAGCTGTCTTGAAACAGTTTGTAAGTATTCCTCTGAAACTTCGAATGTGGTTGGAACACACATTAGTAAAATGTAGAAGTCAGCAGATTGGAACATTTGCTCCTCATAACTGATCGATTCAATGGCACGTTTCAATTCCTTAACATCGTGTGAACCATTGTTTGAAGCTTCAAACAATGAAGTAGTTCCTTCAAAAATATTAGGGAATGGATAATTAATAACACTCAATGCTTCGATATTTTGCATATGGTTACCGCCCAGAATACGGTAAGAATGTGCCATAACTACGTAAGCATAAAAGAGTTTTGAAATATTATTGATTGGTTGTAGACGATATTTTTCCAGAGCAATATCAACTACTCTAAATGCAGTCTTTTGTGAGAACAATTCGAATGGCCAAACGAATCCACGCGTAGCATTCCAATACAATGCCGCGATAGATAAACGAATGGATTCCTCATTACCCACAAAACGCATTGGTTCATAAGCAATCCGAACACCGAATCGTTTCAAATAACTTCTAACAGGTTTTAAATGTCTTAAAACAGTTGCTTTACTACTATTAAGTTCAGTATAGAAACGTTTGAAAGACTTCTCTTTTCCTTTAACAATTGCATCTAAGAAAAGGTATCCATCTGACTTAGTTGTCAAAAATGCGTGGTAGCCGTCCCTCGATACGGCGAACATTTCTTCTATCTCATAGTCATCTTTACCTAGGATCTCTTTAAAATCTTCTTGGATACCTAAATAAGTATTGTAGACACTTCCGTAACTTTTGTTCATTTGATATGCAGCTTTACGCAAGTTGATATCTTTAACAGTTATGTGCCAATCACGATATGTACCGATTAAATCAGCGCTAGCTAACTGGTTCGTGCGAATTAATTTTATTTTATTGAATAACTGAATCTTTTCTACCTCAGATTTAGACAAGAATAAATCAGTAAAACTATCCAATAGTATCACCTCCCGAGTCATATAGATTATATCACGGTATTATTTTTTTACTAAATCGGTTCCAAAAAAAATCATATTTAAATAATTCTAGGTACAATAATCGACTCTATTTTCCTTTGCTTTTTCACAATTATACATCTTAAAAACAGCATGGCATAGCCATTTACACCTTTTTACAGAAAATATTCATCTTTGACATGTTTAAAACCAAAGTTAATATTACATTTTAATGACAAAAAAATAACCGCCCTTTCGGACGGTTATTTTCGTTTGGCTCATAACATTTCGCATATAATCGTTGATTTTGATAACTTGTATGCGACTTAATGTGTTTTCTCGTTATCAATTTTTTGTCATTGGGTCATTTTAGGGATCAGATACTTTGTATCCGCTGGGTGTCAACTACAACTGACTAAAGTCAGTGGCATGTGAACTTCACCAGTTTGCTCATCGCTTTCTAGTTACTAGTCACATCTTATTCAGATAAAGCATTGCGTTGTAATGTCTCATGCTATACGCAATCGGAATTATAACGTCTTACGAGCTAATTACCAGAACTTAGGACGTGAGTTGCCAAACGCCCACGTCTTTATTTGTAAATCGGACTATCTTCGGTTAATGGTTTAGATAATTCAACCAAACCTTTAGCTAAGATATTCTTAGATGCATTTACATCTCTTATGTGTTCAGTAGTGCAGTTTGGACAAGTCCATTTTCTATCTTTTAAGGTCAGTTTGATCGATCCATTGGTGCCCATTTTGAATCCACACTTATTACATTTCTGAGTCGTGTACGCAGGATCAACCTCGATAAAGGTTCGACCGTACAGTGGTGCCTTGTACTCAAGCATACCGATAAAAGACTTCCAACCTACATCAGAAATAGACATTGCTAAAGCATGATTCTTCAACATATTCTTACTCTTCAAGTTTTCTCCAACTACCAGATCGTGGTTTTTGATAAGTGTAGTTGAAATGGTGTGAAGAAAATTTTTACGTTGATTCCCTACCCTAGCGTGAAGTTCAGCGACTAGTTTTCGCTGTTTTTGATAGTTTTTAGATTCCCAAAGCTTACGTCCTTCTGACTTAGCACGTCTAGCTCTTCGAGACAGCTTTCGTTGTTCCTTGGTCAATCGACCTTTAAACGAGCGGTAAAATCTTGGATTGTCGACTATATTCCCGTAGCTATCAGTTAGAAAGTTTTCGGTATTCAAATCATAACCAACTTGAGAATTTGTTTTAGGTAATTTTTTCTTAAATGGTTCATCACTCTTTAACAGTAAAGACACAAACCATTCTCCAGTTGGCAAGTGTTTTATAGAAACGGTTGCTATTCTGACTAAGCGATTACTTGGTAAGACCTCAGATAGTTTAACTTTGATTCTTCCCACCTTAGGCAATCTAATGTGACTCTTATCTAAGAACTTGATTGACCCATTATAGAGTGATGGAACTCCGCCATTGTTCTTAACCGTTGTAGAACTGTAATGATTAGAGGTTCGATATCCTTGATTGGGATTCGATTTTCGCTTAAATTTTGGCGTTCCAGAGTTGTGTACTTTATGAAACAAGCTCCATGCAGACTTATAACTCACGAGGGCATTATTGGCCATGTCACTATCAATATGCTTATCGCCTAACCATGGATACTTTTCCTTAGTTATCCTAGCTAATCCTGTGGGACGGATTGTACTTGCTTTGAATAATTTTCCACTCTTGCTATACTTCCAGTAATCTTCTGGGATAGGATAGCGTTTGTCTAACTTATTCTTAAAAACTTTAGAATCAGTCCAGCTGTTTGCTAGTAATTTATTGTAAACGAAACGTGATGCGTTGATGTTCTTCCAAAAGATCTTTTCCTGCCTTCTGTTAGGATACATTCTTATTTTTAAGCCCATCATATATTCCATTTCGTTTTTCACCATTTCGCCTCCCTTATCGTTATAGATTCATTATACACGAACGTGTGTTTGATTCATTGTAATAAGAACATGATATAAGAAGTTCAATGTTAAAGAATAAATAATTTATAAAAAAAGGGCTTACCTCCCACAAATGAATTCATGGGATCCATGCCTAACCTTATTGAATAAACCGATTTGTTGCTTACAAAAACTGTTCATTTTTTTAATGCATGCAGACTCAAAATACGTATTTTTACTGTCGGATCTTCTTTCATTTTGTTTATCGAATTTCAATTCCATTAGTTTAATGAATTTCCAAAAGTACTCGCATAATTTCTATTATTTGTGCTTCTGATTTTTAGATTTTGATTTTCATGGTTATTTTTCTACTCTTCAATTTTCGTTGCTTTTTCGTACAATCCCTTCAATTCGAAACTACCTTTCTTTTCAGCATATTTTTTACTCTCGGTTATTGTCAACTTTTTCTATATGCCCTTTCTTTATTATCTCCTACATCCCCTTTTCTTTTTATGCAGATACTATTTTTAAATCTATTATTTAGTTCTGCTCTTTCAGATATTATTTTTAGGCAAAACAAAAAAGCCACTTCTTTCGAAGTGACTTTTTTGCAGCTTTCCTATTTGAAATCATTTGGAGGTGATTAGTTGGAAAGCTTTTTGCAAATCGTTATCGATCTGAGGTCTTTAACGATTTTTATTAGTGCATCTTATAGGACAAGTGGATCATTGTGTACCCAGAATCCAACTGATGGGATTTGACGAATTGCGTAACCTGGCTCTGGTACCACGTTGCCGCCTTCGTCTGGTGTTGTGCCTGGTGTTCCTGGAATTACGGTTCCAGGTGTTCCAGCTCCGCCTAACGATCCGAGTAAGCCGAATGGTAAGGCAATGACTCCACCGACGACCATCAATAATCCTGGTATTATCATGCCTAAGCTGAGTAGTTGTAGTCCCATATTTAGTAATGGAATTGGTAAGCTCAACAAGAACAATGGTAATGTCAATGCGCCGATTAAGAATGGTAGTGCTAATAATCCTAATACTGGAATTGCAATGGCTAGTTTCAATAGTGTTGGTAAGATCACACCATTTAGCAACATCAATCCAGGAATCATTAACGGACGAACCAACAGATTCATGAATAAGAATGGTACTAATAATGGTAGTAATGCATTTCCAAGTCCTACCAAGCCAACTAATGGCAATGCTAGTAGATGTGCTAACAAGTTGTTCAATAACATTAATGGACTTAATGCTAAGAACGTCAATACTTTAGCTAGTAATGGTAATCCGAGTACTAATAGAGGTTTGATTAGGATCTTTAGAGGGAGGATTACTAAGTCAAATAGATCTTTAAGTACTCCAGGTAGTGCCAATAGTGTTGCTAAAATATCGCCTAACAATCTCAAGCCTTTGACTAAGTTACCTAGCAAGAAGATTGGTGCCAATAATAATGCTGGAAGTGTTGTTAATGGTAACAAGATTCCCAAGTTGATCAAGATTGGCAAGATCGACTTCACAATAGGTAATGTCAATAAGGTCTTAAGACCCAAGTTCAATAAGAACAATGGCAATGTTAGTAATCCGGAGATCAATGGCAATGCCAACAATCCGAGGATGTTGAATCCTGTATGAATAATTGGGAACAATAACATTGTTGCCAATACAGGAAGTGCTAACTTAGCTAAGTCTTTTAGAACTCTGAGTAATGCGATTGGTGTTCCTACCAATCCAAGTGTCAATGCCAATGGCAACAATACTGGAAGCAATGGCCAGAAGATTGGGTTGAGCATTGTTAACAATGTTAATAATCCAAGTGCTGGGATTGCAAGAGCTAATAATGTGTCGATTGGTAATGCTGACAATGGTCCAAGAATGTCTTTCAAAACATCTGCGAGTTTGAATGGAATCAACATTCTCAAGACGTTTCTCAATACATTGATGATTGGTAGTAATGGCCATAGTAATGGGTTGAGTAGTGCAAACAATTTACCTAAGTCTAATAGTCTTAGCAATAATGGAAGTCCTAATAATCCAAGTAGATCGAATGGTAATTTAATCAATCCATTCAATGCTCCTAATACAAGTGGTAACAAGTTACCTAAGATTGCTGCTAATGGTAATGCTAACAATCCGTTGATCAAGAACATTAGTGGTAATAATAGTAGATCTGTTAAGAGCTTGATTGGTAAGTTGCCAAGCAATGCTAACAATGGAAGAAGTAGTGTCAATGGTAATGGCAATGCTAATAACATTGTTGCAAGTGTTACGAGTGGCAAGATGAACAAGAAGTTAAGTAATCCGGCTAATAATGGAAGTCCGAGTAACAACATTGGTAAGCCAACGAATGTTCTCAAAAGATTTCTCAATAGCTTGAATGGAAGAGTTAATAACTCTAATCCAAGTAATAACCAGAATGCTACTCTTCTCAAAATATTGAGTAGTGGCAAGTTGAACCATAGTGGCATTGTTAGTAGAACAAGACCTAATGGTAACAAGCTGTTCAATAGTTTCAATCCAGCTTTCAACAAGTTGAATGGTACTAGTGCTAAGAGCGTCAATGCTTGGTTAAGCAATGGCAAACCAAGAGCTAATACGTTTCCTAATAATACATTCTTCAATAGTTTGAAGAAGAACAATGGCAATGTTGTTAATAATCCAAGTAATGGCAATCCGATCAAGCCTAATAAGTCTTTAACGAGATTTGCGATTGGGTATGTTAACAATCCTGCTAATGCGCCCCATAGGAGTGGAGCAATCAAGTTTCTTAAGGTATCGAGTAAGAGTGGTAGTCCAAGCAATTGTGTTAATAACAATAATGGTAGAGCTAACAATCTTACACCTGGGATAAATGTGCCTAACAATGCTAATAAGTTGAGCAATGGTAGTCCAAGTAATCCTAGGATATCAAGTGGCAAGCCACCCAATAGACCTCTCAAGAATGGTACGACGATTGCTGCTAATGTAGCTGGGATCAAGCTTGTTAATAAGTTCAACAAGATGAGTCCTGGTACTAAGAACAATTTAGCTAATAACTTAGCTGTGAATGTTCTCAAAGCAGCTAGTAGTGGAACTTTGATCCAGTTAATTGGATTCAAGAATTGTAATGGTCCAAAGATTGGTAACAACAATAAGTTAGTTAATCCTGCTACTAATAATGGAAGAACGTTATTCTTGATCAAGTCTCTCAAGAACTTGAATGGTAAGCTCAATAGATTCAACAATGACAAGCCGTTGATCAATGCTGGTACAAAGAATAGTCCGTCAAGGATCAAGTTTCTTAATGGAATCAAGCCAGGTAATGCAAGTGCACCTAATAGAAGGAACTTGCCAAGAGTCTTGATGAAGTCATTGAATAATCTCAAGCCATTTGCCAATACAAGGATTGGGTTGAGTAACAATCCGATCAATACTGGTAAGAAGTTGGCTACTAATGCTGACAAGCCGTTTGCAATCAAGAATGGTAATACACCCTTGGCAATTGGGAATGTCAATAATGTTGCTAATCCAAGGTTCAATAAGAACAATGGCAATGTTAGAAGTCCACTTAATAGTGGTAATAACAATAAGCTCAATGCATCGTTCAACAAGTTGATCAATGGTAATGACAACAATGTTGTTAATAATGCTAGTGGTAAGGCCAACAACAATAGTTTAGCCAAGTCACCTAATGTTCTTAAGAATGCTAATGGGATAGCGATAAATCTGTTGAATAACTTCAATGGTAATAGCAATGGAATTAGAAGTAATCCTAAACCAGGGATCAACATTGCAAGTGTACTCAATAATTGTACTAATGGAAGAATCAATAATAGATTCAATAGATCAAATGGTAAGTTGCCTAAAATGTCTCTCAAGACATCAGCTAGAGCTAATGGCATTAGGAGTAATCCTAGTGGTAATAGCAATGGAGCTAATAAGTTAAGTAATGGAATGAATGGTAACAACAAGTTGAACAATCCGAGTCCAAGTAACTTGAGTAGATCAAATGGTAACTTCAAGAAGTGTTTGAACAATCCATTTAGTACTAGTGGTAACAATAATCCAGCTAAGATTGCCATTGGTAATCCAAGAAGTTTGTTACCTAATAATACAAGTGGTAATAATAATAGGTCTAATAAGATCTTAATTGGTAAGATTGGCAATGCTGCCAACAATGGTAATAACAAGGCCAATAGAGGCATTGATAATAACATGTTGAGCAATGTGATCAATGGAAGTCCTAGTAAGAATGTTGCTAAGCCAGCCAATAATGGAAGTCCTAATAACAATCCTGGTAAGCCAAGGAATGTATTGAATAAGTTTCTCAAACCTCTGAGTAATGTTAATAACAATACTGGTAAGATCAAGGCTTCTCTCAATAAGTTCAAGGCTGGAAGTCCAAGCCACAATGGCATTGTTAATAATGCTAAGGCATTCTTCAACAAGTTCAAGCCAAGCTTGATAGCTCTTCTGATCAAGTTGAATAATGGTAAGACTAATCCTGTTAATAATCCGGCTAACAATGGTAAGCCAAGTAATAACAATGGACGTAATACAAATGCTTTATTGAATAACTTCAATAGGAAGATTGGCAATGTTGCTAACAATCCAAGTAATGGCAAACCAAGCAAGTTCAATTCGTTCTTGATCAATTTGGCAATTGGGTATGTTAGAAGTCCTGCTAAGTTACCCCAAAGAAGTGGAGCGATTAAGTTTCTCAATGTATCTAGTAATAATGGTAGACCAAGTAATTGTGTCAATAACAATAGTGGTAATGCTAACAATCTGAGTCCAGGTGTTAGAACTCCTGCTAATGCTAAGAGATTCAATAATGGTAATGCCAATAATCCTAGAATATCTAGTGGCAAGCCACCTAAGATATTTCTCAAGAATCCTAATAATAATCCGTTCAATAATGCTGGTAATAAGCTCAATAGCTTATTATTCAATAGTTTCAATGGCAATAAGAACAATGTTGATAACAATTGTACGTTGAATGTCGTCAAAGCTGATAACAATGCCATTCTGAGCCACTTGAATGGATTCAATAATGAGATCAATCCGAAGAATGGAATCAAGATGGCAAATGTCAATGCCATAGCTGCTAATGGAAGAGCTAATTGATTGAATAGGTCAAGGATCCACTTCAATGGCGTTCTCAATAAGTTGAATAGTGAAATCAAGTTCAATAATAGTGGAATGAAGAATAATGCGTTTAATAACAAGTTTCTGAATGGAATTAGTCCTGGCAATGTTAGAAGTAAGAATGCACCAAGATGTAATAGACCAAAGACAAAGTCATTAAATAATCTGATTCCGTTTGCCAATACGATAACTGGGTTCAATAGTAAGCCAGCTAATACTGGTAAGAAGTTTGCGACTAATGCTGACAATCCGTTTGCGATCAAGAATGGTAATACACCCTTGGCAATTGGGAATGTCAATAATGTTAATAGTCCAAGGTTCAATAAGAACAATGGCAATGTTAGAAGACCTGTGAGTAATGGTAATAATGCCAAGCTCAAGATGTCGTTCAATAGGTTGATTAATGGGAATGCCAATAATGTACCTAACAATGCTAGTGGTAAGCCAAGCAATAATGCTTTAGCTAAGTCACCTAATGTTCTTACTAATGCTAATGGGATAGCGATAAATCTGTTGAATAGTTTCAATGGTAATAAGAATGGAATTAGAAGCAATCCTAATCCAGGAATTAACATTGCAAGAGTACTCAAGATTTGTGCTAATGGAAGGATCAATAACAAGTTCAATAGATCGAATGGTAAGTTTCCTAATAGATCTCTTAAGACATCTGCCAATGCTAATGGTTGTAGGAGTAATCCTAATGGCCATAGTAATGGTGTCAATAAGTTAAGGAATGGAATGAATGGCAACAATAAGTTGAACAATACCAAACCGGCTAACTTAAGAAGGTCTAATGGCAACTTGATCAAGTGTCTGATCATTCTGCCCAATAGTAATGGTAATAATAATCCTGCTAGAAGTGCTGCTGGCAATCCTAGAAGTTTGTTACCTAATAATACAAGTGGTAATAACAATAGATCTAATAAGATCTTGATTGGCAAGATTGGTAATGCTGCTAACAATGGTAGAAGCAATGCTAATAATGGCATTGATAATAACTTGTTGAGCAATGTGATCAATGGAAGTCCTAGAAGCAATGTTGCTAAGCCGGCCAATAATGGTAGAGCTAATAACAACAATGGGAATCCAAGTAGACGGAAGATATTTCTTAATCCTCTGAGTAATGTTAATAACAATACTGGTAAGATTAATGCTTCTCTCAATAGATTCAAGGCTGGAAGTCCAAGCCACAATGGCATTGTCAATAATGCGATTGCACCCTTCAACAAGTTCAAGCCAAGCTTGATAGCTCTTCTGATCAAGTTGAATAGTGGTAATGCTAATCCTGTTAATAATTGAGCTAACAATGGTAAGCCTAATAATAACAATGGACGTAATACAAATGCTTTATTGAATAACTTCAATAGGAAGATTGGCAATGTCGATAACAATCCAAGTAATGGCAACAATGCAATATCAATTACATTCTTAGCTAGTTTTACAAGTGGATATGTTAGCAATCCTGCTAATAAGCCCCAAAGAAGTGGTGCAATTAAGTTTCTCAATGAATCTAATAATAGTGGCAATCCAAGTAATTGAGTTAGTAGTAATAATGGTAATCCTAATAATCTCAATCCTGGTGTTAATGTACCAATCAATCCAAGGATATTAAGCAATGGTAATGCTAGTAATCCAAGAACATCTAGTGGCAATCCACCTAAGATATTTCTCAAGAAGCCTAATAGTAAGCCGTTCAATAATGCTGGTAATAAGCTCAATAGCTTATTATTCAATAGTTTCAATGGCAATACGATCAAGGTTGTCAACAACTGAACATTAAATGTTGTCAATGCTGATAACAATGCCATTCTGAGCCACTTAAGTGGATTCAATAATGACATCAATCCGAAGAATGGAATCAAGATTGCGAATGTTAAGGCTAATACAGCTAATGGTAATGCTAATTGCCAGAACAAGTCGTGGATCCACTTCAATGGCGTTCTCAATAAGTTGTTGAGAGCTATAAAGTTCAATAGTGCTGGAATTAAGAACAATGCATCTAATAAGAGATTTCTAAATGGAATTAGTCCAGGTAGTAATAACAATCCTAAGATTACATCGTCAATTATGAATCTTAATCCATCAAGAATTGCTGTTGGAATAATTAAGAAAGCACCGATAAATGGAATTAAGAATGATAATAATCCTGCTATAATTGCATTTCTTAAAGCTTTGATGAACTTAATGATAGGCAAAGCAAGCAATGGAATTGCAATATTGATAACTAGTAAAATTGGTCTTAATAATAAACCAACTAATTTGTTCAAAAGCTTAAAGAGTTTGATCCAAATCAAGTTCTTGATTAAGAATGAAGCAAGACTTGTAATGAAGTTCCAAACTAGGCTAGCAATAAAGTTGTTTAACATGTCTAATAATAAGACTGGAACTGTCAATAGACTTGTTAAGAATCTTAATCCGCTTAATAACCATAGTGGAATTGTGAACAATTTATGTAATAGTCCAGGGATCAAGTTCATCAATCCGGCAAATAGATGTAGCATCAATGAATTCAACAATGCTAGTTTCATCAATAATGTTGGAATGAATGATCCAATTGTATTAACAACAATTTGTTTAATCAATCCGTTCAATAATGATAATAGGTTATTCAAGCCTCTGAATAATAACCAAACGCCGACATCAAACAATAATTGCAATGGGATCAAAATCAATAACAATAGTGGGAAGATTGGAGCCAATAGACCCAATGTCAAGCCAACTAATGGAATCAAGAATGGTGCCAATGAAATCAAAATCAATAATGTCTGGAATGCCTTAAATGCAGCGTAGATACTTAGAACTAATGGAAGTACAACTAGTCCAAGTACTCCAAGTGCAATCAATGGAAGTAATGGTGCAAAGATTGAAAGTGCAAGTGATGATACTAATTCCAAGATGCCGATAACTGTTGTTAGGACAAGTGGGAACATCAAGTGTACGAACAATGCAAATGAGTTAGCTGTAACTAATCCTGTACCGAAGTTACCAATTACCCAGTGTAGGATACCAGCGATGATCAAACCAATTGCACCAATTGCTGGAACTAAGGATCCTTGAATAATTGCATAGAATCCTGGGTTTCCAAAGATGAAGTAAATTGCAAATGCTAAACCATTAAATGTCATTGGTAGCCAGATATATGAAAGTGTAAAGATACCAGCTAACAATAGACCAATTGAAACGATTCCTTGGAAGTCAAAGAATAGTTTAGTAATTATTGCAAGTAATGGATTTGCAAGGATTGCATTAAACAATCCGAAAATCATAGGTATTAGAATTAGTGGAGCAAAGATTAAGATATCAATGATATCAAATCCGAGCATGATTCCGACGCCTTGTACAGCGAATAATACTGGGAATGCAATTGCAGGGATCAACATACCCCATGTAAGCAAGATGTCTGGAACACTAATACCAAGTGATAGAATTCCACCAACAACATCGTCAATGACGATAATTACTAATGCAACCCATGGTTCTAAGACGACTGGAACTGTTGCAAGGAATGTGTTTAGTACAAATAATACAAGCAATCTTACCAACATGCGTTTAGCGATAGTCAAGCCAAGGAATGCTGGAATACCAAAGATTGGTAATAATGTTAACAATGAACCAAATCTTAGAAGTTCAAGTGCTAAGAATGAATTCAACTCAACAATTGGTGTACCAAGAATGGCAAATGCAGAAATTGCTTTGAAGATATAATTCAATGGATTTACCCAATTGAGGAATGTTCCAATAAATGCTCCAAATGTCATTGGAATTGTAATGAATTGGAAGCCCCAATAGAATATTGGTTCAGTGATCATTGTGTAAACTAATACGACAAGTGCTTTCAAATCTTGAATAGGATTTGTTAATAGCTGGAAGAATGCTGATCCGAAGAACCAGAATGCAGCCAACATACCTGCAGCACCGATGATCAATGCTGGCAAGAAGATTGCTAAGTTAAATAATACAACTGGCAATGCGAACAAACCGAGTAACAACAAGCTTTGAATGATTGCTAATGGCAATGCGATCAATGCGACTGGCAATACTGAGATTAATTCAATAACACCAATAGCTAATGAAAGAACAGCAGTAAATGCAACATGTGCAAAGATTGCAAATGAGTTAGCAGTAATCAATCCTGTACCAAAGTTACCAATAATCCAGTGAAGGACACCTCCGATTATTAGTCCGATAGCACCGATGGCTGGAACTAATGATCCTTGGATAATTGCATAGAATCCTGGGTTTACAAAGATGAAGTAAACAAGGAATGCTAATGCGTTAAATGAGAATGGCATCCATGTGTAAGCAAGAGTGAAGAGACCTGCTATTGCTAACACAATTGATGTGATACCGATTGTAGTAAATAGATTTACTCCGATTAATGCAAGTAATGGGTTGAAACCAAGTGCCAAGATTAATAATGAAATATTAATCAATGGTGCAATTAATGGAATTGCAAGTAATGTAACGACTGCATCAAGAGATAACATAATTGTTAAGCCTAATACAACGAACAATACTGGGAATGCTACAGCTGGTATTAACATGCCCCATGTTAATAGAATATCTGGAACACTGATACCAAGTGATAAGATTCCACCTACCAAATCGTCAATAAAGATGATTGCTAGAGCAACCCAAGGTTCGATTACAACTGGTAGAGATGCAATAAATGAATTCAAGAAGTAAATATTGATTAAGTTCAATAATAATAGTTTAGCGATTCCAAGTAATGCAGCAACTGGGATACCAACGATTGGAAGAGTTGTAAGCAATGCTAGAACTCTAATAATATCGATATCAAGAATTGACAACAATACTGTGATTGGAATGCCAATGATTGTAAATGCAGAAATTGCTTTGAAGATCCAGTTCAATGGATTCAACCAGTTAACGAATGCACCTAAGAAGGCACCGATTGTCATTGGTAATGTAATCCAAATGAATGCCCAGTAGAATACTGGTTCTGTAACCATTGTGTATAGAAGAACAATGAACGTCTTAAGATCTTCGATAGGATTTGTTAATAGTTGGAAAGCAACTGATCCGAAGAACCAATTGATGATGATCAATGAAGATAGACCAACGATTAATGCAGGTAACAAGTTAAGAACATTAAAGATAACAACTGGTAATGCGAATAATCCTAATAATAATGCTGCTTGAATCAATGCAACTGGTAATGCGAGTAACAATACAGGAAGTATTGATAATAATTCTGCAACACCAAGTAATGTATTGAGTACCAATGGGAACATTGTGTGGACGAATAATGCAAATGAGTTAGCAGTGATTAGTCCTGAACCAAAGTTACCAAAGATCCAGTAGATAACACCACCGATGATTAGTCCAATAGCACCAATAGCTGGTACAAGCGAACCTTCAATAATTGCATAGAAACCAGGGTTAGCAAATATTAGATATTGTAAGATTATCGCAGAATGCTAATAAGTTAAATGAAGCTGGCATCCATGTGTAAGCTAACATGAAGATTCCAAGTACACCAAGCACGATTGATACAAGACCGATCGTAGCAAATGCGTTGATTCCCAATAATGCAACCAATGGATTTGAAAGAACTGATAATACAAGTCCGATATTCAATGTTGTAATTAAGATTGGATATGCAAGTGCAGTAACAAATGCATCAAGACTGAGCATAAGTCCAACACCAACAACAGCGAAGATTACAGGGAATGTAATTGCAGGAATTAACATTACCCAAGTTACAAGAACATCAGGAACACTGATACCAAGTGAAAGAATTCCACCTACAAGATCATCAATAAAGATGATTAACAATGCAACCCAAGGTTCTAGAACAACTGGAACTGATGCAACGAATGAATTCAAGAAGTACAAGACAAACATTAACAATAGTTCCTTCTTGGCTAATCCAAGAACAAAGAATGCAGGGATACTGAAGATTGGCAATGAAGTGAATAGGATTGCAAATCTCAAGATATCAACATTAAGGATAATTAATAAATCAGTAATAGGTAATCCTAAGATTACGAATGAAGTAATCGCTAAGTTTAACCAATTAAATGGATTCAACCAGTTAACAAATGTTCCGATAAATGAAGAAATTGTCATTGGAACAGTGATTAAGTTAAATGCCCAGTAGAATACTGGTTCTGTAACCATTGTGTAAAGTAGAACAATGAATGTCTTCAAATCTTCGAGAGGATTTGTTAGTAGTTGGAAGAATGCTGATCCAAAGAACCAGAAGATGGTAATTAATGATGCTGTACCAATAAGAGCAACTGGAATAAGGATTAGAAGGTTAAATAAGATAATAGGAATATTAATTAGTGCAAAGAACAACAATGTCTTAATTAAGGCTGCTGGTAATGCAACTAATAATACTGGTAATACTGATGCGAGTGCAGCAACACCGATGAGCATTGAGAATACCAGTGGGAACATTACGTGTACGAACAATGCAAATGAGTTAGCTGTAATCAAACCTGAACCAAAGTTACCAAAGATCCAGAATAATACACCAGCAATGATAAGTCCGATAGCACCAATTGCAGGTACTAGTGATCCCATGATAACTGCATAGAATCCAGGATTACCAAAGATAAAGAATTGTAAGAATGCTAAATCATTAAATGTTATTGGCAACCATGTATATGCCAACATGAAGATTCCCAATACAAGAAGTACCAATGATGTGATACCCATTGCTGCAAGATTATTGATAGCAATAATTACTGCAAATGGATGTGTAAATGCCATTGATAACAATCCTAAATTAAGACTGACAGCAACGATAGGCATAAGGATGAGTGCTGCAATAATATCTAAGCTCAACATTGCGTTTAAGCCTTGAACAGCGAATAGAATTGGAGCAACAACCGCCATGATCATCATTCCCCATGTAAGAAGAACATCAGGAACACTGATACCAAGTGATAAGATACCTCCGACTAAATCATCGATAAAGATGATTACTAGAGCTGCCCATGGTTCTAATACAACTGGTACTGTGGCTACAAATGAGTTCAATACTAGTAATGTTAAGAACGTAAGTGTTGTAAGTTTAGCAATTGTTAATAAGATCAACGTTGGAATATTCAACAATGGAATAGTAGCAACGAGTGAAATGACTCTAAGAATATCAATTGTTAACAACAAACCGATTAATACTAATGGAATACCCAATAGTGGTACGGCAGAAATTGCCTTGTTTAACCAGTTAAATGGATTTACCCAGTTAGTAAACATTCCAACGAATGTTGCGATTGTCATAGGAATTGTAATGAAGTTCCATGCCCAGTAGAATACAGGTTCTTCAACCATTGTGTATAAGAGAACAAAGAATGCTTTGATATCTTCAACAGGGTTTGTAAGAAGTTGTAAGAATACTGAACCAAACAACCAGAAGATTGAGATTAATGCTGGAACACCAATAATTAATACAGGCAATACATTTAGAATGTTGAAAATGATAATTGGTAAATTAATTAATCCAAGAAGAATTGTTGATTGAATCAATGCCAATGGAAGAACTAGTAATAATACTGGTAGTACTGACAATAATTCAGCAATTCCGAATACAACGTTTAAGACTAATGGGAATAGTAAGTGAACAAATATTCCGAATGATGTAGCTGTTAACATACCAGAACCAAAGTTACCTAAGATCCAGTAGATAACACCACCAATGATTAGTCCAATTGCACCAATAGCTGGAACAAGTGAACCCTCAATAATTGCATAGAATGCAGGATTTGCAAAGATTAGATATTGCAAGAATGGTAGCAAGTTGAATGCGAATGGCATCCATACGTAAGCTAACATGAATGCTCCGGCAAGACCGGCAACAATTGATGCTAATCCGATCGTGGCAAATAGATTAATAGCAATTAAAGCTGTTATTGGGTTTGCAATAGCTGATAATACAAGACCAATGTTCAATACGATAGTGATGATTGGCAACAATAGTGCTACAGCAATACTATCTAGACTGAGCATCAAGCCAACTCCACCAACGGCGAAGAATACTGGGAATGCAACAGCTGGAACTAACATACCCCATGTAAGAAGTACATCAGGAACACTGATACCAAGTGATAAGATACCACCTACTAAGTCATCAATGAAGATAATTAGCAATGCAACCCATGGTTCAATAACAACAGGTGCTGATGCAATAAACGAATTAAGGAAGAAGATTCCAGAAAGTAATAACATTAAGCGTTTTGCAATTGTTAATACAATAAATGCTGGAATACTTAATAGTGGAATTGATGTTAATAGAATTCCAAATCTTAATAAGTCAATATTTAGTAATGCTAGAAGTGAAGCAATTGGAGCAGCGAATAATGCGAATGCAGTAATTGCTTTGTTTAGCCAGTTGAGTGGATTCAACCAGTTTGTAAATGATCCGATAAATGTTCCAATAGTCATTGGAATCATGATTAGGTTAAATGCCCAGTATAGTACTGGTTCTGTAACCATTGTGTACATCAATACGATGAATGCTTTCAAATCTTCCAATGGATCTGTTGTAAGAACCAAGAATGCTGATCCGAAGAACCATAACAATGTATAAAGTTGTGGAAGTCCAAATACCAATACAGGAAGAATCAACAATAAGTTGAAGATTAAGATTGGTAATGAAATTGGTAGCAACAATAGCATTGATAATAGAATAAATGGAAGTGATCCAAGCATGATGATCAATGCAGGAATCAATAGTACTAATGGGATAATTGGTGCAAGCAATAATAGAATTGGAAGTCCAGCTAATGCTAACTCGACTGCGGCAATATCATTAAATGCATTGAGTAGAAGTTTACTAATCAATCTTGCCCAATTACCAGCAAGTAGACTAATCAAAATGTTCCAAATTGTACCTAAGATTGAAAGTGGCAATAATACTAATAATGCCAATAATCCTAGTGGAATTGTCAATAAGTTCAAGCCAGGAATCAATGCTGTTAGTAAACCAATTAAGATCATTGGAACAATAACAAACAATCTAGCTAATGTGAAGAATGGCAATCCACCAAAGAATAATCTAAGTAATCCAACGATGAGACCATTGAGCAATGAAGGGATTAATGCAAGTAACGCACTATTCAATAAGATCAAAGGTAATAGTAATGCTTTCAATAGCAACATTTCAATTGCTGTAAATACAGCACCAAGGATAACGGCGAGTACTGCAAAGAATAGTTTTGTCAAAATAAATGCAACAACAGCATTGAAGAGTGCTAATGGAATTGCAAATAATCCATTTAGAATTGGAAGTCCAATAAGGATACCCATCTTAAGTAATCCTACAAGGATGTTTCTAAGAATTCTAAAGATCATTGCAGTCTTAAGTAGTCTTCTTAAGAAGTTAAGTCCTGGAAGAATTTCCATAGAGGCGACGTTAGAAGAGTTGCTCCTAATGTTAACAATTCAGCGATTAATTCTAGACCTCTTCTGATCAAATTGAACAATGTTAAGGCAATTTGTGTTAATAGTGCTGCCAACAATGGTAGTCCGAATAACAACAATGGTCTTAATAATAATGCATTCAATGCTAAGTTCAATAAGAACAATGGTAATGCAAGTAATAATTGTAATGGTAACCATAGAAGCAAGTCTAACAAGTCTTTAGCTAAGTTGAGAGCTAATTGTGTAAGGATTGTTCC
>NZ_RHOM01000012.1 GCF_003946515.1 Companilactobacillus zhongbaensis | reverse complement strand
GTAAAATAGACATGGACATGAATACTCCTTTGTAATTGGTTTCGACGCCTTAATTATAATGATATGAGTAAGCTCATGTCTATTTTTATACAATAAAATCCCGGTATGCCGGGGTTATTTTGTTATATTCATCTTTCAACCTTTAGTTTCTAATTGCTTCAGTAATAGCAGCTGTACTAGTAGCTACGTTTCGATCATCTTGATATTGTGCCAAAGCTTGGATCACTTGTTCTTCCAACTCACGCGCGTGGTTAGCTTCAAAGAAAGGCAACTCGATCGTTTTAGCAATACCAGATCTTTCATAAGTAAAGACAGTCTTAATACCACTACCGAAGACGGCGACCCCGATGAACATCAAGATCAACGCAGTGAAAGCTGATGAACCGAATGAGAACAATCCGGCCAAAGCCAAAATAGCACCGAGGATGATAGCTCCTAGGTGATAAGAACTTGAAGTGTAAACGTTAGAAACGGTGTTCAGTGGAGAAGTATCCTTAGATCTTCCGGCAGGAAGCATGCCGAACAAAACAGTATTTTGGATATCGACCCTTAAAAAGTTATTATCAACAAAAATATTCCCTTTGACCCAAGGTGCAATCAAACTAACTGAAAAATTGTCATTTGGGCTGATCTTTCTACTTTGAACCATGTTAAATCCCCCTGTGTTTAATATGATAGAAATGTCAAAGATAATCCTATAACTGAAAATTACAATAAAAATGACTTAAAAATTAGATATACGATGTGTTACAGGATAACTTTTATTATATCAATTAGTTGGGACTAATATTATTGTAAAATCACATAAATGGGGTATTTAATTTTTCATCAAAAAAGAAGTCTGAGTAATCATATTTAACTTAATGATTAAATAATAGAAAATATATGAATGGTATTTATTTTTCACCTAGCTCAAATGTTGGGAGTCTGTTGAATTTTTCAATCTGAACAGTATTTATAGATTGGTGAAGTGGATTTGGGACTATGGGTTGTTATCCATGAATGATTTTTTTGATCACAAAATCACAATATACGTATTTCTTTCGGAAAATTAGCATGAGAATTAAATTTTTTTTAAATTAATTTTCAATTTTATTTCCACAAAAATCATATTTTAAAAGTCAATGATATGAGTGTCTGGTACCCGTTTCATAGTGTTTCTACGGGATTGACTCAAACAATTTTTATAAATATTTTTGATAGCGTTGTCATGAAAAATTATGTTTTTTGTCTTATAATGAAAATATTAACAAAGGGGGAACGATCATGGTAAAAATTTTTGCAAGTCCATCACGTTATATTCAAGGAAAGAATGTTGCACTCGAAGTTGATAAGTATGTTAAGGATCTCGGTAGTAAACCAGTACTTATTAGTGATGACAATGTCTGGAAAATCATTGGGAATAAAGTCTTCGACGTTTTAAAAGATAAAGGCTTTGATGTTGAACATGCTGTGTTCGGTGGTGAAGCTTCTGATGAAGAGTCACAACGAATTGCTGATATTTGTGATAAGCATAATGCTGATCTAGTGATTGGTGTTGGTGGTGGTAAGACTGCTGATGCTACAAAGAAAATCGGTGATAAAGCTAAAGTTAAAGTTGTTGTTATGCCAACAACAGCATCAACTGATGCACCTTGTTCCGCATTGTCAGTAATGTACAATCCAGATGGGACATTCAAATATTACTCATTCTATGACAAGAACCCGGATTTAGTTTTGATCGATACACAAGTTGTCGCCCAAGCTCCTGTAAGAACCTTGGCAGCTGGTATGGGTGATGCCATGGCTACAAATGTTGAAGCTAGTGATGTTGCTCAAGGTCACAATCCTTCAATGCTTCACGGTCAACAAACATTAGCCTCATTAGCAATTGCAAAAACTTGTATGAACAATTTATTCTTACATGGTAAACAAGCATATGCGGCTTCAAAGGCAAACGTAGTAAGTCCTTCACTAGATGCAGTTATCGAAGCTAACACATTACTTAGTGGTTTAGGCTTTGAAAGTGCTGGATTAGCAGCTGCTCACGCTATTTACGATGCCTTCACTGTACTTGATGGGAAAATTGAGACTTTGATGCACGGTGAAAAAGTTGCCTATGGGACTCTTTGTGAGTTGATGTTAGATAATGCTCCTGAAGAAAAAATGAATAAGTTTATCGACTTTTATCAAAGCATAGGATTACCAACAACGCTTGAAGATCTCTACATTCCTGATGTTTCATATGAAGATCTCTTAAAGGTCGGAAAAGCTGCAACAGATCCTGCAGAAACTATGCAAAATATGCCGTTTGAAGTAACGCCAGAAGATGTGGCTGACGTAATTTTGGCTGTTAGTGCTTACGTTCATGAATACAACGAATCAAAATAATATCGAAAAAGCTGCTATCGCAAATGATGGCAGCTTTTTTAGTATTATTACAATTTTGATAAAAAATATAACGAAACATTTTTTAAAAAATCCTGATTATATGCTAGTCTTTTGGGTAAATACACTAGGAGGTTCGACATGAAAAATATCGCGGTTTATTGTGGTGCATCTGAAGGTAACGACCAAAACATCGTAAAGGCGGCAATCCGTCTGGCAGATTGGTTGGTCGATAATGACTTTAACTTAGTATACGGTGGTGGAGGAGTCGGATTAATGGGCATCCTCGCCAAACGTGTCTTAGACCGAGGCGGCAAAGTATACGGGATCATGCCTCAAGAACTAGTTGATCGAGGCGCTGCTTATGACGGCTTGACGGAACTGAAAGTAGTTGCTGACATGTCAGAACGTAAGCAATTGATGCTCGAAATGTCCGACGGATCAATTGCCCTACCTGGTGGACCAGGAACTTTGGAAGAGATTATCGAGGCATTCTCATGGTCACGACTAGGCGATAATGAGAACCCTTGTGTTCTATTCAACGTAGATGGATATTACAACCATTTGCGAGATATGTTCGATTATATGACTGAAAAAGGCTTTCTCACTCGAAAAGATCGTTCCAAGCTGTTCTTTACTGACAAGCTAGAAAATGTTTATACATTTATGTACAGTTATATCCCACCTAAGATCCGTGAGTATTAAACAGTAGTAAGTTAAAAAATATAAACAACCAGAAATAGCGTATTTTCCTAATTAATTTAGAATCAAAAAAGTCCATTATCCATTGACCATCCAGTCATGGAAATTTGGACTTTTTTTTGGATCATAGTTTCCGTTTTGGTCGAAGACAACTTTTTCACTAGATGTGTTCTTAATGATGTTGTACCAGGAATCATTAGGATTTTGGAAGGTTACTTTATGGTCCTTTTCGATGTTGTAGTAGAGGTTATCACCAGGTTTTATAGCTAGTTTTTTCATTAATTCTTTTGACAATTTGATTTCGCCATTTTGAGATATTTTCACTATGCCTTTGTTGTTGTCCATATGAATGCCCCCTCACTTAATGGCTAGATTATAACATCTTGAGTTATGAAATATGCGACTGATCTACTTTGCTTATTTGGAATGCTGGCAGAGCAAGATGTTTTCATTTTATCGAATATTATTTTGGCACTATTAATAACTCTTTATAATTGATACGATTAATAAATAATAAAGGGGGCGATGATGTGTTAAAAGTGGAACACGTATCGAAACAGTTCGGGGACGTCAAAGCTTTAAACGATGTTAGTTTTTCGATTGCTGATGGGGAAATTATGGGATTGATCGGTCAAAATGGTGCCGGTAAATCAACTTCATTTCACAGTATCTTAAATTTTTTGAAGTTTGATGGCGACATTTCTTGGAATGATGCGCCTATTTCAGAAGATGTTTTTGATCAAATCGGCTATCTTCCCGAAGAACGTAGTTTAATG
Organism: Companilactobacillus zhongbaensis; assembly: GCF_003946515.1. Classification (GTDB taxonomy): domain Bacteria; phylum Bacillota; class Bacilli; order Lactobacillales; family Lactobacillaceae; genus Companilactobacillus; species Companilactobacillus zhongbaensis. The sequence goes on along the minus strand of NZ_RHOM01000012.1, from coordinate 61,241 downwards.
CCAAAATTGACGATCGAACAACAGATAGTATACTTGGCTAAGCTAAAAGGGAAAAAGGCGAAAGATATCAAGCCACAGATCGATCAGTGGATGGAGAAATTCGCTGTTAAAGGTAAGAAGTCTGACAAGATCAAAGATCTTTCTAAAGGTAACCAGCAAAAAGTCCAACTGATCTGTACTTTGATCCATCGTCCTTCTTTGATCATTTTGGACGAGCCATTTAGTGGGCTTGATCCTGTTAATTCTGACTTGTTGAAACAAGCTGTCTTAGCTGAAAAAGCTAATGGAGCTTCGATTATTTTTTCAAGTCACGACATGTCTAACGTTGAAGAAGTCTGCGATTCTTTGGTCATGCTGAAAACGGGGAATGTCGTTTTGTCCGGTAACTTGGATGAGGTCCGTGGACAGTTTGGTAAAACGGAATTATTCGTGGCAACTGATTGGTCCATTGAAAAATTATGGGAATTGCCTATGGTCAACACCGTAGAACCTCTTCGCGATGGACGCTTTTTACTACGTCTTGACAGTGAACAAGCTGGTCCAGCCATCTTTGACCAATTGACTAAAGGTCACTACATCGAAGAATTCTCACAACGACCACCGACTCTAGATGAGATATTCCGGATGAAAGTGGGGGAAAAATAATGAAAAAATGGTGGATCGTAACTAGTCAAACTTATATGCGCCAAGTTAAGTCTTGGAGTTTCTTTTTATTAGTTTTAATGCCATTTATTTTCCTCGGCATCGGAGTGGGGATCGGTTATTTGGGGATGAATTCGTCAACTAATCACGATAAGATTGCCATGGTCAGTTCTAATGAGCAACTCCGTCAACAATATATCAAGCAAAATAAAGATGATATCAACGGAAAATATAAGACTGAAGCTTCCGCAAAAAAAGCTTTGAAGCATAAGGACATTTCCGGATATATCTTGATCAAGACAGATGCTAAAAAGGTCTCGGCCAATTATTACGGTGACCAAAATTTAAGTAATGATGTCAAAACTAACTTGCAGCTATTTTTAGGGCAGATCCAACAAAACAATAACTTGCAAAATGCCCAATTATCGCCTGCCCAAACTGCTTCCTTAGCAACTAATTTTTCCCTTAAGGAACACGTTCAGAAGCAAAAGAGCGATGATTCGACTATTCGGCAAATTTCTTTCTGGATCCTGGTCGGAATGGTCTACATGATCTTGATCAATTATTCATCGATCACTGCTCAAGAGATCGCCTCGGAAAAAGGGACCAAGATCATGGAAATTATTTTTTCCAGTACCAGCGCAGTTAAATATTTCGTCGGTAAGATCAGTGGTGTGATGCTGGTCATTCTCACGCAGATCGCGGTTTACATCATTGGTGGTGGAATTGCGTTAGAAGTCGCGAAAAAAATCGACCTGACGAAAGATTTCATGCATGATAATAGTCATTTAGTTAACGGTGTGGTCGAGAATTTGTTCAACGTTAACTTGCTGTTCCTATTCTTAGGTGTGGTCATTTACACGGTCTTGTCTGCATTGAGTGGGGCTTTAGTTGCCAAGGCAGAAGATGCTCCTAAGGCGGCGCAACCGGCGATCATGTTGAGTATGTTAGCATTTTTCGCAACGTTCCCATTTGTGGCTGACCCGGACGTTGTGGTCGTTAAAGTATTGTCATATGTGCCATTTTTCTCATCGTACTTCATGCCGATCCGTGTGATCAACGAAACAGTGAGTCCAGTCGAGGTCGTTGTTTCCTTAGTGATCTTGCTCGCTACGATCTTGTTGTCATCGTATTACATTGGCAAGATGTACAAGGGCTTGATGCTGCAAACTGACGACCGCGGATTTTTCAAAGCGTTGAAGTCTGGCTTGTCATATAAATAGAAAATCAAATTAATTTATAACCAAAGATTGTTTCTCAATATCTTTGGTTATTTTTTTCGAAAAGATGGTGAAACCTGTGATAAACTGACGAAAAAATACGCATAGGGGAAACGATTGAAACTAGTAGGGATGATTATTAGGCTATCTTTTTTAATTTGTTTCGGGTTGATCACGGTGGGGTGTTCACACAGAGCAGTCGGGGAAACTAAGGCTCATTTTGACCCGCCAACTAAATTTTCGGTGACTTTTTTTCCAGGGATCCCGGATGATATGCAGGGGCAATACTTTGAATCGCAATTGACGAGTGATCCTTATACGGATGATGAGTTTTACAAGCTTATTTTGAATAAGGATTCGGTTAAGTTAAAGCATATGGGAGTTAAGGGTTATGACGATCAATATGATGATATTTACTATCATAAGATTTCACGTGACCATTATGTTTTTAAGACTGGCGATTATGATTATTATTTTAAGGTCGATCGGACTGAAGATGGTGGTTTGAAGGTTTATGACTATCAGATGCGGTATTCGGATGCTCTTCGTGCTTCTGAGTTTGAGGTTTTTTCTGCGGAGAAGCCGGATGATTCGTTTGGGACTTCTGTTTATGATATGGAGCATAAGTTTTATGTGTCTGATCGGGATTTTACTCGATATTATGAGTTGGATAATTATGGGTATGATCATCCTTTGTCTCGGTTTGTTTTGTGGCGGGTCAATCCTGATGGTACTGAGTCGATCGAGCGGGATTATGAGCGGTTGATTGCTAAGAAGGGGCGGTATAATTTGATTCCTGCTGAGGGGGATGATTATACTTCTTTGTTGCGGATTAGTTCGGGGCAGCTTTTGGATGCTGAGAGTGGAGAGACTTTTAGTTTGTATACTGGTGGGCGTTCGCCTAAGGAAGAGGTTTGGAGATCGCTTGGGATTACTATGAAGCCGCCGGTTGATTTTTAAATATGTGAGAGAGTAGGGCAGACAGAGGCGTTTTGCTTGTGCTGGTGTTTGTGATTTTTGGTGGTTGGGATAGAGGTAGTAGTTTGTGTTGGTGGTTCACTGCCAACTCCGGGGCCCGGGATACACACACTGGAACGCTGCCGGCATCGATTGAAGCTATCCGGGAAGTTCACCCGGACATCTCCAATACGAGCCTTCCTCTAAGCTCCTTCGTCGCCAAGAGGAATCTGGCGGCTGAGGTGTGTATCCCGGGCCCCTCCGTCTAGGTTGGGCAATCCCCCCCTTGTTTTGAGTTGGGGAATAGGTGCTTCCTATTATTTTTCGCAAGATTTGTGCTGTTTGATTTCCGTGCTGCTTCTCGGTTCGCGGGACTGAAGCTCCGCTCATTTTGTTTCCTGGCTTACCTTTTTTTTGCAATCTTTTCTTTCTTTATTTGTTGGATAAGTGTTAATATTATTTTTCTTCTCTTGCTTTCGCTTCTGGCTCGCGTGCTCGATTCTCTCGCACTCTCGCCTTGATTTTTGTTATCTATTCAAATGGGCTCAATCTTCTTGATTTCGTGGGAGTGAGCTTTTTTATTTTGTCTTGTTTTGATTTTCTTGTTGGTGTTTCGCGTTCTATTCATTCTTGTTAGCTAAACTTGCTGCAAATTGGATAGTGGTTTTTATTTTTATCCTCAAGGATGCGAAAACGAGTTCCGGTGCACAGCGGCCTCCGGTTAACACAGGTGGTCGAGGCACGGCTTCGCCGCACCTTGTTCGACCACCCGCGTTAATCCTCAGCAGCTACCCGTGCACCTCCACTCTCTGTGATTTAATCCTCAGCAGCTCCCAGTCGCCTTCCGCTCTCTGTTTTTTGTTTATCGATTCTCAAATAATGATAAAATAGAATTATTAATTATTCGATGTTAGGGGGAGTTTTTGTGCAGGGGTTATTGTTGGTTAATTTGGGTTCGCCGGCTTCTCCGGAGACTGCTGATGTTAAGCGCTATTTGAAGGAGTTTTTGAGTGATCAGAATGTTGTTGAGATGCCTCGGTTTGTTTGGCAGCCTATTTTGAATGGGATTGTTTTGCCTTTGCGTTCTTGGCGTTCGGCTACTTTTTATAAGGACTCCTGGACTGAGAGTGGGTCTCCTTTGATTGCTTATACTCAGATCATTACTGACCAGGTTCAGGCTCTTTTGCCTGATTGGAAGGTTGAGATGGCTATGACTTATGGGGAGCCTGATATTGTTGATACTTTGCATCAGATGAAGGCTGCTGGGTGTTCTAATGTTATTTTGTTGCCGCTTTTTCCGCAGTATACGCAGAGTTCTACTAAGTCGATTATTGATCAGGCTGAAAAAGCTGATGTTGAGCTGACTGTTATTGATCGTTTTTATCACGAACCAGTTTATCAACGGCTTTTGGCTAAAAAAATTCAGGCGGCTTGGGATGCTGATGAGTATGACGAATTATTTTTTAGCTATCATTCGATCCCTACAGCTATGGTCAAACATGGTGATCCTTATCAAACTGAGTGTGAGGAGACTACTGAGTCGGTCAGTGCTTTGCTGGATGTTCCTTCTGATCAGATCAAGACGGTTTATCAGTCTAAGTTTGGTCCGATGCCTTGGTTGAAGCCTTATTTGAAAAATGCTTTGATGCAGGCGGTTCAACTTGGGAAACGGAATATTTTGATCGTTACGCCTTCGTTTGTGGCTGATTGTTTGGAAACTTTGGAAGAGGATTATGTTCAAAATTATCAAGTGTTCAAGTCGACTGGTGGCGATAAGTTTCAGTTAGTCGAACCGATGAATGGCGATCCGGAGTTTAGCCAGTTTTTAGCTGATTTAGCTGTTAGAAATGAGGCTAAATAATGACGGATGTTAAAAAAAGTTTGGATGAGATCAACCAAAGTGTGAAAGTTCCTAGCGTTTATGAAAGTTCTTTTACTCAAAAATTTTTAGCTTATAGTGGGCCTGGAGCTTTGGTGGCTGTTGGCTACATGGATCCTGGTAATTGGCTGACGTCGCTTTCAGGTGGTAGTCAGTATCGTTATCAACTGCTGTCGGTTTTATTAATATCTATCATTGTGGCGATGTTCATGCAGTCGTTGTCGATCAAACTAGGTGTGGTCGCTCGCCAAGATCTAGCTCAGGCTATTGCCTTAAAAGTTCCACGGAGTGTTCGTTACGGTTTGTGGATCTTAAACGAAGTAGCCATGATGGCGACTGATTTGACGGGGGTAGTCGGGACGGCTATCGCGTTGCGTCTATTGTTTGGCCTGCCTTTGTTATACGGAATTTTATTGACTATCTTTGATGTTTTGATAGTTTTGTTATTTTTGCGCTTTGGGATCCGACGGATCGAATTTATCGTACTTTCGGCCATCCTGGTAGTTGGCGTGATTTTTGGGATCGAAGTTTTTCGAGCACATCCACCGATAGCGGCAATATTGAACGGAGTCGTGCCAACGGCAGATATTTTTCAAGATCATCAAAAATTAGTTTTGAGCTTAGGTATCATGGGGGCAACGATCATGCCGCATAATATTTATTTGCATTCGTCGCTGGCACAAAGTCGGCGCTACGATTATCATGATCCAGCTCAAGTCAAAGAAGCACTGCGGTTCGCCAACTGGGATTCAAATGTTCACCTAATTGCAGCCTTATTTATCAACGCTTTATTGTTGATCCTAGGTGGAACCTTATTTTTCCATGCTAGTGGACAACTAGCCAGCTTTCAAAACGTCTTCGATGGTTTAAAAAACAGCAATGTCGTCGGCAGTTTAGCTAGTCCTGCGATGAGTCTGCTTTTTGCCTTCGCATTATTGATCACCGGACTGATCTCATCGATCACGAGTACTTTGTCGGGGCAGATCGTCATGGAAGGATACTTGAATATCCGCTTGCCACTGTGGCAAAGACGCCTGTTAACGCGATTTGTCACCTTGATACCGATCTTGATTATCGGCTTCATAGTCGGCTTCAACGAGCAAGATTTTGAAGACATGATCGTCTACGCACAGATTGCCTTGAGCATCGCCCTGCCGTTCACTCTGTTCCCGATGATACTTTTGACCAGCAGTAAGAAATTGATGGGGGAGCATGTTAATAGCAAGCTCGTCCTGGTCGTTGGCTTAATACTGGCAAGTATTATCACCGTATTGAACTTGCAGTTGATTGTTTCTACTTTGGGGTAAAAATAAAAATCACTGAACAAATAAGTTTTTTTGTTCGGTGATTTTTTAATTGTTTATTTTTTCGTTATGTTGTTCTGTTTATAACGGAAACTGGCCTGTGCTGTAGTAATCTCCGGTTCACACATTTAGTTGCAGTATTGCTGCAGAGATAAAAAGCTGTGCTGTCTTTATTTGCTGGCTAAACTAGTTGCAATTTGGATAGAGTTTTTTAGTTTTATCCTCAAGTATGCGGAAACGAACTCCAGGCGACAGCGGCCTCCGGTTAACACAGGTGGTCGAGGCACGGCTTTGCCGCACCTTGTTCGACCACCCGCGTTAATCCTCAGCAGCTGACCGTCGCCCTCCGCTCTCTGTTAAGAGAATAATAAGTATTTAGTTGGATCAGATGGTAATAAGAAGTGGAATCCTTCTTCAGCGATGATTGCGAATAGGTTTGCTACGATCAAGACTGCGAAGATCCAGATGTTGATTGTTGCTATTACGTTGTATTCGGAACCTTTTGGACAAAGTTCTTTTGCGAAGATCATCATGAAGGAACAGAAGAACATTACGACGATGAAGCTGATCAATGCCCACGTGTAGGTGTGAATCCCAAAGACGGCTGAACCGTAACCAGGATCGTTTGGTGCGATGTGTAGTAAAATCTGTCTGATCGATGCTGAAGCTCCTAATAATGATGCTAAGAGTGATAGACCATAGCCACGCATAAATTTTTGTGGTGTGATCGTTCCTTTTTTAGTTGCTAGGATGATGTACAGTGGACCGAAGCAAGCTAACATCATGAAATATCTTTGAATCATGCAGAGAGGACATGGAAATTCGTGTAGAGCGAATTGAAAAAAGAATCCTCCTGCTAAAACAAAATTATATGCAAAAATAAATAAATTAGCTCCCCAAAACCCCATTTGAGAAGTTACGGTACTTTGTTTAGTGTTTATCAAATTTGTCCCCCCTATAGACTGATCGGCAACGTGCTAGTAGCGTGCAGTTTGAACAAGATCAAAATCAAAATGCAAGTTATTGCCCACAATGTAAAATCTAATTTAGTAACTTTTCCCCGAATAATCATTCGCAAAAACATTAATGTGATGATTATCATAATAATGATATCCATAAAATCGTCCCCTTCCGAGAAACTATCTTAGCAATTAGTGAATATGTTGGCAATATCATTCATTTATCGAATTTGTGAAAAAGCTAAACAAAGCCAATGCTGAAGGCGCTTGCAATTACACAAAAAAACTTCCAACTTTTTTTAGTTGGAAGTCTTAAAATAGATTTTTTAAAAAATAATCAGCAATTAAGGTGAGGATGATCTATTGATATCTCAAGTTGTTACTAGTTGAACGTAACACCAGTATCAGCCTTGACCCATTCGTCAGTAGAAACACGATAATAAGTATTACCAGCGCTATCTTGAGCGGTCTTATCAGTATACCAAGAAGTTTCACCGGCGAGTCCACGGGAACCTTTGGCACCAGATGTTAGGTAGAGACTGTAAACAAAGCCGGAAGGTCCAGCTAATGTTACTGAGTGGTATCCAGAAAGATTTTGGATGTTAGTCAAACCGGCAGTTTGGGTAGTGTTATTGTTGTAATTATTGTTGACGTTGTTATTGTTCTTAGCTGGTTGATTGTTATTAACGTTCTTGTTAACGTTGTTGTTTTGGTTCTTATTACTTTGATTATTGTTGTTGTTCTTACTGTTATTATTTTGACGATTATTGTTGTTCCGTTGGTTATTAGAACCAACGACAGCAGCATTTGCAGAATAAGCGTTAGTTGCTGCAAAAGTTGCAGTTGGGATCCATCCTAATAAAATTACTGATGAAATTAATAATGTTTTTTTAGTTTTCTTCATAAATGAGTGCCTCCATAATGTGTTCTCTTAATGATTTTTATAATACGTGGCAAAAATTAAAAATGGCTTAAAAATCCGTAATTACGCGAAAAAATTGTAATCTGCCGAATGATTTCAGAAAAAAAGAGATCGCGGATAACCACGATCCCAAAATGATTTCTTAAAATTTATCTACGAGCTGGTTGAGCTTGAGCTGGTGCTTGTTGTGCTTTAGCAGGTTGAGCTTTTGCTGGAGTTTGCTTAGCAGGTGTCTTCTTAGCAGGTTGAGCTTTTGCTGGAGTTTGCTTAGCAGGTGTCTTGGCAGGTTGAGCTTTTGCTGGAGTTTGCTTAGCGGGTGTCTTAGCAGGTTGAGCCTTTACAGGAGCTTGTTTAGCAGGTGTATTCTTTACTGGTTGAGCCTTAACTGGTGTAGTTTTAGCAGGTTCTGCTTTTTTAGGTTGAGCTTTAGCAGGAGTTGCTTTCTTTGGTTCAGCTTTCTTAGCAGGTTGAGCTACGGCAGCGCTGGCTGTTGATGCTGAGCTAACTGCGATTGTTGCAGCTGGTGCTAGTCCTAAGATTGCTACTGATGATAATAATGCTAATTTTCTTGATTTTTTCATTTTGATGAATCCTCCTTGTCGCATATCAAATATGCTGTAATTCAGAATAGGGGAGAAAAATTAAACGAGGCTTAAAAATATATTACAGTTATTATCTTAAGAATCAGCCTATATTGTGAAAAATAACCAACATTATGATACGGTATTAGAGATTATTTTATTAATTTTATATAGAGTTATCCTATTTATAACGTCTATAAATTTCTAAATATGATTTTTTTGTGAAATTGTTTAGAAATTCACACAAATATACTAAAATTAAATATGGATAGATAAATAAATCAAACTGAATTTTAAAGAGGAAAATAACTTGGAACAAACATTTATTACATCAAATGGTGAAGTTAACGTTAAAGTGACTGGTGATCTTAGCAGCGACAAAGAGATCATCGTTTTTGTACATGGTATCGACGGTTCATTGAATTACTTTGACGAGATCACACCACACTTAGAAGACAAATATTCGATCGTAGCAGTTGATTTATTAGGACATGGTAAATCAGCTCCTGCAAAAGACGAAAACTACCAAATGGACAGTGAAGCCTGGGCAGTTTGGGAAGTTCTCGGAAAACTACGAGTAGTCCGTCCAGTTATCTTATTCGGTTGCGGTATCGGTGGATTAGTCGTAACTTGCATGACAGAAATGCACGACATCGCCGTCAGCAAGATGATCTTGTTGAACACACCAGCCAACGAAAAATACGCTTACGTCAACACGCTAAACACCGTCATCGGTGGCATGATGTCAAGCTCACAAGTTAAATCAAAGCTCTACTTCGCTAAAAAGTTTGATACATCAAAATTGAGTGATCCAAAAGTAATTCAAGACTCATCGAAAAAAGTCGAACGCAAAACATCAAAACAATTACAAAAGATCGCTCCACAATACTTAGAAGAAAAACCAATGAATAAGCGTCTGAGAGCAATTCCACAACCAACAATGTTATTGTTCGGACTAGAAGACCAAATCCTCACAGAAGCAGGAATTAAGGACGCAAAGGCAAGTCTTGCCAGAGTACCTGGTGTCCAGTTCAAAGATATCGAAGGGGCCGGTCATGTTGCTATGATCGAAAAACCTGAAGAAGTTGCCGAAGATATTATTGATTTTGATGTGAAGACAACACGTCCAGAAGATCAAAAATAATCTAAATGGTTTTAAAATTTAATAGAAAATGAAGACAAACTCTGATTATACGGGTTTGTCTTTTTTTATAAGGGTCGTCAATTGAGGATAATATTCTCTTGAACAGCTTGAGAATAATTGACGATTATTAATATAATATCCATAAGGAAAAGCGTATACTAAATTACGCAAGCACCTATTTTTACAGTTTATCCAATTCTGATTTTTTTAAGATTGGAAGGTAAAGAAAAATTATTCAAAAATTCAAAGTAATGATTCTAAATGCAAAAACACTCGAACCTTTATTTATTTATCACAATGTTTATAAAATCGATGTTGACGGTAAAATTTATACATCTAATGAACTTTTTAATGATGGAACTGATTTATATCTCAAAATGATGAAAGGTGGAACGGGCGTTGTTATTAACGAGATGGGTGCAAAACTAATTATTAATTTCTCAGAATATTTCATTGGAAATATGCAATTTGAGAATTCCCCAATGTCTCTAGAAGATGAAAAAAAGCTATGGGTAAAGTATCCTCCAATTAGTAAAGTTAAAAAAACTATTTTTCGAAATGAATAAAAACGGGATCGATAATTATTTGCTGATTCTTTTTTCATGTATTGCAGATATCAATATGAATTGACAGAAATTAGTTTTATCGCAATAATCAAAGTAACAAATTGTTTTCAAGAAAGCGGGTATGAATAATGGCTTCACATCAAGCTTTACTGATTATTGATTACACTAATGATTTTATTGCTGACAAGGGTGCTTTGACTTGTGGTGAGGCGGGGCAGGCTATCGACAAGAATATTGCTAAGTTGGCTGATAATATGCGCAAGGATGGCGATTGGGTCTGGTTCCCAACTGATGTCCATCGTCCTTTTGATCACTATCATCCAGAAACTAAATTGTTCCCAGCTCACAATGTTCGCGACACTTGGGGCCGTGATCTTTACGGTGAAACTGGTCAGTGGTACAAAGATAATGTCGGCAAGGATACGGTCAAGCTGTTTGATAAGACTCGTTACAGCGCCTTTGCTGGTACTGATCTAGACTTGCGTTTGCGTGAGAGAGAAGTCGATACGTTACATTTGGTCGGTGTTTGTACCGATATTTGCGTTCTGCACACGGCGGTCGATGCTTATGATCTGGGATACAAGATCGTGATCCACAAATCGTGTGTGGCTTCATTTAACCAAGCTGGTCATGAATGGGCTTTGGATCATTTCGAAAATGTTCTAGGTGCTAAAGTAGTTAAATAACGTTGATAAAAAGGCAATACCAATTTCTTTTTGAAAATTGGTATTGCTTTTTTTTCGAATATTAAAAAAATCTTTTTCAGAAAACGGTGTGCAAAATATTAAAAATAAAATTCAATAATTTTGGTACTTTATCTTTGAAATTCTCACTTGATGGTCATATACTCGCTGTAATCAGATAAGGATAAATAGAATTATATCTGATTAAAGCAAATTAATATCTGCGTGTGCGGTGACGAGTATTGCGTGAACGTGATTTTTGTTTTTCTTGCTCGATGCGCAAAGTTTGAATCTCATTTTCAATTTCACTCATTACTTCTAACTGCATTTTTTGAATATCGAGAATGTGAGGCCATTGGACCTCATTCATTTGATCAACTTTTTTGTGTAAGATGCGTATTTCCATTTCCGATTTAGTGTTAGTGCGGTAGTCATTTTCAGCATCGAAGCGATCCCGTTGTGCTTGACGGTTTTGACTCATCATGATGATCGGTGCTTGAATAGCAGCGACACAGCTGAGAAATAGGTTCAGCAAGATGAAGGGATATGGATCGAAGTTCATGCCAAATAAGTGGAGCACGTTGACGGACATCCAAATTATCAAAACGATAGTAAATGTGATGATAAATCCCCAACTACCACCGAATTTAGCAACCGCATCAGCCATTTTTTGGCCACGAGTTAGTTGACCACTGACGGTATCATTCAAGTTCCGAATAACGTAAGTGTCTTTTGAAAGCTCTTTTTGAAGCTCTGAATTCACTCTCTGATCGTAATCTAAATCTTGCTCGATGATCGATTGCATGCTTTGTAGTCGAACTTGTTGCAAGTCTTTCAAGCAAATGAATGAAGAAGGGCGTGCAAAATCAGCTTGGTTTAGAATTTTTTCTTTTAGACGGTCGTTGAGATCGCGAAGAAATAACCCCTCGGAGCTTGAAAAATGCTTTCCACAAATGACACAAACTTTATTTTTTTCGACTGACATAATTTCACCCCTAGTGGTTGATGTGATTATTATAAAACAAATTATGGAAGACTTGGATGGACCTCAACTAAAAAATTAAAAAGGGAGATGAGGGGCATGGACAGTGCCTTCATGATACTTTCCATTTTGTTAGTTTGGGTGATGACCCCTGGGATCGCTGCTTTTTACGGTGGCTTTATCCCGAGAAAAGATACAACTAAAATGTTGTTTGAGATTTTTCTGATGTTTGGCGTTGTTGGATTGCTTTGGTTTATGATCGGCTATCCACTTTCGTTTGAAGGTAATAACCTCGGCATCATCGGTGACTTGCGTCACGTATTTTTATCCGGCATTGATTTGTCGGCGATGTATCCAAACACTAATATTTCTAACTCGATCTTTATTTTGTTCCAAATGATGTTTGCGATTTTGACGCCCGGTCTCTTTTTAGGATCGATTGCAACGAAAAAGTCGACCAAGTACATTGTAGCTTTTGTGGCTATATGGTCAATTTTAGTGTACTATCCACTCGTTCATATGGTCTGGGATAGTACCGGATTTCTTGCAAAATTAGGTGTTCTTGATTTTGCTGGTGGCACGGTTATTCATATCGATGCTGGTGTTACAGCATTGATCCTCTCCAACTTTGCTTTTTCTAAACATATTAAAAAAGAAGAACAAGATGAAAAAGCTAAAGGGAATCCATTTTGGGTGTTGATCGGTACCGTCTTACTTTGGGCAGGCTGGTACGGATTTAATGCTGGTAGTGCTTTAGCCTTGAGTCCTCAAGGAATTCAAGCTTTCTTCACTACAACAATGGCTCCTATCACCGCTATGTTGACCTACGGATTGTTGGAGAATCACTTCAAAGGTAAGGCAACTATGAATGGTATTTGTACCGGTGTTATTTGTGGTTTAGTTGGTATTACACCAGCTACAGGTTTTGTTACATTGCCCGCATCTTTGATCATCGGCGTGGTTTCAGCTGCTGGTAGTTATTTGTTCATCAACAAGCTGAAATACATGTGGCATATTAATGACTACATGGATATTATGGGTGCTCACGGTGTTAGTGGTATTTTAGGATCAGTTATGACTGGTTTGTTCGCTACTAAGGCTGTTAACCCTAATGTGGTCCACAATGGTTTGCTTGAAGGCGGCGGCTTGACTCAGTTTGGACTTCAAGTGTTCGCTGTTGCTTTCTCGTTTGTTTTTGTTTTTGTTATTAATTTTGTGATTGTTAAGGTTTTGAAGGTTGTGTTTAAGGAGAGCCGTTCTCGTGTTCATGGTAAGGTGCCTTCTTTGCATGCTTAGTTGATTTTTTTATATATTAAGACGAACTTGTTTTATGGTTTGTCTTTTTTTGTGTTTGGTTTTGGGTTTTATAGAGGTCGTAGTCTGGTGGGTGGTTCACTGCCGGTTCTGGAACGCTGCGGACCCACTTTGAGCTATCCAAGGAAGACCGCCTTGGACATCTCAAAGCTGGGTCTTTTCGTAAGCACGGCCCATGCCGTGCAAACGAAAATTTCGCGGCTGACGGCGAATTCCCTCCACCCTCCCGCAGAACCTAGGGTGGATCAAACACAATTTTTTTGTTGGGGTACGGTACTTAGTTTTGTTGTACAAAACTGTTTTGGTTGGGGTGAGGGATTTATTCCTTTTTTTCTTCTTGCGATTTTGAATTCTATTTCTATCTTGTTGATTTATTCTTTTTGGTTATCATCGGTTGCTATGATGGTGGCCTTTTTTTCTTGCTCCTTTCTTTGCTCCTTTCGTCGCTGAAAGTCGCGGTGATTCCTTCATTTGATATTTTTCTACTTTTTTTGGGGTATAAAAATGATTTTGGAATTTTTTTGTAAACGATTGCAAAAAGTGGGTCTTGTATTTATAATAGATTTGTTAATTAATTTTACAAAGCTATTTTCTAAAACTGTTTATCTTTTTGCTTTGTGATTCAAGGGGTGTTTTTATGAAGAAATATTTGGCTTATGCTTTTGGTACTTTTGGACATGATGCTTTCTATAATACGTTGAGTATTTACTTTATGATGTTCATTACTAGTCAATTGTTTACTAGTGGCGCTGATGAGAAGATGGTGGGTATTGTTACTTCCATTATTGTTATTATCCGTGTTGGTGAGATTATTTTTGATCCTATGATCGGTGGTGTGGTTGATAATACTAATACTCGGTGGGGGAAGTTTCGGCCTTGGATTTTGATTGGGTCGATTATTTCTTCTATTGGATTGATTTTTCTCTTTTCCGATTACGGTGGGTTAACTTTTAGTCATCCTACTATTTACTTGATTCTTTTGGCTATTACTTTTTTGTTGATCGACGTTTTCTACTCATTTAGTGATATTGCTATTTGGTCGATGTTGCCTGCTATTAGTATTGAATCTAAGGTTCGGACTCGGTTTGGTACTGCTTCTCGTTTGGGTTCTACTCTTGGGGCACAGATTGTTATTGTGATTATTACTCCAGCTATTATGCTGTTCTCTCATTGGTTCTCTAAGGTTCCTTTTGGGCAACAGACTCATGCTGGTTGGATCGGATACGTTGTTATTGTTGCTTTGCTTTGTACTGGTGGGGCTTTGGTTACTTGCTTGAACATTAAAGAGCAGACTAATTTGATCCGTAAAAATACTAAACATACTGGTTTGAAGGATGTTTTTAGAGCTATTAAGAATAATACCCAATTGCTTTGGATTGCGGCTTCATACTTCTTATTTGCTTTTAGTTATGTGGTTACTAATTCACTTTTGATGTATTACTTCCGTTATAGATTGGGTAATCCTGGTGCTTATACTTGGGTCGGTGTTATTACTTGTATCCTGGGTGTTGTATCAGTTTCGATTTATCCATTGCTTGAAAAAATTATTCGTCGAAAAGCCGTCTATGTTGGTGGTATCGCCTTTATGTTGATCGGTTATGTTATTTTCATTTTTGCCGGCCAAAGTTTAGGCTTAGTTTTATTAGCAGTTTCTTTCTACTTCTTCCCATATCCATTGATTTTCTTAGCAACATTAATGACTATCACGGATAGTGTGGAATACGGTCAACTTAAAAACGGTACTAGAAATGAATCAGTTACTTTGTCTGTTCGTCCTCTTATCGATAAATTAGCTGGTGCCGCTTCAAATGGTATCGTTGGGATTGTTGCTGTAGCAGCTGGAATGACAGGTAATGCCAAGCCTTCTGACATTTCAGCACACGGAGTTTTCCAATTTAACACATTCATGTTCTACATTCCATTGATCTTATTGATCATTGCTGCTTTGATTTTCTTCTTTAAAGTTACTTTGACGGAAGAAAAACACGACGAGATCGTTAAGGAACTCAATAAGCGTCTTGAAAAAGATGAGTCTGCAGATCCTGATTCAGCAGTTAGTGATGATCATAGCTTTGTTGCTCCAACTACAGTAAAGACCGGTTTGTAAAAAATAATTACATCCTATACATTGTGTGGGGTGTTTTTTGTGTGTTTTGAGATGTTAGTTATTTTTCGTTGGTCCATTTTTCGTGATCAGAATATTCCAGTTTGACGTTGTTGCCAGTATCATTCATTTGTTGAGCTTTTTGCTCGCCCCAAGAAGACATAGATCCTAAGACCTTGGCTAAAGTGTACCCCTCAGGAGTTAATGAGTACTCAACATGTGGAGGTATTTCTTTGAAGGATTTTCGATCAATGATGTTGTCTGCTTCTAGTTGTTTTAATTGCTCGACTAATACTTTTGCGGAAATACCTTTTACGCGTCGTTGTAATTCTAACGTTCTTAAGGGACCGTCAAGTAAATGGCAAATAATTAACGGCTTCCATTTATTCCCAACAATTTCAAGCGTCAACAAAGCCCCGTTAGTATACTCATTTTTCTTTTTTACCATATATTTTCCTCCAAGACACTTACCTGCAGGTAAATAAGCCACTTTAAAGTGCGTTCTAGAATAATTTTTATAATGATTTAAGATGTAAATATTGTTTCTAGTCTAACAACATATCAATAGAAAGGCTACAGGTTATCAATAATAAATTATGGAAAATATTCAAGGAAAAACAATTATTATTACTGGTGCTTCAAGCGGGATCGGCAAAGCTACCGCAATAAAATTAGCACAAAATGGTGCGCGATTAGTGCTGGCTGCTAGGAGTGAAAGCAAGCTACAAATGATTGCCAAAGAATTGACGGCAAAATTTGATTCTGAGGTCATCTACAAGGTTACTGATGTTACGAAGGAATCAGATCTCAAAGAGTTAATAGATTTCACTATGGAAAAATTCCAGAGAGTCGATGTTTTATTTAATAATGCTGGTCTAATGCCAGTTTCACTACTTCGAGATGGTAAATCAAATGAGTGGGAAAAGATGATCGATGTTAATTTGAAGGGTACATTATTTGGCATCAAGTATGTTTTACCGATCATGGAAAAACAACACCGTGGTCAGATCATTACTACTGACTCTGTAGCGGGACATTTTGTCGGGGCTGGTTCCGCGGTATATTCCGGGACTAAATTTGCTGTGCGTGCGATCATGGAAGGATTGCGAGTTGAAGAGGTCGGTAAAGGGATTAAGTCAACGTTGATTTCACCAGGTCATGCACAAACTGGACTGGCTTCAACTATTACTGATGAAAAAATGAGAGCTGATGTTTTAAAAAGTGAAACTGAAGCCGGTTTGAATGCTGAAGATGTAGCGAATGCAGTAATATACGCCATCGGTACACCGGATAATGTGGGCATTAATGAAATTATTTTGCGTTCGACAGATCAAAGAGATTACTAATATCAAAGGAGAAATAACATGCTGAAAATGGATCTACAGCTTTTCGCTCACCATAAAGGTGGAGGATCTACTACTAATGGACGAAACTCTGCTGGTAGAAGGCTAGGGGCGAAGAGAGCAGATGGGCAAAGTGTCAAAGCAGGCATGATCATTTATCGTCAACGTGGGACCAAGATCCATCCTGGAACTAACGTTGGGCGTGGTAGTGATGATACGCTTTTTGCCTTAAAAGCAGGCGTTGTGAAATTTGAACGTTTGGGAAGAGATAAGAAGAAAGTTTCCGTATATTAATTTAAAAAGTTCCAATACAAAAATGGACGAAAACCACATCTGGTTTTCGTCCATTTTGTATTTTAGGGAAAATACTTGCATTACGACTCTTTAAATTATTTAGCGGTAACTAATTTCTTTTCATCTTCTTGGTCATGCTCGATATTAGTTAATTCGTGCATGTCGCCGACTAAGTCATGGTATAGCTTGCGGTACATCTTGTAATACTTGTTGTAGGCTTCATGGCGTGCTGGATCAGGTTTGACAGCTTCGCCCAAGACTTGCCAGTCTTTGATCGAATCGGTGGTTAGGTCACCGGTTCCGAGTCCGGCTAAGATAACGTCACCTAAGTTGGCTTCGGCATCTTCGATCGGTGTTCTGACGTTATATCCTGTTACGTCCGCAAACATTTGGACCCATTCAGGAGAATTTGTGACACCACCGGCAATGATGATGTATTCACCTAAGTCTTTTCCGGTTTTTTCGATACTGTGACGTAGGGCATAACAAACGGCTTCTTGGAAAGCGTGGTAAAGATGAGCTTTTGTATGAACTAATGACAATCCGAAAATTGTACCTTTAGCATCTGAATTCCAAATTGGAGCTCTTTCACCCATGAAGTAAGGTAAGACGATCAATCCTTCACTACCTGGACCAACGTCTTTGGCTTCCTTATTCAAAGTGACATAGGCGTTGTCGCCACCTTGAGCTTGAACGGATTTTTCTGAAAAAGCAAAGGTATCTCTGAACCATTTGGTGATGGCACCGGCAGTTGCTGAACCGGAGAAGTTATAAACGAGATTTTCTGACTTGTAAGGATATGGCCAAACGATCAATCCTTGTCCTTTGATAGGTTTCTCGCTCACTAGTGCGGCGTTCATTGATTGTCCGATTGCGGCAACATATTTACCAGGTTTTAGGACACCCATTCCGACGTTAGCGGCACCGACATCGACACCACCGGAAACGACTGGAGTTCCTTCTAGTAAACCTAGTTCGTTAGCGGCATCAGCAGTTAAGCCACCAACGACAGTGGTTGAATCCACGATAGGTAAGGGCATCATGCTTGATGGAACGCCCATTGCATCCATCATTTCTTCTGACCAAGTATGAGTGTTGATGTCGTACAATCCGCCGAGGTTACCAGCGGCAGAGTGATCAATAGCAACTTTACCAGTCAGTTCATAAATAGCGTAGTTGCTAGGTGGTAAGAACATTCTGGTTTTTTTCCAGTTTTCTGGCTCGTGATTTTTGATCCAAAGGATTTTCGTGTATCCATAGTAAGGGTCGACGACATCGTTTCCGGTTATTTCTGTTAAACGTTCACTGTCGATGTGTTCTTTGACCCAGGTTGTTTCGTCTTCTGCTCGGCGATCCATCCAGATCAAGCAAGGACGAACTGGCTTCATTTTTTCGTCTAGAGGAATACCAGAACCACCGTATAATCCACTAATACCAACGCCAGTAACGTCGTGAGGATCAACACCGGATTTTTCGACTGTTTTTCGGATCGATGTTTTTACGGCATCGTTCCAAACTTTGGGCCACTGTTCAGCCCACAATGGCTTCGGTGTTAAAACATCATATTCTTCTAGGTCTTGTGCAATGAGATGTCCTTCAGTATCCATAAGGATACTCTTTGTACCTGAAGTACCAATATCTGTTCCGATTAAGTATTTCATAATGATTTCTTCCTTAATATTTTTATTTAAAAAGGCGGCTCGCACAAGCCACCTAATAAAGTTATTTTTACCAAGCAGTAAAGGCACCATCAACTAAGTAGTCATCACCAGTTGAGAATGAACTAGTGTCACCAGCAAGATATACGGCGATTCCTTGTAGTTCATCGGGACGGCCTAAACGACCAAGTGGTGCCCAGTCGTTCCATGTCTTGATCAATGGTTTAAGGTCTGGTGAGCTAAGTGTTAAGTCTGTACCCATGTAACCAGGGCTGATTGTGTTAACACGAACTCCACGTTGGGCCCATTCAATGGCTAGTGATTTCGAAAGTTGGATCACACCATTCTTAGTTGAATTGTATGAACATTGTGGTTGTGGACGGTTAACGATGTGTGCTGACATTGAAGCAGTGTTGATGATCGAGCCACCACCATTTTTAAGCATGTAACGTCCAGCTGCTTGTGATGTTAAGAAAACAGAATTGAGGTTCAAGTTAACAACTTTTAACCATTGGTCATAAGTCATATCTTCAGCAGGGATGTTTAAGCACATTCCGGCATTGTTGAAGGCGGCATCTAAACCACCAAGTTTTGAAACGACTGTCTCGACCATGTTGTTAACTTGATCGGGATCGGTTACGTCAGTTTTGATGGAGATAGCTTTTTGACCAGTAGCTTCAGCAATTTTATTAGCAGCTTCTTCGGCTTTTTCACCATTGATATCGACGATAGCAATATCGGCTCCAGCTTCAGCTAATCCGCTAGCCATTGAAAATCCAAGGCCTTGAGCTCCTCCAGTAACATAAATTTTCTTTCCCTTTAGTGACATTCTTTCTAAAATACCCATTATGATTCCTCCGTGGTAATCCCTTTTGATTTGAAAGTGGTAAACAAAAGCAATTGATAAAGTAGTTTTGTAAAACCACTTTCTTTAATACGAGTTAATGATATATCTGAGAGAAAGCGCTGTCAATAGTTTTGTAAAATAATTTTATAAAATGGTAATTGCGTATTACAAAATAAGTTTTGATGGGTATACTAGATACATTAGGAGACTTTCAAATGGCAAATAATAACAAAAACTATTCGCGAATTTTTAAATTAATATATGAACAAGACACGATTTCTAAGCAAGAGATAGCTTTGCAATTGAATTTGAGCTTGCCAACAGTGAGCCAAAATTTGAAGGCATTATTGGAAGATAACTTGATTAGAAATGACGGTAAATTCAAATCCCAGATCGGTCGTCGGGCAGTAGCGTATTCGGTTAATTCAGAAAACCACATCTCTTTAGGTCTGGAATTGTTCAAAGAATACGTTTCGATCACGGCAGTTGATCTGAAAAATCAGGAAATTGCATTCGATCGTCGATCGATCAGTTTTGATTTAAATGATAATTATTTTGCTGAATTGACTGACTGGATCAAAGCTTTTTCTCAAAAAAATGGTTTGACGGACGATCAAATTATCGGCATGGGTGTAGGGATCCAAGGCCTGATTTCTTTTGATCGAAAGACTGTTCTTTATGGAAAAATTTTAAATTGCACTGGTTTGCAAGTGTCGCAGTTTGAAAAATATTTGCCATATCCTGTTTCATTTTTCCACGATGCAGATTGTGTGGCTTACGCTGAACAAGATAGTTCTGACTCCAATGAAGATACGATTTACTTGTCATTGGGAGAACATTTAGGAACGGCTATTATGATCGATGGCAAGATTTATTCAGGCGAGCAGGGACGTAGCGGCACAATGGAGCATGTCACGTTTGACCTTAACAGTGATCGTGTTTGTTACTGTGGTCGTAAAGGTTGTGTGGAAACTTATGTTTCAATCAGTTCATTATTGAACGATGGCGAGAGTATTACTGATTTTATGGATCAGCTTAAGACTGATAAAGATGTTCAGAAGCGTTGGAACGAGTATTTGGATTATTTAGCCGAGGCGGTTAATAATTTTCATATGTTTTTGGATAATCGGATTGTTTTGGCTGGTGAGTTGTTGCAGTTTGTTGATGATTCGGTCTTGTTTGATGTTAAGGATCGGATTCATCAGATTACTGCTTTTCCTGAGGATGATCCTTATCTTAGTTTTGGGAGTGTTCTTAGTCATCCGGTGGCTTCTGGGGCTGCTTTGCCTTTGATGGAGAGCTTTGTTGATTGTATTTAATGTTTTTTGGTGTTTGTTGTTTATAGAGGTAGTAGTTTTTGTGGTGGTTCACTGCCGGTTCTGCGGGAGGGTTCCGGGAATTGCGCCGTGGAACGCTGCGGACCCACTTTGAGCTATCCAAGGAAACCCGCCTTGGACATCTCAAAGCTGGGTCTTTTCGTAAGCACGGCCCATGCCGTGCAAACGAAAATTTCGCGGCTGACGGCGAATTCCCTCCACCCTCCCGCAGAACCTAGGGTGTATCAAACACAATTTTTTTTGTTGGGGTACGGTACTTAGTTTTTTTGTACAAAACTTTTTTGGTTGGGTTGGGGGATTTATTCCTTTTTTTTCTTACGATTTTGAATTCTATTTCTATCTTGTTGAATATTTTTCTCTGGTTATCATCGGTTGCTACGATGATGGCCTTTTTTCTTGCTCCTTTCTTTGCTCCTTTCGTCGCTTGAAAGTCGCGGTTTTTTGGGAACAAAAAAGCGATATTGCCTTGTTTGAAGGTAATATCGCTTTTTTAATTTGTTCATTGTTTTTGAATTAAATCTTATATCTTAAAGTGAGCCTTTTTTAAGGGCTGTCTTTAAGCCACCCATTGTGTAGAAGGATCTGTCTGCTGCTAGGTGTTTGATCAATGAGGCTGTTACACCTTTGAATTTGCGGTCGCCTACTTGGGCGATTCCGTGGTTTTGACCTAGTGAAGCTACTGTTCCTGCTGGGTTGTATACGAATGGTTTCAATTGTGTGCCTGATAGTGCTGAGGCGATGTTGAATGCTACTGCTGCACCTTCGGCTGTTGCTAATTGTCCTGTTGTTGGTAGTGGACGTTCTGAGCCTTCTGGGATGATGGCTGAGTCGTCACCGATGAAGTATGCTTCTGGGTGGTCTTCTAAGTTTAAGAATTCTGTTGTCATTACACGGTTTCTTCTTGCTTCCATGCCAGATTCTTTGATTACGTCGACACCACTTACACCAACTGTCCAAACGATTGTGCTTGCTTCAACTTTGTGTTCGTTGTCTTCAGAATCGTTGTAGACTACGGCGCCGTCTTCGATTCTTGAGATCTTAGCACCTGTTAGTAGTTTGATACCGTTCTTTTCTAGATATGAAACTGCGTATGTTGATAGTTCTTCGTCGAACATTGGCAAGATACGTGTTGCCATTTCTAGACATGTTACCTTAATTTCAGGTACGCCATATTTAGCTTTTAAGATCTTAACTGTGTCGATCAATTCACCAAGAACTTCGATTCCTGTAAATCCGGCACCACAAACTGCGATTGAGAGGTCTTTTGGATCTTGTGACTTCTTGTAGTTTTTAACGTTTGCATTGATTGTCTTGTAGATTTGTGTTGCTGTATCAAGATCTTGTAGGATGAGGGCATGTTCGTCAGCACCTTGGAGTCCAAAGTCTTCTGAACGGAAACCTAGAGCAACGATGACGTAATCGTATGTGATGTCGTCATGGTCTGAGAATGAAACTGTCTTGTTGTCTAGATCGAATTTTGAAACTGTTGCTTGGATAAAGTTTACGTTTGATGGAATTACGTCACGAACGTCAAAACTTACTGATTCTGGTTTTGCTGTTCCTGCTGCAACCATGTGCAATGCTGTTTTTTCAACATGCAATACGTTCTTGTCAACTAAATCGATTTGTGTATCAGCTGGTGTTGTCTTTGCTAAATCCTTAGCAGCTTTCAATCCACCGTATCCTGCACCTAAAATTAAAATATGAGCCATATCTACCTACTCCTTCATTTATCAAAATATAGTAATAACATCCAAAATTATTATATAACTTTTGCCATTTTTTCGGAACATCTAAGCTTGTAGCGGATTCTTACTAATAGAATGTTTGAGAAAAAATGGGGCCAATATAGTAATAAGTATAATACTGATGATTACACTTGAATAGTACTCTTCTGAAAGCAGTTTCACATTATATCCGATTTGCGCAATAATTAGCGCCATTTCGCCACGTGAAATCATTCCAGAACCGATAACATAGGAATCTTTCATATTGAATCCAGACAACTTTGCACCGAAGCCTGAACCGAATAGTTTTCCGATGATACCTGTGACTGTGAATAAGACAATCAACCAGAAGTCCTGGAAGAAGGTGGTGAATTCAAGATTGATCCCAATACTGATGAAGAAAATCGGAATGAAGATCCCGTAACCGATCGTTTCGATATCGTCATTGATTTTTTCTTCAAAATGCGGTGAATTGGAAATCGCGATACCTGCCACAAAAGCACCCAAAACGGCATCAAGTTCTACTTCGTCTGCCAAGAAGGCAAAAAGGAAACAAATCAATAATGCCATGATAGTTGTTGCATGTGTTGCTTCAATATACTCAGATAATTTCATGATCTGAGGGATGAGCCATCTATACGCAACGTAAGTGATAATTCCAAAGACTACCCACAAGCCAAGCATGAGCCCCAGTTTAGCTGCTGAGAAGTCACCGTTGAGTGTTCCTGACATAACACTTAAGATCGATATCGCCAAAATATCGTCTACCACGGCAGCTCCCAAAATAACTGTTCCGGAGTCACTAGACAAATAGTTCAAACTCTTTAAAACTTCAACTGAGATAGAAACAGAAGTTGCCGCGAAAACGACAGAGATGAATATACTTTCTTTGAGGTTAATGTTAAATAGTAAAGCAGTTAACAAGGTCAAGGCAACAGGTAAGATAACACCAAAAATGGCGACATTCAGACTCGGCTTGAAATGCTTTTTCAGAAGTCCAATATCACTCTCTAAACCTGCAAGGAACATCAATAAAATAACACCGATCTCAGCAAACAGCTCTACCTCATGAGTCGGCTTAACGATGTTAAGTACACCTTTTCCTAAAATAACACCTAAGATCAATTGACCAATAACGGCCGGCAAATTCATCTTATTAAAAAGATGACTGACTACCAAGGTCAAGAAGAGCATTAAGGCTAAAAGTGTTATGAATTCCATGTTTTATTTTCCTAATCCTTTTTTATACCATGGATAAAAATCTTGACCATAGTACCCAAATTAGCGATATTTCGAGCTCGCTTAGCATCATTGTACTCTATATATGGTAACAACATTGTTAAAAAAGTTCCAACTTGAGATGGGAGAGGAAGATCAGATCTTAGTTCATCTTTATGATCTTGGAAAACATTATTAAGAACCTTGTAATACCCGATATCCCAAGTTTCACTAATAGTCTTACGATCCTCATCAGTGAAAAAAGTAGTAATATCGTGCATCATCATAAAGTAGTTGATCTTAAAGTTTTCAATCATAAAAGTAGAAATGATCAACAAAAGTTCTTCAAACGATTTGTCCTTATTGTCGTCGTATGTCTTATAAAGCGCTTCACTAAAGCCACCAATAGCGTGCTCCAAAGACTTAATATACAAAACCTTCTTATTCTTGTAATAGTGGTACATATTAGGCTGAGTAATATCCAGAGCCTGCGCGATCTTACGAGTAGAAGTAGCTTGATATCCTTGTGAAAGGAAATTCTCAGAAGCCACCTCCAAGATCGCATTTTTTGTCTTTTCTGCTTGTTTATCCCGTGAATTCATTGCAATATCACCTTCTGCGTATTCGTATCCATTATACATTAAAATAGCCTTCAAAACTTAATCATTTATCAATTGATAAAAAATAATCAATAAAAAATCCCTAGCTATTAATTCTATCAGTTTGCTAACAAGAGGGCAAAACGGAAAAAGCATGAAGGCGGGTTCAAAAGAGCAAAAAAGTGGCTCGAATGACTAAGCAAATATGAATGAATTTACTGGTAAAGCAACAAAACAACACAAAAAGGATTAAAACTAAAGATAGTTTCTAGAAAAATTTAAAATCTCAATTCTAGGGAAAACCCCAAGTAGCCCATCGAGCCTAGCAAACTGTAATGCGAAATCAACAAAAGAGGCGATTTACGAACGGATCCACGAAAAAATTCTGCGTATCGATCAACAATGTTAACACCACTGTCATTTTCTGTTTTGCAATAAAATAGGCTACCTGCTAGGTTCATAAAGCATTAATATTTAAATTTTTCAAAATAAGAAAATATTTTTTAATAAAAACGCTTCCACCCATTAGTAAAACATAATATAATTAAGTAGCTAAAATTGCAATCTAAAAGAAATACGAGGTGAAAATATGATTATAGTTGCGTTATCAGCGGTTATCTTACCGTTTATTTTATTGGGGATATTAAATATGCCAGCGACAAAGGGGATGTCGATCAGTGCACTAGTAGTACTACTAGAAGGCTTTTTCATTTGGAAAATGCCGGCAGATGTAATTCTTGCATCAGTTTTGCAAGGCGTTCACAAAACCTTACCGATCCTGTGGATCTTGTTTGGGGCATTAATGATGTTGAACGCTCTGAAACACACCGGGGCAATTGATCGAATCAATTTAGGGTTCCATCATTTATCCGCTGATATGCGCATACAAGTCATATTAGTAGCTTACTTATTTGGAGCCTTGATCGAAGGTATCTCAGGTTTTGGAACACCAGCCATGGTAACAGCACCATTGATGATTGCTCTCGGTTTCACACCAATGGCAGCCGTAACTTTAGCTTTAGTTGCTGATTCCACGCCAGCTGCATTCGGTGCTGTAGGGACACCGTTAACAGTTGGATTAAGTAACGTTAGCACCGATAGCGGCTTTTTAAACTCAATCGGACAACAAATCACCAGGATCGACTTATTTGCCGGAAGCTTCATGCCACTCATGCTCTTATTCTTACTAACGTTCTTCTTTGGCAAAAAAGAATCACGTGGTAAAGATTGGCTTCAAACAGCACCTTGGACGTTCATGATCGGTATCATCTACGCCTTAGTAGCCATCAGCATTTCAACCGTCTTCGGCTACGAATTCGTATCGATCCTAACACCGTTCATCACTATCATCATCGCCATCATCACAATCAAATTCCGCATCTTGCTACCAAAATCAGTCGTAGAAAATCCTTGGACCACATCAACCATCGAGATCAAGGAAGAAAAAAGCGACATGTCCTTATTATCAGCTTGGTCATCATACATCATAGTAATCTTTATGCTATTAGCTTCCAGAGTATTTGAACCACTAAAAGCCTTTTTAACATCAGCAGTTAACTTCTCCTGGACTAACATTTTAGGTTTTGAACAAATCAAATCTGACTGGGAATTCCTATACTCTCCCGGAACCTTAATGACCATCGCCGTAACAGCAGGCTTGATAATTCAAGTAAGATCACTAAAGATCTTTTTACCAACAGCGAAAAAAGTAGTTTTCTCAATGAAGTCAACGACCATCGCCTTAGGAGTAACATTGATCATGGTCCAGATCTTCGCCAACTCCGGCTTGAACGTAGCCAAACTAGAAAGCATGCCCGTCTACATAGCAACCGTAATTTCCGACTCAATGTCATCAGTCTGGATCTTCATGGCACCGTTCCTAGGTGAATTAGGAGCCTTCGTAACCGGAAGTGCCACAGTATCAACCCTAACCTTCGGACAGATCCAAGAAGACATAGCATCAAACGCGGGAATAAGCAAACAAATAGTACTAGCAGCCCAACTAATCGGAGCCGCAGCCGGAAACATGATCTGTGTCCACAACATAGTATCAGTAAGTTCCGTAGTAGGCCTACAAGGTCAAGAAGGAAACATCCTAAGAAAAACAGCACTACCAGCACTAACATACGGAATCCTAGTAGGAATCGTAGGATTCATCTTCATAGCAATATCGTAAGAAAAAGCGATCAAAAGCTTCCGGATCAGGGAAGTTTAAGATCGCTTTTTTTAATGTGGATTTTTAATTTTAAAAAGTTTAACTTGCAGCGGTTTGGATAGAGTTTTTAATCTTTATCCTCAAGGATGCGAAAACAAGCTCCAGGCGACAGCGGCCTCCGGTTAACACAGGTGGTCGAGGCACGGCTTTGCCGCACCTTGTTCGACCACCCGCGTTAATCCTCAGCAGCTGACCAACCTCGCTCCGCTCTCTACTTTTTGTCCAAAAACTCATTCATAGCAGCAATAGCCTTCCCACCATAAACAAAAGCAGGACCACCACTCATCATCAAAGCAACATTAACAGTCTCAACAATCTCATCTTTAGAAGCACCAGCATCAATAGCGTGATGCAAATGATCCAAAATACAACCCTCACAACGAATCGAGATCCCAACACAAAGAGCCATCAATTCCTTAGACTTCTGATCAAGAGCACCATCCTTCAAAGCATCAGCATGGAGCGAAGAAAAATCCTTAGCAGGATCACCAGAAGCATTAGCCAAAAGACCATAATTAACATTAATACCATCCAATTGTTCCTTGTAGTTAGACATAACAAAACCCTCCAAAAAAGAATTTAAGTACATCCACATGTTAACGCTTGCAAAAGAGAGGGTCAAAAGCAAAAAGGCAACAAAATAATCAACCTCAGAAATAAAAAGGAACAGAACAAGGCGAGAGTGCGAGAAACGAGCGCGCGAGCAAAAAGGGAGGGGAAAATAAACTGAAGAAAACAAGAAAATAAGGGAGATAAGTGAAGAACAGAAGAACCAAGGAAAGTGGTTTGCTCCTATAAAATGGTTTTCACCATGCACTTAATCTTACAAACCAAGATAGAAACTGAGATAGACAAGAGAAAGTTAGGACGCGCAAAAAGTGCCAACTTGCACAAAATAAATCGGTACCCCCAAAAAAACAGGGGGATGATTGCACCGTCTAGACGGAGGGGGCCGGGGATACAGCCCTCAGCACCTAAATTTCACTTGGCAATTTATTGCCTAGTGAAAGACCGAGTTTTGAGATGCCCGAGCGAACTTCTCGGGTAGCTCAAAATCGTGTCCGAGTGCATTCCAGCGGCTGTATCCCCGGCCCCCGGAGTCGGCAGTGAACCACCAACCAAACAACCACCACTATCCCACCAACCAAACAAACATCAAAACACAACCCAAGCAAAACGCTTCTCGTCTGCCAAAAACTCTCTCACCTCAAGAAAAAAGAGACCCCCATCAAAAGGAATCTCCAACACAAACTACTTCTTCTCTTTAATAATATAAATAGGCCGCTTCTTAACCTCAAGGAAAATCTTCCCAATATACTCACCAAGAATACCAATACTAATCAGCTGAATCCCACCAATAAGCAAAACAATAGCCACAATAGAAGTCCAACCATCAATAGCAATCATCGGATTAACAAGCTTACGCACAATAATCCAGACAAACGATACGATCGATAATACCGAGAAAATAGACCCAAACCAAGTAGCCAGAGCCAAAGGTCGTTCAGTAAAATCAATAATACCAGTCAAAGCATACTTCAAAAGCTTCCAGAAGTTCCAAGAAGTAGTACCAGCAACACGTTCATGGTTCTTATAAGGCAAGTACTTAGTCTTAAAACCGACCCAACTAAAAATACCCTTAGAAAAACGGTTGTATTCAGTCATCGACTTGATCGACTCAACCATCTGGCGAGTCATCAAACGAAAGTCGCGGGCACCAGGGATGATCTTAGTTTGCGACATCTTGTTGATAACGCCGTAAAAAGAATTAGAGAAAAACGAAATAATAGGATTTTCACCCTTACGATCCATGCGGGCAGAACCCACACAGTCGTATTCGCCTTCTTCTAAAATATCGAACATCTTCGGCAACATATCAGGTGGATCTTGCAGATCAACGTCCATCACCGCAACGTAGTCGCCAGTGACTTGGTTTAAACCGGCGTAGAGAGCAGACTCCTTACCAAAATTACGTGAAAACGAAGCATAATGAACGTCTTCACTGTGATCTTTTTGAAGTTGTTGCAAGATCGGTAAAGTCTTATCAGCGGAACCATCATCAATGAACCAATATTCAATATCGAAGCGGCGGCCGTCATTGTTGGCCTCCTCTTTCATCTTAGTCATCGCATCATAATAAATGTTAATAGTCTCTTCCTCGTTATAACAAGGAACGACGATAGAAATTGTTTTCATAATTATTCTTCACTTTCCTTAAGTCCGTGGGAAGTCTTATCCCAGCTATTATGACCTGTTATAAAATTCCAAACCGCGATCAAGACGATCGGGATGATCAAAATTATATAAACGTAAAAGTAAAATACACAACCAATTGCTTGAAAAATAGATATATTTATATACCGATAATATTGGATAATCGAGAATATGACAAGCAGTAAGCCTAGTAGCAGTGTAGAGATCATCCACCACGGAGCCGAGTAATTGACAACGGCTAAACCTAAAATAATCGAGACGAGTGAAAAAATATTAGCCAAAATAATAATGAAGCTTAAAAAAGTTGAACACATGAATAAGATCATTTCAGTTTTAGCGGCAAAGCCTAAATTACTAGCTACAGTTTTTTTGCCTAAGAGTTTCAAGCAATCGAGACTTCCTTGAGCCCAACGAGCCCGTTGCTTGATGAAATTTTTCACCTTAGAAACTGGTTCTTGGTAGACTAAAACATCCGGCACAAAAGCAGTTTTTTTATCCTTCAACAAGATCCTCGTACTGATTTCAAAGTCTTCTAAAAGTGCATTTCCCCAAGGAGTCCGTTCTGATAAATCGCTCAGTCGGAAAAATTGCCCGTTACCGGCACCGGCAGCGTTGCCAAAATGATCACGCATATTTTGGAGCAGCGAGTTCGGAACGACGAATTCAAAGTCTTGTAAGGTTTCTAGCCAGTTGTTAGCTTGCAGCATAGCCACTCGACTTTGTGCCATGGCTAACTCGTCATCTTGGTCGAAAACGTTGACCATTTTATTGATATCAACAATGGTCATATAGGCATCGGCATCGATAACACCAACGATAGTTTTTTCAGGATCCCAAGTATTATTTTCTTTAACGTATTGGATCCCCGCGTTCAAGGCTTCACCCTTACCATTTTGAGCGGCAGGGAAGGTCCGTTTGATCACGTGGAAGTTGTGAAACTTACGATTCAAGTTACGCAAAATATCAGTCGAGCCATCGGTACTACGGTCGTCGATCATGATTAGGTGAACGTTGTTTTTGTAACTGTAATAGCTATCATTAAAAAATCGTTCCACAGTATCTTTGATAACCGAAGATTCATTCAAGACTGGCATTAAAATATAAACTTTGTAGTCAGACAAAAACTGGTCGGGGGTACTCTTTCTCACGGAGAAGAAAAACGTCGCAATACTCATTGCAAACGTAAACAAAGTCGCAAAAAAAGAGATACCCAAAATTATTTTCAAAATAAGCATGAGTACCTCCTCGTATTATCGTTAAATTTTGAGTGATTCAGGTAAATACATTTCATCGCTGACAGCAGTCTTAATAGCACTAACACTAATGTCACGATCAGTCGTATTTTCAATAGAATGTAAGTCGCGTTCGTATTGAACGAAGATGTTGTTGATCAAGGGTTCCTTGTGGAGTAAAGCCTTGATCCGTCCAATGTTACTGTGGGCATTTTCGACGAAGGTGATCAAGTCAGATTTGTCTTGGTCACGCACTTCGGCCACTGCCTTATAAAGTAGATCAGTACTACTACCAACAAAGACGATGTCGTCTTGATCGGCGTAAAGTTTATTGATCCACCAAGTAACGAGTTCTTCTTTCTTATCGAAGTCTTGCGTCAAGAGACCAGAGCCATCGAAGACTTGGAAATCATTGGCAACGCCTGATTCGTAAGTGATCGTAATAACGATCGAACCGTCAGTTCTAAAGAAGTTTTCTTCACCCAATTTTTGGTCTTTATTAAAAATTTGTGTTGATGACAAAATGCCATCTTCATTGTAAATATTAGTTTTAACGATCTTGGAGTTTTTGAAGTAGTTGATCCGATTGATCTTGTCATCCAAATATTCAACGGTCATCAACAAGTTACCGCTTTGATCATAGATCAAAGTGTTTTGCGTCTTAACATCAGTTCTTGTGACCCAGTTATTTGATTCAGGGATCTCAACTGGTTTAGTTGAAGGATTGTCTGATCGTTGCATGTCGGTGAACAAGTTAACTTCGTCAGGACGTTCGATGTTCATTGATTTAGTGTAGCCGTCAACGATATCACCGAATTGATTGTTGAAAAATGAAGTTACTAAAGTAACTTTGATGTGCATCTTAGTTTCTAAGTAGTGCACGATATCGAACAAGTCGGTTTCTTGTTGTTCTTTGTCGATCGAGTCTGATAAGACTAAGTATTGTTTTTGAGGTTCCAAGAATACTTCACGCACTAAATAAGCTGCGTGGAAGACATCTTTGATGTACTTGTCAACGTAGTTGATATTGTCAGTCACGTTCTTGATCTGCATCTTGAGACCTTTGATATCGTTAAGGTTGCTCTTACTTGAACCTTCAAGTTGGTTGATCAAGCTAGTGCGATGTAATTGGTCATTCTTGATCTTTTGTTCGATCGAAGTAGTCTTAGTCTTGAGAAGAGCAATATTACTAGAGATCTCATTGATATTAACGTTAACGTCTTTGAGATCTTTCTTGTCATTGCCAAGATCGGTTTGGATCTCGGCTAATTCGGCGTTGATCTTTTCACGACTCTTGTAGATCTTGTCGATCTGAGTCTTTTGCTTTTCCATCAAGACCATCATCTTTTGGAGGTCGGTCTCGTTCTTGATAGCAGCCGATAAGTCAGTCTCAGACTTTTGGTTTTTGGCAAGCTCAGCTTGTTTCTTAGTGAGCTTCTTGTCGTTTTTCTCGATACTAGTAGCGAGCTTCTTTTGTTGCTCTTTGTAACGATAGAGCAAATCATTTTGGTGTTTTTGGTCAGCACGAACAGAGGCGAGGCGTTCTTTCTCTTTGCCATCGTCTTCTTCTTTGTTCTTCTTCAAGTTGTCTTGGACGGCGTCCTCATTAGCTTGAAGAGACTTTAGTTGTTTGTTTAAATTGTTGAGTTTACCTTGATAATCATCACGTTCGCTGAACAAATTAAGCTTTAATTTTCCGCGTAGTTGAGCGTATTCGTGGGAAAGTTGGTTCATATTACTTTCAATTTGAACACGTTGATCATGCACTGAAACGACTGCATTATTGCCATTATCACTGGTAACTTGAGGGGTTTTAATAGTGGTGGTGGTTTTTTCGGGTTGTTCAGTTTTAATTGGGTCTTTTACGGGTTTGTGGTTATTGCTAATTTGTTCTTTTGGGTGATCTTCAGTCGAATTTGACTTATTATCGGTAGGGTGAGATTGGGCTTGAACATTGGTGTCACGGGCATTATGGTCCGAGACATCCTTACGTAATCTACTAAATAATTTCACGAATGAAATACCCCCAAAAAAGACTTATAATAGTTATTACAGAGTATCATTATTTTAAAATAGTGTCAAAGCAGGCCGAGCGCCGATTTGAGGAACTCTAGTACATATTTGTGAGGAGAATTACGATGAAGATAATGTCTATAAATGCAGGTAGCTCTACATTGAAATGGAAACTCTTTGAGATGCCTGACAAACAAGTGATCGCATCGGGGATGATCGATCGACTTGGATCACCTAAAGCCGTGTTTAAGTTAAAATACAACGGCAAAAAAACTGAACGTGAGCAAGCTATTGAGTCTAACGAAGTAGCCGTGCTGTCCATTTTAAGTGAGTTGAAAGATGAACACATCATCGACCATTTTGAAGATATTACCGCATTTGGACATCGTGTTGTTGCTGGTGGGGAGCACTTCAAGAAGTCTGAGATCGTGACAGAAGAGAACTTGAAATTGATCGAAGAACTTGCCGAGTATGCACCATTGCACAATAAAGTAGAAGCTTACTACATTAGTGTGTTCAAGAAGCTAGTTCCAAAAGCTATCCAAGTAGCTGTTTTTGATACAGCCTTTTTCGCTCAGATCCCAGAAGAAAACTACCTATATAGTTTACCAATGGAATATTACACAGATTATAAAGCTCGTCGCTACGGAGCACACGGAACTAGTCACCGTTACATAGCTTCAAGATTGAACGAGATCGTTCCTGGTGGGATCGAAGATAAGAATGTTATCGTCCTTCACCTAGGAAGTGGTGCATCGATCAGTGCTATTAAGAACGGTAAAGCTTTTGATATTTCAATGGGCTTCACACCACTCGCTGGTATTACTATGAGTAGTCGTAGTGGTGACTTAGATGTTTCATTGATCCCATATTTAATGAAGAAACTCAATTTGACAGATGTTGAAGATATGATCGATATCTTGAATCACAAGTCAGGACTATTAGGACTTTCAGGTATTTCAGCCGATATGCGTGATATCGAAGATGCTGCAGCTAAAGGTGATAACGACCGTGCTCAATTAGCGCTCGATATTTTCCGTAACCGTGTCATCAAGTATGTTGGTTCATACGCTGCAGAAATGGGTGGCGTTGACGTCATTGCCTTCACAGCTGGTGTCGGTGAGAACAGTCCCGAAGTTCGTGAAGATGTCTTGAATGGAATTAGCTTCATGGGAACAAAAGTAGACACAGAAAGCAATAACTGCCGTGGAAAAGAAGTTAAGATCACGACAGACGACTCAAAGGTCCTTGCTTATACTGTGCCTACAAATGAAGAGTTAATGATCGCTCAAGATACTTACCACTTTGCTGAATTACTTGGCTAAAAATTGATCAATACGCCGATGAAGAAAGTAATTACTTCGGTCAATGTGATCAAGAGCAGATTTTTAATGATCAATGGGAATGTTTCTTTTTTGATAGGATTGTGACTGAACTGACGGGTATTTTTGTAAATAATCGGGGTGATCACTAGCAATAAGTACATCGCCTTTGGGAGCAATCCTATAATTATGGAACAAATTAAAGCTAGATATCCTAAAACGTAAAGCGAGTTTAGGATGAAGAGACAATTTTCTTTGCCTAAATAATAAACGATCGTTTTCCGACCGAGGTCTTTGTCTTCTTTTTCGTCAGCGATGTTGTTGGCTAACAATAAGTTAGAAATGGCAAAGCAAGTTAAGAGTGATGAAAGTAAGATGTCACCGTAAAACTTGAAGTCGAGTATTGCCTCGGGTGAATTGAAGACATTGATGTAGATGGCGATCAAGTAAATGACGAAGCCCATCGTGAATCCAGCGAAGAATTCACCGAAAGGACCACGATTGATCGGTTTAGGACCACCGGCGTAGAAGAAGCCAACTGCAAATGAGAATAGTCCCATGAACAATAACGGCAATCCTGTCCGGTAAACAATGAAGAGACCGATCACAGCAGCAATGAAGCTGAATGAGAAGTCGATCCAGCCGATCATGTGGATGTTTAAGTTATGGACGCCAATGACGTTAGTTTCGCGGCGAAAACTTTCCACTCCGGAAGCGTTTTTATAATCCCAGTAATTATCGTTAATATCTACTGCCATATTAAATAGAAACATAGCAATAAAAAACAAGATCAATTCTAAGATATTGATAGAATGCCAATGATAGTACGCGTATAATGTTCCCATTAGAAAAGGAAATACGCTGGCCGTCTTGGCTTTTATTTCGACCAGTTCTAAAAATACTGATGGTTTCACAAAATCAATCCTTTGGTTTAATATCATATATTATAGAATTACTTTATGTGATGAGACAAGGAAACTACTTAAAGTTAGTTTTGATATTGTGAAGTCGTCTGGATAAACTGCTTTAGGTAATTTATAATATTTAAAAAGAATAAAGGATTCTGGACATGGGAGTTCAGATGAGTTCTTCGTAAGTCATGAAACCGCTTAGAAGAGCTTGATTAAGGGAGTTAAATGGCAAATTCAATTTGGAAAGAATATCCAAAAATGGGGAAAAGAATAAATAGCACGACTGAATTTATTCACAATAGTTTGGATATACACAACGAAGCTATTATTAAGATGATCAAAGACTTAACATCTGGAGGGAAGATGTTGCGTCCTGCTTTTTTCTTGATCTTTAGTAGCTTTGGTCCGGAGAAGAAATCAGATGAAGAATTAATACCATTAGCAGCGTCCCTCGAGCTGTTGCACGTTGCGACTTTGGTCCACGATGACGTGATCGATGATTCACCACTTCGTCGTTCAAAGCCAACGATCCATACCAAATATGGTAAACGTAATGCCATTTATGCTGGAGATTATTTATTCACGCTGTATTTCGAAACGATCTCAAGACATTTACCGCAGCAATCACAAATTTTGACGAATGCTTTAAGTATGAAGAAGATTTTAGTTGGTGAATTAGATCAATTACTGATCAACTTCAACGTTGATGCCACTGCCAAGATGTATTTCCGTGAAGTTGCTGGTAAAACTGCAGAATTGTTTGGACTAAGTACCATGATGGGTGCCACCATCTCGGGTGGTGACCACGAATTGATCGCCAGATCTAAGAATATTGGTCACGAGATCGGAATGGCTTTCCAAATTATCGATGATGTCCTCGACTTTGGGGACAGTCGCGATACAGGAAAACCAAACTTTGAAGATCTACGCAACGGTGTTTATTCACTGCCATACATTTTAGGACTCCAAGATAAGAATCAGGCGTTGATCGATGTCTTATCTAAAGATGAACTAGATCCTAACGATATTAATGAAGCTGCCAGGATCGTGGTTGATGAAGGTTATCTTGATAAAGCCAAAGATATTGCTAGAACTTATAGCAATCACGCATTGAAACGGATCAAGAAGTTACCAAACAATCGCAATCGAACAGCTTTGAAAAAAATAGTCGAAGAATTGCTCGATCGAATTGAGTAGAAATAAGCAACGTCCTTTTGGGGATGTTGCTTATTTTTTTGGGGTTGAATATTAATAAAATGGTTGGTTGATATAAATTCACAGACAAATAAATAAATATAACGTCTTATTTACTTGTGGTGGTGGGAATCGTATTAGGTGAAAATTATATGTATACATTTAATACACAAACTTTTGGTATCTTTCATGGTAGGGAAGTAGTAATGAAAAGTTTCAAAAAGTAGGCTGGATTTGCAGGGGTTTGTGAAAACGGAGAAGATTGGTTTTGCGAAAAGCAAAAAACTAAACTTCGAAGTTTCATGATGCTTGTTTTTTTCAAGAAAAATTTTAATAGTACTAAATAGGATTCCGGACGCCTAAGGCGTCCCGATAAGTAGTTCTAAGTGGCGTAGCCACTAAGAACTACTTTAGGAGGAACAAAATGCTATCAAAAGAAGAACTTAATGATATTTCTGCTAAATACTGGAACGGCCACTCTCATACGGAATTTTGTCCTCATGGATCGGGGGAAGATACTGAGGATTTTGTTCGTAATGCTATCCAAGCTGGATTTAAAACTTACTCGATCACAGAACATTTCCCGATGCCACCGCAGTTTTATCGGATGGCTAGTGGGAGTGAGCATGCGATTAAAACGGCGGCAATGGATTATGATGAGTTGCCGGACTATTTTCGGAAAATGTCATATTTAAAAGATAAATATTCCGACCAGATCAAGATCTTGGTGGGATTTGAATTCGATTATATCGATGGTTGTCAGGAATGGACTAGCAGTCAGATGAAGAAATTTAAGGACCAAATTGACGATGCCATTTTGTCTGTCCATTTTTTGCCTACGGATAGTGGGTTAAGGTCTGTTGATGATGACTTAGATGATTTTTGTAACGGCGTTATGAAATATTATCAAACACCTTTAGGAGTGGCAGATAAGTATTTGGCCACTGTCTTAGAAGCGGTTAAATGGGATTGCCCTGATAAACCGGAGCGTTATGGCCATATTACTTTATATCGCAAGTGGCGCAAACTGTTCGACTCTGGCACTGTTTGGCATGATGCTAAAACTGATAAGTTGATCGATAAGATATTAAAGAACGTAGCTAAACATGATGAGATGCTCGACTGCAATATGTCGGGTCTAGCAAAATTTTCTCAGCGCGAACCTTCGCCGTACGTTTCAATCATTGAAAAAGCTGCTGATCGTGGCATCAAGATGGTCTATGGATCAGATGCCCATGACGCAACTAGCGTTGATCAAGGATTTAATGAGTACTTAGTCCAAAAAATTTACTAATTGCAGGTGATATTAATGGAACTAACAGTGCACGACGAACGACCGTTTCGAATTTGCCAATTGACCGATCTTCATTTGGGACCTTATCCGTTTGGCGATGAAGATCTCAAAACTTTACGTGCGTTAAGGCGACTCTTCACACAAAAGAAATTTCATTTGATCATGATCACAGGTGACATTATTTGGGGTAAAGATAACCCGACCGCAAAAAAGAGTTTGGCTGTCTTTTATGATTTTTTGAATTCGCTCAAGACGACTGTTGCCATCACATATGGAAATCATGATGTCGAAGGAACGATGAAAAGAAGCGATATGCGTTCGATGGAAAAAGAGCTGGAATTTTTTGCTGACAGGCATAACAGCTTTTTGAACTCGAATCGTGAAAGCTACACTTTGGAGATAAACGACCGTGATACTGGGGAGCTACGACACGTCGTTTATGTTTGGGACAGTGGCTCTTATACTCATTGGCCCAAAATAGATGAATACGCAGCGATTGAGCCAGAACAGATCCAGTGGTTCTTGGAGTTGCCTTATGGCAGATCAAAGGACAACATTGATGTAGGATTCATGCATATCCCTATTCCTGAGTACCGTTTGGGAACAAAACACATTATTTCCGGTAATTTCGGAGAACCAGTTTGTGCGCCTAACGTCAACTCGGGATTGTTTTATGCGTTGTTGAGAAAGCGCAATGTAAAAGCACTCTTCGCGGGTCACGACCACGAGAATAACTTTGCTTCGAAGGTGGACGATGTGGAATTGTGTTATGGAAACGTGAGTGGCTTCAACTGCTACGGGGAGTTACCTCGTGGATGTGTTGAGATCAGTTTATATCCGGACCGAGTTGATCGATTCGTTATCTCATTTGAGTCGATGGATGAAATACTTCGAGTTTAATAGAGCCAAAAAAAGACACCTACAATAGGTGTCTTTTTTTGTAACGGCGTTATTGTTTTTACTTCAATTTATCGTCATCGTAAACCTCAACGCAGTTATTTTTTTGACCGCAGTTGGGGCAAACGAGCTTGCGTGTTTTGGGTGTATGTGGAGCCCAGAAAGCTTTCCAAAAATCAGGCTTGAAAGTGGTATTACAGTTTGGGCAAGTGTATTTGGTGCTGTTGAAATAATACTTGGTTATCCAGGCTGCTTCGATGCAGACGAAGATCATGGCAATGATGAAGGGAATCCAGTTTCCCTTAAAGATACCGTAGATCAGCGTACCTAATTCGATGATGTTTAAAGGTAATCCCATTAAAACCATGTTAATGTGAACTTTTCTGAGGGCTTTTTTGTTGTTCATGACTTTATTTATGTCGTCGATAGAATTAAGAGTCAGCTGGTTGAGATCAGTCAGATTATTTTTAACCGATTCGATCATTCTTAACTGTTGCTGCGAATCTTTCAGCTCAGCCTTAACAATTTTTTCTTGTTCCGTCAGCATTAAGCTTAAAGTCTTCACAGCGTTGGGGGCCTCGGTTATTTGTTTGATCTCGGATAATTTTAGACCTAAGCTTTTTAAGAGCAGGATCAATTTCAGCTTCTTCAGATCTACATCGTTGTAAAATCTCTTCCCAGATGTATTTTTACTGGAAGGAACCAAGAGACCCTTTTTATCGTAGTATTGTAGAGTTCGAACTGATACGTGGCTGACTTTTGCTAACTCTCCGGTTGTGTAAATTGACATAAAGTTTTTCACCTCCAACTTCTTTATAACTTATTACGTTGGGTAACTTGCAAGAAATTTTTTAAAAAAATGGATATTGTATAACGACGTTATGGTATCGATAACTGTATGAAAAAATCTCTCCTAAATTCTGACTTTAGTTCAGATTGGAGAGATTTTTTAGTTGTGCTTTATTTTCAATATCTGTTTTTGTTGCCAAACGTTGTCAGATTTAGAGTGGAAACGAGTTCTATTCGAGGCCAGCATCCATTTCATAAAGTTCTTTAAAATGCTTGTTGTTCTGATACAACTCTGCAGGATCGCCTTGCATTTCGATTCCTTGTTCGTTGACGAAGACGACGTGATCAACGTGGTTAACTCCTTGAAGATGGTGGGTTACCCAGATGATCGTTTTGTCTTTTAAGACATCGAAGAAGGTTTCTAGTAAATCATTTTCGGTGATCGGATCTAGTCCAACAGTTGGTTCGTCCAATAGGACTACTGGAGCGTCTTGTAATAAGATCCGCGCTAGGGCGATCCGTTCTTGTTCACCACCGGAGAATCTGGAGCCGTTTTCTCCGACAGAGGTGTTGTATTTTTCAGGCAGTGATTCTAATAAGTCTTTCAAGCCAACTCGTTCGAGGGCCTTTTTGACTTCTTCGTCACTCTTATTCTCGTTTCCTAGTCGAACATTGTTGATGACACTAGTGTTGAATAGGAAAGGATTTTGGTTCAAGACGGAAAAAATCGTTTCCCGTTTTTCTTGAATTTGTTGAACATCTAAGTCATTTACGTTGATCGAGCCTTGTTGTGGTACTAAGTCTCCAAGAATCAGCTGCAAGATGGTTGTTTTACCAATTCCTGAAGGTCCTAGTAAGGCAATTTTTTTACCACGTTTGATGGTCTGACTGAAGTCTTTGATCAAAATTGGTGAATCAGTGGCGTATTCAAAGTTGACGTTAGTTAATTCAAGTTGTTGGAAATCACTTGGTGCTAATTCGACTTGTTCTGGCAAGTTTTGGTCGACCGGTTGAACGGTGTTCAAGCGTTTGATCGAGTCACGATATTGTGGCCATTCTTCGAATCCTTGACTGACCGGAACGAAGGTGTCAGATAGTTGCAGGGCTGCTAATACGACAGCTGCCGTGTAGTTAGCCATTTCTTGATTTGCTGTCATGTGGATGTTAGTGAAGATCAACATGACGATCATGATCAAGGCAAAGATCAATTGTAATACGAAATCACGATAACGTCTGAATGCTTTAGATTTATTCTTTGAAGCATCCAATTCTTGTATCGTGCTGGCGGATAATTTTTTGAAGTCGTCTTGACGTCCTGAGATAACCCAGTCATCAACACCCAAAATATTATCAGTCAGTTTCGTATATAAATCACTCTTCAAAGCTTTTTGACGTTCTCTTCGGGCGCTTTCAATTGAAACTGAGATAAGTGGTACTAACACGATTTCAACGAAGCAGAGAAGCAATACGAAGAAACCAAACGATGGGTTGAACACTCCCATGGCGATTGAAGCTACTAAAGCGACGATATAAGCGATGACTGTAGGAAAGACAGTTCTTAAGTACAAGTCTTGCAAGTGATTGATATCTTCAGAAAGTAGTCCCATGATATCACCAGTTTTGTGACGTTCGGTGAAAAATGAGGCATCTGTTTCGAGTGTTTTGTACAATCTAGTTCTTAAGTCAGAAGTGATCTTTAAGACCCAGTTGTGACTTCTGAGCCGTTCGGCATATTTGAAGACCGGGCGACCAATACCAAACGCACGAGTTAGGACGATCGGAACGTAGATCAATAAGATGTTGAACGGATGCGTTGCAGCTTTATCGATCGTATAACCAGCTGTGAACATTAAGGCAGTTGCGGAGAAGACCGTGAGAAAGCCTAAGATCAAAACGAGAACTAGTAGGCCTTTGTATTGCTTGATATATGGTTTGACCCATGTATCATGTTTGAATGTTTTGAAAAAGTTCACAGTGTATCACCTCGCATATTCTTAATTAAGTCGGAATAGGCACCTTGATGTGCACGTAGTTGGTCAGGTGTTCCTTGTTCGACGATCATTCCATCGTCCATTACAACGACATAATCCATTTCCTTGATCCAGTGAAGACGGTGAGTAGCGAACAATACCAGGTGATTTTTGAATAATTCCTCCATTGGTTTCTTGAGGGCGTACTCAGTCTCAATATCCAAATGGGCTGTTGGTTCGTCAAAAATCAAAATGTGACGATCGTCATCTAAGAAGGCACGTGCGATCATGATCCGTTGTTGTTGACCACCGGAGATACCACGACCACCTTCACCGATCTTAGTTTCGTAGCCATCTTTGAGAGTTTCAATGAAGTCAGTCAAACCAGCTTTGTCAGCGGCATCTTTGACTTGATCTAGGCTAGCTTCTGGACGGTAAAAAGCAATGTTTTCTGCTAATGTCCCTGCAAATAAGTAAGGAGCTTGAGGCAAGAAGGTTAATTCCTTTTGCCAATTTTTTTGCGTGAAATGAGGAATTTGTTGGCCGTTGATCTTAATATCAGAGTCTTTTTCAGGGGTCAAAAAGCCACCGATAACTCTGATCAAGGTCGACTTACCGGAACCGGATTTGCCGATCACGCCGACATTTTGATAACCAGACAACTTCAGATGATCGATGTCTAAACTAGCATCGGCAGTTTTATCTTCATCATCGTAGTTAAATTGGAGATCATTGATCTCAAAATCAGAATTTTCATTCCAAGTTAATTTATCTAATTTATCAGTATCTTCGGTATCCTTTCTTTCGAGGATCGAGAAGATATTAGTTAAAGCATTTTTCCCATCGAGCGTTGCGTGATAGTCATTGGAGAAATCACGCAATGGTAAAAAGTATTCCGGTGCCAAGATCAAAGTTACCAAGGCAGGGAATAGTGGGAAGGCGCCATTGATCAAGCCAAAACCTAGGAAGACCGCTAAAATGGCGATACCTAAAGTAGTCAACCAGTCGATAGCAAAGGTCGATAAGATGGCGATACGCAAAGTATTCATCGTCCGACGACGATATTCGTCACTGACAGTATAGATATTTTTAACGTAGCGCTTACTTAGACCTAACATTTTTAGAGTAGGCAAACCTCTCAAGGCATCTAAGAAGTGGTTTGACAAGATCGTGTATTGATCGTATTGCTCGTCAGCTTTTGATTGTGCTGCTAGACCTAAGATGATCATGAATAAGATGATCAAAGGTACGATGATCGTCAAGGTAATACCTGAGGCTATATTTTGGAAGTAGATGTAAATCAAAAGTACAGGAGGAATGATCGACATGTTCATCATTTTGGTGAAGATCAACTTGAAGTAGTTTTCGACTAAGTCGATTCCGTCTAATGATGCTGTCACTAAATTGCCAGTACCTCTTTCGGAGATCATTTGTGGCCCCGAATTATAGACTTTGTCTAATAGTTGGGAACGGATCTCCTCCGACATAGTACTAGAGTAATGTTGCACTATTTTTGTATTTATTAAGTTTAATAAATGCCGGACGACAAAAGCCACTGCAAAGAGTGTCATTGGGTAAATGATAGTTTGTAGTGGTTTCATCTTCCAAGAATTTACTAAAGCATCTGCTAGGTACTTACCTTGGAATAAAATAACAAATGCTTGCAAGATAGTTAATCCTGCAAGCATCAGTAGAAGTTTTTTTGTTCCTGGTAAGCGAAATAATCGCTTATCAATCATATTAATATTTCACCGCGTTGTCCTTAGGATTTATTTTCTTGGTGAATAGAGTGTATGACCAAATGAAGTAGATCAATACGATAGGTACAAGGATACATGCAACAATTGTCATAACTGTTAATGTGTACTGTGAGTTAGCAGCATTCTTAAGTAGAATGTCGTTACCTTTAATTGTACTGATCATTACACGTGGGAACATACCATTGAAGATAAGTACGATAACTGCACTCAATGATAATCCTGATCCAACGAAGCTCCATCCTGCTCTATCCTTTAGGACTCCATAGTAACCCAACAATGAGAATAATACAATTAGGATTGTAATAATCAATGATGAGACTAATTTCTTAGTAAAGAAGTCTGTTTGGAAAATAACTAGTAGGGCGAATAATACTTCACCAACAAAAAGAATTGGGTAAAGTACTTTGTTCATGTTGCGTGCACGGTCGGCTAATGAGCCTGACATTCTCAAACGTAGGAAGTTCAAGCCGTGTACTAATGATAAACATACACCAGCAATACCACCAACGATTGAAAGCCAGTTAACAACATCGAAGAAGCCAAGACCTGTAGCATCACCGTTAGCATTCAAAGGAATACCTTGGATCATGCTTGTAAGCATCATAACTAAGAAGAATGGTGCTAATGCACTGCCTAGGAAGAATAACCATAACCAGAAATTCTTACCAGATTTTGATTCGGCGTGTTTTGTAAATTCGAACGAAACACCACGAATGATTAAAGCAACTAAAACTAACATTAATAGGTAGTAGTAAGCTGAGAACAATGATGCGTACCACATAGGGATCGATGCAAACATTGCACCACCAGCTGTAACTAACCAAGTTTCATTTCCGTCCCAGTGAGGGCCGATTGATGATTGAATAGCAATTTGTTCATCTTGATCTTTAGCGATAAGACGTGTTGCCATACCAACACCAAAGTCGAAACCTTCAAGGAAGACGAAGATAGCAAATAGTAAACCAATTATACAGAACCATAAAATTTGAAGTGTTGTCATTATTTACCAAATGCCTCCTTTGCGAAAGGATCCACATTTTGCTTAGAATCCTTTTCTTCGAAGTAAGGACCTTGATGCAATGTCTGTCTGCTGTACCAAACCATGACACCACCGAGGAAGGCAAACAATACAAAGTAAAGAATATTACTAAATAGTAAGCTTCCGATAGTTGATGAAGGTGATACGGCTTGAGAAATTGTGAATAAACCATATACGATCCAAGGATAACGACCGAACTCAGTTACGAACCAACCAGCTGAGTTACCGATAAATGGAACCCAAATACCAATACCTAGCAAGTGTAGCAACCATCTCTTGTTTTCGATTGTGTCCTTGTTCTTTCTTGAGAATAGAAGTCCTAAGAAATCAAAGATAAGAATAATAAATGCGATAGCTGTCATTATTCTGAAACTCCAGAACAATGTCTTTGCAGGTGGGTAGAAGTCTAATTCTGAACCCATTTGCGTACCGAATTTCTTGTTACCATATTCGTTATTTAGTTCTTTGTTAATTTCGTTCATACCTTTAACAGAACCAGATGTCTTATGGTAAGTCAAAAGACTCAATACCTTAGGGATCTCAACTTGGTGAGATGCCTTGTGACCCTTAGCATCGATTGTTTCAATAACAGTCCATGGAGCTGGGTCTTTTGTCGTCTTGTAAATACCTTCAGTAGCGGCAAATTTCATTGGTTGATCTTTAAGCATTTGTTGTGTTTGGAAATCACCAGCAACAATTGTTAGAAGAGCACCAACTAAACCTACCCAAAGGCCGTATCTTAATGATGTCTTGAAGAAGTGGTTTTCACCTTTCTTCTTACGAAGAAGACCATAAGCACTCATACCAGCAATAACGACACCAGCTGTCATAATAGCTGCAATGATCAAGTGAGGGAACACTCTCCAAAGTTGTGGGTTAGCAACAACGTCACCAAAGCTTGTTAGCTTGATACGTGTGTGGCCACCCATAACTGCGATAGTGAAACCTGTTGGGTGTTGCATGAAACTGTTAGCAGCCAAAATCCAAATAGCTGATAACATAGTACCGATAGATGTCATCCAGATCATGAATGCGTGCCAACCTGGTGTGAATCTATCCCAAGTGAACATCCAAATACCGATGAACACTGATTCGATAAAGAATGCTAGTAATGCTTCGATAGCAAGTGGTGCACCGAAGACATCACCCATGAATCTAGAATACTCTGACCAGTTCATACCGAACTGGAACTCTTGAATAAGTCCTGTAACAATACCTACAGCGAAACTAAGAAGGAAAATCTTTCCCCAGAATTTTGCCATAGTACGGTAAACTTCGTCTTTTTTGACTGCGTAAATTGTTTCCATGATAGCTACAACAAATCCCATTCCGATTGAAAATGGAACGAAGAAGAAATGGAACACGGTAGTCATCGCGAATTGGAAACGAGCCAAGCCGACGATAGTTAAGCCTAGTCCGTACATATAATTACCTCCTCCTATAACTTTGTATAGATATATATCTATAACTACGTTTATCATATGATTAATTAATTGAAATATCAATAGTGATAAATGATTTATCACGATATAAACAACGATAAAAAAAAGCAAGCCTGAAAAGGCTTGCATTAATGCTTGCTACGACGGCTTTTTGACGGGTCGATGTTTGGCGAGCGATTTAAATTATTTTTTGAAGAATTATTTAAGTTTTGCGGATTATTCGGATCAAAACGGTTATCGTAAGGATTTTGTCCCTGATTTATATGGCCATAGTTTTGACCGCTCTGGTCGCTATATTGATTGTTAGCTTGCGGATCACCGTTATATTGACCG
The DNA here is from genome assembly GCF_003946515.1 of Companilactobacillus zhongbaensis. Classification (GTDB taxonomy): domain Bacteria; phylum Bacillota; class Bacilli; order Lactobacillales; family Lactobacillaceae; genus Companilactobacillus; species Companilactobacillus zhongbaensis. Next base: position 16,336 of record NZ_RHOM01000012.1, on the reverse strand, counting down.
TTGTATTGGTTGAAATTAGGATCATTTGGATAATAACCATTACCCTGGCCGTTATTGTATAGACCATTTGGGGATGCTTGGTTGTTTGAATATAGATTAGTTTGACCTTGGTAATTGGATCTAGTTGGTGTTTGATTATTGTAATTCGGTTGATAACCATTGTATTGATTTGGCTGATCAGTCAAATTACTTTGGTCATAGTTTTGATTACGCAAGTATCCATTGTTCGAACTTTGTTGATAATAGTTGCTACGATTGATCGATTGACTTTCATCAACGTCATCATCTTCAGGAACAGGATGAATGATCAAGTCGACGATACTCGTGATCAAGACGGCAGCTCCAATTACGATCCCGATCCATGACCAGATCTTCAAATAACTAGTATCTGGAAAGCCGGAATTCATCAATCCCATTACTGCTCCAATTATCAAGATCAAGAAGTTGATAATATCGGGTACCAAACTATAAGTACGGTTAGTCAAAATGTAAATAATGGCGGTGATGATGTAAGTGATGGCGATCATAATACCTGCCGCACCACCAATGGCACCATTACCAATCAAAGCTGAAATGAAACCAGCAAAGCCAGTCTTGATCATTAAGATGATCGACAGGATAAATAGGATCGTCGCCGCAGAGATTTTAGTGATTCTTACCATGCGAAAATATCCTCCCGTGAATTTTTTCTACTATTGTATGTCGTCTTTAACGAAGTGGTTGATCGGACCATATTTATGTCCAACATCGATGATGTTTTTGATTGCTTGGTAGGTGAAAGTCTTAGAAACACGGATAGCTGTTTCTAGATCTTGACCTTTAGCAACCTCAGCAACGATCGATGAAGATAAAGTGTCACCAGTTCCGTTAATGTGATCAGTTTTGACATAAGGCTCTGAGATCCAGAATGATTGACCATCTTCCAATAAGACGAAGTCTTCAACATAATCGATCGAATCATCAGCGTGTTCACCTTTGATCATAATGTTCTTAGGTCCGAGCTCTTGCAACTTGTGAGCGGCTAAAACGATCTCTTCTCGACTGTTCAATTCCATGCCTGACAATTTCTTAGCTTCATAAAAGTTAGGCGTAATAATATCAGCTAGTGGGAAAAGACGGTCGATCAAAGTTTGATAGGCATCTTCTTCTAATAACATAGCCCCATGTTTAGTAATGATAACAGGGTCCAAAACGAAAAAACCGAATGGTTTGTCTTGGATAGCATCAGCGACTGTATTAATAGTAGCAGAATCAGAAAGCATACCAGTTTTGAATGCCGAAACTTTGAAGTCGTCCTTGATGTCATTGATCTGACTGTCGATAAATTTAGGAGACATAATCGTGGCATCGTGAATACCGTAGGAATTTCCAGCAACTGCAGCAGTTAAGACGGACATACCGTAAACTCCACGAGCCATGAAGGTTTTAAGATCAGCTTGAGCGCCAGCACTTCCATCGGAATCAGAGCCAGCAATAGTTAATACTTGAGTAAATTCGTTCAAAATAATGCCTCCTAGATTTCTAATTACTTAAATATTACCAGTAATATGGTAAAAGTGTTATCAATTTACTTTATTAGATGAGAATATCCTAATTTTTAATTAAATCGTATCAATATTCCTATAAAAAAATATAACGGTGTGACATTGACTTATATTTTATAAATATATTTTTACCATTTCACAAATTAACAATGTCCAAATTAAAGAATTTTAATAAATACATGGCAAAAACCGCTCAATTATCAACTTATAAATCGTTTAACCGTTGATAATTGTAATTGTTAGCAATCTTACAACGCTATGTAATGATCGATAATTCACAAAAATTCGGTAAAATATGACTTGTTTCAGACTATTTTCATTTTCATTTATATTCCTATAAATCTACGATTCCTATTATAAAGGCAATTATAATCGCATACTTACGAAATCATTTTGTAAAAATCAAGTAATATTTTTGAAATTATTTTGTGAAACCAGTTGCATTAAGATAGGTGTAAACGTTATTATGAAGAAGATATAACAAAAGTTATATCTGTTTTTTATCAAAAATTATAGATGGGGGGATAAACGGTATGTCGTTGCTAAAGAAAGCCGTCGTAACTATTTCGGCTCTTGCATTAGCCGCACCAATGGTTGCCAATGGTACTGCTGGAATCGCAGCAGCTGCATTGGCTGGCACGGAAAATGCAAAAACTGAAAACGTTGCAAAAGATAATTCGAGCTTGAAGACACCACTTAGAAATGCAAATAGCATTTTTAACTTGAAACTCGATAAGCAAAAGGATGGCTATGTTCTTGTAACTAACATCGCCGCTTCCGGTAATAATGTTATTCAAAAAGGCGAACAGCTCGTTGTTGATTTCGACACCGACAACGTTGATTTGGATAGCAGTTCTGTTATCAACCAAAAAGGTTCTTTACCATATTCGGTAAAGAAGAATGCTGATAAGGGGACAGTTACATTTACATTTAACGAGACTGTGCATGATGCAAGTTATTCGTCAGCTATTGGAGTAGCAACGAAGAACGTGTATGACACAACTCCTGTTAAAGCAAACTTCGAAGGTGCAGCTATTAAAGTTGCCAACAATAAGTTGACTTCGAAGTGGCATCCTCAAGCTACGACTAGTTCATATACTTCCACAACTAGTCAACAATCGTACAGCACACAGCAAGCAACTAGCCAATATGCTTCAACTCAAGCAGCATCGAGCTACAGCACATCTAGTTACACTACTTCATATCAACAAGCTGGAACGACAACATCTACTCAAGCCGGTACTACATCTCAACAAGGCGAGAATAGTTACTATCAACCAACTTTTGACGAAGCTGAAAAAGCTGTGATGGGTCAAACTACTATTAAAGTAGTCGGTGATCTAACTACAGATACAGAAACAAGTGCTAACCAAGCAACTACTTCTGATGACTCATCAACTGTAACGAACAATGCACTTGGCGAGACTACAACGTCAGCAAATCATACAACATCGGCGAATAACCAGCAAGCTACGACAACTGAAAATTCCAATGCGCAGGGATCTTCAGTTACAACTAGTCAGCCAGTTAAGACCGATACTAGCCAAAACACTGAAAAAGTAGACAACTCAAGTGACAATGCAACGCAAACTGCGACACAAAACGTAACAAGCAACACTGCTTCAGGTAACACTGCAAGCAACAATGCAACAACGACGGCAACGGTTGACCAACCGGCACAGTCGAAGACAGGAACTTCTACGCAAGTTCAGGCTGGGACGACACCTGAAAATGTCATCCAAACGCCAGATGGTAAAGCATCGGATCCACAAGCTACTCTCGATGAAGTATTGAAGAATAACGATACAGATCCAAACAATGCTGATAACACTGGCGAAACGAAGTCTTACCAAAAGAACGAAACGTTCGAAGGTATTAGACAGGACATTGAAAACAAAGTTCCAGAAGCAACTTATGCAGAAAAAGCTGAAATCGTCAAAGCTATGCCAGGAATTTGGTCATACATTGCAAAAGCTGATACACAAGATCAAGTGTTTAACTTCGCAACACTTCTCTCAACCGGTAGAACAGCCTACACAACAATTAACGGTGTAGCTGATCCTAACGGTGCAAGTGTTCTTCAGCAACAAATGCCAAGCTTATTGAAAGCCTTCGGTGAAAATATGGCTGAAGATGCATTTGATAAAGCAATGGACATAGACGTTTTATTAGATTCACAAGTTTACCAAGATTACATCAACGGTAAATCTTCAGCTACTGATAGTGAACTTGACGCTTCCGAAGCTTGGAACGCTATGAAAGATCACATCACAGTTGAAAAAGTTGATTCTAATACAGATACATCAGGAGCAACTAACTTAAAGAAGCGGACTTACAATCCAACTGCTACTTTAAATAGTTATGCTGCTTCAGCTCTAGCAGAACAAAATGCTAAGAGAGCTGATAACCTTGTTATCAACAAGACTACTTCATCCAACGAGGCAACTGAAGCTACTGACGAACAAGCTCCAGCCAAGGATGGAAAAGCCAATGCTGCTCTATTCTCAAAAATGGAGAAAGACATGGGCGACAAGATGAAAGGTTCATCAGAAATGGATAAGGCGGAAATCCTAGGATCACTTCCTGGAATTTTGAATGACTTATCAAGCAAGACTGATTCATCAGATACAACTGGTACAACAGCCAAATACTTGCAAAAGACGACTGACGGAAACCAATACTTAATTACATTGAACACACAACCAATCAGTGGCAGTTCTGACAAGTATCTAGCAAACTTACCACAAGTATTTAACGCCTTTGGTGATAGCTTGAAAGATGGTGACTTCGATCAACCTATCAACAACCAATTGATGTTAAACTCACAAGTTTACAAAGATTACTTAGACGGTAAATATGTACCTGATGCACTAGTTCAAAAGAAGACAGTAGATAACAAAGATGACTTGCTACCAGCAATTCTTCTAGCTATCTTAGCTGTTCCACTTGCTGCATTAGCAATGGGTGTAGTTGCTATCGTAACTTCACCAATCTGGGTTCCATTAGCATTGATCACATGGGGAATCGTATTTGCAATCACTGCACTACCTGTTGTATTCATTTACACAGTACTAGGCGCATTGATCATTCCTTCATTGATCTTGTTCCCAATCATGTTAGTCGTATCATTATTCACAGCACCATTGCTATTGATCGCTAACTTGATTCCAATTATCAACTTGATTACTGTTCCAATTAGTCTAGTTGTATTAGCATTAACATTTATTCCAGGATTCATCGTATTAACATTTATCCCAATGGTTCTATTAGCTGGCGCTATAGTTCTTGCAGGATTAATTGTTCCACTAGTTATGACAATTGGTCTTGTAATTGCTCAAGTAATTGCAGGTATCATCTCATTATTAACAGGTGGATTATTAGCAATGCTTCTTCCAATAACGGCCTTATTAGGATTAGTAATTGCTGGACTATTTAGTTTACTTGGATTAATCGGATTTGCATTGATCGCAGGATTGATCATGGGTGTAGTTCTCGGATTGATCATTGCCGGATTTGCTGTATTAACAGTCGTGGCTGGTGGATTTGCCGGAGTCATTGGACTTGGACTAATCGCTGGTATGGCCGTAGTACTTCTAGGATACTTAGCCTTTATGGCAGGAGGTATGCTAGCCGGTATGGCAATATTCTTGATTCTATTACTTCTAATGCCTCAGTTCTTAGTACTGAACTTCTTATTGTGGTTCATCGGCTTCGGATTCATGGCATTGATCCTAACTGATCTAGCTCTTCCAAGTCTATACTTAGCAGTAGCTATCGGTGGACTCATGATGCTATTCTTCATTCCAGGACTATTGATTGCATTATCATGGCCATTCTGGATGGGTCTAGTATTAGCAATTTCAATTCCAATCGTTGAGATCGCATTCGTAATCGCATTACCATTCTCATTCATTCCACTATTTGGTTGGATCGCAGACGCTATCGTTGGTGTAATTATCTTGATTCAAGCTATTGCATTAGCAATTAGTATCGTAGTTCCTATCGTTATCGGTGTACTTATGATGACTGTTGGTATCATTGGATTTGATATCGCTGCAGCAGCCGCACTTGTTATTGAGTTAATCAAGAAGAAGGAAGTTGCTGAAAGAATTCATGTAAATATTAAGCCTAACTGGAATAGAAAGATTCGCCCTGTTGGTTTCTGGACTAACAGCGATCCTCTATCTGTTGCTTTAGCTTAATTAGTTTTGATATTGAAGATGTTTAAGACAGTTTATGTCTTAAGCATCTTTTTTTGCTTTGGTTTTGGTGTTTTTTGAGGTTATAGGTTGGTTGGTGGTTCACTGCCGGTCCTGTGGAGGGTTTCGGGAATTGCGCCGTGGAACGCTGCGGACCCACTTTGAGCTATCCAAGGTAAGACCGCCTTGGACATCTCAAAGCTGGGTCTTTTCGTAAGCACGGCCCATGCCGTGCAAACGAAAATTTCGCGGCTGACGGCGAATTCCCTCCACCCTCCACAGGACCTAGGTTGGTACAAAACTAATTTTTTTGTGGGGGTACGGTACTTACTCTTATGGTGGTATGTTGTTTTAGCTTTTGGATTACGTACCTAGCCTCTCCTCGTTTTTTAACGGGTTTGTCTCGGTTTCTATCTTTTAGATTATGGTTTATGATGGGCAAGAATGTTCAAATACAGTGATACTGTGTAACGTTATGGTGAACCTTGTTTCTTCTTAATAAAACCACATCAAAAGGCTCTTCTCGTTCTTTTAATTCGAATGAGAAGAGCCTTTTGTATTGTCTTAATAGCTTTTGGGGTGTTTTTTGAAATCTGGAATATATTGGAAACCAAGAAATGGAGCAACTATTCCATATACTGCAATCAACACTAGTAAAGATAAGTACCGTGCCCACCCACCAAGAAAGATATTTATTACTAACCTAGGTTCTGGGGGGTGGAAGGAATTCGCTGTCAGGTGTGAAATTATTCTTAGCGATTTATCGCTTAGAATAAGACTCGTATTTGAGATCGTCGAAGTGAACTTCTTCGAGGAGCTCAAATCGACGTCCACACCGTTCCACAGCGCAATTCCTGGAACCCCCCAGAACCGGCAGTGAACCGCAAACAAAAAAGCCTCGATATATATATACATATACCGAAGCTCTATTTTTAAACTACGTTTGGATTTTTTTCTACTAAATCTCTATAGAAATTAGCTAATGTTAGTCTCATATAAGGAATGATCCAGATGAAACCTATTCCTAGGGTGATTCCTCCTAAGATGAACCAGCCGATGAAGCTTAAGTATAGTACGAATAAGTCTGCTTTGTGACCGTCCATTAGTTGGCGACTCTTAGTTACGAAGTCTACTAGGGCGTATCCTCCAGCTTGGCCTTTGTCTGATAGATCCTTGTAGATGAAATATGTTTGTGAGTATGAAAATGTTTTAATAATTCCGGGAATAACTAGTAATAATGACCATAGGGCTGTTAGTACGTAAACGATGATGAACATGCCGATCATTTTGTACCAGTCTGGATTTTTGAAACGAGCGAAGTTACTGATCACTGGTTGGAATTGTAACTGTGGGTTTCTGATCCAGTCTAAGGCGCGGTAGTCTGCTGTGGTCGAGATCACTCCGAATAGTAATCCTATGATGGTTGAAACGATGCCGTAAGTACTGAAATGCGTTCCCAAATTGGTTGGGTTGTTTAGGGCATTGTTGATGTTGATTCCGGCACTATAAACACTAGTACCGTAGGCGTATAGCATTGTGATCAAGTAGAGCAAGATACCTTTTCCCCAGTTGCCTTTTAAAGTATTCTTGGCATCTTGTTTAAGTTGAGCACGTGTTCTGTATGTTTGCATAGTGATTCCCCCTCTTAGTAAAAATTTTACAGGTTATACCATTTAAAGCAAATTATTTTTTTATAATTGCGCTTAATATTTAGCTTTTTCAGACTATAATATTATTAATCAGATTAAGGGAGTGAAGACAATGGTAGTTGGATTTGTTGGCGCTGGTAGTATCGGAGGCGCTGTTATTACAGGATTAGTGAGAAATGGATATGACAATCATCAGATTATTGTCAAAGGTGGCAAATCCAATACTGCTAAGGTTCTCCAAGACCAATTAGGTTTTAAGATGGTTCAAAAGATCAAACAAATGACAGAACCAGAAATTATTTTTGTGGCAGTTGGGGACACGGCGTTGGATAGTGTTTTGAATGAGTTGGCCGCTATTTCTGAAGGCAAGCTAGTCGTTGCATTTACGGGTGGCGCTACGATTGCTCGTTTGAAAAAGAAGTTAGGAGCTGACGCTAAAGTTGCCATTGCGATTCCTAATACTCCAGTTAAAGTCGGCGCTGGATTTACGGGAATTGCTTATTCTGAAAATTTCCCTATCGAAGACAAGAAAAAAGTAGCTTCTGTTCTTGGCTACACTGGCCAAGTGGTGGAAGTTCCTAGTGAACAATTAAGCATCCTCGGCACGATTGCAGGTTGCTCTCCCGCCTTTTTAGACGTCTTTATCGAAGCTTTGAGCGATGCGGGTGTCAAACATGGGCTCGACCGCAAATTGTCCTACAAGGCCGCTATTGGGATGGCTATTGGTACTGGGAAACTTGCCTTGCAATCAGATCAAGGAGTTCAACAATTAAAAGACGAAGTCACTTCACCAGGAGGTTCGACGATCAAAGGTGTCGCCGCACTGGAAGAATACGGTTTCAGAAATGCAGTCATTAAAGCTGTTGACGCTGCCGAAGGTGAGTAATACACTATAGTACAGTCAATTGTTGAAGGATTAATCTCGAACGCTTAAAAAGAGGGAAATTCATTATGAATTTCTCTTTTTTTGTACTTGTATAGGGAAATTACCACTGAATATTATGTTAAAGGAAATGATCAATATGAAAGATACAAAACGTGCTAAAAAGAAAAAAGTTTTTTCATCATCACTAGGTTTATTAATGATTTTTTTATTAGGATCAGCTTTTGTTGCACCGTTAAATAACAGTAAAAGTGAAACTACTAAGCACAACGATGTTGTTTCTAGTAAGATCGCGAAAAAGACTGCCAGGACGATTAAGTCGATCAAAGAGGGCAATAATAAAGTCGACAAGGATGGCAAGTCAGTTGAAGTTGAAAAACCAGTAGTTCAAGCTGCCAGTCAGGCTGACAATTCAGACGATACGCTTACTAAGATCAAAAGCTTGTCACCAAGTAAAATCAAAACTGCGGCCAGCAATGAATCTAAGGCTGCTGAGATGATCCAAAGCCAAACTAATCTAAGTGCTACTCAATCACAAAAAGCCGCCTCAGAACTGTTCTCAGACAGCAAATTCAGCAATTTAAGAAGTGATATCAACAGTGGTAACTGGATCGGAGCTTATGCTCAATATCAGAAACTTTCACATGATGGCTCGATCAAGGAACTCCAAGCAAGCCTAGGAAATTAATACTTTGCCACGATTCACAAAATGTTATAACATGTTAATAACTTTTTAGGACGATACGAGAGGGAATATCATGCGCAAGAAAAAGTCATATCGGACAGCCATTTTGGGGATTTTAATGGCGATAATTTTTGTCCAATCAATGGTACCAATGTTAGGCTTCATACCAACAGGTTTCGTCAACATTACTATTATTCATGTAACAGTGATCGTGGCGGCCATCGTATTAGGACCAACCAACGGGGCAATAGTAGGACTAGTTTGGGGAATCGGAACGATTTTAAGAGCCTTGACCAGTCCAACATCGATCATCGATACCACAGTCTTTACTAACCCGATAGTAGCCATCTTACCTAGAGTATTAGTAGGCTTGATAGCAGGTTGGATCTACTTATGGTTTAAGAAGACGAACAAGCATAAACTACTAGGCATGGGTCTAGCTTCAGCAGCAGGATCGATCACTAACACCGTCTTAGTGCTAGTACTGATGAGAGTAATGTATGCCAGCGTGCTTTCCAAAGCCTATGCAGCTCAAACTTCAGCTTTAAATGCCATCTTACTAGCGATAGTTGGGACTAATGGTGTGGCGGAATTGATTGCTGCTGTGATCATTGCCCCAGCCATAGCTAGCGCAATATTGAAAACAAATAAGTTCTTGGAATAGTAAATATTTTCAGAAAAAAATAAAAGGTGCCGATTGGAATTTCCAATCAGCACCTTTTGAATTTAAAGATAAATAACATTATTTAGGCAGATACTCGCTTTTTATGTGCTGCGATTATCTTGTCAGCAATAGCTCGCGCCATGTTTTCATTTTTCAAAATAGGGCCATGTGAATATGAGCCGATGGTATTTTTATATCTCATACCCTCAACCTTATCTTCCGGATTATTACCGTAACCCTCGATCATCTTACCAAGTGGTTTCAACTTCGACTTATCATCGAAATAAGTCCGTCCACTATGGTTTTCAAAGGCACGTACTGTGCCCCATTCAGTTTCGTATTCAGTATCACCGATCATTCGACTGTCAGCCTTGAAGACAGTGTGGAAAGGTAAGATATCGAGGCATTTGATGGTGTCACCACCAACTGTTTCGTAATATTTACCTAAGAATTGGTAGCCACCACAAATACAAAGCATAGGTTTGTCATCCTCGATGTAATCCTTAATAGTTTCGCGATGGTGGATCAAGTCTTTAGCAACAACGGATTGCTCGAAGTCTTGGCCACCACCGAAAAATAGAAAGTCGTAATCATTGGCGTTAAATTTTTGATCAAGGCTAATGTTATCTACTTGTGTATCATAGCCTTTTTCCTTCAAAATGAAGCTTAAGATCTTGACGTCACCACTGTCACCGTAAGTGTTCATCAGATCTTCGTATAAATAAGCGATTTTAATCGTGTCAGACATAATATTCTCCAAAAAACTTAAAGTATTGTAATATTTAAATAATGAGGTGATTAATTTGACGAAAGAAATTAATAAAGCTAGTTTAGCAGATTTTCACGAGAAACTGAATCACGACGAATCAAACAACGTTTTGAAAAACGCCGTTGCTCAAGTTGGGATTTATAAAGCTGCCCAAAATATTGCGGCCAAGAGTAAATTAAACCCAGCTTTCAACATCGAAGTTCCCACCGGAAAAGTAACGGATCAAAAGCGTTCTGGTCGTTGCTGGTTGTTCTCGACCTTGACTAACTTAAGAACGGAATTCGCCACGAAGTATAATGTTAAGGATTTTGAGCTGTCAGAAAACTACCTATCATTCTATGATCGTTTAGAAAAAGCTAACTACTTTTTCCAAAATATTATCCAAACGGCCGATATGCCACTATCAGATAGGAAGGTCAACTTCTTGTTTGCTCATCCGAGTGGGGATGGTGGTCAATGGCAATATGGTGCTAACTTGATCAAAAAATACGGCGTCGTTCCTAGTTATGCCATGCCTGAAACGGTCGTTTCAGAAAGCACAAGCGAGTTTAACGCCACTTTGAACAACTTGCTTCGAAAAGATGGGATGGAGATCCGTCAGATGATCAAGGATAGCCAGCCAACTGAGGATCGTGTTCAAGAAATGTTATCTGATATTTATCGGATCTGTGTCTATTCATTTGGCCAGCCACCGGTCGACTTTGAATTATCGATCAAAGATGACAATGGCAAGATGATCGAACAAGCAAGTATAACGCCAAAAGACTTTTTGCAAAATTATTTTACGATCAACTTGGATGACTACATCAGTGTCATGAATTCGCCACAAACTACCAAGAAATTCAATCAACCATATACGATCGATACTCAAGGGAATATCGTTGGTGGTGAAGCTGAGAAATTCTTGAACTTGCCGATCGAACGTTTGAAAGAGTTGTCGATAAAACAGTTGAAGGGCAACGAGACTGTTTGGTTTGGTAATGATGTTGGTAATCAATCTGAGCGTCAAAAAGGATTATTGTTTGGTGACCTTTATCAATACGACCAATTATTTGGTATCGATACTAAGATGAGTAAAGGTGATGCTTTGGACACTGGGAATGCTTCAGTTTCTCACGCCATGGTCTTTACCGGGGTCAACTTGATCAACGATAAACCTAATCGTTGGAAAGTGGAGAACTCTTGGGGTGAACGAGTTGGTGAAAAAGGCTATTTCACGATGGATGATCAATGGTTCGACGAAAATGTCTATGAAGTCGTGATCAACAAGAAATATTTGACCGAAGAAGAAAGAAACGCCTTCGCTCAAGATCCAATCGTATTACCTGCTTGGGATGCGATGGAATAGTCAAATTTGGTAAAAGAAAACCGTTAGAGTTAATATGCTTTAACGGTATTTTTTTCATAAAATATTAAATAGAGCAAACAGTTGAATCAAAAGCCGTTTCGCCGTTATAATTAAATTCCAGTAAAATCCAGGTGGAATAAGTATGCATCGTAAACAAAATAGTAAAAAGCAAACTGTTTTTTATAGTATTTTAGCGATCGTAGTGGTCTTAGTTTTGTGCGTCATCTTTTTCTTTCCCATCAACAACGCCATTCGTAACGCTACAGGAAATGACACCGCTAGCGACAAGATGGTAAAGAGCGAGTTGGCTAAGAAGATCAAAGACCGCAAGACCGGAGATCCTAAAGCCGATGAAAAGATCGACAAATCGGCACGGATCTTAGAAGGTGTCAAGATGTCGGAGATCATGAAAGCCGCAAATAACCAACAATCAGCAGCCAAATTGATCGAGAAAACATCATCGATGTCACCAGAGGCCTCACAAAAGGCTGCCCAAGAGATCTTTACTAATCCTCAATTTGACCAGATTCGTCAGTCCATGAGTGATGGCGATTGGGTCAAGACTTACCAAAACTATCAAGACTTGTCTAAGAATGGCTCAATAGGTACTTTGCGGCAAGAATTAGGACAATAGATCTATCACTAGCTAATGAGCAACAAAAATCCCCGTTCAATTTTTTGAACGGGGATTTTGTCTTATCTAAAAGACTTTTTTGAGTTTATCAACGGCTAATCCAGCGATTCCCAATAAAGCAAGGCCGATAGCTGAAAGTAAGCTGATCGTCTTTTCACCGGTTTGTGGTAATTTCGAAGCCGATGATGCTGAATAAAATGGAGTAGTTGAATAAGTCTTCTTTAATGATGTAGCAGTACTCGTTGCGGGTGTGGCTGACTTTGAGTAAGTAAGTGGTGTCAAACTTGCATGAGCAGTGGGTGATCCACTAGCAGTTGAAGATGAGGCTGGTGTTGGACTCGTTGAGGATCCTGTAGCTGTTGCAGATGGAGCTGTTGTTGAACTCGTTGAGGATCCCATATCTGTTGCAGATGCAGGTGTTTCTGAATCGGCTGAAGATGCGTAACCTGATCCCATTTCTGTTGCGGCAGGAGCAGGGCTTTCCTCAGTTGTTGTTGATGCGGAAGGTTGAGTAGTTTCACTTGGAAAGACTTCTGTCGGTGTGAATGTGTCAGGTAATTCTTTTGAAGAGTTAGGTTCACTGGGCTCTTCTGAACTAGGAGTTTCATCAGTATCACTAGTTGTAGTATCTGATGGACTTGTTGTTCCAGTTGCTCCCGTTGAACTGCCTGTATCATCATAAGTAGAAGTGCCATTTTCAGCGTAGTAAATTACCGGAATAGCTGTTTGACCAGGTTGTAACGTTACTTGCAAGCTTTCATTAGTTGGAGAATAACCAGCGACTGTTGGGCTTGCTAAGTTGAGGCTTTCACCGACGAATCCTTGAGCAGCAGGAATTGGATCTCCAATCTTATTGCCGTTACTATCAACAGGTTGAACCATTAATGTGACGGGGTCACCTTGATAAGTGAAGGTAATATTCATGTTTTGATAATCTCCCAAAGCTCTAGCATCGTAAGGGAAGGCATTTTCAGGACTAGCTAGAAATGTTTCATATTGGGCTAAATCAAACTTGTTATCGACCGTTGTAGGTTCGACGCCAGATAGACTGTCGGTTGCTGTTGATGTGAAACCAGTTAGTGAGTAACCGGGGATTGTTGCTTCTGCGGCAGTAGGTAAGTAACTTGCTCCGGTGATCGTTTCGGCAGGCAAGGTTGCTGTTGGTGTCAAATCTGTATCAAAGGTCTTTAGTGGATTACCTAAAGAATCGACAGCGTTGATGGTAATCGTTGGCTTGTTTCCTTCAGTGTAATAGAAGGTTCTCGTAGTGTCACTTTGAGGCCAGTAAATATAAGACAATGGTGTGATTCCACCGCTTTTTTGTGAATCTAAGACATAGCTCGTATTATTAAAAATCATTCCGTCTGGACCAAAATAAGGTAGCGCAGTTGAATTAGTTTGAGCAGCGGTTGACGTGTCATCAGGTGTTAAGAAATGTGTGCTGCTATCCAAAACGGCCGTTGCTGGTCTGATCCCGTCAGTTTTGAAGGTGGTGTTGTTAGCTGCGTCGGTGAAATCATAAGTATTAGCTTGTTGGTAAAGTGTTTTGCCAGTAGTTTCATCAATGTAAGTGTAAGTTACCGTGACAGTCTTGAGAGCATAGTAAACTTTTACCAAGACATTACTGTTGGTGACTGGGATCGTTAATGGTGCAGTCAAACTAGCTGGTGTCCAAGCAGTGTAGTTACCTGAATTTGGGAAGGAAGCATTTAGTTGGTCTAGTAAAGCTGGTGTCCAATCCAAGGTGTAAGAAGAATCGGCTGCTTGACCACTGGCTACGGGAATGGCTGAACCTAACGATCTATCATCAGTCCCGTATGCTTGAACACTGACCGAATAAGTTGCAGGTGTCGTTGTCGAAGTGCTAGGCTCGTAAGCTAGTTCGTAACCTGCAGCAGGAACTTTATAATAAGTAAATCCCGCAGTAGCACCTGATGTTGTTGAAGTACTGCTTTGTGTAGTGGTGGAAGTTGAAGTACTAGTTGTCGCTGCAGTAGTTACAGGTGCAGTCGTACTAGTAGTTGATGTGCTAGTCGTTGGAGAACTAGCTGTCGTAGTTGTGCTCGTCGTTGACGTTGTTGACGTTCCGGATGCAGGTTGAGCAGTCGTTCCGGTCGACGATGTTGAAGTAGTAGGCGAAGTGCCGTCTGTGGTTGTGGCACCTGTTGTCGATGTTCCAGTTGCGGTTGTTCCAGTTGTTGGCGTGTCAGAAGTCGTTGTTGTCGGCGTAGTAGTCCCTGAAGTGGAACTTGTATCAGTGGCTACTTCGGTAGAACTGGTCGGACTAGTTGTAGAATCGGTAGTCGTGGCTGCTTTGGAAACTCCTGGAATTAGAAATAGGGATGCACTGCTTAAGGCAATTGCGATTGCTAGGTCGGTGTATTTGATTTTTGAAGACATTGTTTTATTCGTGTGATTTAAAGTTTTGTTCGTCATATTATTTACCCCGATTTTTGGATCTTCTATATGATCTTTTTTTGGATAATGACCGTTTTGTTCATGTACATATTAAAGCTAACTTTAAGTTTGTTAAAAAAATATGCATATTTAATTTGTGATTTTTTTTGGTGGAATTATTTGTTTAAAAAAATTTATGTGGTGGTGGTAGTTTGGGTTTGCGGTTCACTGCCGACTCCGGGGCCCGGGGATACAGCCGCTGGAACGTGGTGGGCACATTTTGAACCAATCGAGCAAAGTGCGCTCGCTTGTTTCAAAACTGCACCTTCTTCTAAGCTCCTCCGTCGCTAAGAAGAATTTCACCACTGAGGGCTGTATCCCCGGGCCCCTCCGTCTAGATAGTGCAACAATCTCCCTCTTGTGTGGTGGGGACCGAGTTTTTTTGTGCAAATTGGCACTTTTGGCGCGTCCTAGGTTTTTCGGTCTATCTCAGTTTCTATTCTTTCTTGTAAAATCGAAACCAAAACTAAAACCAAAAATAAACCAAAATCAAATTCAAAACAAAAAGGCAAATCTCACTTTTGAGATTTACCTTTTTTTGCTAGTTAAGATTGTTTTCTTTTGAGGCTAGTTTGTGAAGTGCTTTTTTGCTTTTTTGATACATAACGCCGTTATCCCAATTAGGGTTATTCCTGCAATGCTTAGTGCTATTGCTAGTTTGTTTCCTGTTTGAGGTAAGTTGTTGTTGGCTTTGAATGCTAATTTTGTTGGGGCGATTTTGCTTGATTCATTATGAGAATTGTCGATGTTTTCTTTTGTCGACTTTTTTATGATAGAGGATGGATCATTTGGGTTCTTTGTGTTTGTTGCTGTTGGATCTGTGGTTGCCGAAGGGTTATTTGTGGTTCCGTTGGCTGTTGTGCTTTCGTATCCTTTTGTAGCTGAGGATGCTGGCATTTTATCGGTTTCCGTATTTGTGGATATGTTACTTACGGTTACGTTACCTGCTGGATCGTTTGTTGCATCACTTGGATCTACATCAGATACTCCGTTGACGCCTGACGCTACGTTTACCGTGGATGCTGCGTTGGTGTCTGTGTCTTCAGATATTTGGTCACCTACTACTGAGCTGGAATCATAGCCGGTTTCTGTTGTTGAACTAGTGTCCCCAGTTCCGGTGTTACCAGAGTCAGAACCACCAGTAGTAGTTCCTGTATCAGTGTTACCAGAATCGGAGCCACCAGTATTAGAACCAGTGCCAGTACTACCAGAGTCAGATCCACCGGTAGTAGAACCAGAACCAGTGTTTCCTGAGTCAGAACCATCAGTAGTAGAACCAGTACCAGTGCTACCAGAGTCGGAACCACCAGTAGTAGTTCCTGTACCAGTGTTACCAGAATCGGAGTCACCAGTATTAGAACCAGTGCCAGTACTACCAGAATCGGAGCCACCAGTAGTAGTACCAGAACCAGTGTTACCAGAGTCAGATCCACCGGTAGTAGAGCCAGAACCAGTGTTACCAGAATCAGAGCCACCGGAAGTAGTGCCGGAACCAGTGTTACCA
>NZ_RHOM01000011.1 GCF_003946515.1 Companilactobacillus zhongbaensis | reverse complement strand
GTCAAAGAAGGAATCTACTATTTTAATCATGTAGATAGATCAGAAACAATAAATGGCCATACCCCTGCGGAATACAGGAGAATGGCCATTTAAGAAGTATTCAATTTTTATATTATTTCAAATGTCAACTTGACAGGGACCAGCGCAGAATATGACCTGAGTTTTTTTATGGTGTATTAAACATCAGATTACTACAATTAAAAAAACAAATACTGTTATAATTGATTCCAAAAATATGGTATCTAATAAAATCCCCGAAAAAGAAGGCGACCAAATGTCTAAACCAGAATTTGATATCTCAAAATTAACTCCTAAAGCCCAAGCTAAACTAGAAGAGATCCGCAAAAAGCAGAATTTCAAGACACTAGAAGAAGCGGCAAACTATATGCGAGATTTTACAAATCGAAAGTAAGCCCAATCGGCGATATATAAAAGGATTAAACCAATCAAAATCAACCAACCGTTGATATTTTTTGGCATGATCTGAAAACCTACTAAGATGAAATATAGAACTCCTAAAACGGCGAGTTCGTAAAGAAATAATGTGTTGAGTTTTTTCATTTTTAACTCCTTAACGAGATTAGTTTATTATACTCGAAAATCGTTAAGTTTGCGGAGATGGAAAAAGACTCGGTGATAAGGTGGCTTGCTTGATGCAGGACTTATTGCTGAGTCTTTTTTTGGTTTTATTTATGTTACCTAATATTGGTATTTTCGATACTAAAATTTGCCTGATTTATAGTGGAAACGTACCTCGGGAGATAGGTAACACCGGTTAACTCGGGTGGTTGAGATGCTATTTTGGAAGAATAAAATAGAGCTACCCATTTTTTTTATTAAATTTGCAGCAAGTTGGATAGTGTTTTTTATTTTTATCCTCAAGGATGCTGAAACGAGTTCCGGCACACAGCGGCCTCCGGTTAACACAGGTGGTCGAGGCGCGGCTTCGCCGCACCTTGTTCGACCACCCGCGTTAATCCTCAGCAGCTACCCGTGTGCCTCCACTCTCTGCGCTCTCTGTATTTACTGAACAGGTTGACTACTCCATACTCCAAATCCAGCTGTGACAGGAATATTTTGTCCAGTAATAGATTTAGCTCCATCAGAAGCAAGGAAGTACATGGTTTGGGCGATGTCTTCTGGTTCGACTAGTTTGCGCATGGGACTGGCTTGAGTGAACTGATCGATTACTTCTTGAGGGTTTTGTTGGAACATTGGTGTGTTGGTTGGTCCAGGATTGATGTTGTTGGCACGGATGTTGTATTTTCCGTAATCCAAGGCCATTGATCTGACTAGATTTACAACGGCGCCTTTAGCTGCGTTGTAGGCAGCCATGTTGTAGTCGCCCATTAGTCCAGAAACAGAAGCGGTATTCAAAATAACACCTGATTTTTGCTTGATCATATCAGGAACGAAATTTTTTGACATTAAGTAGATCGATTTGACGTCGATATCCATGATCCGATCCCAATCGCTAGTTTTTACTTCGTGAATGGCACCACCGGTGAAAATTCCGGCGTTGTTGATGATCACATCCGCGTGATCAAAACTTGCTTTAGTTTGTTGGTATAGATTTTCGACTGATTTTTCATCGGAAACGTCTGTTTGAAAAAATTTTACTTGCTCATCAGAGTATCGTTGAGCTAATTTTTCAGCCTTTGCTTGGCCTAGTTCGAGATTGTAGTCAGCCATTGCTACATTCCAATTGTTTTTTAAGAAAAGTTCTGTTGCGGAAAGCCCCATTCCTGAGGCTGCACCTGTTATTACTACTGTTTTCATTTGGTTTTCTCCTTTTTGTTGACGATTTTGAAGGCGAGAGGTTAACGAACGTTTTCTGATTTATAGTGGAAACCTGATCTGAGTGGTGTTTGACTTCGTTTAACACATGTGTTGAGGTGCTTTTTAGTATGTATAAAATAGAGCTACCCATTCTTGTTGGATAAACTTGCAGTAAGTTGGATAGTGTCTTTTAGTTTTATCCTCAAGGATGCTGAAACGAGTTCCGGCACACAGCGGCCTCCGGTTAACACAGGTGGTCGAGGCACGGCTTCGCCGCACCTTGTTCGACCACCCGCGTTAATCCTCAGCAGCTACCCGTGTGCCTCCACTCTCTGTGTTAAAATCCTCAGCAGCTGACCAACCTCGCTGCGCTCTCTGCTCTAGAAATATTCATTAGTAATCTCCTGGCTACTTTTCATCAACATTTTAGAGATTTTAACCAACCCGGTTCGAGGTAGACTTTCGAATGTTCCTGATAATCCAAACGAGGCGATGACTTGATGATTTCGGTAGATCGGTACTGCTAGGCAGCGAATTCCTAAGCTACTTTCTTCATCGTCTAAGGCATAGCCTTTTTCTTCGATCACGTTTAAATTTCTTTGAAAAATCATGTGGTCACTCAAGGTGTATTTGGTCCCAATGTCGTAATGGAGATTTTCCAAAATTATTTCCTGCGTATCTTTAGGCAAAAAGGCGACTATAGCTTTTCCGAGTGCACTGAGATGGACCGGAGTTATGTTTCCGAGCACGCTGAACTCGCTGAAGTCATTTTTAACTGGGAATACTTGGGTGATGACCACGTTAGTATCTGACAAGATCCCGATGTAAGCTGTAGTGTTGAATTGCTCCAAAATGTCACGGGAAACCGGGATCGAAACAGGGTCAATGTTGACCGGCTTTTTTAAAAAACTGTTCGTGTGGTCCAACGAGTACAAGTGGTCGATCTTCTTAACTTGTTTTTCGTCTACCAAAGTTTGTAACAGCCGAAAAGTGGTCGATTTATTGAGTCCTAAATTGGCCGCAATGGTCGTCAGTGACTGGCCACTATGCTGATCGAGCGATTTTAAAATTTTTAAACCATTTCTGAGTGTTGATGATGAGGTAGTCATATTCTTCCTTCACTTTGTAAGATAATATTTTTTATGAAAACAGCCAAAACTATCCGAAAAATTTCATATAGTGAAACAACGATAGGTGTATCATTTATATATGTATAATTATATACAATTATTCTGTTGTAAAATGATGAAATATCGCATATTCTGAAGAGAAGTGTTACAGGATATTTTTGGAGGGAATCACATGAAAAAAATCAAATTTGCTGGGATCACAGCCGTTGCTTTGTTGGCCGTAGCCCCAGTTGCCACTTTTGCTACCACAGCTAATACTGCACAAGCTGGTTTGTTCGATGGAACTTTTACAGACCCTAATGCAGGTAAAAACGCTAACGCTGCTGTAGTTTCAACTATCAACAGCTTGACTGACCAAACTTATGATGAAAATAACCCAATGCCTATCACATCAAAATTCCAAGGTATTGCAGGATTAACTGAAAGTCACTTGGCAAGTTCACCGGTACAATTTTCTAGTCAAATCGTTAATATTAACAGCAGCATGGACGATGCTGCAACAACTGCTTTAGCTAACAGTGCTGGCCAAAAGTTGAAGATTTATGTTTCTGGTAATAACGTCAAGGCTGACATGCAAGATGCATATAAGAAGGGTAATGGTCGTTCATTCACCTTTACTATTACTGTTAAGAATGGTGAGAATACCGTTGCTACTAAGACTTTGACTTATACTAACAACACTAAGACAGATGCTGATGGTGGAACAACGACTAAGCCTACTTCAGCTTTGACTGAGATCACGGGATTGAATGGTTATAATGTGATTACGTTGAAGGGTTCTAGTTCACAGGTTTACCCATTGATCAGTGTTTTGGGTAAAAAATCGAACCGTGGTTTAGCTGGTTCTACTGATTGGTATACTGATAAGTCTGGTAAGGATGCTAATGGTGATACTTACTATCGGGTTTCTACTGATGAGTGGGTTAAGGCTGGCAATGATACTATTTTGTCTTCACGGGATTCTATTTAGGTGTTTGATTCGTCGGTCGGATGATCGGCGTATTTTTTTTGCAAAAATGTAAGAGAGTAGAGCGGACAGAGGCGTTTTGCTTGTGCTGGCGTTGGTGATTTTTGGTGGTTGGGGTGTTGTGGTAGTAGTTTGGATGCTACGTTCAATGCCGACTCCGGGGCCCGGGATACACACACTGGAACGCTGCCGGCTGAGGTGTGTATCCCGGGCCCCTCCGTCTAGATAGGACAATCCCCCCCCTTGTTTTGAGTTGGGGAATAGGTGCTTCCTAGTTTTATGCGCAAGATTTATTTTGTTTGAGCTCCGTGCTGTTTCTCGGTTCGCGGGACTGAAGCTCCGCTCATTTTGTTTCCTGGCTTACCTTTTGGTTGCAATCTTTTCTTTCTTTGTTTGTTGGATAAGATTTAATATTATTTTTTCTTCTTCTGCTTTCGCTTCTGGCTTGCGTGCTCGATTCTCTCGCACTCTCGCCTTTGTACTGACGTTTTATTTTTGATCTACCAACTTCCTCTTTTTTTGGGGAATTTTTTCTTGTTGACAACTTAAAATGGCCATTGTACACTTCACTTAAATACGTGAGTAACTATTTACTCACCTACAAGGAGGACAAGATGAAAGCTTCGGTAGTTTCGATGAAGAATGTTCTTAAAAAGTTCGGTGATCAAGTGGTTTTGGATGATTTTGACTTTGAGATCCAGCCAGGTAAGATTGTTGGTTTGATCGGTCCTTCTGGATCGGGGAAGTCGACGGTTATTCATATTTTGTTGGGTATGGAGAGTGCTCAAGCTGGTGAAGCTTTTGTTTTTGGGCAGTCGATGCCTGATCGTAAGTTGCTGAGTCGGATCGGTTATATGGCTCAGACTGATGCCTTGTATGAGCGATTGACTGGTCGGGAGAATTTGCAGTTTTTTGCTGAGATGAAAGGTGTGGATCCTGCTTTGGTTTCGGAGCAGATCGAGCATGTTTCTGCGGTGGTTGAGCTGGTTGATGAGTTGGATAAGAAGACTTCTGGATACTCTGGTGGGATGAAGCGTCGGCTTTCTTTGGCTATTTCTTTGCTTGGTAATGGGGATCTTTTGATTTTGGATGAACCCACTGTTGGGGTCGATCCTGCTCTTCGTCAAAGTATTTGGCGAGAACTTCATCGGCTTCGTGATCAAGGAAAGACAATTTTGGTTACTACTCACGTTATGGATGAGGCTGAGTTGGTTGATGATGTTGCGATGTTGATTGCTGGTAAATTACGCGAATATGGTCAACCTGATCAGCTTAAAAAGAAGTATCACGAAAGTACGATCGAGAATATCTTTTTAAAGGTGGAGAGTCAAAATGAGACGAACGTTAGCCATATCTAAACGAGTTACCTTGGAATTACTGCGTGATAAGAGAACTTTGATGTTGATGTTTTTGGCACCGATCTTGATTTTGATATTGATGAAATTAGTTTTTTCGGCTAATACTTCGGTCGATGTGAAAGTCGCAACGGTCAACGTTTCTGACGGACTAGTTCAACAGATCGATAAGATGAAGGGCGTAAAGGCCGTCAAATTTGATAGTAAAAAATCGGCTGAGAATAGTTTGAAGAATCAGCAGGTCGATGGGATCATTCAGTCGAAAAAAACTGATTTTTACGTTACTTATGCGAATACGGATCCTAGCAAAACAGCAGCTACTAAGGCAGCTTTGAATTCGTCGATCATGGTCAATAATGTGACCGAGCTAAAAAGAACTCTATCTAAAATTCAAAGTCAGTTGCCGATGCAGGCTAGTTCGTCTACGACTCAGCATGTTAAGCCTAAGATACACAATGATTATGTCTACGGTAATAGTAAGACTAATTTCTTTGATAAAATGTTGCCGATCTTAATGGGATTTTTCGTCTTCTTCTTTGTTTTTTTAATATCAGGTATGGCATTATTGAATGAACGGACTTCGGGAACTTTGGGACGTCTATTGGCAACGCCGGTTCGAAGAAGTGAGATCGTTTTCGGCTATATGCTGAGTTACGGCTTTTTAGCAATATTTCAGACGCTGTTGATCGTCTTGTTTACCGTCTATGGATTGGGTGTAGAGGTGGTCGGAAATATTTTTAACATCGTCATTGTCAATGTGATACTGGCTTTTGTAGCCTTGGCATTTGGGATCTTGATGTCGACCTTTGCTAAGTCTGAATTTCAAATGATGCAGTTTATTCCGATCATTGTTATTCCACAAATTTTCTTCTCGGGGATCATTCCTTTAGATACAATGGCACATTGGGTGCAAGTGATCGCATATATTTTGCCGTTGAAATATTCCGGTGAAGCGACGACTGCCATCGTGATGAATGGTGAAAATTTATGGTCGGTGATGTCACCAATTTTAGTTTTGATTTTGTTCTTGATCGTTTTGACAGCCTTAAATATTCGAGGTTTACGAAGATATCGGAAAGTTTAAAAAGGAGCTGATCTAGTGTCAGATGAATTAGTTAATCGTGATTTTAAAGCTTGGGTCGATTCAATGGAGATGCCAAAAGGGAAGCGACAAGTTATTTTGGCAGCGATGAAGTTGTTTTCGCAGCAAGGATTTGATGGCACTTCGACACAGCAACTTGCGCAAGAGTCTGGGATGAGCCAGGCGACTATTTTTAAGTATTTTAAGACGAAGGAAGATCTCTTGCGCTGGATCGTGACGCCGATCATTCAGAATGTTATGCCGGTTTACGTGGATGAGTTTAAGAATAAGCTTAGTCATAAAAAAGCCGATTTGCGGGAGCTGATTCATTTTATTGTTCGTGATCGGTATCAGTTTTTGCTTGATAATGATGAGGTGGCTTTGATCTTGATTTCTAGTTTTTTGACTAAGACTGAGATTCGTGATGAGTTTGCTGGGTTGCTTTCTGAACGGGGACCGGAGATGGTTGGTTTGTTTCGGTCGCTTTTGGATGGTACTGGTGAGGTTCGTGACGGGATTGATGTGGTTGCTGTTATGCGGATGATTATTTCGCAGGTTGTGTTTTATTTTTTGCAGACGGATCGGATGATGGTTGGGAAGAGTGCTTCGGAGATTGATTTGGATTTGAGCCGGATCGAGGATTTGATTTATTCGGCTGTTTGCTTTAGATAGATGTAAGAGAGTTTAGCGGACAGTGGCGTTTTGCTTGTGCTGGCGTTGGTGATTTTTGGTGGTTGTTGGGATAGAGGTAGTAGTTTGGTGTGGTGGTTCACTGCCGACTCCGGGGCCCGGGATACACACACTGGAACGCTGCCGGCATCGATTTGAACTACCCGAGAAGACCACTCGGGCATTTCAAATACGAGCCTTCCTCTAAGCTCCTTCGTCGCCAAGAGGAATCTGGCGGCTGAGGTGTGTATCCCGGGCCCCTCCGTCTAGATTGGACAATCCCCCTTTGTTTTGAGTTGGGGAATAGGTGCTTCCTAGTTTTATTGGCAAGATTTTTTCTGTTTGAACTCCTTGCTGCTTCTCGGTTCGCGGGACTGAAGCTCCGCTCATTTTGCTTCCTGGCTTACCTTTTTGTTGCAATCTTTTCTTTTTTTATTTGTTGGATAAGATTAAGTGTTATTTTTCCTTCTTTTGCTTTCGCCCTATGGCTTGCGTGCTCGATTCTCTCGCACTCTCGCCTTGGATTTGTGGTTGTATTCAAAAAAGATCATCCTTCACATTTTGTGAGAGATGAGCTTTTTATTTTGTCTTGTTTTGATTGTTTTGTTGGTGTTGCGCATTCTATTTTTATAGTGGAAACGAGCTCCAGGCGACAGCGGCCTCCGGTTTAGAAACTGTCAGCAGGCACGGCTTTGCCGCACCTTGGATGCTGACAGTCCCTAAATCCTCAGCAGCTACCCGTGCACCTACACTCTCTTTTTGTACAAGTTACTATGTCTATAACCATAACCAAAGTAAATCACCAATCCAATAGCTGTCCAAATGGCGAACATTTCCCAAGTGAAGGCTTGTAGTTGCACTAGCAGGTAGACGCAAGCTAGGAAGGCTACGATTGGGAAGAATGGGTATAGTGGTACTTGGAAGGCTGGTTCTAGGTCTTTTGTGTTTTTGTTTTTCTTTAGGAAGAGTACTCCTAGTGATGTTGCTGAGAAGGCTAACAGAGTTCCGATGTTTACTAGTTCGGTGATTTTGTCTAGTGGTAATACGGCTGCTACTGTTGCTGCTACTAGGCCGAATAGGATGGTTGATCCTGTTGGGATTCCGGCTTTGTTTAGGTTGTTTAGATTTTTTGGTAGTAGGCCGTCTCTGCTGATCGAGTAGATTAGTCTGGTTCCTCCGTAGACGATTACGATCAGTACGGTGGTCATTCCCATTACGGCTCCTAGTGAGATGATGCCGGCTGCCCAGTCTTGGTGTAGTACTCTTAAGGCGAAGGCTACGGGGTCGGATACGTTTAGTCTGCTGTATTTTACGGCTCCTACTAGTGCAAATGAGACTAGGCCGTATAGTACTGAAACTATTAGTAGTGATGCGATTATTCCAATCGGCATGTTTCGTTTGGGATTTTTTACTTCTTCACTGGCTGTGGAGACTACGTCAAAGCCTAAGAAGGCAAAAAACGCTATTGATGCTCCCTTGCCGATTCCTGTCCAACCGTATGGTAGTAGTGGATCAAAGTTTTTTGGTTGGAAGAAGAATAGTGCTACTACTACGAACAATAGGATTACGAATATTTTTACGTAAACCATGATCGTGCTTACTCTGACTGATTGTTTTAATCCTTGTAGAGTTAATACTACTACTAGAAAAACTACGATGAAGGCGATCAAGTCGAAGCGTCCTGCTGGATTGCCGGCTGTTCCGGTGGCTGATTGTAAGGCCTTTGGTAAGTGGATGCCAAAGCCGGTCAGTAGGTTTCTAAAATAGGCCGACCAACTTACGGCAACAGATGAAGTGGCGAATAAATATTCGGCCACTAGCGACCAACCGATGATCCAGGCGATGAACTCCCCGTAAATAGTATAGGCATAAGTGTATGCACTACCCGCCAAAGGGATCGTTGATGAAAATTCTGAGTAGCAAAAAGCTGCACCAATACAAACTACGGCGGCTAGTAAATATGTAAAAATAACCCCCGGTCCGGAATAATTGGCAGCGATAATACCAGGTGTGATAAAGATCCCAGCACCAACGATGACCCCAACACCCATGATGATCAAATCTTTAGCGTTTAGCGAACGGGTCAGTTTTTTATTAGACTGAAGGGCCGAAACGACGTCCTTTTTTTCGAATAAATGCATAATGTGCCTCCTATAAGACAGTGATCCTAATCCTCTGTAGCTAGTAAACTCTTTCGATGTCCGTACATAAAGTAAACTACTAAACCGATAGCAGTCCAGACACCGAAGATTTCCCAAGTAAATAATTGTAAGTTAGCTAGTAAATAAGCACAAGCTAAAAATGAAACGATGGGAAAAATTGGGAATAGCTGTACTTGAAAGGCGTGATCGAGATCGCGAGTATTTTTTCCCTTTCGCAAGACGATAACACCGATCGATGTGATAGCAAAAGCATTTAACGTTCCAACGTTAACTAATTCAGCGATTTTGTCGATCGGCAAAACAGCTGAGGCAAAGGCGGAAACGAGGCCGAATAATACGGTACTAGTTGTTGGAACGTGTTTCTTGTTGATCTGGTGGAGATTTTTAGGTAAAAGTCCGTCACGACTGATCGAGTAGATCAAACGTGTTCCTCCATAAATTACCACGATCATAACCGTTGTCATACCCATGATGGCACCAAGTGAGATGATCCCAGCTGCCCAATTTTGGTTAAGGTATTTTAACGCGAAGGCTACGGGGTCGGCAACGTTCAACTTAGTATATTTGACGGCGCCAACTAATGCAAAACTTACTAATGCGTATAGCGCTGAACAAATCAATAATGACGAAATAATCCCGATCGGCATCGTCTTTTTCGGATTTTTAACTTCCTCACTGGCGGTCGAAATGATATCGAAACCAACGAAAGCGAAGAAGGCGACCGAAGCACCTTTACCAATACCACTGACACCGTAAGGCAAAAATGGTTTGAAGTTGGCAGGTTTGATGTAGAACAAGGCGATCGCTACGAATAAGAAAATAACGACCAACTTGACGACGACCATGATGGTATTCAAACGAACCGATTCGTTCAGACCTTGTAATAGTAAAAAGGTGATCAGTAAGACAACGACGAAGGCAATCAAGTCAAAACGACCGCCTGGATTTCCTGGTGTCCCCGGAGCTGATTGCAAGAAGACAGGTAGTTTGAGCCCAAATCCTTCCAATAAACTACGGAAATAAGCTGACCAGCTGACAGCTACGGTTGCACCGGTGAACATGTATTCTGATAATAAAGCCCAACCGACGAACCAAGCGATGATCTCACCAAAAGTTGAATAGGCGTAAGTATAAGCACTACCAGCTAATGGTATCGAAGATGAAAACTCTGAATAACAAAAGGCGGCACCAGCACAAACTAATGCGGCCAAAATGTAAGTAAAAATTACTCCTGGGCCGGCGTAATTGGCAGCAATGATACCAGGTGTGATGAAAATACCAGCACCGACAATAACTCCGATTCCCATAATGATGAGGCCCATTGGGCCGATGGTACGTTGTAAAGTTGGCTTTTCCAATAAAGCCGCTTTTACATCTTTCCTTCTAAACAGGGATTTAATCAAGCAATCCCCCTCCATTCTGTAACTAGGAACTTAATAATTCTCCAGTGATTTTTTTATAAATAATCCAAGCAAATCACGGTCTGCCCTCTGCCTCATCTTGGAATTCTTTAAGGTTAAATTATATCACATGTTAATGAGTAGATTATTAAAAATAACGAATCAATTAAAGATTAAATATTGTAATATCAACGGTCTAGACAAAATTTATTATTAAAGAAATCGCTTTCAAAACTTAAATATGACCTTATTTAAGAAAAAATCATTCATAAATGACAAACTTGATTCTCGGAAATTGGGGGAATTGATTAATTTGTGAGTGATATTTTATAGTTATATCAATAATCAATAATTCAAATGATGGAAAGGCAGAAGCCATTGACTAAAAAACAAAAATACATTTTATGGGCTGTCGATGCACTGTTGCTGATCTTGATCATCTATCCTATTTTTTTAGGTGGTCTGGTCGGCGGTTATGATCCCGGCTTTCACATGGCTCGTATCAGGACACTGGCTTCAAATATTGCTAGTGGCCATTTTCCTAATCCTATCGGTTTTGAATATTTGCATCATTTAGGATACGGAGTCGGCTTTTTCTACGGTAATTTCTTGCTCTATCCTTTTGCTTTGATCCGTTTGATGGGGCTGAGTTTATATCACACTTATATTTTGTATATCGTCATTTTTGTTGGCTTGAATATTTTTTCGATCAATTTTGTCACGGACCGCTTGTTCCACAATTGGTGGGCGACGTTAGTTTCGGGACCACTATATTTGAGTTCATATTATTTCATTACGGTAATCTACACTCGGGCAGCCATTGGTGAACTGACGGCGTTTGCTATTATTCCTCTGGTGATCTTGAGCTTATTCAAGATGTTCGATGGTGAAGTTAAATACTGGTGGCTTTTATTCATTTCGCTGGCGTTATTATTAGTCAGTCATATTTTGTCATTTTTAATTATTTTAGGAGCCATCATCTTGATCGTTTTGATGAATATCAAAGCGATGACCAAAAATCACCAAATATTCTGGGCTTTTTGCAAGAGCGCTATTTCTTTTTTAGGGATCACGGCTGTCTTTTTATTGCCATTCTTACAGCAATACGCTACGCAAAAATATCTTAGTACCGCTACTGATCGCTTCGGCAACTACTTAGTGTTAGTTTATGCTTCAGGTATGGACAATAAGTACTTTGATCCCGAACAGTTCATTAGTATGAATGGCTCATTGATCGTCGCCTTATTGATCTTTGCGGTCGGTTATTACATTTTCAAAGAAAAATGTCGGATTTTCCACAATAAAATTATTGCCCAGTCGTTAGTCGTCATCATTTTATTCGGCTCATTTTTAGTTTCCTACAGCTGGGTAAAATTTGCCGTAAGTATTTTTAAACCATTTGTTTTGTTGCAAGTTATGAGTCGGGTCGATGTCGTTGTCTTGCCATTGATCACGTTAGTTGTCGCCAGTGCTTTAGGTGAATTGTTGAGTAAAGCAGGGAACTTTAAGTTGCCATTGACTACGGTCTTTTTGGCAGTTGTCGCAATGATAACAGTGGCCTTTCCGATCAAGGAAAACCTTCAAAATGTGTCGACGCGTGCGCAAGATATTTATACCTTAAGTGTCAGCATGGGTGAGTATGAGCCAAGAGACTTTGAACGTTATAACGCTAGTCAAGATTATCAAGTTACTCCGAAAAAATTAGCTAAATCACAAGGATATTCAATTATCTCGGATAATCATCATGAGGCAGAAGTAGCTTTTGAAAAGGCTCGTCCTGGACAAGTCGTCATGTTACCACGGTTGAATTATCGTGGGTATCAAGTGGAATTTAGTTATAATGGAAAAATTGTTAAGCAAGCTGCTATTAGTAAAAATGGGTTGGTTGCTGCTAAATTGCCGGGTGATTTTCACCGTGGTGTGATCCGAGTTAGTTATCACCTGACTTCTTTGGCCATTGTTGGTTGGGTAGTTAGTTTGATCAGTTTAGTGGTACTGGTTTTGGCTCGGATTCGGATACCGGTTTATAAGCATTCTGGTCATCGCTGGTGGATGATCGGTCGGTAGTTTGGGCTTAGTTTTAGATTTATTGTTGCTGAGTTTTGGACTTTTTTGTCTGGGACTTGGTTTTTTTGTTGTGTTTTTGGTTTTTCTCGTAATGATGCTGAAACGAGTTCCGCTCTCTGTGCTTATAGGCACTTTAAAGTACGTACTTATATTATTTTCTATTCACAACTACAATGACCTTGTAAATTTTTTTAAGTGAGGTTATGTATATGAGTAAGGAATATAATTTTTTAAAGCCATTTACTTTTAAGAATGGTGTGACTGTGAAAAATCGGATCGTTATTCCTCCTATGACTGAGGCTGCTGCTTTGGAGAATGGAGCCGTTTCTCGCGATGAGCTTCGTTACTTTGATATCCATACTGGTGGTGTGGGGATGTTTATTGTTCCGGTTATGAATGTTTCTGCTGATGGTAAGGGATTCGAGGGTGAGCCTTCGGTCGCTGATGATAAGTTCATGCCTGGTTTGAAAAAATTGGCCAATACTGTTAAGCAAAATGGTACAAAAGCTATTTTACAAATTTTCCATGCTGGTAGAATGTCCAATTCCAAGATCTTGCGAGGGGTTCAACCTGTTTCGGCTAGTCCAGTGGCAGCGTTGCGTCCTAATGCGGAAACTCCAAGAGAGCTTTCTAATGACGAGATCGAACAAATCATTGAAGACTTTGGCCAAGCTACTCGCAGAGCCATTCAAGCTGGTTTTGACGGGATCGAATTGCACGGTGCCAATACTTACTTGATGCAACAATTTTTCTCACCACACTCTAACCGAAGAACTGATAAGTGGGGCGGTAGTCTGGAAAACAGAATGCGTTTTGCTCTCGAGATCATTAAGCGGGTCAACGAAAGCGTTGAAAAATACGCTGATGACAAGTTCATCGTTGGTTATCGTATTTCTCCTGAGGAAATTGAAGAACCAGGAATTCGTTTGGAAGATACCTTAAAGTTCATCGATGTCCTTGCTAATGAAAAAATCGACTATCTTCACGTATCTATGGGCTATGCATTGAGAACGTCGCTTAATAACAAGTCAGATAACGAACCGATCATTCAAAAGATCAAAGAAACAGTCAATGCCCGTCTACCTTTGATTTCAGTCGGATCGATCGAGACTCCTGCTGATGCTGAAAAAATTATCGACAACGGTATCGACTTCGCTGCGATCGGCCGAGAGTCTATCCGTGAACCAAACTGGGTCCAAAAAGTCGAATTAGGTCAAGAAGACTCGATCAGATATAAACTATCCTTGACCGAGTTAGATCAATTAGGTATCAATTCTACTTTCTTAGACTTTTTGCATCAATTGAATGCTGACCTTCATCTGGAAGGTTCAGATCAACCTAAAGATAACTTTGCTGAACAATTAGGTGGAGTAGAAGGTAACAATAATATTCAAAAAAATAAGGCAACGTTCAAATTTTTTACATTTGAGCGTTGCCTTTTTGTTTGATTTGAAAAAATTATTTTATGATCATCATTAAAATTGGTACGACGATCAAACTTAAGAGGGTAGTTTCTGTAACCATGATAGCAGCGTAATCAGAATCAGCACCGTATAACCGGGCCACAACAGGGGCGTTGGTCATTACTGGCATGGCTGACTGGATGATGAAGACTTGTTTCATCAATGATGGGCCAGGGATGAAGATGAATAAGATCGACATCAAAACTGGAGCCATGATGAAACGTCCAAATAAAATACCCAGGTTGTCCTTGTGGAAACTGACGTTGGTAAGTCCCGCGTGGGCAATCGAAATACCGATAAAGATCATTGATAGAGGGATGGTCAAATTACCGAGATATTCAAAATCGGTCATTAAAAATCCTGGTAGGTTAATGTTCATGACTACCAAAATTAGACCAATAATGAAACCAAGTAGTGGTGGTGAAAAAACCTTCCCCAAAGTTTTTTTCAGACTGAACTTAGCGGCTTTTTCACCATCGGCTTGGATCAAGTAAGTACCTAAAGTCCAGAAGAAAGTCGTGTTAGCCATGTAGTAGACCAACACGTAAGGCAAACTCTTCGTCCCAAATAAGGCCATGTTAACTGGCAATCCAACGAAGACGGTATTGGAATTGAAGAACATGGATGAGAACAATCCTCGTTTACCTTTTTCGATATGTAGCACTTTGATCATGATCCACGAGATCCCAATCAAAATGGTCATTGAAAGCACCGGAATGGCCAGATCTGGCAGCAGTTTGACTAATTTTTTTGCTGTAAAATCATGCGTGATCGTATAGATCATATAAGTAGGCAAAGCTACTTGCGTAACGATCTTAGCAATCAAACTAGTAGCTTCATCTGAGAACCAACCCCGTTTAGCTAAATAGTAACCAACAGCGATCAGCCCAATGATGATCAGAATACCTTGAACACTTTGGACAAAAACACCCATAAAAAAACTCCCTATCAAAAATTGTATAGTCCCTATGTTACGCTTTTCAAAATCTAAATGGAGTCTTTTTTAATAATTTTCTAATAAAAAATATGAATGTAGAATTGGTGGAAAATAAAAAAAGACTCCAAGAAGGAATCTTTTTCAGAATCTGCTTTTGACTAATTTTATTTTAGTAGTGACCTGTTTGGAATTCACTATCACGGACGTCCCAACCGCTGACCCATTCGTTAGTGGATACACGGTAGTATTTAGTAGTTACACCGTTTTCGTTTGGAGCCGTCTTGTATTTATCTGTATGCCACCAAGTACCATTTTGGACTGAACGTGTAGTTGAAATGACAGGATCATCGCCGACAAAGTTGAATAGACGAACGACTTGGCCATGTCTGTGTTGAATTACACGAATGCTTCCATTAACAGGAGTAACAGTACCAATAGGAATATCAAAATTACTTGCAGCTTCAACATTTTGTGCCTCGCTAAATTGAGCAGCAGCGCCAATACCTGCTGTAAGCATTGATACTGAGACAAGTGAGGCAGCTAAAATTTTTGAAAATTTCATAAATATAAATCCCCCTATATATTTTATAAAAATATTTATATTCTTATTGTAACATTTAAAGTTAACGATGGAAGGGGATTGAATAAACGAAACGATGCGAAATTTCACGGATCAGTCAAAATATTGGCGGAAGCTTGAAATGACAACGCATTTGGCGACTTTAAAAATGTTTTTTCCAAAAAATAAACGAAAGAAAAATCTCCGACTTAAAAAGCCGAAGATCAGTTAATTATTTTGCTTTACGGGCTTGAAATTTTTCACGGATGAAGTAGAAACAGGTCATGAAGACTAAGAAGACCACACCGATCATTAGTGAGATGGTCGTTTCTGGATTCAAGAACATGAAAATCAAGATGACTAGTAATGCCGCAATCGATAAGTAGTTACTTAATGGATATAAAGGCATTTTGAACGGATGGTTCTTCATCTTATCTTTGTTGAGCCTTCTAAAGTGTAGCTCACTGAATAGGATAACGAACCAAGGCACCATACCAGGTAGGACACTGGAACTGTAGACGACCACGAAGACGTCACTAGGTGTGTGGAACAAGACTGGTAATAAGAAGTTGATGATCAAACCAATCAAAATACCTAATGAGATCGTAATAACAGCGATGTATGGAACACCGTGTTTAGAGATCTTCTTGAATGACTTAGGCAAGTTGTTTTGCAGTCCGAGTGTATAGAGCATTCGACTGGCACTAAACATACCGGAATTACATCCGGACAATGCGGCTGTCAAAACAACGAAGTTAATGATTTCAGCCGCAAAGGTGATCCCGACCTTGGCAAAAGTCTCGGTAAATGGTGAACCCATCGTACCTAGCTTGTTCCAAGGATAAATCGAAACGATAACAAAAATAGCACCAATATAAAAAATCAAAATTCTACCAACGATCGTTCTGATCGCGTGAACAATACTACTTTGAGGATTTTCAGCCTCACCCGCAGTGATACCAATAACTTCGATACCTTGATACGAGGCCACTACGATCGATAAGGCGAAAATAAATCCTTTAATACCTCCGGTGAAAAAGCCGCCGTTAGTCCAAAGATTACTAATGCCTACAGGGTGTCCGTTATTACCAACACCGAATAAGATAACGAGCAGTCCCATGATGATCATGAAGATAATAGTAAGAACTTTGATCATGGAGAACCAAAATTCCATTTCACCGTAGGCCTTAACTGAAGTTAGATTAGCTAAACAGAGCGTCAAAACAACGACCACTCCGACGACCCATTTAGGAAGATCAGGCCACCAAAATTCCAAGTAAGTTCCAACGGCGATAACCTCACTAATACCAACAACTAACCACTGGAAAACGTTACTCCAAGCAGTAATATATCCGACAACCGGATGAATGTATTCAGAACCAAATTTAGCAAATGAGCCTGTCGAAGGATCCGTATAGATCATCTCTCCGAGAGCCCGCATAACCATGTATAGAATAAGACCAGCAATTGCATAAGCAATCAAAACTGAAGGCCCAGTCCACTTAATAGTAGAGGCTGACCCCATGAATAAACCAACACCGATTGTCCCACCAAGGGCAATCATCTGCATTTGACGAGCTGATAAACTTCTATTTAAAGATTTATCTTCCAAGAATGTACCGCCTTTCATAACTCCATTTGTTCAAAAAAGCTAAACATGTGTTGTGATACTCGAAACAATCATACTATAAAAAACGTCCCAAATCTTCTAATTTCACCTTTTATTAGAAAATAATTAAAACGTTTACAAAATATATAATATCATTCTATTTTCAAAAAAGGAGAAATTTTTCACCCGTTTATCGTAATTGGATATTTGATAAATATATCATAAAACTTAAATATAATGATTATTTAGTAAAATAATTTAAAGATATTTATCAAAAAATGGATGTCAAAATATTCAACTTAATTTCCATTAAAAAAAAGTTTAATAGGCAAAATACCCCAAATTCAGGCTTTTTAGGGTGACATAACGACGCTACATAATATTATTTCTCTGTAAGCGTTTACACAAGACCGATTTATTTGCTAAGATAAAACCATTCAACATTTTGCGTTATAGGAGGGGAACCATGAAAAAATTTAGTTTTGCCTTTATACTGTTTTTATTCACTGGTGTAATTACACTCTTCGGTTTCAATGAACAAGCCGATGCAGCCAACGCTTACCCAGTAGTTTTCGTCCATGGCTTAAATGGCTATGGCGAAAAAGAGATCCCCAGCTTCCCATACTGGGGAGGACGCTCCAACAATATCGTTCAGTTGCTGAACCAAGAATATGGGGACGGTACGGCCTATGAAGCAGTCGTCAGCCCTTACGGTAGTGACTGGGACAGAATGTGTGAACTTTATGCCTACTTAAAAGGAGGCACTGTTGACTACGGGATCGCCCATTCACAAAAATACGGTCACGCAAGATATGGCCGGACTTATCCTGGGATCTATCCACAATTAGACGACACGAACAAAGTGCACATCATCGGACATTCCATGGGTGGCCAAACGATCCGTGACTTCGATTCCATGCTCAGAAATGGTAACCAAGAAGAAATTGCTGCCAGCCAAAATAATGGCGAGCAAGTCAGTCCGCTTTTTGCCGGTGGTCACAACTGGTTACAATCAGTTACATCTATTGCCGGAGTCCACAACGGAACACCACTAACTAATTCACCAATCAACGAAGTAGTCAGAGACGTCATCAACACCGGAAACTTGTTAGGAGTATCCTTGCCAAGAGATTCCACAACCTTAAAACCACAAGCAACAGATTACAAACTAGATCAATGGGGACTAGTCAGAAAACAAGGAGAAAGCTTAGCCAAGTTCAACCAAAGAGTAATCAACAGCAAAGCTTGGACATCACACGACAACTCCATCTACGACCTATCAATCAACGGAGCCAACCAGATAACTCAAAGAACTGACCTATCACCAAACGAGTACTACTTCACCTATGCCGGAAATGCCACAAAACAAAGCCTAACCGGCAGAGCCGAACCAATCAAAGGCATCGCCCCATACTTCAGCATCGGAGCAGCCTACATCGGCAACCAAGGCAACGACCCAAACTGGTGGCCAAGCGACGGCTGTGTACCAGTAATCTCAGCCAAAGCCCCAATAGGCCAAGCAGCTCAACCAGACCAAACAACCGAAAACGGCCCATTCGAATACTCAAACACAGACAAAGCCGTCAAAGGAGTCTGGCAATACAATGACCCAGTCCAAGGCTGGGATCACAACGACTTCGTAGGCCTAGACGTAACCAAAAACAGAGACAAGAAAAACGCCCAAAAAGTCCAAACCTTCTACGAAGACCTATTCATCAAACTAAGAGGACTAAGTGCCTAACTTCCAAACAAAAGAAACAAACCAAAGTTCGAGAAAAAGCATTCCTAACCTAAAAAATAAAAGGTGGGAATGTTTTTTGTTTTCAATTAAGAAGAGCAAATAAAGACTGGGATGAAAAGCAAAGAGCCAAAAGAAGTGAAGATTATTAATTGTAGGACAAGGACCAGCGAAGCGAAGTCCAGAGATGGAAACAGAAGAAGAAATAAGAATTGAGATATTTGGGGATCAGGAAAAAGCAGCAGGAAAAAGAGCATGTGAACCATTTAGCATAGCGAAGCAATGCTAACCACCAAAAGAAATCGGTAATCAAACATAGCAAGTCTCAAAGAAAAAACTAGGAAGCACTACCTAAAACTTAACAAAAAAACAGTTTGTCGAAAAACCTAGGCGGAGGGGGTCGGGGATACAGCCCTCAGCCGCCAAATTCTTGTTGGCGATTTTATCGCCTACAAGAAGACTCGTATTTGAGATCGTCGAAGTGGTCTACTTCGAGGAGCTCAAATCGATGTCGTGAGCCAGCGTTCCAGCGGCTGTATCCCCGACCCCCGGAGCCGGCCTCTCAACCTCCAACAAAAATATCACCACAAACCCTTGCCTTCCACCCCACTTTAAGGTGTTTAATCAAATATGAAAGCAGGAGGAAGACAAACAAATGAAAGAATATAAAAACGACTACTACGATGGCAAGCGCCCCCTTTTCCAAGCAAAAGATACCAACATCATCAACACAACCTTCGGAACCGGTGAATCACCCCTAAAAGAAAGCCACAACATCAACCTAGACGGCAGCATTTTTACCTGGAAATATCCACTTTGGTACAGCAAACACGTAAAAGTAACGAACACGATTTTTGAAACGATGTCTCGTTCAGGTATTTGGTATACCGACGATATCTCAATTAAAGACAGCACATTACAAGCTCCAAAATTATTTAGAAGATGTAATGACGTTGACCTACAAAATGTTCACTTCGCTGATGCTGAAGAAACGCTCTGGACTTGTAAAAATATCAAGCTAGACAATGTTCAAGCACACGGCGATTACTTCGGTATGAACAGTGAAAATATCCGCATCGACAACTCTAGTTTTGTTGGCAATTACATCTTCGATGGTGCGAAAAACATTGAAGTTCACAACTCAACTTTTGTCTCCAAAGATGCTTTTTGGAACTGTGAGAATGTGACAATCTACGATTCTGTCATTAATGGTGAATATTTAGCTTGGAATACCAAGAATATTCGCTTCGTAAATTGTACAATTGAAAGTGATCAGGGACTTTGTTATATCGATGATCTCAAAATGGAAAACTGCAAGTTGTTGCGGACTGACCTCGCTTTTGAATACTGTTCAAACATTGATGCCGAGATCAATTCTGACATCATGAACGTCAAAAATCCGATCAATGGTAAGATCCATGCTCAATCAATTGGCCAAATTATTTTTGATGATGACGACATCGATTCAACAAAGACTGAAATAACTCTTGCAGATGAGAAGGAGAAATCAATCTAATGTACGATTTTGAAAAGACTATCGACCGCCGCAAAACTGATTCCATCAAATGGGATATCAAGGAAAATGAACTACCAATGTGGGTTGCTGACATGGACTTTCAAGTGGCCCCAGAGATCGTTGATGCGATCAAGCAAAAAGCCGACCAGAAAGTATTTGGCTATGAACAACCACATGAGGACTATTTCAATGCCGTAGCTGATTGGTACGAAACGGAACATCATTTCCGTCCTAAGACAGAATGGATGCTATTTTGTACAGGAGTAGTTCCTTCAATTTCATCCATGGTCAGACGCTTGAGTAATGTTGGCGACAACGTGCTCGTTCAAGCGCCAGTCTATAATGTTTTTTACAACTCGATCGTCAATAATGGACGTCACGTATTATCAAATGACCTCAAATTTGATGGCGAAGGCTACCGGATCGACTTCAAAGACCTTGAAGAAAAGATGGAGCAACCTTTAACGACTTTGATGATTTTGTGTAATCCTCATAATCCAGTTGGCAAGATCTGGTCAAAAGACGAATTAACGAAGATCGCTGAACTAGCTAAAAAACATCACGTGATCATTATTAGCGATGAGATCCACGGTGACATTACCTTTACTGAATACGGCTATACAACGATGGTCTCATTACCAGAGGACTTGATCCAAAATGTCGTTGTCAGCGTCTCGCCAAGTAAGACTTTCAACGTGGCTGCCATTCACGCTGCGACAGTCATTGTGCCTAACGAAAATTTACGCAATATCGTCGACCGTGGCATCAATTCGGATGAACTCGGTGAACCCAATAGTTTTGCTATCCCAGCATCGATTGCTGCCTATACACAAGGTCATAAATGGCTAGCAGAACTCAAAGAAAAATTGACTAGCAACCGCGAATTAGTCGAAGACTTCGTGAAGGAAAATATTCCCGAAGTCAAAGTGATCAAATCTGAAGCAACTTACTTACTTTGGATCGACTGCCAAAATATCACCGACGATTCAGGAGAACTCCAAAAATTCATTAGAGAAGACACCGGATTGTACCTTAATGCCGGAAATGTTTATCGTGGCGATGGAAATAAATTTTTAAGAATGAACATTGCTTGTCCGACCGATAATGTCAGGGATGGACTAAGTCGTTTACAAAAAGGTATCCAAGATTTTCAAAAATAAGCCTTGACTTTTTTTAAAATCGTTTTAAACTAAACAGTAATTTAATTAAATAAATTTTAATTTAGACGTTGAAGAGAAGAGTAGATCGTCGAGTATCTGACAAAGTGACCGCTGATGGTGAGAAGGCGGACAGAGAAAACCTTTCGAACATGAGCTCTGAGTCTTAACTTTCGGTGTAAGCTGAAATTACGCAAGGATGCGATATCATCCCGGATTTCTTAAGGAATCGTTGAGGTAGACCTAGTCTACGAATTGGGGTGGTACCACGACCACATCGTCCCCATGTTGGCATAATGCTGACATGGGGACTTTTTTTTGTCCAAAAAATAAGGAGGAGTAGCATACATGACTGTAATCAAATTAAACGGATTGACCAAAAATGATTTGCAAAATTATCAGATCAAACCACAACTATCTATCCTGGTCTTAAATTTAATGCCTAATAAAGCACAAACAGAACAGCAGATCAGTCGGCTTTTTGCCGAAGTGAAAACACCGGTATCCGTGACTTTTATGTATCCCAAATCGCACATTTGGAAGCATGGCGATCAAGCTGAACTAGCCTTTCATTATGCTACTCTGGCAGACATTCGCAACAAATATTATGACGGATTTATCGTCACCGGAGCACCCGTTGAAAAAATCAAATTCACCGAAGTTGATTATTGGGATGAATTTCTCGAGATCAGAGATTGGGCTCATACTCATACGAGTTATCAGCTTTTTACGTGTTGGGGCGCCCAAGCAGCCTTGTTCGCCGACTTTGAAGTACCGAAGGTCAACGTCCAGAAAAAAATCTTCGGCGTTTATAAGAATCAGATCCATACCACTCATTTACCGAGGAATTTCTTAATGCCTCAATCTCGCTACAGCAAAGTTGAAACACCGATCATTGAAGCTATACCACAGCTGGAAATTTTAGCTGACAACGTACAAACGGGACCATTTTTCATGCAAGCGACCGATAGAAACAGCTTGTACATTATGGGACACCCTGAGTACACCGCTAACACCTTGATCGACGAATACCACCGCGATCTTAAAAAAGATCAACCGATCCAAAAGCCAGTCAATATTTCACTTGAGAATCCACTGCAAAGTTACATTTGTTGGCACAACAGTAGTTTGGACTTATATCAAAGCTGGTTAGATCAAATACAAAAGGAGAAAGATAATCATGACCAAAGACAATTACAAATTTGAAACTTTACAATTACACGCAGGACAAACGGTTGACGAAACAGGAGCACGTGCTGAACCAATTTATCAAACGACTTCATACGTCTTCAAAGACCCACAACAAGCAGCCGACCGTTTTGCTTTAAAAGATCCCGGTAATATTTACACTAGATTGACGAACCCAACAACTGCCGTTTTGGAACAAAGAGTTGCCGAACTAGAAGGCGGAACTGCTGGTGTCGCCTTAGCAACCGGAGCTGCTGCTATTAACGCCGCTATCCAAAATATTGCCGGTGAAGGAGACGAAATCGTCTCAGCATCAACACTTTACGGTGGAACATTTAACTTGTTCAACGTGACCTTGCCTAAATTAGGTATCAAGACTCACTTCGTCAATTCTGACGACCCTGAGAATTTTGAAAAAGAGATCAACGACCACACGAAAGCCTTGTACTTGGAAAGTATCGGAAATCCTGACATCAACTTGGCTGACGTTCCAGCAATCGCTGAAATTGCTCATAAGCACGGGATCTTGTTGATCGTCGATAATACTTTTGCTACACCATACTTGTATCGACCACTAGACCTGGGTGCTGACATCGTTGTCGAATCAGCCACGAAATTCATCGGTGGTCACGGAACGACCATGGGTGGAACTATCGCCGAAAACGGCAAGTTCGACTACCGTGCTTCCGGACGTTATCCAGAATTCACCACACCAGATCCACAATACAACGGCTTAGTCTTCGCCGACCTTGAGGGTGGAGCCTTCACGACAAAGGTCAGAGCCGAAGTCCTTCGTGATACCGGTGGTGCCTTGAGTCCCTTCAACTCATTCTTACTATTGCAAGGACTCGAAACCTTGTCACTCCGTGTGGAAAGACATGTGGAAAATACTCGTAAGGTAATCGAATTTTTAAACAATTCACCTAAAGTGGCTTGGATCAAATATCCTGAATTGCCAGACAGCCCTTATAAAAAACTGGCTGACCGTGACTTTAAGAAGGGTGTCGGTTCGATCTTTACTATTGGTTTGACTGGCGGTGAAGAAGCCGGTAAGCAATTGATCCAAAACCTTGATGTGTTCTCGTTGCTGGCTAATGTTGGTGATGCTAAGTCGCTTATTATCCATCCTGCTTCTACTACTCACGCTCAGTTGAATGAGGCTGAGCTGAAGGCCAGCGGGATTACGCCGGATTTGATTCGGTTGTCGATTGGGATTGAGAATGTTGATGATATTATTGCTGATTTGAAGCAGGGATTAGATAGAGTTTAGATTTGGTTGGTGGTGGTTCACTGCCGGTTCTGCGGGGGATTCCGGAAATTTCGCTGTGGAACGGTGTGGGCACGATTTTGAGCTATCCGGGAAGTTCACCCGGACATCTCAAAACTCGGCCTTTTACTAGGCAATAAATTGCCAAGTAAAATTTCACACCTGACAGCGAATTTCCTCCATCCACCGCAGAACCTAGGGTAGGCATCAACTCCTTTGTTGGTGGGGGTACGGTACTTATTTTTGTATCTCAAACTTGCTTGGAATTGGTTTTACGTACTTAGTTTTGATTGATTCCTACGATTTTGATCCTTTTACCTATCTCTTTGATATTTGTTTTGGATATCATCGGTTCCGATTTTTTTCACATTGCAAGCTTTAGTTCTATATTTTCTTTACCGCCTTTTGTATACCTTTTGAATGAATACCAAATTATTTTTACTTCCCTTCGAATGAATACCAAATACCGTCTATACTTACAATTTTTGCGACTGGATCTTTTTGATTCGGTCGTTTTTTTTGCTTTTTTCTAACCTTCTTTTTGGAAACTTACTATAGTTGGGGTAAAAGGAGGTTTTATTTTGCGTTCTGGATTTTTTTTGGCTGTTCCTTCTATTTTTAGTTGGTCTAAGATTTTGAAGTATTTGATGCGGGATCCTCATGAGATTGCTTATCGTGTTGAGAAGCGGCGGATTCGGCGGGGTTTTCTGATTGATGGGGTTAAGGTGCTTTGTGAGATTACTTATCATCCTCGGCTGAAAAATTTGTCGGTGGCTATTTTGAATAATGTGGTCTGTTCTGATTCTATTCGGGCTCAGTTGACTGATTTTATTTCTGACTGGTTCGATCTCGATCAGGATCTGTCGACTTTTTATGAGATGGCTCAGACTGATCCTATTTTGCATTCGGTCGTTAAAAAGCAGGCTGGGTTGCGCTTGGTTGGGATTCCTGATTTGTTCGAAGCTTTGGTTTGGGAGATCGTTGGGCAAGAGATTACGGTCAATTTTGCTTTGTCGCTGAAAAATAGTTTTATTCAAAAATTTGGTCAGACGATCCAGTACCAAGATAAGACTTATTGGATCTTTCCTGATCCTGAAACGGTTGCTCAAGCGGACAAAGAAACTTTACTTGGTTTGAAGCTGACTAATCACAAGGCTGAATATTTGTTGGATATTTCGCAAAAGCTGGCTCGTGGGGAAATGACTAAGGAACATTACTGCCAATTTGATAATTTTGAAGATGCTGAAAAGGATATGACGAAAATTCGAGGGATCGGGCCTTGGACGGCTAATTGTATTTTGATGCGCTGTA
The DNA here is from genome assembly GCF_003946515.1 of Companilactobacillus zhongbaensis. Classification (GTDB taxonomy): domain Bacteria; phylum Bacillota; class Bacilli; order Lactobacillales; family Lactobacillaceae; genus Companilactobacillus; species Companilactobacillus zhongbaensis. The sequence continues at coordinate 46,445 of NZ_RHOM01000011.1, read as the reverse complement.
TCAAGCAAGGGGATGCTTTTCCGATGAATGACGTTGGGTTGTTGAATGGTATCAAGACACTCGAGAAAAGCGATCAAAAACCCAGCAAAGAAAAAATGCTCCAGCTGAAGAAGCGTTGGGGCAATTGGTGTAGTTATGCTGTGTTTTATATTTGGAATAATTTTTATTAAAAAACAGTCTATCAAAAAAGATAGGCTGCTTTTTTTAGATTATTCAACTGTTTCTTTAGTAATGATATCATCAACAGTTTCAATCAATTGTGGCCAACTGCTGTTGAGGATGGCCTGTTGAACTTCTTCGGTGAATTCAGGCTTTTCTTGGACACCTAGGATCTGATCTTCGATGGCGAGTTGCAATCGATCGTAAAAGGCTGGTAAGTCTTCTTCGATCGGTTCATCTTGGTTGATCAATCTTGGTAGATCGACGTAACTGATGTAGCCGCTGTCGTTGACTTTGCTGCCTAGTTGCTCTTTCAGATTAGTGATATTAGTGACGACTACTCTTAAGTCGCAAGCTAAGGCTTCGATGGCACCTAAACCTAATCCTTCATAATAAGAAGGGAGGATGAAGATGTCGAATCGACGGTATTTGTCAGCTAGTTCTTGTTGGTCGAGGACATTATAAAATTTGATCTGAGGATTGGATAAGTATGGATCCAAGATGTTTTCGTTTTTATCGGAAACGGCCCCGATCAAGTGCAAGTCGACGTTAGGATATTTTTTACTGATACGGTCGAACACTTTAAGTAAGGCAACAGTACCTTTAGGTTTGGAAAGTTTGCCGGCATAGACTAGATCAATAGTATCTTTTTTCTCCTTGTGTGCCGGGTAAAAAATATTAGGGTCGAAACCACCGCCGATGACGGTGATTTTTTCTTTGGGGATGCCAAAGGTGTCGTGGAGTTGCTGGATCTCTTGATGACTTAGGGCAAAGACTTGGTTCAATTTGTCCAAATCGGTAACGTATTTTTGCTTGAGATCTGGATGCTGTTTTGCCTGACGTAAGTCGGTCCCATGACAGAAGACGTAAGTAGGGATGTCAGGATATTCTTGGCAGACCAATGATGTTAAAAACCAGAGGTGATGGCATAAGATAACATCAGGCTTGAATTCAGTTACGGCTTTTTGCAAAGTTTCTTTAAAAGCACTTTGCCAAGAATCGATCATCTCCGGAGTCATTTCTCCATAGACAGTGCTCTTATAAGGCATAACGTCGCTCATTCCTGGTAGTGGGAAATCACATTTTTCATTAGGAAATTTCAATGGGTACTGATGATCTTTCGGAAGTGTTGTGTATTCGAAGTCACCAAAGTAGCCAAAAACACAAGCTTGTTCGTACTTATACTTAAAGCCCTTGATCACATTTGAAAAATAAACACCACTACCAGTTTTAGCCGGCAGTTGAGCTTGAACGTGTAATATTCTCATATAATTATCCCTCCATCTTGTCGGTACTATAGGCCACATTCACGTGGTCACCGATTTTAAATTCTTGTCCGCGATTCAAACTCGTGACTTGATAATTTTTGTCGTGGTAAGCGAGTTCGTAGTCGATTGTGGCACCTTGAAAAATTACGTTGGTGATGGTGCCGTCACCTGTTTCATTTTTAGTTAGTTCGATTTTTTCTGGACGAATGTACTCATCGTCGGTAATTTGATTGGAATCGCCGATGAATTTGAGAACGAAGTCGTTTTTAGGATGCGAATAAAGTTCCTCGCCGTTGGATATTTGCTGGATCCGACCTTGGTCCATGACTAGGATGCGGTCACCGATGGCGAAAGCTTCTTGTTGGTCATGTGTGACGAAGATCATGGTGATGTTGAGTTCTTTTTGCAGACGACGCAGTTCTTGGCGCATCTTGAGTCGTAATTTTTCGTCTAAGTTAGAAAAAGGCTCATCTAAAAGTAGTAGTTGTGGTTCGACGATCAAACTTCGACCTAGGGCAACACGTTGTTGTTGTCCACCACTTAGGTCTTGGATCTTACTATTAGCGTAATCGTCTAGTTGTAAGAGATGCAACATTTTTTTAGCTTTTTCGTTTTTTTCTTGGCGCGATAGTTTTTGAAACTTTAAGCCATACGTCAAATTTTTGATGACGTTCATGTGTGGGAACAAGCTGTATGACTGGAAGACGGTCGTGATGTCACGACTTTCTGGGTCTAGGTTGGTAATATCTTGATCGAGTAAGGTGACGACCCCGCCGTCAGTGGTGGTAAAGCCGTTCAGACAAGATAAGAGCGTACTTTTTCCACAACCGCTAGGTCCAAGAACGACGAGGATCTCATTTTGTTGTACTTGAAACGACAGCGAGTGCAGGACTGTCTTATGGTTGTACTTCTTGGTTAGATCTTTGACTTCTAAAAACATGTGACCAATCCCTTTCGCTTAGATTTATGATACCGAAGACGATTCCAGCAGCTATTAAACAGATTAAAATAATCAGACAAGCGATGACTGAGGCGACTTGATATTGTCCTTGTTGAACTACGTCAAACATCACTAAGGTCATCATATTTTGACCAGGGTGAACTAAGAAGATGATCGAGCCGATAGTTGTCATCGTACTGATGAAACCGTTTAAGAAGGTCAAGGCAAAGCCGTGTTTCGTCATAGGGAAGAAGACGTCGTTCCATTCATTGACGACCGTCCCACCTAAATCGTGGACCGTCTTGAAGTAGGTCGGTTCGATCTGGTTAGTCGCCGCCTTGGCAGCTTTAGTTGCGAACGCTACTTGTTTGAAGATCACGTTGATGACAACGATGATGGCTGTTCCGGTGATCTGCAAAGGTGGTTTGGAAAAGGCGTATAAGTAACCTAGTCCAAAAAATGTTCCTGGTAAAATATAAGGGAATGTCCCGACCATTTCGATGAACTGCATCCATTTATTTTTTTTGACTTGGCTGTAGTAGATAATGAAAAAGCTGATCAAGCTACCCAGTAATCCGGCAATAATACTGTAGGATACCGTCCGCAAGATCGTGTCATTCAAATATGGTCCAGTTTGCAATAGAGGCTGTAACGAGAAGTGGAATTTACCCATGATTTTTTCCGAAACGGCGTTCAAGACGATCGAACCGTATTGCAGGATCAAGGCGATGTAAAAAAGTATCGACAAGATCGAAGCTACCCAGAAGAAGACGCCTTTTTTAGGTAGTGGGAAAGGTGATTGCCCACCAGAATTTCCGTGTCCTTGGGTGGTGACGATCCGGTCGTATTTGATATAAAGGAAAAAACCGATCAGGGCGGGGATCGCTAAAGTGATGTTGATCAGAGCTGCTTGATGGATGTCTCCCATGCTGATGACGGCCAAATATCCTTCACTCGCCAATACTTTGTAACTACCACCGATAATAGTTGGCGTTTGAAAGTCAGCTAGACTACGGATGAAACTGATCAAGGCGACCACGATCAAACCGGGTCTAAGGAGTGGGATGATGATGTCTTTGATGATCGAGTCGACCTTGGCACCGAGTGAACGGGCACTATTGATCAGACTAGGTTCTAATTGATTGATCAAGCCGATCAAAACGAGCGCGTTCAAAGAAGTGAAACTCAAAGCTTCCATCAAGATGATCCCTTGTGGTCCGTAAGGGTTGATGGTCAACTGCAATAAGTCGTGAGTGATCATGCCACGCCGACCGAATAAGGTAATGTAAGCCAGTGAAGTTACGAACGGTGGCGAGACCATGGTGATCAACAAGATCAGTCGTAAGATCTGTTGCCATTTTTTAGAAATGAAGACGAAGATCAAGGTCACGGCAACTGACAGAATAGTCGACAAGATCATGGTCGTAATAGCGATAAAAAGCGAATTTTTCGTTAGATCGAGATTGTTAACGAAGAAGTCGAAAAAAGTTTGCCCTGGTTCATTGAATGATTCAATAAAGATACTTAAATACGGATATAAAATAAAAATTAAAATACTTAATGACAGAATGGTGAAGACGATCCAGTTGATGGTTTTACTGCCGAAATGCTTTTTTACCATCGTTTCCCCCTCTGATTAAAAAAACCGAGACATCTGTGAAGAAATATCTCGGTTTAGTGATTGATAATGTAATTATTTGTCTCCAACCATGTCAGACCATTTGTTCAATACTGCCTTACGGTCAGAACCAAATGTAGATAGATTTTCTTTGATCAGATCTTTCTTGTTTAGACCGAGATCAAGACCTTTAACACCAGGCATGATAATTTGGTCTGTATCTTTACCGTCTAATTTAGCGAGTTCTTTCATGTTCTTTGGTTCAAGCATGAAGTCGATGAAGGCTTCGGCAATTTTTTTACCAGGAGCATTCTTGAAGACGGCAACACCTTCTGGTACCCATGGAATACCATCTTTAGGATAAACGACTGTTAAGTTGTTTTGTTTTGCTGAATCGAAGGCCATTTTATCGACTGGGATGATTCCGATGCCGAATTCGCCTGAAGCTGTTTTTTCTTGTGGATCTTTACCACGTTTACCGTAGAAACTAATATTGTCATTAACTTTGTTCCAGTATTCCCAACCAGCTTTTTCCCCTTTTTGGTCGATAATACCTTTGACGATGGCATACATTGTTCCAGAAACGGCAGGATCACTCATGATGATCTCACCTTTGTACTTGCTGTCAGCAAGGTCAGCCCAAGTCTTTGGAACTGGTAAGTTCTTTTCTTTCAAGACCTTTTTGTTAACGACAAAGCCACCAACAGTAAGACCCTTTGATAACCAGTATCCGTCTTTATCACGGTATTGTGAGTCGATTTTCTTAACGGAACTTGATTGATACTTTTCAAGTTGTCCGTCAGTTTTAGCTTGCATGAAGGCATCAAGGCCACCACCGAACCAAAGATCAGCCATAGGCTTACTCTTGTCGGCTTTCATACGAGCCAAAACTTCACCACTAGACATTGATAAAACTTTAACTTTAGCGCCGGTTTTCTTGCTAAATTTATCGAATAGTGGTTGATAAGCATCAGAAGTTGCAACTACGTTCATAGTTTGACCTTTGAACTGTTGTGAACTCTTGGTGTCATTGCTTTTGTTGCTGTCTTTTGAGTCGGAGTTTCCACAGGCTGTTACGACGAGTAATGCCATAAGGAAGACGGCTAAAAGACCGATTTTCTTAATCGCTTTCATTCCCCTTATATCCCCCTTTGCGAATACAATATAAATTGTATCGAAAACAAAATGTTTATACAATAATTTTGTTAATAATGTAACATTATTGTGGTGATTGGATATTTGGTGGGGGTTCACTGCCGGTTCTGCGGAGGGTTCCGGGAATTGCGCCGTGGAACGCTGCGGGCCAACTTTGAGCTATCCAAGGGAAACCCGCCCTTGGACATCTCAAAGCTTGACCTTTTCGTAAGCACGGCCTTTGCCGTGCAAACGAAAATTTCGCGGCTGACGGCGAATTCCCTCCACCCTCCGCAGAACCTAGGTTTTCACAAAATTATTGTGGTTGTGGGTGAAAAGTTCTGTTGTTTTGGTGGAATTAAAATTATTTGCTGGTCTGGGGTTGTCGTTGTTACTCTGTTTAGCAATTATTTCCGATGACTAAAATCGGGGTGTATACATCATAATAGCGGGTTGTTCTTTGTACATTTTTTGTTTTTTGCTATTCAAAAATCAAAAAAAAACTCCAAGTGCTAGGGGAAGCTCACTACTATAAATGTTTAATAGATAGAAATCCAAAACCTAAATCGTAAGAACGGGAAAACCTAAGTACGAAAATTCTAATGCTGCAATCAAAACTAACAAAGGTAAGTACCGTCCCCACCCACCAAAAAGTTAGTGATTAACTACCCTAGGTTCTGGGAGGGTGGAGAGAATTCGCTGTCAGCCATGAAATTTCACTTAGCGGTTTACCGCTTAGTGAAAGACCCAGCTTTGAAACAAGCGAGCAGTCTGTGCTCGATTGGTTCAAAGTGGCGTCCATGGCGTTCCACAGCGCAATTCTCGGAACCCTCCCAGAACCGGCAGTGAACCTCAAAAAAAGAAGAAAACCAGAATATCTGATTTTCTTCTATTTAATCTTCTTCTACTTCAGTTTCACTCTCTCCAACTTCAGCATTATTATGCTTTCTCTCTCTAATGAAATAAATAGCAGTCATAACAATCAAGAAAACAACACCAACCAACAACGAAGCCGTTGTCTCAGGGTTTAAAAACATAAACACTAAAATCACTAACAAAGCAGCGATTGATAAGTAGTTACTGATTGGGTACCAAGGCATGGTGAATGGGTGGTTTTCTAATAAGTGCTTATTTTGCTTTCTGAATCTTAACTGACTGATCAGAATAACGAACCATGGGACCATTCCTGGTAGAACACTGGAACTGTAGACGATTACGAAGATGTTGCTTGATGTGTGTAACAGTACTGGTAATGCGTAATTTAATAGTAGTCCGATCAAAATACCGGCCGAAATGGCGATTACTGGTACGTATGGTACTTTGTGGCGAGATACTTTAGTAAAGATTTTTGGCAAATGCTTTTCTAGACCCAGGGTGTAGAGCATTCTACTTGAACTGAAAATTCCTGAGTTACAGCCGGACATGGCTGCTGTTAGCATGACGAAGTTGATGATCATGGCAGCAGTTGTGATCCCGACTTTGGCGAAAGTCTCAACGAATGGCGAACCGATCGTGCCTAGTTTGTTCCAAGGGTAAATCGAAACGATAACGAAGATAGCGCCAATGTAAAAAATTAAAATTCTACCAACGATCGAGCGAATGGCTTTAACAATGTTGTTTTGTGGGTCTTCAGCTTCACCGGCTGTAATACCGATAACTTCGATCCCTTGATAAGATGCGACAACGATGGAAAGGGCGAAGATGAAGCCTTTTAGACCACCAGTGAAGAAACCACCGTTGACCCAAAGGTTGCTGATGCCGACGGGATGTCCGTGATTTCCGACTCCGAAGACGATGACTAAGAGTCCTAAGACGATCATCAAGATGATTGTCACAACTTTGATCAAGGCAAACCAGAATTCTAGTTCACCGTAAGCTTTAACAGAAGTTAAGTTGGCGATACAAAGGGTCACGACAACAACCACTCCGGCGATCCATTGTGGCAAGTTGGGCCACCAAAAAGCTAAATAAGTTCCGACGGCGATAACTTCACTAATACCAACGACTAAGTACTGGAAAACGTTACTCCAAGCAGTTAAGTAACCGACCACCGGGTGAATGTATTCGGTCGCGTATTTAGCAAATGATCCAGTTGAAGGATCAACGTAGAGCATTTCTCCCAAAGCTCTCATAACCATGTATAAAATTAATCCCGTAAGGCCATAAGCAAGTAAAACAGAAGGTCCTGTCCACTTGATCGTAGAAGCTGATCCCATGAATAGACCAACACCGATAGTTCCCCCTAGAGCAATCATTTGCATCTGTCTAGAAGACAAACTACGGTTAAGTGTTTCTTGTTCCATGATAATTCTCCCCAAAGTGTTCACAATTCGTAAACACATGTTTATTAATTTGGGGTATATCTTACACTTCTCAAAAAAAATAGCAATTCAAATTTATAAATTTTCTCAAGAAAACGCATCAAAAAGCTTATTTTTAAAACTTTTGACAATAAATTATGATAAAAAAGAATGCCAAGTGTTCACATTTTGAGAACAGATGTATTTTAAAATAACCCATCTCCTTCGAGTTTAGAAGGAAACAGGTTATTTTTGCCTCATATAAGTAATCGTCCCTAAAGCCAGGAATATCACGGCACAGATCAGTGTGATAGTGGTGATATAAGATTGAACGTGCGATAAACGCAATATGATCGTGCCAAGAAATAAAATTAGCGCGATAACAGACGCAGTAATAGATAATTTTTTCATAAATGATCCTTTCAACGAAAGATATATATAAATTATACTAGGTTTTCAAAAGATGAATTATAGAAATCCATAAAATAAACGTCGTATCATTTTGGGAAATCACGTGCTATATTTAACCCAGCAAAATTCGCAGGGGAAAGTTTATGAGAAATCAGCTTAATTTAACGATGTTATTGGTCTGCGGGATATTGATCGTTATAGTGTCGGCCGGGGTGCATATTTTGGATGCGTCGCCAGCTGAGGATAAGGTGGAAACTATCACCGAAATCAAACGTAAGAATAAAATTAAACAAAAAATCAAAGAAGAGTTAGTTACTGTCAAATCTGATAGTATTGGCGATCCGAAGATAAATGATCCCGCTGATCAGACTAGTTCTAGTCCTATAGTGCAAATGCCTTAGGGCTTTTTTTATTGGGATTGATGATGTAGCTATAATATAGAAAGAAATTTTAGAATGTTGGGGTGGTTGTTGTGGAAAATATTGGGATAGTGGAATTATTGGTGGATTGAATGTTATTAGGTTTGGGGATAAAAATAGCACTATCCAATTTTCTGCTGGTTAAACTTGCAGTGGTTTTGGATAGTGCTTTTTATTTTTATCGTCAAGGATGTCAAAACGAGCTTCAGGCGACTGTGGCCTTCGGTTAATGTGGGTAGTTGTGTACTGCTTTGTAGGTATCAAATAGTGTTATTCACTTTTTGTTTGCTAAGTTTGTAGCATAAAGATAGAGCTATTCAATTTTAGCTGGTTAAAATTGCAGCGGTTTGGATAGGTATTTTAATCTTTTATTCTCAAAGATGCGAAAACGAGCTCCAGGCGACAGCGGCCTCCGGTTTAGAAACTGTTGGCAGGCAAGGCTTCGCCGCACCTTGGGTGCCGACAGTCCCTAAATCCTCAGCAGCTGACCGTCGCCTTCCGCTCTCTGTGTTTTAATCCTCAGCAGCTGACCGCGTCTCTCCACTCTCTGCGTTTAGATACTATCTAGCGGCGTTTCATGAGTTGGAGCAGGGTAAATTTTATCTAGTGCTTCGATTTCATCATTTGTAAATGTGATGTCGGCTGCTTCGAGGTTGGCGGCGAAGTGTTCTATTGAGCTGGCTTTTGGGATGCTTAATACGTTGCCGCTGCGGATGCACCAGGCTAGTAGTAATTGGAAGATGGAGACTCCTTTTGAGGCTGCTACTTCGCCTACTTCTCCTTTTAAGTTTAAGAAGGCGTTGTTGTCTGAGCCAAATGGGGAATAGCCGATGAAGTCAATGTTGCGTTCTTTTTGATATGGCAAGAGTGAGTATTCTACGCCACGGCTCGTTAAGTTGTACAAGTCTTCGTTTACTTGGCAATTTTCGCCGTTTGGAACGCTGGCTAATTCTTTCATATCATCAGTACTGAAGTTGGAGACTCCCCAACTTTTGATCAAGCCGGCTTTTTTGACTGCTTCTAAGCCCTCAACTGTTTCTGCTAAAGGTGTTTGACCACGCCAGTGTAATAAATAGACGTCTAAATAGTCGGTGTTGAGCCGTTTTAAGCTTTTTTCGAGGCTCTCTTTGATCAATTCCAGTGTGGCATGATATGGGTAAAATTTCGAAATGATTTGGAATTTGTCGCGATCAAAATTTTTGATGGCTTGGCCGACGACTTTTTCAGCTTTACCATTTCCGTACATTTCTGCCGTATCGATGACGTTGATGCCGTGATTGAGGCCTTGTTTCAAGATCTCAATCTCTCGTTGAGTCTTGAGTAAGTCGCCTTCGCCGTAACGCCAAGTTCCCATGCCGATGATGGAACTTTCTCGATGATTGAATGTGATTGTCTTCAAAATGTTACCTCCAATTGGAATTATATTTTAAAAGTATCATTTTATTTGTTTTATTCCAAATTTTTACTCATGGATTTGGATTAAAATAGAGCTATCAGAGACTAGTTGAGGTGTAATTATGAAAATTGTCTTAGCTCCAGATTCATTCAAGGGTTCCATGACCGCTAAACAAGTGGCGCTGTCGATGCAACGTGGACTGGAAAAAGTCTTACCGGATGCCAACTATTTGCAGATCCCGATGGCAGACGGCGGCGAAGGTACGGTGCAATCGCTGGTAGATGCGAAAAAAGGCGAGCTGCTGTCTGAAAAAGTTCTCGATCCCTTGGGAAATTTAGTGACAGCTCATTATGGCATGATCGACGATGGTAAAGTTGCTGTCATCGAAATGGCTGAAGCTAGTGGGATCCAATTTATTAATAAAAAAACTAGTAATCCTTACATTGCAACGACTTACGGTACCGGGCAATTGATCAATGCTGCAATCAACAAAGGGGCGAAAACGGTCATCATCGGACTCGGTGGCTCAGCCACAAATGACGGTGGTGCTGGGATGGCCCAAGCTTTGGGTGCCAACTTGTTAGACAAACACGGCAACGAATTGAGTTTTGGTGGTGCTGAATTGAAAAATCTCGCTCGGATCGATATCAGTGATATGGCCAAAGAACTGAACGATGTCAAAATCATCATTGCTTCAGACGTGACAAATCCACTAACTGGTAAAGATGGAGCTTCGGCTGTTTTCGGTCCGCAAAAAGGTGCTACACCGAGAATGGTCAAAGTTTTAGACAAAGCTTTGAGAAATTATGCCCAAGTCATCAAAAATGACCTAGGAAAAGAAGTTGAAGAAGTTGCCGGTGCCGGAGCTGCCGGTGGACTCGGTGCTGGATTGTTAGCTTTCACAAACGCTGAGATCCAGCCGGGAGTGGAGATCGTTTTAAAATATACCGACTTTAAAAAGCAAATTGCCGATGCTGATTTTGTTTTTACGGGTGAAGGCCAGATCGACTTTCAAACTAAATATGGGAAAACACCGATCGGTGTAGCTAAGGCGGCTAAAGAGGTGGATCCTAATATTAAAGTGATCGCCATTGCCGGTTCTGTCGGTGAAAAAATTGAAGAATTATATCCCTTAGGAATTGACGCGATTTTTAGTTGCGTGCCTGGTGTAGTCGACCTTGAAACAGCTATCAATAATTCTGACCAGAATATACAAAAAATAATTAATAATATTGGTCGTTTGATACAGGTCATGACGTTAAAATAATATTCGAGATGAAAATCTCATGATTGTGAAATAGATCGTAGGTATTAGTATTAAATTGTCGTCTGGAATCTAAGGAGATTTTTAGTGATGAAAAAGAATTTGGTTTACGTAGGTTTGGTTTGTGCTCTACTTTTAACAGGAGCTTCTACAACTAGCGTTGCCCAAGCTGCCTGCTCAAATGATGCAAAAGCTGCTGCTACCAAAGGCACAGTTTGCAAATATTATCAAAAGTTGGATAAGGCAGACCAAAAGAAGGTCGCTGTTTCTTATTCAACTACCAAAGTTGGTAGCAAATATGATGTGAACGCCAAGATTGAGAATAAATCAGCAAAGACGGTTAAATTTAATTTAGGCGATATTTGCATTTATAACAAGAATGGCTCGAAGATTAAATCTGCGAAGACTAATACGGTTACTGTTAAGCCTAAGGGTACTTGCAATGTGAAGAAGTTGTTCACTGGTGTTTCTGCTGGTACTTTGAAGAGTAAGGATGATTGTATTATTTATTCTAACTCGGAACATAAGCTAGGCAGCTATGATTTCAAGCTTTAGGTTTTTAATGAAGTTTTAGCTTTTGATTTCCTGATTTCCTTTTTGGAGGTTGGGATTTTTTTTTGTGGTTGGATTTTTTTGGAGGTTCACTGCCGGTTCTGCGTGAGGGTTCCGGGAATTGCGCTGTGGAACGGTGTGGACTCGATTTGAGCTCATCGAAGGAGACCGCTTCGACGATCTCAAATACGAGTCTTCTTCTAAGCTCCTCCGTCGCTAAGAAGAATTTCACACCTGACAGCGAATTCCCTCCACCCTCACGCAGAACCTAGGTTTGCATAAACCTCCATTTTTTGGTGGGGGTACTGTACTTATCTTTTTTTGCTTAGACTGTTTTGGTTTGGGTTGCGGTTTCTAGTTTTGGTTCGTTTCTAGAATTTTGCTTTTGTTGATCTATCTTGTTTATTTTGTTTGGTGGTTTTCATCGGTTCTTTTTTTGTTTCTGCTTTTTCTGGCTCTTTCTTCGGCTCCTTTGTCGCCTTGAAAATCGCTTCCGCGAACCTTCCTTTTTTAATTTTATTCGGCTATTATTTTTTATCTTTTTATCTTTTTATCTTTTTATCTATTTATGCATTTATCATTTACTTTGTTTTTTCTACCACTTTATTTTTAAGCGTTCTTCTAGGGTTTCTTCCTTTCTTGGTTGTAGAATTTAACTAAGGTTAGTCTGATTTGATTTTGATTTGGATTTTGTTTTCTGGGATTTGATTGTTTCTTGGGAGACTATTATGAAAAAAGGTGTAGTTCTTTTTGGTTTACTGAGCTTGCTTTTGTTGGGCGGGTGCAGTGCTTTTGGTGGTTCTGGTCAGAAGGCTAGTTCTGATTCTGGGTCTGCTGTTTCTGATCGTTCTGCTGTGGATTATCAGAAGTTGTCTAAGTCTGATAAGCGGAAGGTTAAGTTTGATTTTCGTGCTGTTTCTTCTCGGTCCGATTATGATATTACTGTGAAGATCAAGAATGAGGCTGCTCGGCCTGTTCGTTTTGATTTTGCTGAATTTAAGATTTATTCGGCTATTGATCGGGATATTAAGTCTGATCGCCATGATTCTTTGGTGGTTAAACATCACGAGGTTTGCGAGGTTAGACGGCTTTTTACTGGGATCAATAAGTCTACTTTGAATGATCCTACTAATTACTTTGTTTATATCGACCAACATTACAAGTTGAGTAAATTTACTTTCCGGATCGCTTCGGGGAAGGCTACTAAGGAAGCTAATCAGTTGACTGCTTCTAACGATAATCATGTTACTACTAATGTTGATGCTCCTAAGGCGGCTTTTTCTGGCTCTAGTGGTTCGCAATCTGCTGGAAATTCGTCTGGATCTGTTGCTAGTTCTGGGGCTGCTAGTTCTACTGCTGATCCTTCGGCTCCTGCTAAGATCTTGACTAGTGCCTCGATGGCTAAGGCTTTGTACTTGCACTCGATGGGCTTTACTTCTGCTCGGGGTGAAGGTGTTTATGCTGTGCCTACTTCTTATGGTTACAAGGTCACTGATGACGCTTTGCAAAATACCGTCAGTTACTTTAACAATTCTGGTGACGAATTGGATGCTAATGGCAATGTTATCGCTACTTTTTCAACGTTAGCTGGACCAACGGCAGCCGCTCCGGAAGGCTTTATTTATAAAGATTCAAATTATTCACAATATTAAAAAAATCGATTCTCAGTAGAAGCTTTTTTCTGCTGGGGATCGTTTTGTTTTGTAGTGTTTTGTAGTAAAAAATCGAACTCGCCATCTGAATCTGATCATAATTGAAGTAATATTACGTTTGTGAAATTTTAATATTCTGGTAATGGAAATGTTAATAATCTATGATAACCTGTTATGTAAACGATATGAGGAAAAGGGGATTTTATGAAATACAAGCGAGTATTATTGTCATCGTCATTATTGCTAACTATTGCGGCAGTGTCTACGACGAACCCACAAGAGGCTCAAGCGTATGTAATTTCCGATCATCAAACAACAAATACGGGTTCGACGAACAATTCGGATAACAATAGTTCGAGTTTACCAACGGATCAAACAAATAATTCTGAATCGGGCTCAGATGAAAGTAGTCAGTCAAATGAGACTGGGACATTTGCTGATAGTTCAGAACAGTCTCAGTCTGACCAAAATTCTGCTTCCGGTCAGCAAACTGATCAAAATACTACGGAACCTGATTCCGGTGATCAAAACGAGAACGGTGATATCAATTCTGGATCAGGTGAAACAGGAACAGATTCTAATAATGAAGAAAACACTGGTTCTTCAGGTAATTCTAGTTCTGGTAATAATTCTGATTCCAACACCGATTCAACAGGTGATTCAGAAAACACGGGTTCAGAATCTGCTAGTGGTAATTCTGATCCGAGCGATTCTTCTGAGCAAAGTAATCAAACAGCTGACGATACGCAAATAAATTCTGATGCTGATAAACCTCAACAAACTGAAAAGCCAGCGAACTCAAAACGACCAAGTGATAAAACTGACCAGTCGAGTGAGCAAGTTTTGTCGCCGAATGATCAGGCTACTAGTGATATTTCTGAAGCCGACATTCAAGCTGCCATCTCCGGAATGAGTGGAAACAACAACTCAAATAACAGTAATTCCAATTACAGCGACCATGCATCTGGTTGGCGGGTAGCCAAAGACACACCTCGAGAAAATAATAGCGATGCTAGCACTTTCTCTAAAGTCGTCCAAAATATTTGTGAATTACCGGTCATCAGCAACTTTATTTCGGGTGCGACTTCGTTTTTCGATCCTACTAAAACTACTATTGGTCGTGAAATGCAAGATCTCCAAACTAACTGGTCTGATACCTTCAAACAACTTCCCGTTATCGGAGATTTTAGTTCCAAATGTGTCTCATTTTTGCAATCGCTCAATATCGTCGATAATATAATTGCTAGTTTTGCCGGCTTTTTTAATCTGAAGTAATTATGTTTTGTTTGTAAATCCTTTATAATTAAAATGTTACTTAATAATAGGGGGAAATTATGAAAAAAACGGGGTTAATCGTGTCCGCGTTAGCTTTGCTAGTACTCGGGGGATGCAGTACTATTCTAGCCAGACACAATCTTCAAAAGACAGTCAGTCAAAGTCTTCGCAGACTAAATCAGAAACAAAATACTACCAAAATCTCAGCAATGCTGATAAGAAAAAGGTAACCTTCTCGTTCAAGCAAGACCGCGATGAAACAGCTGAAGATTACGCTGATCCAGTCTTCGTCATGTCAATGACAGTCAAAAATAAGTCGGATAAAACTATTAAGTTTGATAAATCTAAATTTATTTTTATCCACGACAAGACTTACAAGATCAACTCAGATCAAACGGGGACTTTGACGGTCAAGCCAGGAAAGACTAAGGTCGTTAACCAGTTGTTTGAAAACGTTCCTGAACAAGCTTTGGTTGGTATTGATGGTAAAGTAGTTTATTTGAACAGCCAAAACAAGCTCAAGGATATTAAGCCTAGTGGTTTGCAGTCGCATGATGATAGTAGCGACAATGATAAAGCTGTTGATAGTCAAACTCAGGGAACATCATCGGCTGATTTAAGCAAAAATAATACTGATGACAATACCAATAATCGTCGAATCAAGAGTGCTGATATGGCAAAAAGCTTATTTATTCATGCTATGGCTGTTGATCCATCTTTGAAAAGTGATGTTGAAGCCGTTGAAACTGATGATGGTTATGAGTTGACGTACCATGGAATTTCAACATTGATCACTTTTAATGGTGATGAAGTTACTCCTGACGGAGATGTTGCTCCATTCGCTCAATTGGCTGGTCCAACACACCGTTCTTCAGGTTGGGTATACAACTAATAATCAAAAAGGACATTTTGTCCGTAATTTAAGACAATAAAAAAATCGACCGGATCTAGGTCGATTTTTTGTTTACAATAACATGTTTACGAGTGTTTTTAGATCTTTCTTAGCCTGAATGTTTGGCAACATGTCGATGTCGAAGACGGCTTGGTCTTTGTATTCTTTGACCATTACTTGAGCGGCGTCTACTCCGTTGTCGATGATATATTCGGCTGTTTCTGCTAAGGCTTTGTCACCGGTTCTGCCGGCTTCCGCGATGTTGTTTAAGAAGTCGGGGCCAGCTTTAGCTACGGCGAAGATGGTTGGTAGAGTGAATTCGCCACTTTGGAGCATGTAGAGTGGACCGAATTGGTCTTCAGTTGTGTTGATGCCGATCAGGTCGAGGATCTCGCTTTTGATCTGGTAAGCTAGGCCAATGGTGCGACCGATCTGGCCTGCGGAGTCGATCAAGACGTCGTTGGCGTGAGTTGCTTGGGCTCCGAAGCGACAGGCAAATTCGAACATTACAGCTGATCTTGCTTCGATCCGTTTGATGTATTCGCCGACATCGCTGACTGGTTTGACCATTTCTTCATCGGCCAACAGTTGGTTAGTCGTGATCTCTTGAACGGCATCGATCTTGCCTTGAAGATCGTCGTCATCAGCGGAACATTTCCGAAATTCGACGTCGATCAAGTCGGAAAAATATTCGACCATGAAATTTAGTTTGATCGAGTCGGGATCGGATTGATGTTTACGCATCATTTCGTTGCGGATGTAAAACATTTGCATGGCAGCAGCGGCTGATTGCAATGAGTTGTCGCGTAAGTCTTCCGCGTTAGCATCGCCAAATTCAGAGAATAAAAAGAAGAAGGCGGCATGCAAAAATCTTTCCGAGTGCAAGTATCGACCAGCTTCACTAATGATATCGTCATTGTGTAATTCTAGTAGGTGACGCATGTAGTCTTCGAGTCCTACTAGCTGGACATTTAATTTTTGAAATTGTTCAAAAGGTGATACAGCTGTCATAATTTTCCCCTATTTAAATTTATCGACTTCAACTTCGAGGTTCTCAGCAATTGGCATGAAAACGTCAGTGAAGAATTTTTGCGTATTGAATTTCTCGCCTTTTTCGATAATGTCGTTACATTTCTTCCAAGCATCAGTCCGCATTAAGGTAGCTAAGTTCTTGCGGATAGTGTTGAGGTGTTTTTTCAAGTTCGGGTTGGTGCTACCGAAAGCTTGGATATAGAAGTAGATGATTTCGTTGAAAGTGTTGTCCAAGACCCAGAAGAAAGTGTTGCGCATTTCTGGCAAGTTCATCATTTGACCGAAGGGCATGTCTTTTAAGATCTGATCTTTGACGAAGCCGGCGGATGAAACTAGGATGGCGTTGACTTGTGAGAGATCAGCTATGTACGTGGCATAGTGCTCGAATTGATCTTCTTTCAGATCGAAGCCGACTTTTTCCTTGAGTTGGTCAGCTTGCATGTGTCGAAGTTGTTGCATGTTAGTAGCCTTTACTTCTTCACTTTCGGCAACTAATTTCTTTTCAACGTCACGTAAAATAGTTTGGTTCTCGTTCAAATACTTCATGATGGCAGGCCATAGCTTGTCGTTGAAAGTGTCGTTGAAGTGGTCGAACAAGTCGTCAGTGTAAATGTCGAGAATGTCTTTTTCCGACTTGAAGTCTTTTACGTGCGATTCAAATTGGACGACGATCGGAGTACCGGTCTTTTCTTCACCGGTGGCGTAAGTTTTACCACTGGCAGCACGTTGTTTGTTTTCCCATTCTTTTAATTCGTTCAAGTCGAGCAAACCTAATGGCATGATCGTGATCTCTGAATGAGTTGCTAAGACTTGGAGAGCAAAAGGAGTGTCGGGTTTTTGCGTTTCGATGAAGGACTTCAAAGTGATCCGTAGTTTCTTTTGGTTATCGAGATGGTCCTCAGGATCAGCGTAAAAAGCCGATGATTGGATGGGCGCGTTTTCGAAGCGATCATTGATCTGTTTTTTTAAGTCGTTAATGTCCATGAAATTACTCCTTAGTTTCGAATTGAGGTTTGATCTCGGCAAGGTGTTTTCTACCGGCATCAGTCAAAGTAGCCTTTTTTAAAGTGGCAGTGGCTAACGGATAGTTTTCGATCTCCTCGAGTTCAAGGTCTTGGAACCAACCTGAATCTTTAACGGAATCGATCGTTTGGTAGAGCATTGAATTGCGATTTACTTGTCGATTGGAAGTGAAATACTTACGATCAACGTCTTTTAAGAGTTGATAAACTGATTCATCTAATGAAATATTATTAGCCATAATATATTATCCTCCATATTCGTTAATTATATTTTATATTCTTTACCTATCATTTGAAATTAGTAATTTGCCTAAGTTAAAATTAAAAAGATGTCTGCTAGAATGGATTTAACAAATTTTGAGGGGGATTTTATTATGGCAAAGAAAATTTTGATCGAAGGATTAAAATGCGATAAATGTCCGGTCCACATTGCTCAAAAACTCAGTGATGTAGAAGGCGTTGACCGTATCGAAAAGAATATGGACAATATGACAGCTACAGTGATCGGTAATGCCGATATCGATGTAGTTCGCCAAGCATTAAGCAGTACTCCATTTAAGATCGAGGAACTCGATTAATGGATAACAGTAATACTAAAAAAGCTCAACGCCTCGGAGTTGAGCTTAATTTAATTTCATTGCTTTTTAGCAGCATCAGTCCAGTATTAAACAAGTTTTCTTTGGTAAGTTTAAATCCGATTTTAGGAGCGTTGTTCACTAGTGTGTTCGCCGCCATCTTCAATTTGATTTTAATTTACTTCATGTATCATGATTTCTCGGTGATCAAAGACAAATGGGTCATCTTCTTAGGACTTACGAACGGTGTGGGTGTTATCTTACAGTATGTAGCTTTATCGCTTCTAAGCCCAGTTACAGTTACTTTGATAGCCCGGATCTATTTAGTTTATGTCTTTGTGTTATCGTACATTTTCTTGAAAGAAAGATTGACTCGTTGGGATTACTTAGCAGTTATCCTTTGTATCTTAGGTTCGATCTTCGTTTCATCTGGCCGTGTTCAGATCGATAGCTTCTGGGGCATTGTTTGTGCCTTCGTCTATCCATTCATGTACGCTGCCAATAATATTATTGCGAAATACTTAGTTAAAGATAATAACCCTGGCAATGTGTTGTTTTACAACCACTTAGTGTCTGCCGGATTATTGTTGATCACTGGAGTTTTGATCCCTGGTACTTTTGCCGGTATCAAGGCTCAAGCTGTGACATTTAACTTCTTCGGTGCCTTTTTCAATGGCTTCCTATCACTCTTGTTGTTCTACACGAGTTTGAAGTTTATCACGGCTGGTAAAGCTAATATCGTTCGGGCATTAGGACCATTAGTCGTAATTGTCTACTCGTACTTCTTCTTCCCGATCGATATTACTGCTAACATCATTATCGGTGCTTTGTTGTTGATCATTTCAACAACGATCGTAACGATGACTAAAAGTCGATCAGGTGATGCTGCATAGCAAAATGCAGTAATTCACGACGCGAGTTGAAGCCGAGTTTTTTCATGATGTTAGTTTTATGAGCTTCGATCGTTTTTCTAGTAACGAATAATTTTTCCGCTATTTCTTGGTTGGAAAAACCTAAACAAATAAGAGGTAAGACCTCACGTTCACGTCTGGACAAGTTAACAAAGTTTAACTTGTCCAGATTTTTTTCGTCTAGATCTTGGTCTTCTTCTTGTTTTTCTTTGATGATGTTGTAGTCATTTTCGGTCATGACGATGTTTTTATCGATGTAGGATTGATCGACATCGGCATGATTTAAAGCGTTTAAGAGTTCTTTTTCGTCGGAACTTTTTAGGACGTATGAAAGGGCGCCATTAGCAATGGCACTGTTGATATATTCCGGTTCTTCGTGCATTGATAAGACGATTTGTTTTACTTCAGGGTGATAATCGTGGATCCGTTTGATCGTCACCAGTCCGCTCTCCCCCGGCGGCATGGAAATATCGACGATGGCGATGTCGATGTCTTGGTTTTCGATTATGGAGTAAGCCTCGTTACCATCTTGCGCCTCGGCTGTTACTTTGAATTTGTTGGTGGAATTAATGGTATAGGCCAGACCCTTACGTAAAATCTTGAAATCGTCGGCAATTAGTACGTTTTTCATGTTTTACTCATTCCTCGTTTTTTGTCGGCTCCGTACTACCTTCGTATGGAAATTCCGCTGTGATCGTGGTTCCATCATTGATCTGTGAATCGACTAGGAAATAACCATTGAGTGACTTAACGCGCTCATTCATGTTGATCATTCCTAGTGAAGATCCATTGTAAGATTTCTTGGTATACATGTTGAAGCCAACGCCGTCATCAATGACCTCAAGTGAGATCTTGTTCTTGTGTGAAACGAGCATGATGACGATGGTATCAGCTTTTGAATGCTTGATAGCATTCGTGACGGCTTCTTGGACGATCCGATACAAGGTAGTTTGAATGTCATCGGATAAGACTGATAAGTCGTTACTACGGTCGATGAAATCTAATTCGATCGAAGTACTAGGTTGCATCCTCTTAACTAATGCGTGGATCGCGGCGATCAAGCCGAAGTTGTCCAAGACAGCTGGACGAACATCGACGGCTAAACTCTTAATGTCGGTCAGCGTCCCTCGAAGCTGATCTTGTACTTGGGAGATTAGTTGGTCGTGCTCCAGATCACCGGTCTTTAAGTGGCTCAAAGTCATGATCGATGAATAAACTGATTGGGCAACACTGTCGTGCAAGTCTTCCGAGATCCGTTTCCGTTCATTTTCTTGGGTCCGGTTGATCTTTCTGACGATATCGTGGTTGTCTTCGATCTTCTTGAGCCGATCTTTAGCGGCATTGTTGCGAATGACGATCGAATAAACGCCTTCACTTTCGTCGATCAAATAATAGTCGAGCGAAAATGACAGATCTTTTAATTGCTTCTTATCGGTAAAGTCTAAAGGAACGGAATTGTGGTGCATCGTTTCCTTGACGATACAGTTGACGCAATTATTAGTCTTTGATCGGTTCTCCGCCATGTCAGTTTGGACGAGTTGGATGATGTAGTTCACATCCAAGTCGACTCCGTTGATCAATTCTTGAGCAGCATTATTTACAATTACAACTTTGTCACCTTTGACGATCAAAGTAGCGTCGGGTGAGTCCAAAAAATTCTTTTGAATCCAAAGGGTATCGCTATTTTTCATGGTTTATCATCTCTACTAATATTCTATTTTTTCTTCGGAATAGGCAGGGTCGATATAGTCGGCGTAGTGGTCGTAGTCTTTCTTGATCAACATGATCCTCCGCTCGAGATTATCGATTGCTTCATCTTGTTCTAGGGTTCTTAAGTCGTCTCGTTGCGCCTGCATTTCATTTTCTAAAAGTGTTCGTTGGATCGAAAGGTCGTTCATACAAATACGGATCAGTTTTTGGAAGTCGCCTTCGGTCATATCGGACTTGTTTTTCATAGTAGATCCTCCTGATAGTTGATGTTCTTAATTTGATAATTTGCCAAAAATACGGTGTCACAGTTTGCAGTTTGTAAAACGTCTTGCCATCTGAAGCGACGGTTGTGCAGCTGATTTTTGAACTGACGAAAAGTTAAATCGATGTGGCAAAAAGTATATTGTGGTTCACCGCCACAGTTTATGTAAGCGCTTTGATTTTTTATCAATTTTAGCATAGTTTGATTGATATTTTTGTAATCAGTCGCTAGGACGAGTAAATCTGCCCGTTCGTTACCAGTCGCTTGAAAGTAAGACCATAGAGCCGAGATCGGTCCACGGTCGATCAATGGTGCTTGGTCTTCGATGACTTCGATGTTTTTGACATCGTAAAAAAGCCGTCTAATGGCGTGATTGTTGTTTTGATTAGTTGAAACGTAGCAGTTGTCTACGAAAGGCAAGAGCTTGTTGGCCGTATATTCAACATTTGTCAAAACACGAGTGTTGAAGTGGGCGAGTGCCTTGTCACTTTGGTAGCGAGTAGATTTTCCGCCTGCGAGAATAAGTCCGTCTGTCATTTTAATTCCCTCAAAAACTTTGTAATAAAATCCCTTTTGTTAAAGTCAGTCAGTGAAACAAAATCTTGGCTGGTGGTAGTTTTTTGAATGCTGGCGAAAGACCGGATATTAGTGACTTCCCCAAAGTCAGCCGGTGATTCGTCTTTTTTTAAGAGGACTATTTTAGGATAGTCGAGTTCCTTGAGACCTTCGATGATCAAAAAATCGGCTGAAGTAGTTTGCTGCATTTGCCTGATCTGTGCTTCAGCGGTCAATTCGAGGTTTCGTTGATAGTGGATCGTTTGGGTATCGTTTAGTAACAATACGTCGTTGGAGTTTTCATAAAACTTGCCAGTGTCGGTGTTGCTAGGTATATCGACTGGTCCGTGAGTGTGTTTGACGACAGAAATTTGATAGTTGAGTGTTGGAGCTACTTTTAAAAAGTCGTTCGTTAAAGTGGTCTTGCCGCTTTTCTTATGACCGACTATTTGAAAGGTAACAACCATGTTCTCAAGACGCTTCCTTTTGGTGTGATCGAGTCGCCACGAGGGATCTCGAACATACAAGTAGCACGTTGCAAATTATTCAAATTTCCTGAAGCGTCGCCACCAACACGGCCGATTTCGATGTGATCTTTTTCGAAGTGATATTTTCCACGTAAGATCCGGTCGTACATGTTTGTCTTCGTATATTCAGCGTTCAATGTTCCGAAGCATTCGATACAACGACTAGCTTGTTTTTGCATCAAACGTAGGGCGTATTCTACATATAGGTAGAAACCGGTATAACAAGCACCAGGATTTCCTGATAATCCAAAGTAAAGGGTACCTTTGTCGACGAAAGCCGTCGTTACTGAACCAGGACGCATTTCGAGTTTGTTGAAGAGTAGTTGGTCGGCTGACTTGGCTAAATCGGCAATGATGTCGAAGTCACCAACAGAAACTCCACCGTCAGTAATGATGACATCGCACTTTCCTTGAAGGTCAGTGATGGCTTTTTTCAATAATTCGGGGTCGTCTTTGATCTGCGTGTAGCTAACGACTTGGGCGCCATTTTCTAAGCAAAGATTCTTGATCAAAGGACCGTTACTGTTATAGATCTTACCGTTTTTGACTGGTTCACCAGGGTGTAACAATTCTGAACCAGTAGTGATGATGCCGACTTTCGGTTGTTGATAGACCTTGATCTCTTGGACGTCAAAAGCTGCTAATAAGCTGATTCCTCCGGGGTTGATCTCGGTATCTTTAGCTAGCAAGGTGTCGCCTTGTTTGAAGTAGTCACCGATCTGGGTGATGTTGTCTTTTCGTTGGATTTCGGAGATCTCAACCGTGTCTTTGTCGACCATCTTCGTAGTTTCCAACATGACGACTAAGTCTGCTCCGTCAGGAACGTAACCACCAGTCATGATCCTGACAGCTTCACCGGAAACGATTGGTCGATCGAAGTCGGCTCCAGCAGGGATGTCGCCAACGACTTTCAACTGAGTCGGGAAACTCTTCAAGTCGGATTTGATCAATGCAAAGCCGTCATAACCCGATCTACGAAAAGTCGGGAGATCATTTGGTGCAGTAACGTCTTCAGCAATGACCCGATGATTAGCCTCACTAGCCTTGATCATTTCTGTCTTAGTAGTTAATGCAGCAACGCTTTTTTTAATGACGTCGCGGGCAGCATCAATGGAAATGGCGTTTCTTTTATCAACTGGTGTATACATTATTTAGTTATCTCCTTTATTAAGTGTGGTAAATCAGGCAAGATGACTTCTTCTAAAGCGGTCTTGCAAGCGTTAGTCGATCCTGGCAGTAAGTAACAAAGCTGTTCACTGGCGGTTATCCCAGCGGCAGCTCCGGAAGCTAAGGCTCTAATACCGATCTCGTCGACACTGATCCTTCTAAAATATTCACCAAAACCAGGGATCAGTTTGATAAATTCGGGTTCTAACGTATCGATCGTCACATCACGGACGGCGATACCCGTTCCACCATTTACGAGGATCAACTTTGAATCGGTCTGTACTAGTTTATTGTACGCCTGAATTATTTCTTTGGAGTCATCTTTAACGATATATTTTTGGAATAAATTATAACCTTCATTAGTTAATTTTTCCTGCAAATATTGTCCTGACTTGTCAGTTTCCTCGGTTCGCGTATCACTGACGGTGATGATTGAAAAATCTATCATTAATTATTACCTCCATGAAGTGGACATTTCGAACTAACGTGGACCCTGATCTTACGGAAGTCGAAGTTCCAATTATCGACGACCATTAATTTTCCGGGCACGACTTTTTCAGGACGGGTCAAAAACTTCAACGCCATTGAAGCTTCCAAACTACCAGTGATGGCCACGATCATTGGATTCGTTCCGATGTTTGCTGAAAGGCCAAGTTTAGCGATGTCTTGTTTGGGGTAGAGACATTCTAAACAAGCGTCGTCAGTCGATCTGATGAACATAGCCTGACCTTGATTGCCGGCACAAGTGGCAAAAATATGTGGGACGTTTTTTTCGAAACAGTCATGATTGATCTGATATTTGACTGGGAAATTGTCGGTACAGTCGATGACTAGTTGATATTGGTCATTGATTAGTTCTGATGAATATTTTTGTTCTATAGTATTTATTTTAACGTTGCTGTTGGCTGCCTGTAAATGTTCTTGCATGGCTTCTAGTTTGCCTAGACCATTTTCAACGTCGGCCTCTGTGTAAAGATTTTGCCGGTGCAAGTTGGTCAACTCTACTTGGTCAAAGTCGACTAAAGTTATCGAACCGACCCCAGCCTTAACTAATTCTGACGAAACATAACTACCGAGTCCCCCGACACCGATAACTAAGACGTTAGCTTTTTCCAAATTCGCTTGGCCAACTTCACCAATTTGTTCGATTTTTAACTGTCGATCATATCTGCTCGTAACCATTTTCATTCCCTCCAAATATACGTTTACTCAAAAGGTTAGGGAAATTCCTAATCGAAGTCAATTAGGATACGTGCTAAATTTAATATGTAGAATTAGTATCGATAAATAACGATATTGATAGGGGAATTGCTTATGCTAGGATCAAAATTCTTTAAAAAAGTCGAAAAATTTAATGGTAATTTCACCCAACTCGAAGAAAACTCACGTCGTTGGGAGAAATTATACAAAGAACGTTGGGCACATGACAAAGTAGTTCGGACTACTCACGGTGTTAACTGTACCGGTTCTTGTAGTTGGAACGTTTATGTCAAACAAGGTGTCGTAACTTGGGAGCATCAGTCAACTGACTATCCTTCTTGTGGACCTAACATGCCTGAATACGAGCCACGTGGCTGTCCTCGTGGTGCTAGTTTCTCATGGTATGAATACAGTCCTTTGCGTATTAAATACCCATACATTCGTGAACGTTTGTGGAGAATGTGGGATGAAGCTAAGAAGCAAAATGATAGTCCCGTTGATGCTTGGGAAAGCATTGTTACTGACCCCGAAAAGACCAAAGAATATAAATCAGCTCGTGGTCACGGTGGCTTGATCCGTGTTAAGTGGTCAGACGCTACTGAATTGATCTCAGCCATGTTGATCTACACCATCAAGAAGTACGGACCTGACCGTATTGCTGGATTCTCACCGATCCCAGCTATGTCAATGCTCAGTTACGCTTCTGGTGCTAGATTTCTTTCTATGCTTGGTGGAGAAATGCTTAGTTTCTACGATTGGTATGCCGATCTACCACCAGCATCACCACAAGTTTGGGGTGAACAAACTGATGTACCTGAATCAGCTGACTGGTATAACAGTCAATACTTGATGATGTGGGGTTCAAACGTTCCATTAACTAGAACACCTGATGCTCACTTCATGGTAGAAGCTCGTTATAAAGGTACAAAGGTCGTTTCGATCTCACCAGACTATGCTGAAAACGTTAAGTTCGCTGATAACTGGTTAGCTCCACATCCTGGATCTGACGCTGCTTTAGCCCAAGGCTTCACGCACGTTATCTTGAATGAATTTTATAATAAGAAACAAGTACCATATTTCATCGATTACTCGAAGAGATTCACTGATCTACCATTCATGATCATGCTTGATGAAAGTGAAACTAACCCAGAACACGTCGTTTCTGGACGTTTCCTCAGAATCTCGGACTTGACTGACAAAGAAGTCGAAAACGGTGAATGGAAACCAGTTCTCGTTGATGAAACTAACGACCAAGTAGTCGTTCCAAACGGAACTATGGGTCAAAGATGGGAAGCTGGCAAGAAGTGGAACCTTGATCTAACTGCTGCAGACGGTCACCAGATCGATCCAAGATTGTCATTCATCGAAAGCGGCAAGACACAAACGATCGACATGCCTAGTTTTGATGCTTCTGGTAACTCGATCTATCAAAGAACGATCCCATATCGTGAGATCACTTTAGCCAACGGCAAGAAGCAAAAAGTCGCTACAGTCTTTGACTTGGTAATGGCTCAATATGGTATCAACCGTGTTGAAGCTGATCCATATGCTGCTAAAGGCTACGATGACCTCGACAGTCTCTTCACACCTGCTTGGTCAGAGAAGATCACTGGCGTTAAAAAAGATTTGATCGTTCAAGTTGCTAATGAATTTGCCAAGAATGCAGCCGAAACTAAAGGTAAGTCAATGATCATCATCGGTGCCGGTGTTAACCACTGGTTCAACTCAGATATGACTTATCGTTCAGCCATCAACATGCTACTTCTTTGTGGTTGTGTTGGTGTTCAAGGTGGTGGCTGGGCTCACTACGTTGGCCAAGAAAAATTACGTCCGGCCGAAGGTTGGGCTAATATCGCATTTGCTAACGACTGGACTCCAGGTGGCGCTCGTCAACAACAAGGTACTTCATTCTTCTACTTTGCTAGTGACCAATGGAAGTATGATGAGTTAGACAATGCCGCTCAAAAATCACCAACTAAACACATCAAACACGGCTACAAACATCCAGCTGACTACAACCAAATGGCTATTAGATTAGGTTGGATGCCATCATATCCACAATTTAACCGCAACAGTTTGACTTTCACAGATCAATATCAGACTACTGACAAAGAAGAAGTAGCTAAGAAAGTCGTTAAAGAATTAGTTGACGGAAGTTTGAAATTCGCTGCTGAAGCTCCTGATGCCGATGAAAACCAACCTAAAGGTATGTTCATCTGGCGTTCAAACTTGTTCGCATCATCTGGTAAAGGACAAGAATACTTCATGCGTCACATGCTCGGTGCTGAAAATGGCTTGTTAGCTAAGACTAACGGCAATTTCAAACCGGAAGACATGGAATGGGACGAACACTCGATCGACGGTAAATTGGACTTAGTTACAACATTCGATTTCCGGATGGTAACGACACCACTTTACTCAGATATCGTGTTACCAGCTGCAACTTGGTACGAAAAGGAAGACCTTTCAAGTACTGATATGCACCCATTCATTCACCCATTCAACAAAGCAGTCGATCCACTTTGGGAATCAAAGAGTGACTGGCAAGCCTTTAAAGACATCGCCAAAGAATTTTCTGGCATGGCTAAGAAGTACTTCTCAGGCGTTAAATATGACTTGAAGACTCAACCACTCGGGCATGATTCTAAAGGTGAGATCTCCCAACCATTAGGTGAGATCAAAGACTGGAAGAAGGGTGAGATCGAAGCTATCCCTGGTAAGACAATGCCAAGTCTTTCCTTAGTTGAACGTGACTACACGAAGATCTACGACAAGTTCATTTCCTTAGGACCTAACGCTCGTGGAAAAGTCGGTTCAAACGGATATAGCTACGATGTTTCCACTGAATACGATGAATTGAAAGATATTTTAGGAACTTACAACGAAGGAATCGAGAAGGGATGTCCTAAACTCGATCAAGACCGTAATGTTGCCGAAGCTATCTTGCATCTATCAAGTGCCTCAAACGGCCACGTTGCTAAGAAAGCTTGGGAAGATGCCGAAGAGATCACTGGTAAAAAGCTAACAGATATCTCAGCCGGTCAAGAAGAGAAACAAATGACCTTCCAAAACATTACCGTGCAACCTCGCGAAGGTATCCCAACACCGATCTTCTCCAGTGCTAAACACGACGGCGACAGATATTCACCATTCTCTGTCAACATCGAAAGAAACGTTCCATTCAGAACTATCACTGGTAGACAATCATATTACTTGGATCACGAAATTTTCCAAGAATACGGTGAAGAATTAGCTACATACAAACCAACACTTCCACCATTTGTCATGGCACCAACTGATACCAAGGTTGAAAAAGCCGACAAAGAGGTCACATTACGTTACTTAACACCTCACGGGAAGTGGAACATCCATACTACTTACCAAGACAACCTTTACATGTTGACACTCTTTAGAGGTGGCCCAACAGTTTGGTTGAGTTTGGATGATGCTAAGAAGATCGACGTTGAAGATAACGACTGGGTTGAACTATACAATAAGAACGGTGTAGTAACAGCCAGAGCCGTTGTCAGTCAAAGAATGCCTGATGGCACAATGTACATGTACCACGCTCAAGATATGGAAATTGAAGAACCATTATCAACGATTACGGGTAACCGTGGTGGTTCACACAACGCCCCAACTCAGATCCACGTCAAACCAACCCAAATGGTCGGAGGCTATGGACAACTAAGTTACGGCTTCAACTACTATGGACCAATCGGTAACCAAAGAGACTTATACGTAAACGTTAGAAAATTAAAGGAGGTCAAGTGGAATAATGAAGGTTAAAGCGCAAATTTCTATGGTTTTAAACCTAGATAAATGTATCGGATGTCACACTTGTTCCGTAACATGTAAGCAAACTTGGACTAACCGTCCCGGTGCAGAATACATGTGGTTTAACAACGTTGAAACTAGACCCGGTGTCGGCTATCCCAAGAAATGGGAAGACGAAAGTCACTACAAAGGTGGCTGGAAATTAAATCGTAAAGGCAAGTTGGAACTACGTGCCGGAAGCAAACTTAACAAAGTTTCTCTAGCTAAGATTTTTTACAATCCTGACATGCCTAACATGGACGACTACTACGAACCATGGACTTACGATTACCAAACATTGTTTGGCAAGGAATCAAAACACCAACCAGTTGCTCGTGCTAAGTCACAGATCACTGGTAAATATATGAAATTAAACAACGGTCCTAACTGGGATGACGATTTGGCTGGTTCAGATCGTAGTTTCGGCGAAGATCCTAACATGCAAAACATCGAAGCCGACATCAAAGGTAACTTTGAAAAAACTTTCATGATGTACTTGCCTCGTTTATGTGAACACTGCTTGAACGCAGCTTGTGTTGCCTCATGTCCTAGTGGTGCCATGTACAAACGTGACGAAGACGGAATCGTCTTAGTTGACCAAGAACGTTGCCGTGGATGGAGATTCTGTATGACAGGATGCCCATACAAGAAGGTTTACTTCAACTGGAAGACTAACAAAGCTGAAAAATGTACTTTCTGTTACCCAAGAATCGAAGAAGGATTACCAACAGTTTGTTCAGAAACTTGTGTTGGTCGTATCCGTTACATCGGAGTTATCCTTTACGATGCTGACCGTGTTCAAGAAGCTTGTGAAGAACCTGATGACACAAAGCTTTATGAAGCACAATTAGGATTGTTCTTAGACCCTAATGATCCAGAAGTTATCGAACAAGCATTGGCAGACGGCGTTGACATGGAAACAATCAAATGTGCTCAACGTTCACCTATTTACAAGATGGCTGTTGAACAAAAGATCGCCTTCCCATTGCACCCTGAATACCGTACAATGCCAATGGTTTGGTACGTACCACCTCTATCACCAATCATGAATTACTTCGAAGGTAAGAACTCGATCAAGTATCCTGAACTCATCTTCCCAGCTATCGAAGAAATGCGTATTCCGGTTGAATACTTAGCAAATCTTCTTGCCGGTGGTAACACTGAAGTAATCAAGAATGCTCTCTACAAATTAGCAATGATGAGATTGTATATGCGTGCAAAAACAAGTGGAAAAGACTTTGATACTGAAAAACTTGACCGTGTTGATTTGACTGAAGAATCAGCTACATCACTCTACCGTCTACTGGCAATTGCTAAATATGACGACAGATTCGTGATTCCTAAGGCTAAGAAAGAAAAAATCGAACACGTTGAAGATGATCAAGGTGGCTTAGGTTATGAAGAATGTAACGGCTGTGCCTTAGCACCTGCTCACGGCAGCATGTTACGTAAAGCTAAAGCTGGAATGTCATCCAAAGATATTTATGCAGAAAGTTTCTATGGAGGAATTTGGCGTGATTAATATTGAGAAGCTCAATAGCTTAAAAGGTGGTTTCATTTACTTATCAAGAATGATCGACTACCCAACTCAAGAAGTATTAGAGCCAAAGTTTTTAGACGAGTTTAAACGGGACTATCCAGAAACTCCGCATAAAGAAGAATTGATCGAGATCATTTCTGCGATGCAAGTCTATTCACTTGAAGATATTAAAACTCACTATGTTTCACTTTTTGAATTGAACAACCGTTACACTTTATACATGACGTATTATAAAATGACGGATTCTCGAGAACGTGGACAAGTTTTAGCCAAACTCAAGATGCTTTATGAGATGTTTGGCGTCCAGATCGAAGGAACGGAATTGTCTGACTACTTGCCACTAATGTTAGAATTTTTAACATACAGCGACTGGAAAGACGATTATCGTCAACAAGATTTAAAACTTTTGTTCTCTGTGATCGAAGATGGAACTTTCAATCTGCTTGAAAAGTCACAAGAACAATCGGACGATTTATATTTCAGAACTATCGGTATTGTTAGATCAGAGCTCAGATCATGTGTTGAACAGCCAGATATCAAACAGCCAGACATGACGAAAACAGGGGGAGAATAGAGATGAAAGATATCGGTGATTTCTTATTATGGTGCGTGTTCCCATACGTCGCACTCGGTTCGTTTATCTTCGGGACCATCATTCGCTTCACTTGGTTTAGATCAACGATCACAGCCAAATCAAGTGAGTTACTTGAAAAGAAAAATTTGATGATCGGAAGTATTCTCTTCCACGTGGGAATTATCTTAGTATTCTTCGGACATGTCGTTGGTGTCTTGATACCTAAGTCGTTTACTGACTGGCTAGGGATCCCTAACGAGATCTACCACATCGGCGCTTTAGTAATGGGAGGCCTTGCTGGTTTCCTAGCTTTAGCCGGAATGTTGATCTTGAGTTTCAGACGTTTCAATGATGATCGTGTCTTCAAGACTAGTTCATTCAGTGACTTAGTCGTAGACCTTTCATTTTTGATTGTAATTGTTTTAGGTTTGGCAGCATCACTGGGAGATGGAATTTTCTTCCATCCCGAATTCAACTATCGGTTGAACCTTTCAGTTTGGGCTAGACAGTTGTTCTACTTCAGACCAGACTTCCATTTGATGCAACAAGTTCCATTGACCTTTAAGTTCCATGTTGTTTGTGGGCTTTTAATCTTTGGATTCTTCCCTTACACTAGATTGGTACACGCTTTAACGTTACCATGGCAATATCTCTTCAGAAGTCCTGAAGTATATCGTCGTAAACCAAGAATTTAAGAGGGGAACAATATCGTGGCTAAAAATCACAAGAATAAAATCGTAATGATTTTGGCAGTTATCTTACTGGTCGTTTTGATCGTCATGTCGATGATGATCGGCCGGTACAACTTGTCTTTTAATGATGTGATGAGCTATTTCTTCAATCGAGCCACGAGTTCAACGAAGTTAATACTCAAATTGAGATTTACTAGAATATTGGCGGTTATATTAGTTGGCGCGGGTCTATCCATGGCCGGCGCCACTTTTCAATCTATCTTCAATAATGGATTGGCTTCACCCAATATTTTAGGTGTAGCGACGGGATCGAGTGTCGGTGCCGCCTTTGCTATTTTGTCAGGGATGCCGATCTATATGGTCGAATTAAGTGCCTTTGTTATGGGTATTTTAACGATGTTTTTAACTTTGATCATCAACCATTTTCTACGCAACAATTCGGGGATGACCTTGATCCTAGCCGGGATCATCATCGCTGGTTTGATGCAGTCGATCTTAGGTTCGATCAAATACATCGCCGATCCAGAAGACCAACTCCAAAGTATCGTCTATTGGGAACTAGGGAGCTTCATGAAAGTCGATCTCAGTTCGCTGGCGTCAGTTGGACCAGTCTTATTAGTCGGTATCCTCTTTTTGTTTTTTGCCCGTTGGCGCTTGAATGTTTTGTCGCTCGATGAAGCATCTGTCAAAACGATCGGGATAAATCCGGTTTTAAATCGTAATTTAATGATAGTCGTGGCGACATTATTAACGTCAGCTGCAGTTTGTCTTTGTGGAGTAATCGGCTGGGTCGGTCTAGTCGTACCCCACATTAGTCGTAGCATCGTTGGGAGCGACAACCGGATCTCATTGCCATTGACCGGTGTCGTCGGATCGATCTTGCTACTAGTTGCTGATACCTTAGCTCGGAGCATTTCGGTCAACGATATTCCTTTGAGTATCGTGACCGGCTTTATCGGGGTACCGATCTTTGTATTTATTTTAATAAGGAGAAAAACTACCGTTGTCTGAAATTTATACTGAAAAATTAAGTTTCGCCTATGACAGTCAAGAGATCATTGGAAACGTCGACTTGTCGCTCGATGACGGTCAAGTTTTGGTCATCTTAGGACCTAACGGTATCGGCAAAAGTACTTTGCTGTCTTGTCTGAGTGGGCTACACAAGACTTATCGTGGAGCTATCAAATTAGAAGACCGCGAATTAAAAAATATTTCTAGTCGGGAACTGTCGCATCGCTTAGCGTTAGTCAGTCAAGGAGTCAATATTAAGAGTAGTTTGAGTTTGTACGACTACTTATTGCTCGGACGCAGTGCCTTTCACGGACTATTTGCTCAACCAGATGCAAGTGACCAACAAAAAGTCGTAGAGGTTTTAGACTTGATTGGACTCAAAGATTTCGCCGAGGCTAGTGTTCAAGATCTATCCGGAGGACAGAAACAATTAGCCCAGATCGGTCGGGCTTTAGTCCAAGAGCCACACTTGTTGATCATGGATGAACCGACTTCAGCACTCGATTATAAAAATCAAATTTTAGTTTTAAAATTAATAAAAGCCCTTTCAGATAAAAATATTTCTATTATAATAAGTACACATGACCCGAACCAAGCAATGATGGTCGGAGACATGGTGGGATTATTGATCGACAATCAAACTTACATTCAAGGTCAAACCGAGGAGATCTTGACGGAAGACTACTTGTCGGACTTGTACAAAACACCAATAGTTTCAACGTTTAATACGGAGCTACAACGAAATATTTTTGGGACGAGGATGGATTAATATGAAAAAGAAAAAGACTCTAATAGTCGCTTTTTTGGCGATATTATTGCTGGTAGCTTTTGGAGGTTCATTCGGCAGTTCACAAGCTGCTTCGGACACGCGCGTTGTCAAAGATAACAGTGGCAAAAAAGTGAAGATACCGAAGAAAGTCAAGCGAGTTGCGGACTTGTGGCACGCCAACAATCCGATCTTACTGATGCTTGGTGGCGAAGATGACTTAGTTGCCACGACGCAATTGACTCGTGATAATAAGCTCTTGACCCGCTTGTATCCTGAGGTCAAGAAGCAGGCCGTTCCTTTCAATGGCCAAAGTGTTAATACGGAAGAATTGATCGCCCAAAAGCCTGATGTCGTCATCAGTGCTGACAAGGCTCAGATCGAGACGATCCGTAAGGCCGGCATTCCTGCTGTCAACTCAATGTTTCAAGATTTTAAAGGAATGAAGAAAACGGTTACATTAACTGGTAAAATATTAGGTGGCAAAGCTAAAAAGAATGCTGCTGCCTACAATGAAAAGCTCAACGACGACATTCGTGAAGTAAAACGCAGAACTGCCAAAGCCGGAACACCGAGTGTCTTGCACATCGTCAATAAGACTGATCTCACGAAAGTCGACGGTCGCAAGACGATCGTTAATGAATGGATCACCACAGCCGGTGGAAAGAATGCCATCAAAGCTAAGGGTAATATGATCGACGTTTCTGCTGAAGAGATCATCAAGGCTAATCCCGATATTATCATCGTTGGTAATACTACTAGCAAAAAAGCTTTGAAAGCCTTGAAGAAGGATTCTCGTTTTAAATCACTCAAAGCTGTTAAGAACAAGAAAGTTTATGGTAATCCGACCGGGATTTTCCAATGGGATCGCTATTCAGCCGAGGAATCAC
The DNA here is from genome assembly GCF_003946515.1 of Companilactobacillus zhongbaensis. GTDB lineage: Bacteria > Bacillota > Bacilli > Lactobacillales > Lactobacillaceae > Companilactobacillus > Companilactobacillus zhongbaensis. The sequence continues at coordinate 12,915 of NZ_RHOM01000011.1, read as the reverse complement.
TTCAATTGTGGTGGGCTGCTAGCAAGATCCATCCCGAAGAAATGAAAGACGTTAACATGACTAATAAGGTCAAGAATTTCTATCAAGGATTTTTCAATCATAAGTTTTCAACGAAAGAGGTCCACAAGATCTTAAATGGGGAGGTCATTAAATGAGCATAGTCAAGATCGTTGAAGAGCCAATTGACGTTGCGGGCCTGACCGAAAGTTTGATGCACGATGAATACGGAGGGATCGATACTTTTATCGGAACAATCCGTCAATTCACTGATGAAGTCGAAACTGAGAAGATCGAGTACACGACTTATAAGAAAATGGCTGAAAAAGAAATGCACAAGTTAGCCGACATTGTATTAGCCAAAGGGATGGACGTAGTCATGGTCCATCGCGTTGGTGAGCTAGCACTTGGAGAAGTTGCCGTCTTTATTGGTGTAGCCGCACCTCACCGTGCCGAAGCATTTGAAAATTGTCAAATGTTGATTGACACCTTGAAGAAGACTGTGCCAATTTGGAAAAAGGAATACGATAAAGATAAAATTCGCTGGGGAGGTCTAGGAGAATGAAAGTTAAATTATTTTCGGTACTCGCTGAAAAAATCGGTCCGACGATCGATTTGAACTTGCCTGATCAATTTGTTGCTCAAGACGTATTGGATCAGATCAAAGAGCTACATCCGGATTATGCCAATGTTTTGGACCAATCATTAGTTGCGGTCAACGAAGAATATACCAACGATGAAAGCATCAAGCTGGAATCGGTCGACGAAATCGCAATTATCCCACCTGTCAGTGGGGGCTAGAATTTTATTTTCGTGTTAATAAATAATGGGGGTATGTAAGTATGCAAAGCAAAGGTAAATCGTATCTTGCTTTGACAATGGGAACATTGTCAATGATGGTTTGTTTCATGGTATGGCTATGTTTAGCACCATTAGTTGATGTTATTTTGAATAACGCAGGAGTCCAAGTTTCCGAGTTTCAACGTTCATTCTTATTAGCTACACCAATTTTATTAGGATCGATCATGAGAATCCCAATGGGTATCTTGACAGATAGATGGGGCGGTAAAAAGTCTTACATCGTCTTAATGATTTTCTTGATCATTCCTGTCTTAATGATGCCTAGAGTGCATTCATACGGAATGTTGATCTTCACAGCATTACTATTAGGAATGGCAGGTACTTCATTTGCCATTGGTGTTTCTTACGTTACCGGATTTTTCGCACCCGAAAAACAAGGTCTAGTATTAGGTATTGTTGGTGTCGGTAACATTGGTACGGCTTTTTCAGCCTTTTTCTTACCAAGATTAGTTAAAACTATGAATTTGAATGGTATTTTCTACTTGTTAGTAGCATTATTAATTATTTTTACCGTCTTGATGTTGTTCTGTCCCGAATCAAAGACGAACAAGGAAGCTACGATCGGCAAATCCTTGTCAGTTGCTAAGGAAAAAGATACTTGGTTCTTGGCCTTGTTCTATTTCTTAACTTTCGGTATGTTCATGTCAATGAGTAACTTGTTGCCTACATTTATGACGAAGTTATTCTCACAATCATTAGTTGATGCCGGTATTTGGGCCGCTATCTTCGCTGTTATCGGTACGTTATTGCGTCCTGTTGGTGGATACTTATCAGATAAGATCCGTCCAATGACATTATTGAAATATGACTTTATTGCCTTGATCGTAATTGCCATCGTCTTAGGAATTTTCTTGAAGACACAAGGAATTTTCTCAACTATCGTTGTGCTGATTGCTATTCTCGTCGGTATGGGAAATGGTATTATTTTCAAAATGGTTCCATTCGTTTCATCAGGAAATACCGGTGCCGTTACCGGATTTGTTGGTGCTATGGGTGGTTTAGGTGGTTACTTCCCACCAATCGTTTTGGGCATCATTAAACAATCAACCGGTGGTTATGAAATCGGAATTTACTTGATCGCTGTTGTTGCCTTGATCTGTTTAGTTCTTCTTCAAAAAGAATACATTTCTGGCGAACACAAGATCGTGAAGTAGAAAGAGGGAAAACTATGGATGAAGAAACAAAGAAACAAAAAGTTGACGAAATCACTAATGCTCTTGAAGCCGTGATCGACCCTGAACTAGGGATCGACATCGTTAATTTAGGCTTGATCTATGGTATCGACATCGAGGGAACTAAGTGTACGGTCACGATGACTCTAACTACAATGGGTTGTCCACTAAGTGACATGATCAACAACGATATTCATCAAGCTGTTGAGTCAGTCGACGGTGTTGAAAGCTGCGACATCAACTTAGTTTGGTATCCAATTTGGGACATGACTAAAATGAGTCGTTTTGCCAAGATTGCCTTAGGCATCCATGGATAATTTTTAACGAGGAGATTTGCTTATGAGTGAAAAAGTGATTGATTTTGAAGTGCCAATTCACACATTGGCAAGTCAATATCCAGATTTTGTAGATATTATGTATTCGATTGGCTTTACAAAAATCAAAGTTCCCGGAATGATCAATACAGTCGGGAAGATCATTAATTTGAAAAAAGGATCAAAAGCCATGGGAATACCACTAGATAAGATTGCCCAGGCCTTTGAAGAAAGGGGCTATGAGCTGAAAAATTATGACAAATAAAACTTTGAGTAGTGTCCAACGACAAAAGAAGATCGTTGAGATTTTAAATTTTTTACACGAGGGTGGAGACTTCGACGAAGCTAAGAAGATGTTTGATGACTCATTTTCAAGCGTCGACGTTTCGGAGATCACTTCAGCTGAACGTGAACTGATCGCCAGCGGGTTGAACCCAATGGAGATTCAAAACTTATGTAATGTCCACGCTGCCGTTTTTAAGGGCTCGATCACTGGAAACGAAAGTACGCCAGCTTTTGAAAAGCCCGGACATCCAGTAGCGACGATGAAATTGGAAAATGTCGTCCTTTCTTCATTGATAAACGATGAATTACTACCTTGCCTGAAAAAATGGCAACAAGATGGTGACAACGACCAATATTTAGCACGAATGCAAAAAGCTTTGAAAGATCTAATGACGATCGACAAGCATTACACTCGTAAGGAAAACAGCATCTTCCCATTGATGGACAAGTATGGCATCACTGCTCCACCGAAGGTGATGTGGGGCGTTGATGACGAGATCAGAGGCTGGATCAAGGATGCCTATGATATGGTCATGGCTGATCCTGTTCCTGATAAGTATGAAGTCGAAGCAGCCATTGAAAAAGCTTGTAAAGAAACGATGGAAATGATCTTTAAAGAAGAAGAGATCATGATCCCAATGCTTGATGAAGTGGCTACACCAGAAGACTGGTACATGGTCGAACAAGATGAAAAAGATATGGGATACACTTTGATCCCAGATCCACTTCCTTGGAAACCGACCAATAAAGAGATTGCCGAAGGCAAGAAGAAGAAAAATCCTGAGATCGCTAATGAGTTGAACAAGATGGCTCAAGGATTGGCTGATTCTGAAGGATTGAAGGCTAAGGATACGAAGAAGAAGAGTTCAAAGAAACATATTCCGATCGTTGACGTTACGCCTTCCTTGCATGAAGATGATGAACCAGTCGCTGATTCTGATGCGGCTGATTCTTCGGAGAAGAAGATGTCGGCTCATGAACGGATCAGACGTCGTTCACAACATGAGAAGACTGGCTTGGAGATGCCTACTGACGAGATCAATGTCCGTTTCGATTCTGGGAGATTGAACTTGGATGAGTTGACGGCTATTTTTAAGGTTTTGCCGGTTGATCTTACTTTTGTTGATGCTACTGACCATGTTAAGTGGTTTTCTAACTCGCCGGATCGGGTTTTTCCGCGGACTAAGGCTGTGATTGGCCGGGCTGTGGTTAACTGTCATCCTCCTAAGAGTGTTGATAAGGTTCTTGAGATTTTGAAGGAGTTTCATGATGGGACTTCGGATTCGAACGAGTTTTGGATTAATTTGCATGGTGAGAAGTATGTTTATATTCGGTATTATGCTTTGCGTGATGATGATGGTGAGTATCTTGGCTGTCTTGAGGTTACTCAGGATGTGCAGCATATTCGAGATTTGGAAGGCGAGAAGCGTTTATTATAGTTTGTTTGATGGCTTTGCTGCTTGTTTGCGGCAAGGCTTTTTTTCTTGAGGTGAGAGAGTTTTTGGCGGACGAGAAGCGTTTTGTTTGTGGTGGTGTTTGTGATTTTAGGTGTGTTGATGGTTGTTTGGTTTGTGGGGGATGGGGGTGGTAGTTTGGTTGGTGGTTCACTGCCGACTCCGGGGCCCGGGGATACAGACGCTGGAACGCACCTGACACGATTTTGAGCTACCCGAGGAGACCACTCGGGCATCTCAAAACTCGGTCTTATTCTAAGCGATAAATCGCTAAGAATAATTTAGGTGCTGAGATCTGTATCCCCGGGCCCCTCCGTCTAGATAGTGCAACACACCCCCTTTTTTTTATTAGGACCGATTTTTTTTGATCAAGTTGGCACTTTTTGTGCGTCCTAGTTTTTGCGGTCTATCTCAGTTTCTACCTTGGTTTGTAAGATTAAAAGCAAGTTCAAACCCTCCCTTTAAACCCTCCCTTTAAACCCTCCCTTTAAACCCTCCCTTTAAACCCTCCCTTTAAACCCTCCCTTTAAACCCTCCCTTTAAACCCTCTCCTTTAATCCCTTCCTTTAATCCCTTTCTTTGAACCCCTTCGCTATGTACTTTCTTTAAGACTCTTCTTTGGTTTCTTTCTTCAAGCTCTTTCTTGGCTCGCGTGCTTGTTCCTCGCACTCTCGCCTTGATTTTTTTTGCTTATTTGCTCGGTTCCCTCGCATTTTCGCGGGGGATTTTTGTTTTTTTGTCTTATTTTGTGCTTTTATTGGGCTTCCTTACTTGACTTAGACTCTACTGGAAGGTGTAGATTATTCTGTATGAAATTTTTTATATGGGTGAATGCTTATTGGTATTTTTACGCGTTTGAGTTGGTTTTTCCGGAGACGCTGGCGCCAGTATTTGTCGGGTGTTTTTGCGTTGCTTTTGGTTGCTATTTGCAATATTGTGCCACCTAAGATTGTTGGTAATGTGGTTGATGCTGTTAATCAGAAGTCGGTTTCCGGTGCTTTTTTGCTTTCTAATATGCTGGTTTTGCTGTTTGTGGCTATTGCTGGTTATTTGTTGCGCTTTGCTTGGCAGAAGATGATTTTTGGTAGTTCTTTTGTTTTGGAGCGCGAGCTTCGTAGTCGGTTGTTTGTTCGTTTTATGAAGATGGATACTACTTTTTATAAGAAGTGGCGGACTGGGGATTTGATGGCTCATGCTACTAATGATATTGATGCTGTGCGAGAAGTTGCTGGTCAAGGTGTTTTGACTTTGGCTGATTCTTTGATTACTGGGTTGTCAATGATTGTTGCTATGGGGATGTTTGTTAGTTGGAAGCTTACTTTGATTGCGGTTATTCCTTTGCTTTTGTTGGCTGTTATGGCTAATGTTTTGGGGAATAAGATTCATGATGCTTTTTTGCGGTCGCAAGGGGAGTTTTCTAATATCAATAACAAGACTCAGGAGAGTGTTGTTGGTATTAAGGTTTTGAAGGCTTTGGGGCAAGAAGATGAGGATGAGGCTGATTTTGATTCTTATGTTGATGATAATATTGCTGCTAATAAGCGGTCTTATCGCCTTGATGCTTTGTTTAATCCTTTGACTACTTTGATCATGGGGCTTTCTTATGTGGTTACGATTATTTTTGGTGGTCTCGCGGTTGTTCGGCAGTCGATGACTATTGGGCAGTTAGTTTCGTTTATTACTTACTTGGCAGAGCTTACTTGGCCGATGTTTGCTATTTGTAGTCTCTTTAATATTTTGGAGCGTGGTGCTGCTAGTTATGATCGGATCATGGAGCTTTTGGATGAAAAATCTTCTTTGGTGCAAACTCCGAATGCTTTGAAAAAAATTCCGGATGGGAATATCGATTTTAATATTTCTGGCTTCCACTATCCCGATGATGAATCGAAAGCCTTGGTCGGTGTGCATTTTAAGCTTTTGGAAGGGCAGACTTTGGGGATCGTTGGTCCTACTGGTGGCGGTAAGTCGACGATCATTAGTTTGCTGATGCGTGATTTTGATCATTATAGTGGTCAAATTATGGTCGGGAATAACGATGTTCGTAAATATGACTTGCATGCTTATTTGGATAAGATTGGCTATGTCCAACAGACTAACTTTTTATTCTCGACTAATATTCGTGACAATATCCGCTTCGCTAATATCGATGCTTCACAAACGCAAGTGGAGGAAGCTAGTGAGATTGCTGATCTAGCTTCTGATATTCAAAATATGCCGGAAAAATATGACACTGAAGTTGGCGAATTAGGTGTCTCGCTTTCTGGTGGTCAAAAGCAACGGGTGGCGATCGCTCGGGCTATTTTGAGTGATCCGAAACTTTTGATCTTGGACGATTCATTGTCGGCCGTTGATGCGAAGACGGAACGAAATATTGAACAGCGGATTGCCCAAAAGCGCTGCAATGGGACGACTATTATCGCTGCTAGTCGTTTGAGTTCGGTGGAACATGCTGATCAGATCATTGTCGTTGATAATGGGACGATCATTGAGCACGGGACTCATCAACAATTATTAGCTCAACACGGCTGGTATGCAGATACTTTCAACTTGCAAGCTAAGAGTGCTGAGATCGAGGGGAGGCTGAATGACCGTGGCTAAAGAAAAATCTAAAGAAACCGAAGTTCAGTCGCTGACTCGTAAACAACAAGTGACGATTTTAAAAAGATTATTCCACTATGCAAAATTTTTTAAGGTGCAATTTTTTACAGCCATCGTTTTCGCGATTTTATTGAGTATCATTAACGTATTGTTACCCCGGATGCTGCAATACTACATGGACCATTTTCTCGTCCACCAAAGTACTGGTGTCAGGATTGTGCTGATTTTTGCGACAGTTTACTTCATCGGAACGATCATTAAGGCTATCGTCCAATTTCGTCCAAAATTTTGCCTTCTCGATGGGAGCAGAACGGACGTTGGAAAAAATCCGCAGTAGCTTGTTCCACAAGTTGCACACGCTGGGGATGGACTACTTCGACAAGACTCCAGCAGGTTCGATCGTGTCACGAGTGACTAATGATACGAAAACTTTGTACGATTTTTGGAATTTATTCCTGACCATTTTAGTAGCAGCCTTTGCCATGGTATCGGCATTTATCGCCATGTTCTCCGTCAGCAAGGTCCTTGCTTTAGCAACAGCAGCCTTCATATTTGCACTGTATTTCGTCGTTTGGCTGTATCAACACTTGAGCTCCAAGATCTACCAAAGATTGCGTGAATACCTGAGTCAGATCAACACCAAGTTGAACGAATCCTTGATGGGCATTAGTATCATTCAACAATTTGGTCAACAAAAGCGGATGATCAACGAGTTCGAAGAAAAAAATCGCGCTTACTTTGGGATGCGCAACAAGATGATCAACGTGAATTCGTTTTTACTTTATCCAACGATCTCATTAATGTTCACCTTAGCTGAACTAGTATCCTTGAGCGGTTTTGGGATCCAAAGCATGAACACCGTCGTCGCTGCCGGTGTCATCTATGCTTTCATTTCCTACCAACAAAACTTTTTTAACCCCTTGTCTGATGTGATGAACTACATGTCTTACTTCCAAGACGGCCTAGTTGCCGGACATCGGATCATGAAGTTGTTCGACGACCAAACCTTGGCACCAAGACAACATCCGGGTGCTCAGGCCCAAGTGACCGCCGGAAAAATCGAGTTTCAACACGTAACCTTCAGCTACGTCCCCGGACAACCGATCCTAAAAGACATCTCCTTTGTAGTCCAACCAGGCGAAACAGTAGCTTTAGTAGGACACACCGGAAGCGGAAAAAGCTCGATCATCAACGTCTTACTACGTTTTTACGAATTCGGAGAAGGAAGAATTTTGATCGACGACCAAGACATTCGCGACTTCTCAATGAAAGAATTAAGGCAAAAATTAGGCCTAGTAGTGCAAGAACCATACTTATTCTACGGAGACATCGCCAAAAACATCAGAATGTACGACGACTCGATCAGTGACGAAAGAGTAGAACAAGCAGCCAAATTCGTAGACGCCGACAACTTCCTCCAACAACTACCAGGCAAATACCACGCCAAAGTAGTAGAAAGAGGAAGCAGCTTCTCAACCGGCCAAAGACAACTAATCTCCTTCGCCAGAACCATAGTAAAAGACCCCAAAGTACTAATACTAGACGAAGCCACAGCCAACATAGACCCACAAACAGAACAAACCATAACAAAAGGCCTAACCAAAATGAGAAGCGACCGAACAACAATAGCAATAGCCCACAGACTATCAACAATACAAGACGCCGACCAAATCCTAGTCTTAAACAAAGGAAAAATAGTAGAACGTGGAAACCACGAAGAACTAATAAAGAACAAAGGCATGTATTATGAGTTGTATCAACTACAGTCCATGGATCAATAAAAAAAAGAGAGTGGAGAGACGCGGTCAGCTGCTGAGGATTAACGCAGGTGGTCGCACAGAGGCGCGGCAAAGCCGTGCCGCGACCACCTGTGTTAACCGGAGGCCGCTGCGTCTCGGAACTCGTTTCCACTATAAAACGGGCAACGTTTGGCAACAAAACAAAACCCGTTTGGTACAAAAAATAAAAACGCTTGGATTCTAAAGTAAGAACGTTCCAATCTTCAATAAAAAACAACAAAAAACAGTCACTTGCCAAAGTGTGCAACACAAGGCAAGTGACTGTTTTTTAATATATTTAAATAGCAACCGATGATAACCTCAAAAAGGGATCAACAAGATAGAACCCGAAGGAAGAATCATAAGAATGGGGAAAAATCCAAACTAATTAAAACATTTTTCCACTATAAAACTAAGTACCGTACCCACACAAAAAAGTGGATTTTGCTCCAACTTAGGTTCTGGTGGGGTGGAGGGAATTCGCTGTCAGGTGTGAAATAAAGGAACGTAAGTGCTAACGCACTTGCGCAACTGGTTCTTGGTGGTGGCTACGCCACCGAACGACTAAGGAAGCCACAGCGCAATTCCCGGAACCTCACCAGAACCGGGAACCAACCTCCGACCATCATCCTTCCGCAACAAACATCAAACACCAAAACCTCCTAAATCAAATCCTGCTCCAAAACAACCGCATCATCCAAAAACCGCCCAACAACATCAACAACACCCTTCTGCAGCTCAGCAGCATCATCCAAAGAAACCCCAAACAAATAACCAACAACCAAACCCGAAACAGTATCATCAGAAATCATAGCGCGAGTCGAATCAGAAGTAGGACTGCCAAAAGGCCCATCATCATCAGCCAACACCAACAAATTCTCAATATTAATATCCGACTTACCGATCCCAGCATAAGAAGCACCACTTTCACCTTTAGTCAAATTAATATCGCCACTGACTTTGTTTAAATCATAACTCCCAAAAGGCATCTTATACTTCAACGACAAGTAATTGTTCAAATCCACTAAAGCATTGATCTGATACAAGCCTTTACCTTTCACAACGCGTCTCCAAAGCGCATCCGAAGAAGGACGGAAACGGGAAGGGTCTTTGCCCAATTCTTTATAGCTAGCTTTAGTTGCCTTGATCTGTTCAGAATTACGGATGTCTTCCAAAGTATCGTTAGTACTGATTTGTTCATTCAGTGGGTCGAGCAGTTTGTCCCACATGGCTTGATTTTTAGCACTATTTTTAAAGCTTATTTTAGTCACTGCTAATTGAATGTTTTTAGGAATAATTTCATTACGTGTTAATTTCATTGTTTTTTTCTCCTGATTAATTGATTTTTAAAATTTAAAGCATATTTTATAAAAATTTTTTGCTACTGGAGATAATTAATTCTTCTTAGAGTTTACAATTCCAAGCGTTCGGAATACTTGATGTTATATACATCTAACTATAACATTCGAAGCGTTCTTAAAAAAAACGGTACTTTCAAACAGTAAGCTTGACCCTAAATCTTTTTGAATTAGTGCAATTATCGCGTTCATAATTTTTGTCGCAACTAATCAATGGTCATCATTGAAATAAGATAAAGGGACTATGCGATTAATGTTCGATTCATTACCTATCGAAACAATAACTTTTAAATAACCTCGTTTAATATTCATCCAACAAAACGATTTTTTTGTACTATGAAGTTATAGATTCGTCTGTAGATTACAACTCTAGAATCGCATTAAAAACATTTTGTGGTAGTTTTATTTGATTTTTAGCTGATCTTCTCTTATTCAAACTTTGTCGTCTAAGTAAAGCAGCTTTTTTTGAAGTACTACGATTTTCTCCGTTCACGGCTACGTTTTTCCTGAGTGGTGGAACATCGACTCTTGCTACTGACTTTCCCTCTACGATAGCTTGGACGGGTATTGGATATAGCTCCCGGGGAACTACGTACTTTAATTTGTGGACTAAGTTTTGTGTCATCTCACTGATATCGCTTCGATGGACGATGAATGACAGGGCATCCACCGGACTATAGTTCATGTCTACTTCAACTTTGACAATGTCGCTGACTTCGAAATCTAAAAATGTAACATTCAAGTTTGCATAGCCATGTGAAACTGATTTTAATTCTGAGAAAAAATTATAAATGATTTCTGACAGAGGAATTTTGATATTGATAGTAATCAGATCTTCATTATTTCCTAGGTCGATCAGCTGTCCTTTGTGTTCATTGATCAATTTTAGGACGTCGTTTAGATTATCATTTGGGACAGTGATTTCGCCTTTCATAAATGGTTCTTTTACTTCTTGTATTAATCCAAAATCTGGAAATTGTATGGGATTATCAACATTGATCCATGATCCGTTTTTTAGGTGAACTTGATAGTGTACATTTGGCGCTGTAGTTAATACATCCAAACCAAATTCATCTTTAAGCCGTTCACGAATGATTTGAAGATGGAAGGCGCCTAAAAAGCCACAACGATAACCCATTCCTAAGGCATCAGAATTTTCTTCAACAAATGTAAAAGAAGTATCGTTCAGACTGAGTTTTAAGATTGCATCCTTTAATACGGAATAGTCGTCGTTCTTGGGGAAAATACCAGCAAATACCATTTGATGTGCCAGACTATAACCACTAACGGTTTTTTTAGTCGGAGATTGTTTAGAGGTCACTGTGTCGCCAACTCTGATAGCTTTAGGATCCTTAAGACCAGTGACTATAAAGCCAACCTCACCGGCATTTAGATTGTCTTTATCGTCCATATTTGGGTCAAAAATTCCAATGTTTTTTGATTTGAATGATTTGTTGGATTGCATTAAAAGCAAATCTTGGTCTTTTTGTAAATGACCATCGATTAATCGAACATAAGCAATTATTCCTTGATAACTATCATATATAGAATCAAATATGAGTGCCTTCAGTGGTTTATTATTGCTTCCTTGTGGAGCAGGGATGTCTGTTTTGATGGCTTCTAATAATTCGGCTACGCCTTCCCCGGATTTTGCTGAAATCAAATAAGTGTTGTTAGTATTGAATGATTTATCCAAATGATTTAATTGTGATTGGGTGCTTTCGATATCAGCTGAGGCGATATCTATTTTGTTAATTACTGGTATGATTTTCAAATTATTTTTTTTAGCAATTCGATAGTTGGCTACCGTTTGTGCCTGGACCCCTTGGGTGGCATCGACTAGTAAGATTGCACCTTCACACGCTGCAAGGCTTTTGGAGACTTCATAGTTAAAATCTACATGTCCAGGTGTATCTATTAAATTGTATTCATACTTTGAACCGTCGTTAGAAATAAAATAATTTTGAACTGTCTTCGCTTTTACAGTTACATCGTGATCTTTTTCGACTGTCATGTCATCCAATAATTGTGCTTGGGAATTTCGTTTGCTAACTGTCTCGGTCAATTCCATAATTCTATACGCTAATGTAGACTTGCCGTGATCAATGTGAGCAATTATTGCAAAGTTTCGAATGTATTTATTATCCATTATCTTTAATTTCCTCTAAATATTTTGTTAAATAAAAACGCATTTGTTGTTTAGCTTCAGATTCCAAATTGATTTCAAAGTCGGGGTAATCGATGCCTAAATCAGTGTGATTGAATCTAGTAAGTGAAGCCATGTTCATTAAGCCACTGATAATACCGCTTTGAATAATTAAAATGTGACTAAATTGTTGTTGAGTTAATAAACCGCTAGTTTTATCAGATAATAATTGTCCTAGTTTCTTACTAATAGAATATAGCTGGTTACGTTTTTTAACCGTTTCGTCCATATTAGCTTTTCCCTCTAAAATAGGTCCCCGGATAGTGTTAAGACGAACTAGTACATCATGTTTTGTGATCAAGGTGGAAGTTTGATTTACCATTATTTTTATGTACTCATCTTTGGTGATCCGATGATATTCATTTAATTCGAGCATCATATTCGAAAAGAACTGGTAGTAGTTTTCCAGCAGAACGCTCATAAAAAGGTCTTCCTTAGTTTGAAAATAGTGAAAGATGGTTCCTTTTGAAATGCCAGCTGTATCGGCAATTTTTTTCATAGTTATGTTAGAAAAACTTTGATTTTTAAAAAGTTGAATTGCAGCATCCATAATTGATTGCCGCTTAGCATCCTTTTGGTTTTGTGAATAAATATTTACCATTTAATAATTCCCCATTTCAATATTGACCGTCGGTTAATTTACGAATATATTAATTCAAAATTGACCCAAGGTCAACGTTGAATAAAAAAACTAACTACATTTTTGATTTAATAAATTGTTCAGCAGTTAGCTTTTATTACTTTACTAAAGGTTGAAAGATGAATATAACAAAATAACCCCGGCATACCGGGATTTTATTGTATAAAAATAGACATGAGCTTACTCATATCATTATAATTAAGGCGTCGAAACCAATTACAAAGGAGTATTCATGTCCATGTCTATTTTACA
>NZ_RHOM01000010.1 GCF_003946515.1 Companilactobacillus zhongbaensis | reverse complement strand
TGCGAATTATGGTATTCTGTTGATGCATCAAGACGAAAAACCTCTTTCATTGTTAGTGTCGGAACTCCAATGATAACTGATTTTTCCGTCTTGGTGTTTTTTTATTCAGATTTTCTTAAGGTGGCTAACTTGATTATAAAATTCGCCATCATCTTTTTTTTAGATTTGTTTGTGTGGTTTTGCTTTTTTTACTTTGTCGGTACGCGTTTTAGCTTGATAGTGGAGCGCGTTTCAGGAGATAGCGACTCCGGCTTAGAAACTGTCCGCAGGCACCGCTTTGTATCAATAGTAAGGTGCTGTCCATTTATGTTTGCTAAACTTGCAGCAATTTGGATAGTGCTTTTTTTGTTTTATCCTCAAGGATGCGAAAACGAGTTCCGGCACACAGCGGCCTCCGGTTAACACATGTAGTCGCGGCACTGCTTCGCAGCACCTTGTGCGACTACACGCGTTAATCCTCAGCAGCTACCCGTGTGCCTCCACTCTCTGTGTTTTATTTCGATTTGAATCTTTTGACTTTCTTCAAACGCTTCTTCTTATTCTTCTTTTGTTTCCGAACCATGGAGTGCATTGCCATTTTTCCTAAGCGGCCTTGTACTCCATTTCCCATGAGTTGGTCCATGCCTTGCATGTTTCCTTTACTCATTTGTTTCATCATGTCTTGTGATTGCTTGAATTGCTTGATCATTCGGTTTACTTCTTGGACTGAACGACCGGAACCACTGGCAATTCTTCTTCTTCTTGATGGGTTTAATAGTTTGGGATTTTCTCTTTCTTGTGGGGTCATTGAGTATACGATGGCCTTTAAGTGAGCGATATCCTTTTCTCCAATGTTGACGTTTGCTAGGGCTGGATTGTTAGCCATCCCTGGGATCATTTTCATGATTTCGTCTAGTGGACCCATTTTTTGGATCTGATCCATTTGGTCGATGAAGTCGTTAAAGTCAAAGCTGTTTTCTTTGATCTTTTCAGCCATGTCTTTGGCTTGTTCTTCATCATAGTCCTTTTGGGCTTTTTCGATCAGTGTGAGCATGTCACCCATTCCCAAAATACGGTTTGCCATTCTATCTGGGTGGAAGACGTCTAATTGATCTAATTTTTCACCTTGACCAATGAACTTGATCGGTTTACCAGTTACGGATCTGATCGATAGTGCAGCACCACCACGAGTGTCACCATCTAACTTAGTCAATACAACACCGGTGATATCTAATTGTTGGTCGAATCCAGCAGCAACTTTAGCAGCTACTTGACCAGTCATGGAGTCAGCAACGAACAAGATTTCATTTGGATGTGCTAGATCTTTGATCCGTTGCAACTCATCCATCAATTGCTCATCAATTTCCAAACGACCAGCCGTATCAATGATCACGTAGTCGTTTTTGTTTTCATGAGCTTGAGCAAGACCGTTTTTAACGATCTCAACGGGATCTTTATCAGTTCCTTCTTCGTATACAGGAACATCTAATTGCTTACCAATAGTTTGCAATTGTTCAATAGCAGCAGGACGGTAAACGTCTCCAGCGATGAATAATGGACGAGCTTTATCATTATCCATCAAGCGACGAGCTAACTTACCAGCTGTGGTAGTTTTACCAGCACCTTGAAGACCAACCATCATGATAATAGTTGGAATGTGTGGTGCTTTGTTCAATGGGACTGCTTCAGTACCCATTAACTTCGTTAATTCTTCGTCAACGATTTTAATTACTTGTTGTGATGGCGATAAACTAGCCATAACTTCTGCGCCAAGGGCACGTTCTTTAACTTTTTTAACAAAGTCTTTTACTACGTCAAAATTAACGTCGGCTTCAAGCAATGCCATTCGTACTTCACGAGTGACGGATCTGATGTCGTCTTCGCTAAGCTTACCTTTACCCCTTAGGGACGAAAAAACTTTATTAAGTCGTTCGCTTAAACCTTCAAAAGCCATATTTTACTCCTATTACATTTCGTTTATTTTTGAAATTCGTCGTACTAATGCCAACAATTCTTTATCATTTTTATATTTAGTTGAAACGATCTTATTTAGTTCACTGGCGACCGATTCGATCTCAGTCGTCTTTTCAACTAAGCTTAACTCACGTTCGAATTTTTCTAATAGTGCTACTGAACGATGGATGTTGTCTAATACTGCTTGTCGAGAAACGTCGAGTTGCTCAGCAATTTCCGCTAAGGAAAAATCTTCTACATAATACAAATTCATGTATTTATCTTGTTTGGTAGTTAGTAGTGAATGATAAAAATTATACAACAAATTTATTTCATTTGTTTTCTTTATGTCCATATTAATCACCGGAACCGACGATTAGATCTTTAAATAGTCCATAAATAAATTTCTCGGCATCAAAGTCACGCAAGTCATCCATTTGTTCACCTAAACCAACTAATTTGACTGGTAAGTGTAACTCATTTCTGATTGCTAAGACGATACCACCTTGAGAACTTCCGTCAAGTTTAGTTAAGACGATACCAGAAACATCAGTTGTTTCTTTGAATTGCTTAGCTTGACTCAAAGCGTTTTGACCAGTTGATCCATCAAGTACTAATAAAACTTCTTGAGGGGCTTCGGGGATTTCCCGACTGATCACTCGTTTGATTTTTTCAAGCTCACGCATCAAGTTTTGGTTGTTTTGCAATCTACCAGCTGTATCGACTAATAAAATATCGAATTTTTCGTTAATAGCACGATGTAAGGCATCATAAACTACTGATGCTGGATCTGTTTGGGGAGCCTTAGCTTCAACAGGTACATTGACGCGTTCACCCCAACGTTGTAATTGCTCGATAGCTCCTGCCCTAAATGTATCTCCAGCGGCTAATAAGACTTTTTTACCTTGTGATTGGAAACGATGAGCTAATTTACCGATAGTTGTCGTCTTCCCAGCACCGTTAACACCAACGAATAAGAATACCGTTGGCATGTCGTCTTGACTGAAGTGCAAAGCATTGTCTTCTTCTTTGCCTTCTTCGTCATACATGTCGACTAATTTTTCAACGATAACATCGGAAACGTCAGAACGTTTCTTGGCATTACGCAATTTAACTTCTTCTCGTAATTCGTCTGAGATCCGCAATGCCGTTTCATAACCAACATCAGATTCGATCAGAAGTTCTTCTAAATCATCGAAGAACTCTTCATCGACACTTCTGAAGTTAGCCAAGAACTTATTAAAACGAGCTGAGAATGAAGTCCGACTCTTTTTCAAACCTTCATCGTATTCCTTTACTTCTGAAGCCTCGTCGTCAGCAGAACCTTCTTCAGTCTCTGATTCATCCTCTGCAACTTCATCTTCAGCTGAGGTAACTTGTTCTTCTACAGCCTCTGAAGATTTGTCTTCAGTTTCCTCTTCGGATTCATCAGGAGTTTCATCCGGTTCAGTCTTTTCTTCAACCGGTGTGGCTTCTGGCTCAGTTTTTTGCTCAACTGTTTCATCAGTTGATTTTTCTTGCGTCTCATTTTCTTGTGTTACTTCTGGCTCAACGTCAGTTTGGTCAGAATCTGCAGTTGACTGAGTGTCCTCAGTTTTTTCTTCCGACACTTGCGAATCAGTTTTATTAGTTTCCGCTGTTTCTGGTTCTGAGGTTTCTGGCTTTTCTACTTCATCACTAGCTTTTTCAGTCGGTTCGGTCGTTCCCTCAGACTCGTCAGCAGATTTTGGTGCTTCAGTCGACTCAGTTTCAGTTTGCTCAGTGGCTTGCTCAGCCGATTCTTGGTCAACTTTTTTTGTTTCTTCTTCTTTGTCTTTTTCGTTGTTGCCGGTAAAGGCTTTTTTAATCCTATCGAAAAGTCCCATAATTTCTCCTATTCTTTGACCTCAACGGAAAGGATCCTGGATACCCCTGACTCTTCCATTGTGACACCGTATAGGCGATTTACGTTCATCATTGTCCCTTTACGATGCGTGATCACGATAAATTCAGTATTGTCATCATAACGATTCAAATAATTAGCAAAACGATACACATTGGCATCATCTAGTGAGGCCTCGACCTCATCCAAAATACAAAATGGCACTGGATTGACCTTGATGATGGCAAAAAGCAGTGTGATCGCTGTTAGAGCTTTTTCTCCACCGGATAATAAGCTTAAACGTTGGAATTTCTTCCCGGGTGGTTGAGCAATGATCTCGATCCCTGTTTGGAGCATGTCATTTGGCTCAGTTAATACTAGTTTAGCACGACCACCAGCAAACATTTCTGGGAAAATAACTTCAAAAGCTGCCGAAACATCATCGAAAGTCCGTTTGAATCGCGTAATTACTTCATGATCCATTTCTGACATGGTATCGAGTAACTGTTGACGAGCTTTAACTAAGTCGTCTTGTTGTGTCGTCAAAAATTCGTATCTATCTTTAACACTATCATATTCCTCGATCGCAGATAAATTGACTGGACCTAATTCATCGATCCCCATCTTCAACAGATGAGCATCATGTCTTAATTTATCAGTGTCTAAATCAACCTCTTCAATTGCTTGTAAGGAAGCCTCATAAGTGATCTGATATTCACTCTCCAAAGTATCCAAACGACTATTAATGTTGTTAGATATCTTGGTCAACTGGATAGCCAGGTTCTCTTGTTCGTCTGATGCTTGTTTCTGCAGATCAAAGTTGCGTTGAGCAGCTTCATTCAGTTGTTCAGTTTCTTGGCCTTTTTCCTCACGTTGCTTTTGTAATCCCTGTAGATCAGTTTTAATGTCAGCAATCGACTTTTGTAGTTCAACGATTTTTGACTTGATCTCAGTGTTACTCATGTTCAACTGTTTGCTTTCCGAATTCAATTGTTCCAGTTGGCCACTCAATTGTTGAATCTGACGATCAAGATCAGCTATTTCATTTTCTAAACGTTCCGCTTGATTGGATTCATTTTGGTGACTATTTTTGACTACCATCAGCTTCGTCTGCAATTCTTGAGCACGTTGGTTGGTTTTCTCCAATTCAGCATCAAAATCGTTTAAAACCGTTTGCTTATCATCAATATCTTTTTGCAGATCCGCCAAGCGTTGTTTTAATTGCTTAGAAAAATCGACTTGGTTTTGGAGTTCTTCTTCGATCTCAGCACGTTCTTCTTGCGTTCGCTTTTGATTATATTGCAAAGCACTTTGTTGTTCTTGCAAATGCTTTTGTTCACTTTGATGACTAGTTAGCTGTGTTTCTAAGCCTGACTTAGTATCGTTGTACTTTTGCAACTCGTCACTGATCGAGCGATTTTCGTCTCTTAATTCAATCAATTTAGCCCGTAATTGTTGAACGTTTTGTTGCTTTTGATCAAGAGTCTTTTCTTGTTGAGTTAGTTTTTGGGTTAATTTCTCGAGCTCGTCTTTTCTAGTCAAAATACTAGTATTGAAACGTCGTTGTTGTCCACCAGTCATAGATCCACCAGCGTTGACGACGTTCCCATCGACAGTGACCACTCGATACTTCCGACCTACAGCTGCTGAAACTTTAGTAGCCGCATCAATATTGTTTGCGACTAAGACGGTACCCAAAATATTTTTAATAACGTTAGCTACTCGATCCTGATAGTTGATCAAGTCAGCAGCTACCCCAATGAAGCCATCAACATTTTGGGCATGACTTAAATCATTAGGGTAAATATTTCTCGGTTTAATAATGTTCAAAGGCAAGAAGGTGGCCCGTCCGCCACGGCTACCACGCAAAAAGCTAATTCCCTTTTTAGCTGAGCTTTCATCTTCGGTAATAATAGATTGCAACTGACTAGCGGCAACTGTTTCAATTGCAACTTGATATTGCTGAGGTACTTCGATCAGTTCGGCAACCGCTCCGATGATGCCACCGATGTCTTGAGAATGATTCAAGACATTTTTAGCTCCATCGTAAAAACCAGCATGTTCATGTTCCATATTTTCTAAAATATTTTTCCGTGCTTTCGTTTCTTGCATGCCTTCAAGTAATTTCAAATACTCTTGATTCTCACTTTGACCTTTGTTAGTAACATCTTCGATCGACGCTTGGATCGATTGACTCTTATTAACTAGGTCTTCATTTTCATGATCTAATTGACTAATTTGATCTTTAACGTGAGCAATTTTGTCATTAGCTTCATTTAGCAAGTTGACGATCTCAGCCAATTTATTCTCCTGGTCAGCTGAACTAGATGCAATTCTCGTTAGTTGCTTATTAGAGAATTTTTGCTCATTGCTATTAGATACTTGTTGTTGCAATGCATTAACGTATTCGTTTCGAGCTTGAGTAATATTTTTGTTCAGCTCTTCTGGTGTTTTATTTTGGAGCTTTTTAACGTCTTGGTATTGTTTGGTAAGATCATCGATCGATGATTGGTACTCTGCTAATTTAGCTTTTACTTCTGTTAATTGTTCATTCTTATTTCGTTTATCAGTCGATAAATCAGTAATTCGTTGATCAATTGATTTTTTACTAGACGTATTAAAACCGTTTCTTTCGTCAGAAACGGCTATTTGTCCATTGAGTTTTTCTAAGTTTTGGGTCTTTTCAACTAATTCATTTTGACGTTGGTCGATCTTGTTGGCAATTTCGTCAACAGTTTGACGGTTTTGATTGAGTTTGATGTTTGACTTCTTAACGTCTTGATCGATATTTCTCAGGCTCAATTTAACTTGATCAGATTTAGTCTGGACTTCTTTCTTTTGACTAGCTAAATCCTTAACTTCCAACGTTAAAATTTGTTGATACAAGGCATCGTAACGACCCTTTTGTTCCTTGTAATCGCGGGCGATACTAGCTTGTTCTTTCAGTGGTTCAACTCGTTTGGCCAATTCTGAAACAATATCGGAAACACGGTGCAAATTATCAGTCGTATCGGATAATTTTGATTCCGCTTGTTGTTTCTTTTGTTTGAACAAAGCCACTCCAGCTGATTCTTCAATGATCGAACGACGTTCAACTGGTTTACTATTGAAAATCTCTTCCACTCGACCTTGAGAAATAATGGAGAACGATTGTTTTCCCATCCCTGAATCCATGAACATTTCGGTAATTTCTTTGAGTCGACAACTCTTATTATTGATCGAAAATTCTGTATCACCATTACGGAAGAGTTTCCGCTTGATAGTGACATTTTCTTGAGGTGACTTCAATTCATGATTAGAGTTATCAAACTCTAAAACTACTTCTGCCCGGTTCATTTGTGGTCGAGTATCGCTACCCGCAAAAATCACATCGACCATCTTATCGCCACGCAAAGAACGAGCTGATTGCTCACCCATCACCCAACGGATTGCTTCGGTAATATTGGATTTACCACTACCATTTGGACCGACGATACCTGTGATACCAGTTGTGAAATCAATTTTGGTCTTGTCGGCGAACGATTTGAACCCGTTGATAGTTAATGATTTTAATGGCATAAATTAAGCTCCTATAATTCTTCTAATGCACGTTTTGCAGCCATTTGTTCCGCGTGTTTTTTGCTGTAACCGTATCCTTTGGATAATACTTTGTTGTTTACAACTAATTCGATCTCAAACTGCTTATCGTGATCGGGTCCTTCTTCATCTATCACCCGATAATTGATATCCACTTCTCCAGCTTGTTGGAGTTTCTCTTGAAGATGCGTCTTGAAATCAGTATCTTCTGAAAATTCTCCTGAAGCAATGTGTGGATATACTACTTGTGTTAAAAATTGTTCAACGACTTCATTTCCTTGGTCAAGATACAAAGCACCGTTGA
This sequence comes from Companilactobacillus zhongbaensis, assembly GCF_003946515.1. Classification (GTDB taxonomy): domain Bacteria; phylum Bacillota; class Bacilli; order Lactobacillales; family Lactobacillaceae; genus Companilactobacillus; species Companilactobacillus zhongbaensis. Next base: position 73,719 of record NZ_RHOM01000010.1, on the reverse strand, counting down.
AGGCTTCAAAAATATCTTCTAGCAAAGTATGACGCTGTCTAGCACCTTGCTTTTCTTCCCCACGACCGATTTGTAAATATTTGTCGATCTGGACTTGTTTTGCAAATCTAGCAAAACTGTCAGTTCTGACGATATCTGAGCGCAGACGTGTCAATTTGCCTTCAGGCAATTCGGGAAAATGAGTGAACAAGTATTCAGAAATATTGATCTCCAAAACTGCATCCCCTAAAAACTCTAAGCGTTCGTAGTCGCCAATGTTAAGGTCTCGATGTTCATTGTCGTATGAAGAATGGGTCATAGCTCTTTCAACTAACTTCTTGTCGTTGAACGTAATACCAAACTCTTCTTTAATAAATTCAAAAAATTTAGGATCTAACATTATTCGACTCCCTTCAAATACTTCTAATTATACTAAATTTTACGTCTAAATAATTCATTCCACAAAAAAAATAAGACCAATGGCCTTATTTTTGTTTACTTAAGATGTATGAAACAGCTTCACCGACTGTTGTGATCTTCTCTGCATCTTCATCTGGGATTTCTGAGCCAAATTCTTCTTCAAGTTCCAAAACGAATTCAACTAAATCGATCGAATCAGCATCAAGATCTTTAGTAAAGGAAGTTTCTTTAGTAATGCTACCCTTGTCAACCTCGAATTTGTCAGCTAAAAGGCCTGTGATCTTGTCAAAAATTTCTTGTTCGTTCATGTAAGTTCTCCTCGTAATTTACTTATTATTTTGCATTTTTTCGAAATAAGTATTTGATTTGTTGATTGTGTCATTTAGCAACATATCATAAATTTGTTTAACTGTATAGACTATTGTATCAACATCGGCTGCACCGTGTGCTTTAACTACTGGGGACTTGAGCCCTAGTAAGACAGCACCACCAGCATGAGAAGTATCAAACATGTCACGAATACCACGTAATGATGGCGCTACGATAGCTGCACCGATCTTTGTATAAAGACCATTGTTCATTAAGGCTTTTTTCAATTGTTTCAAAAGAATTGTCGCTGTTCCCTCAGTTGCTTTCAAAGCAGCATTACCAGTGAAACCATCGGTTACGATAACATCAGCAACCCCAGCTAAAATATCATTTGATTCGACATTACCAATGAAATTGATCTCATCGGTATTTTGGAGTAATTCGTAAGTTTCCTTATGCAAGGTATCACCCTTATCAGCTTCTGAACCGTTGTTCAAAAGTCCGATCCGAGGCTCTTTGATGTTCTTAACGTCTCGAGCATAAATGGAACCCATAACGGCCCATTGTTGCAAATAAGTTGCTTTGGCTTCTGCATTAGCACCCACGTCAAGCATGTTAACGCCTAGTGGTGAGTTAGTTACAGGCAAAGTTGGCATCAAAGCTGGTCGTTCAACTTGTTTGATCCGACCAATGATGAAAATTCCCGCAGCCAATAAAGCACCAGTATTACCTAATGAGAACATGGCATCATTTTCGCCGTCTTTAACAGATTTGGCAGCTCTGACCATCGAAGAATTTTTCTTTGAACGAATCGCCTTGACTGGTTCATCCGTTCCTAATATTTCTTCATCCGTTGGTACGATTGTAATATTCTTTTCGCTTTGTAAGTATTTCTTGATTTTTGTTTCATCGCCATATAAGACAAATTCGAGATCTGACCATTCGTCCCTAGCTTTTTCAATACCTTCAACAACAACCTGGGGGGCATTATCTCCACCCATTGCGTCAACAGCTATCTTCATTATCTTTCCTCGCTAATCAAAGTTATTTAGTTGTTCAAATTCAACACTCAAGAATAATTTTAACACTTTGTTTTCCGGTTTATCTATGGCATTTTTGTCCTTAAATAAAAGTTCAGCTTCTTGTTGAGCCGTTTCCAAAATGTTGAAATCATTAATTGGATCCCCGACTTTAAAATCAGGCAATCCTGACTGCTTGCTTCCTAAAATATCTCCGGAACCACGCATCTTCAAATCTTCTTCTGCTAAAACAAAACCGTCATTAGTCGAAGTTAAGATTTTCATCCGTTCCAATGCGACTTCATTTTTAGGATCAGCAATCAAGATACAGTACGACTGCTTGTCTCCACGTCCGACACGACCACGCAACTGGTGAAGCTGTGAGAGACCGAAACGATTGGCATCATAAATTACCATGACAGTCGCATTTGGTACATCGACACCAACTTCAATAACAGTCGTGGAAACTAAAACGTCGATTTTTTGATGACTGAATTCATCCATGACAGCTTCTTTTTCATCGTTAGGCATTTGCCCGTGCAGTAAACCAATCTTATATTTGGGGGCAAACAATTCATTAAATTTGTCAAAAATCAGTTCGGCATTTTTCAGATCGATCTTCTCAGATTCTGAGATCAATGGCGTCACCACATACACTTGGGCCGACTCTTGTAGCTCCTTTTGGACGAAGTGATACATTTGGTCGATCTTTTGGCTTCTGATCCAATAAGTTTCGATCGACTTGCGACCTGCTGGTAATTCATCTATCCGAGAAACATCCATATCACCATACGTGGTAATAGCTAAAGTCCTTGGGATCGGAGTCGCAGTCATGGCCAAAACATCGGGATTATTCCCTTTTTGTCTCAAGGCTTTACGCTGATTGACGCCAAAACGATGCTGTTCATCGATAACGATCAAACCAAGATTTTTATAATGGACGCTGTCCTGGATCAAGGCGTGCGTACCGACTACGATGTTGATCTGTCCTTGTTTGACATTTTCAGCAATCGTATCGTGTTCTTTTTTAGTTTGTGAGCCAGTCAGAAGCCCCACCTTAAGTTTCAATGGTGTCAACAGATCACTGATCTTGTCAAAATGCTGTTGAGCTAAGATTTCCGTGGGAGCCATGATAGCTGCTTGAAATCCCGCAGTCACTGAAGCTAGCATAGCAATCACAGCTACGATCGTTTTACCTGATCCTACATCACCTTGCAGTAAGCGGTTCATATGATGTTTTGAGTTCATATCACTCAAAATTTCTTGAACGACACGGTCTTGTGCCTTGGTCAATTCAAACGGCAGATCATTTAAAAAGCTTTGAACGAACTCCTTGTCATAAGGTTCAACCAGACCATCGGCTGTGTCTCGATCTTTCGCTTTGACACTTTGGATGCCACATTCAAACAAGAAAAATTCACGAAATTTTGCTGAACGTCTGGCCAGTTCGCCTTGCTCCTCAGATTTTGGAAAGTGCATCCCGGAGACGATTTGTTCATCATCGAGTAGTTTGAATTTCTCGCGGATCCGTTCCGGGATCACACTGACGATCTCTTGATGATATTGGTCGTAAGCTTGTTTGATCAATTTTACCAAGGTTTTTTGATGAATATTTTTGTTAACTGAGTAAACTGAATCGATTGAGCCGTCAGCATTACTGTTTCCCAAAACTTTGATCCCCGTCAAACCACGGCGACTCTCATTCCACTTACCGTAAACTGCTACTTCATTACCTGTTTCAAACTTATCCTTTAACCAAGGTTGATTGAAAAAGGTGATCATGATCGATTCATTTTCCACTAAGATCCGAACGTTGAGCCGATTCTTGCGATATCCAAATTGAACTACGACAGGATCACTGGCTACAACGCCCTTCAACAGAATTTTTTCTTGATCGACCGCATCTGCCAAGCTCTTAACTTCCATATCTTCATATCGAAAAGGAAAATAAAATAACAAGTCATAGATAGAATGAATGCCTAACGATTCGATGGCAGTTAGTCGCTTAGCACCAACACCTAAAAGTTCTGATACCGGTATTTCTTGTAAATTCATGTCTCCTCCTCCAAAAATTAATATGAAAAAATAAAATCCAACCAATTCCTGAACTGAATTAGTTGGATCTCTTGGCAATTATTTATTCAACGGCAACCAAGTATGGATAAACTGGTTGATCACCTTGGTGGATCTCAGTTTCCAAATCTTCGTATTTATCGTCTAAATAGTCTGAAACTGCTTGTGCGTCGTCTTCATTTCCATCTTTACCAACTAAGATCGTGATGACTTCACTATCTTCATCGATCATCTTATCGAGCATTTCTTCAGTAGCCTTAACGATGTCGGCATTGTCAACTACGATCTTGCCGTCAACAATCCCCATGTAATGACCCTTCGTGATCTCTAAGCCATCAATAGCTGTATCACGAATAGCTTGAGTGATCTGACCACTCTTAACTGTATCTAAGGAGTCTTCCATGTTTTCTTCGTTCTCGTCTAAATCCGCTTCAGGGTTGAATGAAAGCATGGCTGTCATCCCTTGAGAGATAGTCTTGGATGGAACGATAGCAACTGGGACGTCAACTAAACCAGCAGCTTGTTTAGCTGCCATCACGATATTACCGTTATTTGGCAAGATGATAGCACGTTTAGCATTAGCCGCATTAATTGCATCAACGATATCATTTGTTGATGGATTCATTGTTTGACCACCACTGATGATCGAAGTAACACCCAAACTCTTATAAAGTTCAGATAGACCTTCACCAGATGAAACAGCGATCACTGCATAGTCGATCGGTTCGGCTGGTTTTGTAGCAACAGCTACTTGTGGCTGGTCTTTATCAACGATAGTTTCGTGTTGGATCCTCATGTTATCGATCTTGACCTTAACTAAAGAACCAAATTTACGTCCTTCTTCCCAAACTTTACGTGGGTAATTAGTATGAACGTGCACTTTAACTACTTCGTCATCGGAAACAACGATCAAAGAGTCACCGATCGTACTCAAGTAATTTCTCATAGTGTCATTGTCGAACTTCTCGTCTGAAGTGGGATTTTGACCTAATTCGACCATCATTTCAGTACAGTAACCATTATGAATGTCTTCGTTAGTAAATTGTCCTTGAACAGATTGATGGTGGGTAGCATTAACCATCTCGTTCATTTCTTTTTCATCAGGAGTGTATTCTTCTTCGGCTGCTTTTTCGCCAGTCAAAGCTTCTAAAAATCCTTCATAAATGAAAACTAGACCTTGACCACCAGAGTCAACGACACCGACTTCTTTAAGAACCGGTAAAAGTGATGGTGTTTTCTCTAAACCTTCTTTAGAGCCTTCCACTGCTGCCTTCATGATCACAGCAACGTCATCAGAGCTCTTAGTAGCCTCTACGGCGGCGTTGGCACCATATTTAGCAACGGTAAGAATAGTTCCTTCAACTGGCTTCATAACTGCTTTATAGGCAGTTTTAACGCCATCATCAAATGCTTTTGCCAAATCAGCGGCTGTTAATTCATCTTTGGGTTCGATACTCTTAGCAAATCCTCTAAAAATTTGTGATGTAATAACACCCGAGTTACCACGTGCTCCCATCAATAAACCTTTAGCTAATGCTTTACCAAGTCCCCCAACAGTGTCTGCATCAGATTCATTAACTGATTTAAAACCACTTTGGACTGTTAAACTCATATTTGTTCCGGTATCCCCATCAGGAACGGGAAAGACATTTAAAGAATTAACAAATTTTGCATTCTTTTCAAGTCGATGTGCTGCAATTCGCACCATATCAGAAAATTCTTTCTTAGTAATACGTTCTATACTCAAAATTTCTCCTCCAACCAGCAAAACTATTTGATATCGTCTAAGACTTTAATTCCTTGTACATATACATTTACAGTGCCAGCTGGTGTTCCAAGCATTGTCTCTAAATTATATTTTACTTTTTCTTTTAAGTTCTTAGCTACTTCGGATATTTTAATACCATATCCGACAATAATATATACATCAACCGCAAGTTTATTATCCTCTTGATGAATCACAACACCACGAGAAAAATCTTCACGCTTCAAGATAGTATTCATACCATCACGTAATTGATTCTTGCTAGCCATACCAACAATTCCGTAGATATCTGATGCGGCTCCACCGACGATCGATGCAACTGTACTATTTGAAATATCGATCTGTCCATGTTTTGTATTAATTGTAACTGCCATTGTAGATCCTCCTATCTGGACCAATGTACTATAAACATTAAAATTTTATCATAGCGTGATTTTTAATTAAAGATTTAAGACTAAGAATAATTATCCTATTGATTTGCTTGTGCCGTTATGGTAAATTAGTCAGGTGATATTTTAAAAGAAAACATGTAGCCAAAGGAGGTCGGGTCCCATGGCAAAAGATATTATTACAGGCCGTAAGACTGTGTTCGGTAACAAACGTTCACATGCTCTCAATCAATCAAAACGTTCTTGGAAGCCAAACTTGCAAAAAGTTCGTATTTTAGTTGATGGTAAACCTAAACGCGTTTGGGTTTCAGCAAGAGCTTTGAAATCAGGAAAAGTTACTCGTGTATAATTTTTAATCATCTTAAAGAGACTAGCTGTTATTAATAACGGCTGGTCTTTTTTTGTTTGGCTTGTGATTATTCAAAGTTCTCAAAGGGTTGATCTTCTTATTTTTAACAAGAATTCTTCACCACCCGTTTGCTTGGAATTATTTTTATGATCTCCATTTTGCCAAATCAAAACTGTTGAGTGCAAAGCGCAAAAAAACAACATCCCTTCCCATTTTTTTAGGATCGGATGTTGTTTTACTTTTTAATCTAAACTTTTGACTTATCTTTGCTTTGAATTACAACTACTACTCCACTTTCGAAGTTGAAGTCGATCGTAGGTTTTACGAATTCATTGCTGGCCCAACTGACTGCGTGGTCTGCTGTGTAGTTAGTTAGAGTATATTTGGCGTCGATTATGTTGAGATTTTTCACTGGCCCTAGGTGGACGAAGGCTACGTATTTCATACCTTGCTCATGGCTTATTGTGTAATGACCTGGTTTGTAAAATTTTATAGTGTTGGTTGCTGATTTGTAATACATTTTATCGTAAAATTCGGCAAATCTGGGGTCAAACGGTAAGTAGAGATTGGCTAAGAAATGATCTATTCTGCCACCTGTCGCTCCGTAGATGTAGTATTCTTCTGCTGGAAACTTCTCGTGAGCAGCTAGAATCGTTAGTTGAGCATCAGTATCGTCTTTTTCTGGTGGATACTTTTTGAAGTCGTGGATATTGGCCTTGATTTCTGCTTGTTCCGTGCTGTTGCTGGAATCAAAGTCTCCGATTGCCATTTTGGGCGTTACTCCATGCGAGATTAGGTATACATTTCCTCTGTCAGCTCCTACCCATGGTCCAGGTATGTTTGCTGGGTCAGTCAGTAATTCTTCCGGATACTCGCTTTTTGGACCACCTAAGAGAATATTTACTCGTTTCATGATTATTCTGCCGCTGAGTCTTTTAATAATTGAACTTTGTTGGCAAAATCTGCTTCTGTGCCACCATTGAATAAGTATGATCCTGCTACGAAGATGTCTGTTCCAGCTTCTGAACAAAGTTTGATAGTTGAATCGTTGATCCCACCGTCTACTTCGATCAAGAAGTTATCATCACTAGTTGTTTGACGTAGTTGGTCTAATCTTTGGATCTTTTTGATCATGCCTGGGATGAATTTTTGGCCACCAAAACCTGGATTTACAGTCATTACTAAGATTTGATCAATGATTGGGAACAAGTTTTTAACTGCTTCAACAGATGTTCCTGGGTTCAGTACTACTCCGGCTTTTGCGCCCAAGCTCTTGATCAATTCGATTGAACGGTAAATATGTGGTGTGCTCTCGGCATGGATCAAAACAGTATCTGCTCCAGCTTCAACCACTGGTTTGATGTATTCATCTGGATTGTCCAACATCATATGAACGTCTAATGGTTTGTCCGTAACACGTTTCATTCCTGCCACAACGCTGGGACTAAAGGACATGTTTGGTACGAAGTGTCCGTCCATGATGTCGATGTGGAAAAGGTCTGCGCCGGCTTTTTCGGCCATCTTAACGTCTCTTTCTAGATTCATGATATCTGCTGCTAAGATTGATGGTGCGATCATTTTTGTCATAAAGCTAACCCCTTTAATATCTTTTCTTGTAAGAATTTATTTCATTTAAAAAGTATAAATAATTTTCATATCTACTTTTCATTATTTTACCAGAATTTACTAATTCTTTTATTTTGCAGCCTGGTTCGTTAGCGTGATTGCAGCCTCTAAATTGACATTCATGGCTGAATTTAACGAATTCAGGGAATAAATTAGAAAGTTCTTCTTTGTCGATATTGATCAACTCTAAGGATGAAAATCCTGGAGTATCAGCAACTAGACCGCCTGAGATCTCAAATAGAGATACTTGCCTAGTTGTATGCTTACCACGGTTCAAAGTTTGCGAAATCTCCGCCGTAGCAATGTTTAATTCTGGATTGATGTGATTCAACAATGTTGATTTCCCAGCACCAGACTGACCCGTGAAAACCGTGACTTTGTCTTGGAAATTACTTTCAAGTTTTTCAATTTGTTGCTGATTATAGCTATCTTTGTCATCGAAAATCTTGTAATCGGCAATTTCATATCCAGCTAAAGTCTGTTTAAGTTGCTCGTATTGAGCTTGATCGATCAGATCAGTTTTGGTCAAATAGATCAACGGCTGAATATCATTATGCTCGATGTTAACGAGGATCTTGTCTAACAAATTGCTGGAAAAATTAGGCTCCACGGCTGAAGTTACCACGATAGCCTGATCAACATTAGCTATTGGCGGCCGAACTAAGCTATTCGTTCGTGGAAGTAATTCCATAATGTATCCGAGATCTCCACCGTCCTCATAGGAGACTATGTCCCCTACGATCGGCTTGATACCACGTTTTCGAAAGTTCCCTCTAGCTCTGGTCCGAACTAGTTTGTCGCTTTTTGAATCGATCACATCGTAAAAACCACTGATCGATTTAATAATTCTTCCTTCTCTAATCATAGGAATTACCCGCTTACTGAACCACTTAAGATCGTTGCATTATTGATCTCGACTGTGTAGTTCCCTGTTTGTCCATCTTTTAAGTTGAAGCTTAGTACTACTGGCGTATCTGCAGTGATGTTCATCGTCCGATATGGATTTGAAATGTTGTGTGAAGCATCGCCTAAGTAAATCGTAACCTTGTTAGCAGCTCCAGTTCCATCATTGCTATACGGGATCGTAATGTTTCTGGTTACGGTCTTGGTATTGTTAGAATTATTTTCTTTTTCGTTAGAATCAGTTTCTTTTGAAGGATCTGGTCCTTTAGACATTGTGACAGATAAAGTTGCTCCAGAGCTGATCACGCTGTCAGCCTCAGGATTTTGTTCGATCAATAGTCCTTCAGCAATGTTATCAGAATAAGCATAAGAAACATCGAGAGTCACATTGATCTCTTTAGCATAATCTTGAATACTCTTGAGATTGTAACCCGTCAAGTCACGTACTCGTGTAACTTTTTTCTTCGCAGCTTGTGGTTTAGCCAAAGTTAAGGTCAGTGTTTTATTCTTAGCTATGACTTTTTTACCAGATTCGATACTTTGTCTCAAAATCGTGCCAGAACTGTAATTGTTGTTAGCTAAATACTTCAATTTAACTTCAAAGCCACGTTTATTTAGGTTGTCCGAAACGTCTTCATACTGCTTTCCTACTAGATTTGGCATGTTGTAGTAGGTCGCACCTAAACTAATGACTAAGTTGACACTAGCATTATTTTTCAGTTTCAATCCCTTGTTGGGAACTGACTTGATAACGTGGCCAGCTTCCACATCATCATCGTTTTCTTGACTGACCGTTCCGACTTGCAGATTAGAGCCACGAAGCATTACTTTTGCTTGTTTAAGTGTCAAGTTACTAAGATCAGGTACCGTAGTTTCTTGATTATTCCTAATCGCTAAAAAGGCGACTCCTAATAAAACTACTAAAGCGACAATGCTAGCGATCCAAATGTTTCGCTTCTTGTGGCTTTTTTCTTCGTGCTCTTCTTCTTTCTTCGGTGGCTCTGCATGTAGTGGTGGCATGATCCGTGTTTCACCGATCGAGTTAGCTTCCATCGGATTCATCGGCACGAATTTCTTCTCATTTGCCCGATCTGGATACAAACTAGTTGCTAGATCATCGTGCATTTCATTAACTGATTGATAACGTTGTTTGGGATCCTTTGCTGTAGCTTTCAAAACACAATTAACTAACGCTTGTGGAATGTCAGGATCAATGTTTTTCAGATCCGGCATATCTTCTTTTGAATGTTTTAAAGCCACCGCAACAGCCGTGTCACCTTTGAATGGGACAGTCTTTGCTAGTAATTCGAACAAAATTATCCCCAAAGCGTAAATATCAGACAATTCAGTGGCAGATCCACCTCTGATTTGTTCTGGCGACATGTAGTGGACTGAGCCTAGTAAAGAATTAGTCCGCGTGATCGAACGATCGCTCAACGCTAAAGCGATACCAAAGTCAGAAACTTTGACTTGTATCGGATCTTTGGAGTCATCAACTAAGATATTTTCCGGTTTTAGATCACGATGGATAATCCCGTGCGCGTGTGCGACTGCTACAGCGGACGTGATTTGTTCCATGATCGAAACTACTTCATGATAAGGGATCGGAAAGTTATCGCGAATGTATTTTTTCAGGTTAGGACCATGTACATATTCGATAATAATGTATTGATTCCCATTATCATTACAAACGTCTAAGACACTAACTATATTTGGATGTGATAATGTTCCAGTAGCCTTGGCCTCACGCTCAAATCTCCTTTTAACAGATTCATCATCTTGTAGATCGTAACGTAAAGCTTTGACGGCTACCTTTTTGTTTGTTTGGACATCGTTAGCTAAATAAACATTAGCCATACCACCCTCACCCAAAGTGCGGATGATCTCGTAACGATTGCCAACTAGGTAACCTTTATCCATCTACTTATTACCCCCTGTTTCCGAGGCAAAAAGTAAGGCGGTAATATTATCACGACCGCCACCTTCGTTAGCTTTGTCGATCAAAATATGGCATTTCTCGTCCAAACTAATATCACGACCTAAGACGTCAGCAATTTCGGCATCTGAGACCATGTTAGTCAAACCATCAGAACACAACAAAATAATTGCGCCATCGATGAGATCAAAATTCTTGATCCGTGGCTGGACTGTTTGCGATACACCTAATGTTTGGGTAATTATATTTTTTTGCGGATGATTTTCAGCTTCTTCGGGACTGATTTGGCCGGTTTCCACTAATTCATGTACTAGTGAATGGTCGACACTTAGCTGTTCCAACTTCCCTTGATGGAAAATGTAACAACGTGAATCACCTACATTAACGACCATCATTTTATCGGATGTGAAGAAAACTCCGACCATCGTTGTCCCCATTCCGTTCAAGTCGTCGAACTGGTTGGAAACCGAAATGATCCGGTCATTTTCCTTACTGATCTCTTTGATGATCCATTCGCGCAGATCTTCAACATCAGAAATATTAGTTTCTTCGAAAGTATGTCCTAAATGAGAAACAGCCATGTCTGAAGCGACATCGCCTCCACGATGGCCACCCATTCCGTCAGCAACTATTCCAAAGATGATCCCTTTTTGATTTTTAAATACATTAACGTAGTCTTGATTATTCTCGCGAAGCTTTCCGACATCTGTCAGTAATGCATAATCCATAAAAATTGACCTTACCTCATTATTTTTTTCGTCTTAAAGCGGCTACAAAAAAGCCGTCAGTGAAATAATCATCTGGTAATAATTTTAATACGCCATCGTGGACGTTCTTGTCCAATGATGACTCGTGTTTGACTGGTACTACTTCAAAGTTGTCGTTGTCAGCTAAAAACTTCATGACAACGTCTTCGTTCTCTTCAGCATCAAACGTACAAGTACTGAAGACCATCGTACCATTGACCTTGAGCAATCCAGTTAAGCTGTTCAAAATTTGTAATTGGATCCGTTGAAGATCGAGCAGATCTTCTGGTTTACGGAAGTATCTTAATTCTGGTTTACGACGGATCAATCCTAATCCTGAACAAGGGGCATCGACTAAGATTTTGTCAAACGTTTCTGGTTCAAAGCTATCTTTAGCTTTTCTAGCATCCAACGCCTTAGTTTTAATTATATCTTGATAACCTAGACGTTGACTATTTTCTTTGATCAATTTAGTTTTTGGTTTATGAATATCTAAAGCCATAACTGATCCGCCATCGATATAGCTAGCTAAATGAGTCGTTTTACCACCTGGAGCAGCACAACTATCTAAGACTTGATCGTTAGGCTCTACCCCTAGTGCTGGTGCGACTGTCATTGAGCTTTCATCTTGGATCGTGAAGAGCCCTTCTTGAAATTCTTCTGTATTGACTAAATTTCCGTGTGCGCAGGTCAAGCCAACTGAAGAAATTGGGCTTTTTTTCATTTCAAAGCCTTGTTTACCCAGTTTGTCGATTACGTCATCAACTGTGGTCTTATTAGTATTGACTCGGATCGAAATATCAGACGCTTGATTGATCGATTCTAAGACACTGATAGCTTTGTTAGTTCCTTGTTGCTTCATCAAAAGGTCGACGAGCCAAACAGGAGTACTGTAGCGCAAACTAAGAGCATATGATGACTTACCCTTTGGTAATTCTTGGAAGCCATGACGTTGATAATTTCTCAGAACAGCAGTCACAAAATTACCAACACCTTTATTACCGTTAGCTTTGGCAATTTCAACTGATTCGTTAAAAATCGCATGTTCTGGCACTTTATCCAAATATTGCATTTGATAAACAGCAGTCATCAATACGATCATGACCCACTGTTCGACTTTTTTATCTTGAATGTATGGCTTTAATTGATACTCCAAAACGTACTTATGTTGCAAAACTCCGTAAACGATGTTGGTCATCAATCTGGAATCTGCATCGGATAAGTCGCTACTTTTCAAAACATTGTTTATCTCAATGTTTGAATAAGCTTTATTTCTTAAAACTTTTAGTAAAACTTCTACGGCTAGTGCACGGGAATTATTCATTAACGTCGACCACTACTTGCCCTTCTTTTATATTTTTGCCAACACCATTCAAATAGTTGGCGATATCCATCATCTTTTTACCGGCGGGTTGGATAACCTTGATCGATAATCCGTTGCCATCTCCTGCAGCGATGACTAATTGTTTATGATCTCGTTCGACTACTTCTCCGGGCTCATTTTCACCAGTTAATTCAACTACTTCAGACTTGTAAAGTTTCGTCCTTTTACCATCAATATTGACCCAAGCACCTGGCTTAGGACTTAATCCTCTGATGTGGTTGAACAATTGCTCTGCGGATTGATTGAAGTCCAGGTGCTCTTGTTCTTTAGATATGTTAGGTGAAAAGACTACCTTAGATTCGTCTTGCACCACTGGATTGATATCTTTAGAAATAATATCTGGGATCGTTTCTAGCAACAAGTCACGACCAACAATGGCTAATTTTTCAAACAAGGTTCCGTTATCGTCTTCAGGTTCGATCGGAATCTTGGCTTGACTAATAACATCCCCAGCATCCATAGCTTTGACCATGTACATGATCGAGGTTCCAGTTTCTTTATCACCATTCATTAGTGACCATTGAATTGGTGCACCACCACGGTACTTCGGAAGTAATGATCCGTGGACATTGATTGCTGCGATTTTTGCTGTATTTAAAAATGACGTAGGTAAAAATTGACCGTAGGCTGCAGTAATAATGAAGTCAGGGTGAATTTTCTTCAATATTTCTAGCTCATCACTACCCGGTAGTTTAGCTGGTTGATAAACTTCGATATTTTCTTCCCTAGCTAATACTTTGACTGGGCTTTCTTGAAGTAGTTGTTTACGACCGACCGGTTTATCCGGTTGAGTCACAACGGCAGCTACATCGTAATCAGCCGCGATCAATCCTTTCAATACAGTTGCAGAAAAATCTGGTGTCCCTAGAAAAATTACATTCGTCATATAAGTACCTCCATTAATCTATGTGTTGTGGTTCATTATCAATGGCTATGGTAAAACCATTTCTGGACTCAGCTTGCGTATCAGATAAAATTTGAAGCAATTTCTGATGCAACTGAGGCTCACGTTTATATTTTACAATAATTTGATAAAAATATTTGTTCTGTTTTCGAGAAATCATCGTTGGACTTGGACCTAGCAAGATAGCTTGGTTAGATAAGACCGATGATAATTGTTTTTTCAACCAATAACTTTGCTTGAGTGCTTGTCCTTCATCTTGGTGCGAAACACTGATCAAAGTAGTGAAATAATAAGGCGTATAGCCTGATTGGTGACGCAAATACATTTCTTGCTTAAAAAAGGTTTCATAATCTTGCTTGGCAGCATCCCGAATAGCATAGTGATCGGGGTTATAAGTCTGAATTATAACATGTCCTTCCTTATCGGCTCGACCAGCACGCCCTGAAACTTGCGTCAACAATTGGAAAGTCCGCTCACTAGCGCGATAATCGGAAATACTTAATGTAGTGTCGGCATTAATGACCCCGACTAAAGTAACGTCCGGAAAATCCAATCCCTTAGCGATCATTTGTGTCCCCAATAAAATATCAGCTTGGTGATCACTGAACTGTTCGATGATCGCAGCATGAGCTCCCTTTTTACGCGTCGTATCAACGTCCATTCGCAAAACACGTGCATCAGGAAATTGCTCGTTTAATTGACGCTCAATATTTTCGGTACCAGTACCGTAAAAGCCAATTTTCTTACTTTGGCAATTAGGACAAGTATGGGGAACATTTTCCTCATGTCCACAATAATGACATTTCATCCGGCCAATATTCTTGTGGTAAGTGAGTGAAACATCACAATTAGGACATTTCAAAACAAATCCACATTCACGACACATCAAAAACGATGAATAGCCACGGCGATTTAGCAAGACGATCGCCTGCTCTTTTCGTTTTAAAGCTCGCCAAAGATTATCTTGCAATAATGGCGACAGGTCGCCTTTAACGGCCGAGTTCTCTGCATCCCTCATATCAACGATCTGGACGTGTGGCAACGGATGATCATTGATCCGTTTAGTCATTTTTATCAAGTGATAAACACTTTTTTCAGCCCGAGCACGCGACTCCAAACTCGGCGTAGCACTACCTAAAACGAGTGGACAGTTGTGGTATTGACTACGCCACTTAGCTACATCACGAGCATGATAACGTGGATTATCGTCCTGTTTATAACTGGCCTCATGCTCCTCATCTATAATGATAATCCCAATATTACGTAATGGAGCAAAAACCGCACTTCTCGCACCAACAACGACCTTTACTTCTCCGTTTTCGATCCGAGTCCATTCGTCATATCTTTCACCGCTGGACAAACCACTATGTAAAACGGCCACTTGATTACCGAAGCGTCCGATCACCCGATTGACCATTTGCGGTGTCAAAGATATTTCTGGAACTAACATCAAGGCAGTTTTATTTTGTTCGGTAGCTTTCTGGATCGTTTGCAAATAAACTTCCGTCTTACCACTACCAGTAACCCCTTCGATCAAAAAAGTTTGTGGCTGTTTTTCATCGATAGCCTGATTAATAGTATCGACAGCTGATTTCTGCTCTTCAGTTAATTGAGGAATATTTTTGACATCTGGTTTGATCCCTACCGGCTTACGGCGCTTGGTGATCTCAACAAATTCAATAATCCCGTTCTTCTCAGCCGTCTTTAGTGTTGGTCGGGTAATATTAAATTTCTTCTCAATCTCACTAGTTTCGATTGGTAAATCAGCACAATGCTCCACCAAAAAATCATACAATCTGATCTGGGCTTTCGCATTAGCTCGCAAGTCGGCTTTTTTATTAGTAATATCCTCAGCTGAAAGTTGCGTATTTACGGCTTGTCTAGTTAATGAATTAGCCTTATTTTCAACGACATATTCGATTTCGATTTTGTTTTCCCGCTTCAGACGAGCAATCGTTTTGATACGTTCTTCGGTCGTGTCACTAGTCATTTCCACGAGTAAATGACCATTCAAAATAGACTGAACCTCAGGATCATTTTCAAATCCCTTAGCAGCCTGAATAAATTGCTTATACTTTGCCCGCATCACATTAGGAAGCATCGTCTGCAAGCAAGAAATCTGAAAAGCGTAAGTCTCATCAGCCAACCAATAAGACAAATCGATCATCTCAGCCGACAAAACCGGCTTAACATCGATAACGCGAATAATCGGCTTCAAAGTCCCAGTAAAATCAGAAGAATCCTTAACATTCATAACAAATCCCTGAATCTTACGCTTACCACGACCAAAACCAACCTCAACCCGAACCCCAGGAACAACAACATCCAAAAGAGCATCAGGAATCAAATACTCAAAAGGTCGATTAGTCTGCATAGTAGGAACATCAACAACAACTTCAGCTACTGACATAGAAATAAGTCCTTTCCAAAAAAATAGAGAGCGCAGGGAGATGGTCAGCTGCTGAGGATTATCGCGGGTGGTCGCACAGAGGTGCGGCGAAGCCGTGCCTCGACCACCTGTGTTAACCGGAGGCCGCTATCTCCCGGAGCTCGTTTCCAAAAATAGAGCGTGGAGGAGCACGGTCAGCTGCTGAGGATTAACGCGGGTGGTCGAACAAGGTGCGGCGAAAGCCGTGCCTCGACCACCTGTGTTAACCGGAGGCCGCTATCTCCCGGAACGCGTTTCCGCTATAAAGCGGGCAACGTTTGGTAATAAAGCTTTAATAGTTTGGTATCAGAATAAGTACGTTTGGTACTAAAAACTTAAAAAGTTTGGTTTCAAAATAAGTAAGTTTGGTAATAAAACTATAAAGTTTGGTTTCAAAATAAATAAGTTTGGTACAAAAACTAAAAGAGCTTAGCCTAAAAATAAGTACACTGGGCACCAAAACCAAAAAGCACGCCAACAAAACTAAAAATTTCCCATAAAAACAACCAAACCAACCAAACCCCAAAATCATAAAAAAAAATCCCCCACAATCATCATGACAGACAATCTGTGAAGGAACAAAAAAATTATTTCTCGTCTTTTTTCTCTTCTTCAATCTTTTCAGCTTCTTTTTCAAGAAGAATTGAATCTGGATCGATTTCGATCTTACCATCAGCAATTTCTTCGAAAGCCTTACCAATAGTTCTAGGTGATTCATAATGGTTCAATAACTCAATGTCTCCTGCTTCAAGTTCGTGAGCCCTCTTAGCTGCTAAAACAGCGAGTGAGTATCTTGAATCAACTCTATCTAATAATTTATCAATTGATGGATAACTTATCATATTAGTCTTCTCCTATTATCTTTCTATATTTATCTATAACTCGAGGGACACTTAAGTGTTCACTTCTTATTATACCTTCGATATTTTTGACTGCGTTAGGTATTTTATCATTTACGACGGCATAATCATAGTTTGACATCATCGCAATTTCTTTTTTGGCTTGTTCCATCCGTTTGTCGATGGTCTTTTGGTCATCTGTTCCGCGGTGTGTGATACGTTGGCGCAAACTTGGAAGATCTGGAGGTGTTAAAAAGATGAATACGCCGTTAGGCATCTTTTCGCGTACTTGCATGGCTCCATTAACTTCGATCTCCAACAAAACGTCGATCCCAGCATCAAGCTTTTGATTAACGTATTTCAATGGTGTGCCGTAATAATGATCAACATACTTGGCATACTCTAGCATACCACCATTTTTGATTTCATTTTCAAACTCTTCATTAGTTCGGAAATAATAATCTACTCCGTCTTCCTCGCCTGGACGCATGTTTCTAGTAGTCATGGAGACTGAGTAATCAAATCTGATTGATGATTTTTCTAACATAGCTTTGCGAACTGTTCCCTTACCTACACCGGATGGACCAGATAACACTATTAACATTCCTTTAGATGACATTAACTTTCCCTACTATCTAATAATATATATTGTTTCTATCTTGCAATAGAATCACATTCATTTCAAGGGTTTGAAGCGATAACGAAAAAAAATAGTTAAGAAAATATAAAGAAAGCTTGTTGATGCGAACCTTTGTTCGTATAATGTAAATACAAACAAATGTTCGGGGGAATAAAAATGCAACTTCAATCTCGTTTCAACAACCATCAATTTACTAAAGATATTATCCAAACTACTGCAGACTTCATTGATCGAACTTTCGATACTAACTTTGGAGAGATTCCTTCAAAATTACCACAAATGCCTATTGATCAACTCGACTTATTCGCCAAGCAAAGCCTTCAAAACAAATATTTAATTGTAGTAACTATGTTAAACGAAGAGCAGTTTCAAGGCAAGCTAATCAAGGATGTCAATCAAAATAAATATATCATGCAGATCAATTCTGGATTTTATAAGATCATTGAATTAACTGATCTTAAATCCATTAATTTAGCACGATCAATCTAATTTCTCTTGTTCTCCTTGGGCCAACTCCAGTAACTCTTTAGCATGTTCTCGAGTGAGGTCAGTAATTTTAGTACCCGCAAGCATTAATGAAATAGCTTCAATTCGTTCTTGACTGTTTAATAATGAAACTTCTGTCTCAGTTTTATTATTGGCAGTCTTTTTTTGTATTTGTAACTGTTGATCACTCATCGCTGCAACTTGTGGCAAATGCGTAATGCACAAAACTTGGAGTGATTGAGCGACCCGATAAATCTTATCACCAATCGATTGAGCGACTCGTCCACTGACACCAGTATCAATTTCATCAAAAACAATCGTCTCAACGTTCATCTTTTCAGCAATGATCGATTCAAAAGCCAAAATAACTCGAGATAGTTCACCACCGGACGCAACTTTGACTAATGGTTTGTAATCTTCACCCACATTGGTCTTCAAGGTAAAGCGTATTTGATCGATACCCTTTTCCGTCATATTGTCTGCCGACAAAACACTGAAATCGACATCGAAACGAGCATTTTTCATATACAAGTCTTTCAACTCTTGATTGATCGATTTCGTCAAAGACTTGGCAGTTGCGTGCCGACTCTTAGAAATATCCTTGCCTAGTTTAACTAGACTAGCTTGTTGCGTTTCGATTTCTTGCTTGAGTTTCTCTTCAGAATTATCATCCAGATCGATCTTGGAAAGTTCATCGTGAGCATCTTTACCAAATTGGATAACTTCATCTAACGTAGGTCCGTATTTCTTCTTGAGTCCATCTAAGACGATCAAGCGTTTTTGAATGTTGTCCAAGCGATACTCATCAAAGTCCAAACCGTCGATCTCGTCGGAAATCGTTGCCATGTCATCTTGAATTTGATAATAAGCCCCGTCGATCGATTCATATAATTCTTGATAAGCCGGATCGTATTCCCTGATCACATCCAGTTTTTGGCGAACTTCTCCTAATGAGTCCACGACACCACTACCACCGGCTGATAACAATTCATAACTACTTTGTAATGAAGAGCTGATCTTCTCGAAATTTTCCAGATGATTCTTCTCTTCTTCTAGTGCATCATCTTCACCAGCTTTAAGCTGAGCACTGTCGATCTCATCAATTTGGAATTTCAACATGTCGATCCGTTGAGCAATGTTTTGTGAATCCTTCTGAATTGCCCGCAAGCGACTCTTTTTGGCTTGAAAGTCTTGAAATTGGCTTTGGTATTTCTCAATTTTACTAGCAAAGTCATCCTCAGCATATCGATCAAGAATATCGATGTGATTATCTTCATCAAGTAATTCTTGCGATTGGTTTTGGCCGTGGATCTCCACTAAATATTTGCCGACTTCTTTCAAGATGTTGGTTTTAACTAGCTCATTGTTTAATCGACAGACATTGCGACCTTTTCGATTGATCTCTCGTTTGATGATCAATAAATTATCTTCATGTTTGATGCCATAATTATCCAGAATGCCAAAAACAGGGCTATTCTTGGAAACCTCAAATAATCCCTGTACTGTTAAACTATTTTGACCCGTTCTGACGAAGTCGATCGATGAACGACTACCGACTAATAAACCTAAGGCATCAATAATGATCGACTTACCGGCACCTGTTTCACCGGTCAAAGCCGTCATCCCATTTTTAAAATCTAATTGTAATTGACTGATAATAGCAAAATTATTAATGATCAGTTTTTTTAACATTTTGTCACCAGCTATTTATTCAAATTTGCATAGGCAGCGTTCATCGTCTCTTCGATTGAGACTGAATCGGCAATACTTCCTTCAGTATCGGGATCAGTTGGTTTTTGAATGTGCATCAAAAATTCAATATTTCCTTCTCCACCTTTGATCGGTGAAAAATCCAAACCTGTCACGATAAAACCAGTAGTTTGAGCAAAGTTTAAGATCTTTTCTAAGACCATTTGATGAACTTTGTGGTCGCGAACGATGCCGTGCTTACCAACATTTTCTGGTCCAGCTTCAAATTGAGGCTTGATCAAACAAACCGCATCGGAACCTGGCAAAATAATATTGAACATTGGTGGCAAGATCAATTCCAAGGAAATAAAGGAAACATCAGTCATCGCAAATTGAGGCAATCCTTCATGGAAGTCTTCTGGCTTGCTGTAGCGGAAGTTCACTCGTTCCATCACTACGACACGATCATCACTTCGTAACTTCCAAGCTAATTGATTGTACCCGACATCGAGCGCATAAACTAATTTAGCACCATTTTGTAAAGCGACATCGGTGAAACCACCAGTGGAAGAACCGATATCTAAACAAGTACGATCAGTCAAATCAATATTGAACGATTCAACGGCTTTTTCTAACTTGTAACCACCACGACTGACATATTTGCTATGAGCTCCTTCAACCACGTGAAAAATTGTTTCTGGATCAACTTTTTCACCGGGCTTGTCATAGCGCAAATTGTCTTCATCGTAAACTTCACCGGCCATTACTGAACGCTTTGCCTGTTCGCGAGACTCAAATAAATTTTGTTCGACTAACATTACGTCTACACGTTTTTTTGCCATATTATCTCCTACTTCTTGAAATAATCTAAGAAGCTTACTAGTAAGTTCTTATCAAATTTCTCTTCTTTCAACACGGCATTCAAAGCGTCCTTAACTAAATTACGTAATTTTTCTTCAGTCGCTTCTTTACCGATTAAATTAGGAAAAGTATTTTTATCGTCATCTTCTCCGTCATCTGCATCATCGAGATCATCTTTAACTTGAAAGGCTAGCCCAACTTTTTCGGAATACAAAACTAATTGTTTAGAAGTTTTGTGATCGGCACAAAAAGCACCGATTGTTATTGCTGCCATGATCAGATCAGCTGTTTTTTGATGATGCAATTGCGTTAGTTCTTCCAAACTCAATTGTTTGTCTTCTTTAGTGATGTCGGTCATTTGACCGGCCACCATCCCCATGGGACCTGCATTATGTGCCAAAATTCGCACCGCAGCCATTCGCTTATTGGCATCTAACTCTGATTTGGCGATCCAATAAAAAGCTTGTGTCAACAAAGCATCACCAGCTAAAACTGCTGGACCTGTACCAAACTTCTTATGACTAGTTAATTGACCACGACGGTAATCGTCATTATCCATTTCTGGTAAGTCATCATGGATCAATGAGTACGTGTGGATCAATTCAAGTGATCCAGCAATGTCGAAGTACTTAGGTAGATCTTCGTATTTGACACCCGAAGAATAAACCGTTGCTAGCATTAACACTGGACGGACCCTTTTTCCACCAGAATTTAGTGAATAAAGCATGGCTTCACGTAGTGTTGGTTGTTTGATCTCGGCAGTGATCTTATCAGTCAGAAATTGGTCGAATTCAGGTAGTATCTTCTCGTGAAATTCTGTAAAACTTTTAATATCCACTATTCCTCGTTGCCCTTCTCGTTGTTTTCTGGCATGCTCGATTCAGTACCATCTTTAGCCATGATCTTGGTTACAGTATTTTCTGCTTCAGTAAGAGTTTTTTCTAAATTCTTGCTTAAAGTCACACCAGCCTTGAATTTTTCCATTGCTTCTTCAAGCGGAACATTTCCTGCTTCGAGATCAGTAACGATTTTTTCAAGGTCTGCTAGGTTATCTTCAAAATTCTTTTTCTTTTCAGCCATTGTTATCCTCACTAATTTGTTTAGTTATCACTTTAACGGTTCCATCAACAACTTTCAGGTCGACTGGTTGATCAACTTGATAGTCGCTCGTCTTCTTCAAAACTTGACCCTTTTCGTCAGTAGCAATCGCATAACCACGACTTAAAGTCTTCAACGGACTCAATGAATCGAGCGCTGAGACTTGCTTACTGAAGTAGTTTCGCTTGTTGCTGAGCATTTTATTAACTACTAAGGTCATATTTTGGACATCATTTGAAACTTGATTTTGATAGTAATTGATCTGATCCTTCGGTGAAACTTGAGCGAGTTTCGTCTCATGGTTCCACAAACGCTCTTTATACCAACGTAATTCACTTGTAATGATTTGTTGCAGGCGATTAGTGTAATTGTCCACCTTTTGCATATAAACTTCATAGATGCGCTCAGGATGCTGTAAAAAAACATTTTGGGCATAACTATTCAAGATCTGACGATAATTATTCAAAAGCTTATTTTGTGCCACGATCATTCGTGATTGCATGTTTTCGATATTTTCGATCTGCTCACGTAAAACTGGTGTGGCTAATTCTGCAGCAGCCGTCGGTGTAGCAGCTCGTAAATCAGCAACCATATCAGCAATCGTCACATCAGTCTCATGACCTACAGAAGAAATCACTGGGATCTTACTTTGAACGATTGCTTCTGCAACGATCTCTTCATTGAAAGGCCATAAGTCTTCGAGTGAACCTCCACCACGACCAATAATGACCGTATCAAAATCACCCATTTCATTGACCCGTTTCAATTGTTCTACTATCGTTGCAGCGGCAGTATCGCCTTGAACGACTGCTGGGAACAAGATTAATTGAACGATCGGATAGCGACGCCTTACGGTAGTCATAATATCGTGAATGACAGCTCCTGACTCACTAGTTACGACAGCTATCCGTTTAGGGAACTTCGGGATCGGCTTCTTCGGTAAATTGAAGACGCCCATCTTGGAGAGTTTCTTCTTTAATTGCTCGAAAGCTAAATAAAGTGACCCTAAGCCATCGGGTTCCATCGAATCGACGTAAAATTGATAATTACCTCGACCTTCAAAGACTGTCACATGACCCTTCACACGGACTTTCATCCCTGTTTCGGGCGTAAATTTAACTTTATTAAATGCGCTTCGAAACATCACCGAATCAATTACTGCGTGGTCATCCTTGATTGTAAAATACTGGTGCGAATTGGGACGGATCTTAAAATTGGAAAGCTCACCAGTCAAATAAACGTGGCCCAAATATGGGTCCACGTCGAATTTTCTTTTGATGTATTGTGTTAAAGCTGTAACTGTTAAATATTGTTCAGAGTTATCCATTTGCCCTTTCCTCTGCAAGTTCGACCACTTGGTCCATCAGAGCAGTGATAGTCATTGGTCCAACGCCACCAGGTACTGGTGTCATCATTGAAGCAGTATCTTTCACGGCATCAAAATCAACATCACCACATAACTTGCCATTTTCATCGCGATCCATACCGACATCGATAACGATCGCACCGTCTTTGACGTAATCTGCATCGATCATCTTTGCCCGACCGATTGCCACTACTAAAACATCAGCAGTTTTAGCCAATTGCTTTAAATTCTTCGTGTGTGAATGTGCCACAGTCACGGTTGCGTTCTTATCGAGCATCATGGCTGCGACTGGTTTACCAACGATGTTACTACGTCCGATAATAACCACATTTTTACCGTCTAAATCAACATCGTAATAGTCGAGCATCATCAAAATACCAGCAGCTGTTGCCGGTTTTGTTTGTGGTTCACCGATCCAAAGGTGACCGACATTTTCTGGAGCAAAGCCATCAACGTCTTTCTTAGGATCAATAGCATTGATCACTCGATCTTCATCGATATGATCTGGCAATGGTAATTGGACTAAAAAGCCGTCAATTTCTGGATCAGCGTTTAGTTCGTCGATCTTTGTTAATAATTCTTCTTCTGAGACGTCAGCCTTAAAATGAATCAATTCTGACTTCATTCCTAATTTTTCAGCTCGACGTTGCTTGTTTCTAACGTACACAGCACTGGCACTATTGTCGCCTACCAAAACAACAGCAATCCCAGGTGTGATACCTTTTGATTTCAAATCTTCTACACGCTTGGACATTGATTCGTCACAAGCTCCTGCTACTTTTTTTCCATCTAATATAATCATGTTTTTTACCCAAAAAGGCTGGTACTATGTACCAGCCTACCCTTCAACAAAGTTAGATAAGATGCCGTTAACGAAGGCTTTTGAATCTTTATCGCCGAAATCGCCAGCTAATTCAATAGCTTCATTAATTGCAACTTTTTTTGGAACTTCTAGACTATTTTGCATTTCAAATAGTCCCATGCGTAAAATTGCACGGTCGATCCGAGACAAACGAGCCACTGTCCATTTGTTCTTCAATTGTTTAGAAATTTCTGAATCTAATTCACTCTCATGTTCAAGCGTTCCAGATACGAGGAATGTTAAATAATCTGGCACTTCTACTTCCGTCAGATCGGCTAATTCTAAAGTCGATTTGATGGCAGTAGCGGCGTCAGCCTTCGTTGTATCGATGGAAAATAGTGATTGTACTGCTAGTTCTCTGATTTCGTGTCTGTTTATACTCACTGGTATTATTCCTTACTGTCTGTTGTTACGCGTTCAACGTCACCGTTTGACTTCTTAGCAACTAGCCCAACAACATGCACATTAATTTGCGATATATCAATATCCGTCATGAATTTAAGTTGTTCAATAGCTGACTTTTGAATTTCTAATGATACCTTGGGAATCGAAACTCCGTATTCAAGATAAACAAATACATCAGCAGTGACATTGTCGTCTTCAAATACAACGTCTACACCTTTTCCATGATTCATTCTACCAAATAATGAATTGATCCGGTTAGATATTGTACCGCGCATTTCATAGACGCCTTCAACTTGATTCGTTGCGATCCCAAGCAAAATTTCAATAACTTGGTGAGAAATCTCAACGTTTCCTTGCACCTTGCCGTCATCTTGTAGTGTTACGTATTTTTGATCAGCCATAAACTTTATCTCCAATAACTAAAAATTAATTTGCACGTGAAATATATGTTCCATCTTGAGTATTGATTGTCAACATGTCGCCTTCGTTAACAAAGAATGGCACTTGAACAACAACACCTGTTTCCATAGTAGCTGGTTTTGAACCACCTGATTGTGTGTCACCTTTGATTCCGGCTTCTGTTTCAACAACCTTAAGATCAACAGTATTAGGAAGGTCAACACCGAGAGTTTCACCGTTGTACATCATGATGTTAACTTCCATGTTTTCTTTCAAGTACTTCAATTCGTCTGTTAGTTGTTCACCAGGAATTGTAAGTTGTTCGTATGTATTCATATCCATGAATACGTGGTTTTCACCGTCGGCATACAAGTATTGCATCTTCTTGTTTTCGATTTGAGCCTTTTCAACCTTAGCAGTTGATCTAAATGTCATTTCTTGAACAGCACCTGTTCTCAAGTTCTTAAGCTTTGAACGAACGAAAGCACTACCCTTACCTGGCTTAACGTGTTGGAATTCGATAACACGCCAAATGCCGTCTTTTACTTCAATTGTTAATCCATTTTTAAATTCGTTTACTGAAATAGACATACTGATCTCCTCAATTAATTGTTAATTTGCAACGTTCCCTTTATTTTACCAATACTAATAGCTTTATGGCAATAATATGTAGTTGTTTATATAAAAAAAAGAGGACCATGTCCTCTTTTGTACGGTATATATTAGTATACTGATACTTTCTTCTTGTCTTTGCCAAGTCTTTCGAACTTAACAACACCGTCTTTAAGAGCGAACAATGTGTCGTCGCCACCACGGCCAACGTTTGTACCTGGATGGATCTTTGTACCACGTTGTCTATAAATAATTGCACCGGCTGTAATAGCTTGGCCATCGGCACGCTTTGCACCCAATCTACGACCTGCTGAGTTACGACCATTAGTTGTTGAACCTCCACCTTTATGGTGAGAGAAAAATTGTAAATTCATCTTAAGCATGAAGTTTACCTCCTAATTTAAATCAATCGTATTTTGTGTAGAACTAACAGTAATATTATCAGGATAACTATCAGCGACATCTTTCAATATTTCTGATAAATTTTCGAGTAATAACGCTGTATCGTGAGAAACAGCTCCTGTTATTTGGCAGCCAAGATGACCGCCATTGACCTCATCTAAAACTACTTGAGGGTGGACCTGTGTAAGTTTCTCCAGATTGTTGATAGTACCGATCGTTACCGCTGATACTGCAGCACAAACCAAATCTTGTCCATAAGGACCGGAATCAGCGTGGCCAAGGATCAAAAATGAATCGATCTGCTTATCGGCATTCCGATGAAAACTTGCCTTGATCATAATTATTAACCTTTGATAGCGTCAATAGTTACTTTTGTATATGGTTGGCGGTGACCAGTCTTTGTATGTG
The DNA here is from genome assembly GCF_003946515.1 of Companilactobacillus zhongbaensis. Taxonomy (GTDB): domain Bacteria; phylum Bacillota; class Bacilli; order Lactobacillales; family Lactobacillaceae; genus Companilactobacillus; species Companilactobacillus zhongbaensis. Next base: position 47,422 of record NZ_RHOM01000010.1, on the reverse strand, counting down.
AGTGCTTCTTAGGTTTGTATTTGTAAGTAACGACTTTCTTTTCCTTACCTTGTTTCTCTACTTTACCTGTAACTGAAGCTCCCTTAACAACTGGGTCTCCAACTTTAACGCTATCTCCGTCAGAAACTAAGATTACATCGTCAAATGTAACTGTGTCTCCTTCTTTAGCATCGAGTTTTTCAATAAAGATTGCTTCATTTTCTTCAACCTTATATTGCTTACCACCTGTTTTGATTACTGCGTACATATATTGTACACTCCCTTCTAATACTCGCCAATTAGGTGCTTTCGCTTAAACCTAATTTTGAGCGGTTGTAGATGCAATAGTGATTGCAACTAATAAAATATATCAGATATCAATTTATTTTTCAACTTTTTTCAAGCTTTTTTCTTGAGCCGATTTGCGCCTTTTGACTGGCAAAAACCTACCTTGATTAATTGATAGCCAAGCCATGAGAACAAATCCCACCGCATTTAATCCTAAAGCTGCTTTAGCTACCGTGGAATATTCATACTTGAGAACTATCTTATTTTGACCCGGCTTCGTTTTGACCACAGCTGTCCCACGCTCGGAGATCTTATAATCCACCGCTTCGTTGTTAATGTGGACATTTAACCCTTTATATACCAAAACAGGAAAGTCGATCGTCTCTGGTTTTTGATTGAAGTAATTTACTGTGTATGTATTTGAGATGATTTTTGCCGGAAGCTTAGTTCGTTCCCCATCCAAGATGTAAACATGCTTGCCCAAATCTTTCGCATAAAAAAGACTGCGGACTGGATAATAATCTTCTTGCGTAAACTGCTTAATGTATTTATCAGCATTGCTCGTGGTGATCCGGCTGGGATCTTTAGCCAATGTTATTTGATGGTTCAATTGGTTACCACTAACGTATGCTTGATTGATACATCCAGCCATGATCAAGATCATAACTAGTAATTTCAGCAATGGAGATCGCTTATCGACTATCTTGGTGACTCCATAAGCAATATAGATCGAAGCAAAGAAAGTAAATAAGTTTAAGAATCTCCATGGGAATTGCATGTAGTTGAAAAATGTATTTTGCAATTGGTCCCAAGGGATCAAGTTAGTTGAAAGAACTAAGGCAATCAACATTTCGATCCCGATCAGACGATATTTAGCCTTATCTTTCCAAATGAAGATAACTAATAATAACAGTGCAAATAACATAATGACGCCAAAAGAATAATTTCTTAGGTCAGTACCTAGGGCGTCTTTAAAAAGCTGTTCCGGCACTTTTGCAGTTGAAGATAATTTCAACAAAGCCGGTCGATTGACAGAGATGTATTTTTGCTGCTGGATCATTGGTAAAACAAATCCAACTGTAGTCAGACCAACTAAAATTATCGAGCCGATACCACTTAGGATCAGCTTCCCCCAATAGCTCCAACTATGAGCCGTCTTGGTGAAGAGGACTAATAAGACTAATGGCAACATCAAAATCACCGTCGTAAAGGCAGTTAATGGATGTGTCAAAACAATCAGCGTAAAACTGAGGGCAAACAATGGCCACTTTTTAAAGTTTCCACTCAATAATTGATAAAACTCATAAAATAGCATTGGTATGAAAATGTAACACATGTACTCTGCTAATCCAGCCCGATAAAAGACACTAGCCATTCTAAAGAACGATAAGGTATAAATGATCGAGAATAGAAATGATTGCAAAGTATTGTCGGAAAACTTTTTCATGAAGAAATAAGCACTGATGAATGTTGCAAAAGTGATGACCGTTAAAAAGACGAGAAATCCGACCACTGGATTACCTACGACTTGAAGTATTAAGTATCCAGGTATCAAAGTTAACCATGGGTAAAACTCACTAGTCATGTTCCCGACTTGCCCCCAGTAATCGAAGTTTACTGGAGACTGAAAAATATTTGAGAGACTGGCGATCCGATTCAAATGGAAGAGCATGTCATAGCTGTCCATCAAACGAATACTACCGTTTGGTGCATATAAGACCGTATATAAAATACTCAGAACGAGAAAAATCACACCTAAGATTATTGTTCTGAACGTTTTGTTTTTCATTGAACCTTCCCCAATCAAATTCGATAGTTTAATTATACGACTGTATAAAAAAAGGATTAAGGCGAATTGTCTTAATCCAATAAAATTCCAAAATTAGGCAGCAATTGAAGTTGCTGCAAGTGGGACCACTGTTAAAAATACGAAAATAGCGCTAAAAAAAGATAAGGCAACGCGCCCCTTCTCGGTATTTATCCGAGCAAATAATCTCGTAATAATATATAGAGCAACGATCAAAACAATTCCCATGATAATACCCAATAGATCGTCGATCCGCCCTAGCTTAGCTAGTACAGCAAAAATAAGGTCCACAACAATGAATATAACCGTAAACACAAACGAATACTTTCTTGTCAAGTATCCCACCTCGTAAATTCCCTAGAATATTATGCAACTTTATTATTATACACGTTCAAGATACATATTAAAATTTTTTTCAGGACATTGCAATATCATTTTTATAAATTAAAAGGAATCTATTGAATATTTTAATACAATTATGCATTTTTATTCATTTTGCTTAATCATGACGTTATAAATTTTAAAATTTTACACTATTATGCATAATTATTTTTATATTTCCTTGCTTTATCACCTAATAACTGTTTATAATCTTTTCATTACTAAGTTTTAGGGGAGTAATTATGGTACTAACAGAAGCACAAAAGAGAGCCAATGAAAAATGGCATCGCAATCATCGGCAAAGGGCTAACTATATTGCTATGCGTTCGTCAGCGCGAAGCTTTATACGTAAGAAGTCGACTCTTACTGATCTTGATGAGCTGGAGAAGTTAATTCAGACTCGTCGCAATGAAATTTCAGAATGATTTTGTCTAAGACAGCACCCTGGGGTGCTGTTTTTTTGTTGCGTTGGAATCGACCGGCCTTGATGTGAGAGAGCAACGCAGACAGAAGCGTTTTACTTGGAATGTCGTTAGTGATTTTTGGTGGTGGATGTTTGGTGATGGGATTGAGGTAGTAGTTTGGTTGGAGGTTCACTTCCGACTCCGGGGCCCGGGATACACACACTGGAACGCTGCCGACATCGATTGAAGCTATCCGGGAAGTTCGCCCGGACATCTCCAATACGAGTCTTGTTGTAAGCGATAAATCGCCAACAACAATTTGGCGGCTGAGGTGTGTATCCCGGGCCCCTCCGTCTAGATAGTGCATCCCCCCTTTTTTTAATTTGTAAGTAGGTGCTTCCTAGTTTTATTCGCAAGATTTCATTTTTTTGATTACTGAGCAGCTTCTCGGTTCGCGGGACTAAAGCTCCGCTCATTTTGTTTCCTGACGTACCCTGCTGTTGCAATCTTTTGTTTTTGGTTTGGTTGGATAAGTGGGATGATGCTTGCTTCTTCTCTTGCTTTCGCTTCTGGGCTTGCGTGCTTTTAACCGCACTCTCGCCTTTTACTTCCCTAATTTTGTTAATGAGACTATTCTATTCTGTTTCTCCTATTTTGTTTTCCAATTCTTTTAAATTCTTTTCTTAGAATTTATATTTCGTTCTTCGGCTTTTTATGTGTTTGAGCCTGCTTTGTTGTAGAATGAGTTTATCAAAAAGAATATGAGGATTTTATTGTGGAATTGTTTAATAATATTGTTCTGATTGTGTTAACTGTTGCAGTTACGTGCGGGGTGATTTTGATTAGTGTTCCGCTGTTTCGGATTCAGGGGTATTTGCGTAAGTCTAAGCGACCGTTTTTTGTTATTAATAAGAAAAGGGATGGTAGTTTTTATTTGCAGAATACTGGTAATTCGGAATGCGCTATTACTTCTGTTTTTTTGAACGATGAGGATCGTTATTACGAGGATCTTAATGGGGTTTCATTTGCTCCTCATCAGAAGATCAGCTTTGAGATTCCTGTTACTGAAGAGAATAATAATGTTATTACTATTCAATATTTCGATTCTTTGTCCAAAAAATATTTCCGCCAAAAGTTTGTTACTGCTAATTTATAATTAAAGAGATGAAGACTTATGAAAGATAACCATCAATTACCTGAGTGGGATAAGACTCAGATCGAAGGTCAAAAGAAGATCAATCGTCGCATGACGATTCGGACGGCTGTTTTACTGGTTATTGTTGCTATTGTAATTGTTATTGCTATTGTTGTTTGGGCTTTTTCTGGTAACCAGAATTCTACCGGATCTAAACCGGCCGCTGATGCTTCGATGTCGCGGATCGAAAAATATGAAAAGCATCATTTTGCTGACAACAATGCTGCTACGATTGAACAGATCTCTCAAGCAAAGTCGACTAATGTTATGTTGATCAAAATTGCTAACGTGGATGTTTCCACTCACAGTAGTGCTTCTAATTCATTTAGCCAAATGACCGACGTTTTGCAATCAGTTGGCTCGTTTGATTTAGCTCGACACGGGGTTTTGTTTTATGACCAAGATCATAGCTACGCTTTGTACTTCAATCAAGCTAATATCCAGTCTATGAATCGAAATTATTCTGATTACATCGGTTCTGGTAATTATCAATCGTTATTCGATACGGCGAATGCTTACCAGATGGATCCTACTTTTAAAAATTCTAATTCAAAACTATCTCGGTTGGATGACTCCAAAACATCTCGGATCATCACTGAATCTTTTGAATAATAGTACTATCAAAAAAGCGATGACTGATTTTCAGTCATCGCTTTTTATTGGAAACGAGTTTCAGGAGATAGCTGAACATCTCCTTACACTCTCTTTTTTTCTTCGGAAACGAGTTCCAGGAGATAGCAGCCTCCGGTTTAGAAACTATCAGCGAGCACTGCTTCGCAGCACTCCAGAGCTGATAGTCCCTAAATCCTCAGCAGCTAAGTATCTCCTTCCACTCTCTTTTTTTATTTGTTTTCAATTTTTCTTAATACTTTGCAAGGACTCCCAACTGCTACGACATTATCCGGAATATCTTTGTTCACCACGCTGCCCGCGCCGATGACACTGTTTTTTCCGATCGTCACCCCTGCCATTACTGTCGTATTTGCTCCGATCCAGACATTTTCCTTCAAAGTTATTGGCGCACTAGTTCCAATGCCCTGCTCGACTCTTTCCTTAGCATCTAGCGAATGACCCGAACAAGCCAAAACTACTCCTGGAGCGATGAAAGCACCAGCACCAATGGTTATCGGTGATGTGTCTAACATAGTGCAATTATAATTTATCACGGCTAATCCTTTAAAATGAATATTAAATCCGTAGTCACAATGAAATGTCGGTTCAATGAAAGTTAAATCCGTACTCTCAGCGAACAAATCATTAATAATTTCTCGTTTTCTTTTTTCATTGCTAGGACGTAATTGATTGTATTCCCAACATAGGTCCTTAGCTTTAGCTTGCAAATCAGTCGGCATGTCGAACTGGCTAGAACGGTATGGTTGATCTGACTTCATAATTTTTAAAAAATCCATTTTACACCTCTGAACAATATTTTAATAAACTTACGTGATTTTTTAAAACGGATATTAACTTTTAAAAAAAAACGTGCATATATCTGTTACGATTAAATCAATCTAGAGCAACGCATGGGGGGATCATTTTGAAAAAAGCCAAAGTTTACGTCGGAGTGTTGATGATTTTAGTTTCAATCGTAATTTTGTTCCAGAATCGTCACTTGCTACTCCTTGGTTCAATTAATAATGTCGTCGCCTCTGAACTGATCATGGCCTTGGCTTACTTAGTATCTGCCATCATCTATATCATCACGAGAAATTTCCAGAGTATCGGTGGTGACATTGCCAGTGCAGCTGTATTAGGATTTTTCGGCATTGCTAGCTTCTTTCGGGTAAACGCCATGTTGAGTAACTTATCCATTTGGATCTGGCTGGGATTGTTGATCGCAATTACTTTCTTAGTTTGGCATATCCAGATCAACCAAACAGCTCAAAAGGATATTGCTAAAAAAGCAGAGATCAATCGTCCAATCCGTTCACGATACAAAATGCATCGTCATCGTTATTGATAGATTGTGAAAATCAACCAAATTCACAATGTTCAGACCATCTTGTGATGTGTCAATAATGTGGCAAGTGTTTCAAAAACTTGGAAAATTCACTCAAAATCGGAAAAATCAGTAGTAACAAAAAAGCTCTCCAACCATTGTCACACAACGGTTAGAGAGCTTTTGAATTATATACGTATTCAAGCTGAATACTTTCATTATGTCACAGGTGAGATTCGAACTCACGACCTACGGTTTAGAAGACCGTTGCTCTATCCAACTGAGCCACTGTGACATCACTTGTACTATTATAGAGAAATGTACCTTTAGATGTCAACGATTGATTTTAAAAAAAACGAATTTTTTTCAAAAATATTCATTGCATCTTTCGTGATCGAGCAGAATCCATGTTACTCTAGGAATTCAGCCACTTTTCTCTCTATTTCTGAGACGTAATTTTCCGTCTGAGAAATATTATACCAGTTTACGGACATTTGGTTACGAAAATATGTTAATTGTCGTTTAGCAAAATGTCGTGAGTTCTTTTTGATCTCATTCAGGCAATCTTCAAGTGATGACTTCCCTTCAAAATAAGGAAACAATTCTTTATACCCAATTCCATTTTTAGCTTGTGGAATATCATCTTGCCGATCAAAGGCAGTTTTGGCTTCATCCAATAAGCCCATATCGACCATCTTATCTACTCTTCGATTGATTCGATCATACAGGACTGGTCGATCATCGGTTAACCCAACAATATAAAAGTCAGCCAATGTGTCACCATTTTCTTGTTCGGTAATTGAGTGCCCACTACCTTTGAACACTTCAATTGCTCTGATTACCCGTCTAGGATTCTCCATATCGATTTTTTCAACGGCAGCAGGGTCAATCCTAGCTAATTCCTTTTGCAAGCCAGGAAGGCCTGATTCTTGCTCAATTTTCAAAACGGATGCTCGGATTTTTTCATCAGTATCCGAATCGCCACCTAAATCGAGATTTCTCAAAAGAGAATTGAGATAAAATCCTGTTCCACCAACGATAAATGGAATCTTCCCTTCAGATGTGATTTGTTTGATTGATTTTGTCGCGTTCGCTTGAAAATCTTTGACGGTATACCGCTGGTCAACATCGCAAATATCGACCAAGTGATGTTTGACTGCCCGTAATTCTTCCGGAGAATCCTTAGCAGTACCGATATCTAGGCCTCGATAAATTTGCATTGAATCACCAGAAATTATCTCGCCTGAAAAGCGTTGTGCCAATTTCATACCTAAATCACTTTTTCCGACCGCGGTTGGTCCAACAATTGCTATTACTTTTTCCAAGAAAATGCCCTCTCATGTAAAATATGGTTTATTATAGAAATTTTTAACAAAGTACGTCATAATGGAACTTGAAAGATTGGAGGAATTATTATGGCTAAAAAAGAAAAACGTTTCCGTTTCGTTAAAGGCTTCTTGTTTGGATCTTTAACTACTGCAACTGCAGTTTATGGCGCCTTACATGCTTTCAAGAAATCAGTCATCGAACCAGAAGATGCTGAAAACGAAAGAATCGAAGCTAACCGCCGTCGTGCTAACAGAAAAAGTCTACAAGCACATCAAGGCTAATCACAAATAAAATCAACTTTTAAAAATAACAGTCCTCGTGGCTGTTATTTTTTATATCTTGATCCACTCTTCTTCAGCAAATTTTTCCTGAGCATACTCATTGAGCTCAACGCCAAGACCGACACCTTGTGGCACGGTAATTTTTCCATGGTCGATTTCAAATTCACCATTAATTATATCTTTTTCATAGTAACGATTTGAAGCAGAAATATCACCAGGAAACTGAAAATAACCCAAACTCGCTAAAGCCAAATTAAAAGCTCGACCAATTCCAGTTTCCAACATACCACCACACCAAACTTGCAAACCATGATTGACCGCCAAGGCACTCAAAGCCAATGCATTACTGATCCCACCAACACGAGCCAGCTTCATATTAATAAATCCAGCAGAATGACGATTTATCACCTTCCAAACATCCTCACTATTAAAAATATTTTCATCCAAACAAAGAGGCGTATGAATCTGAGCCTGCAATTTAGCATGATCAATAAAATCCTTCTTACCCAAAGGCTGCTCGATCATGGCAAAATTCAAGCCATCAATATTTTTAAAGAATGACTTATCACGTAAATGAAATTGAGAATTACAGTCGATCATCATCAAAACATCCGGAAAATGAGCCCGGATCTCAGTCAGCATCTTAACCGAATAATGCCGATTAACCTTAAGCTTGATCCGAGAATACCCCAAATCAAGCTCCCGCTGCACAGCTTTGATCACCTCAGCAGCAGAGCCCTTGATCCCAATAGCCACACCAACAGCCACCGAGGAATCAGGCGCAGAAGAATCACCAACAGCCAACATCATCAACTTCTGAACTGAAACTCCATTACGCTTAGCGAACAAATCCCAAATAGCCATCTCAACAGCAGCCCGTGCCATATAAGGAGCATTAGTAGAATTAATAAAGCGAGCAAACTCAAAAGGAGTATCGTAAACCTTCGATCCCAAAAGAGGCATAATCCGAGAAGTAATACTAAAAACACACCGTCGTTGAGTCTCATCAATATAATTAGGAAACTCAAAAGCCTCAACCTCACCCAGCCCAACATTACCAAGCTCATCCTTCAAAGCAATAATATTAATAGGCCGATCACGATAAATAGCATCAGCAAAACGATAAGAATGCTTCAACTTAAAAGAAAACTGGTGAATCTTATAAGAAACAATTTGCATAAAAAAACTCCAATCCAAAAAAAAAAAAATATTTTCACCAAATAAAATCACAGAAGAACGACGCGATTTTCGGCGACAAAAGGAGCAAGAAAGAGCCAGAAAAAAGAAGAAACAAAATACCGACCGATGAAAAGAGAAAGATTCATCAACAAGATAGGAAGCAAAAAGAAGAAATCCCAGGACACCAACAAAAATCGGAAAAACACCCCGAACCACAGCAAGTTACCACAAAAAAACTAAGTACCGTATCCCACAAAAAAATCAGTTTATGACCACCCTAGGTTTTGCGGGGGGTGGAGGGAATTCGACCGTCAGCCATGAAATTTTACTTGGCAATTTATTGCCTAGTAAAAGGCCCAGCTGTGAGATGTCCGGGCGAACTTCCCGGATAGCTCAGAGTGGTGCCCATGGCGTTCCACAGTCGCAATTCCCGGAACCCCCCGCAAAACCGGCAGTGAACCTCAAACAATCAAAAAAAGAGACAATATCCATATACACCCATGAATAAAGTCTCTCCAAAAAAACATATAAATTACAGCTTAGTAGTCTTCTTAGTCTTACCAGTCCAGTCTGAAAAACGATCCTCTAACCATTTAACATCAGTGAAACCCCACTTATGAAGCTTACGAGCCGCACGGATACAAATGTTCTTACGTTCATCATAAAGATAAACTGGAAGATCTGGACGTAATTCACCCTCAACGTACTTCAGTTGTGAGTAAGGTAAATTTCTAGCACCTAAAATGTGTTTTGAATCGAAGTTATTCTTCTCACGCAAATCCACGATTTGTGCCTTTCTCATTGTGTTTTCAAACTCTTCTTGAGAAATCGAACCACCCATTTTACGACCTTGGTATCTCGTGTATAGCCATGATCCAATCGTATATAGGAAAACACCAATAACAATTATGTATAAAATCGCATTTACAACCTGCATCTAATAAATCCCTCTAATCAACTTTAATCAATGAAGCGGCTCCAATAACACCAGCTTCGTTACCCAAACTAGCTAATTTAAGTTCCGTTGAACTCTTGATCGTGGCAAATTCATTTTGACGCATTGCTGCATCAACTTTGTCTATTAGGAACTTACCAGCAGCAGAAACTCCACCACCGATAATAACGTACTTAGGATTCAATGAGTTAGCAATGTTTGCCAAAGCAAATCCTAATGATTCACAAACATAGTTAACTACGATCAATGCTAAGTCGTCGTCTTCTTTAGCTAGGTCAAAAACATCTTTAGCTGAAATATCTTGTCCATCATCAAGCATAGCCTTGAGTTGTGATGTTCCAGCGTATTCTGAAGCACGATCACGTGCAACACGTACAATACCTGTAGCTGAAGCAATTGTTTCAAGACAACCACGTTTGCCACAAGTACACATAAATCCATGAGGATCAACTGTAACGTGACCAATTTCACCGGCAGCACCGCCAGCACCGTGTAAGATATTACCGTTAGCGATAATACCGCCACCAACACCTGTACCTAATGTTACGAAAACAACATCATCAGCGTTATTACCTGCTCCCATCCATCTTTCTCCAAGAGCAGCTACGTTAGCATCGTTTTCGATAGTAACAGGAATGCCTGTGCCTTTTTCAATGTCGCGAACTGGGTGAACCGAGTTTTGCCAGTTCAAATTGTAAGCACCTTTGATAGTACCTTCTTCAAAGTTAATTGAACCAGGTGAACCTAAACCAATTCCTACGAATTGATCTGAATCCATTTCATACATGTCTAAGTGATGGTTGATCGAATCAATGATATCTGGAATGATCAATTGTCCATCAGAAAGAATATTAGTTTCGATACTCCATTTTTGTTGGATCTCACCTTTTGTAGTAAGGATCGCAAATTTAATAGTAGTACCGCCTAGGTCAACACCGATTAATTTTTTATCTGCCACTCGAATGTTCCTCTTCCTTTTTCTCTTCTTTTCTATGCTCAGCCTTTAAGACCATCGAAGCATCGATAAACGTCTGTTTATCTATCATTTCATTTTTGTAAATGTTTTTCAACTCAATTGACATTAGTTCGATATCCCACAACCGCTTACCTAAGTGGACGAAAGTACCGAACTTCTTCAATAATTGTTGAACGTCGTATAAAGTCCTAAAACTTCTTTTATTATCCATATACAACCATTCCTTTAGAATACATCCAGTATGACATAGCTAAACATGCCACAGCTGCAACGATTCTAATTATCATGTTTGGACGTTTGATACCTGGAAGACCAAAAGCAACTCCCAGCAAAAAGCCGCCGAGTGCGCCTCCAACGTGGCCCCAAATATCAACGCTCGTCATCGTAAAGTCCATTACTAAGTTTAACAGGATCAAGGCTAAAAACGTCTTGCCCATTTCACTCAAGAAATGATTCTCGCGATAAACGACCGCCAAGGCTAAAAACGCCGCAAACATTCCGAATAGTGATGTACTAGCACCGGCAGAAATCGAATTGGTTGCACCAAAAGCGAAACTTGCCAAGTTACCAGTAATCCCACTCAAAATAAAGATCACGAAGAAACGAACGTGTCCGATCAGGGGCTCTAAAATATTACCCACGAAGTACAATGTAACACCATTCATTAAAACGTGTAAGACACCAATATGTAAAAATATCGGTGTAATCAGTCTCCACCATTGCCCCTCTTGCACTAGATAATTAACCTTCGCACCAAACGAAAGCAAGGTCGAAACGCTAGTTGATCCACCAGCTAGTGATTCCATAAAAAACACTACGGCAATAAAAATTAATAATGCCCATGTTACAAAGGGTTGTTGACGTCTATATGACATTTATTTGTCCTCTGCTACTGAAATTATTTTATCGACTGGCTTATCCAGTGTAAAGACAGGCCAAGGTGCTTGTACAAAAAACTGTCTCGACAAAGCGAGTGAAACAGTCTTTGTTGCATATTGTTCCAAATACCGATCATAAAATCCAGAACCTGAACCTAAACGGTTCTTCCCTTCTTTTGAAAAGGCAATGCCTGGTACGATCAATAATTCTGGAGGATTCAAGGACTTAGTATCATCGATCGGTTCTTTGATCCCTAAAGAGTTAACTTCAGTATGACTTGAACTATCATAATGTACAAAAGTCATTGAATAATCACTGTATGTCTTAGGAACGTAGACGGCTTTTCCATCTTCCCAACATTTATTAATGATTGGGAAAGTTGGAATCTCGCTGTCGACACTCAAAGTTATTCCAACCGAACTAGCCGATTGAAAATCTGGATCAGAAAATAATTGTAAATACAGTTCATTGATTTCATGCTGAGCTTGATCGCTCTGCATGAACTTTTCAACTGTATCTAATTGTTGTTTCCGAAAACTAACTTTGTCCAAAAACTCCACCTCCAGTAAAAAAAAACAACAGGAATTATACCTGTTGTTTATTTTGTTTCGCGATGCAATGTAACTGTACGTTCGCGTGGGCAATACTTCTTAAGCTCTAAACGATCAGGACTGTTACGCTTGCTCTTGCTTGTTAGATATGTACGTTCATGGCATGAAGTACATTCCATTGTTATGTTTACTCTCATTACTGGAACATCCTTTCATATAATACTTAACTAAATTCAACTTAATTAATATAGCATTTTTTAGACTATTTTAAAAGAGTGAATTTATTATTTACTTTGACCAGTCATCTTATAGTAGTCCTCATAGATCTGATGTGCAACTAATTGAGGATAACTTCCGTTTTCTGATGTTAAGTTTGGAAAGACAATTGCTAAGGCAATATTAGGATCATCTGAAGGTCCATAAGATACCAAACTAGTAGTAATTGTTTCCGGTGGATCATCATTATCAGGGTTGTCTGGATCGTAGTAGAACGATTGAGCTGTTCCGGTCTTGGCAGACACTGATGGTGTAATATCTTTCAATCTAGTACCAGTTGTCCAACCATCTGAACCGTGGACAACGTTATACATACCAGTTTTAACGATCTTCAATTCGTCGTTAGTAAAGCCAACACGGTTCAAGACTTTAGGCTTAGTAACAGATTCAACGGCACCCTTTTTACCATCGTTTTGCGTCTTTTGAATCGAGTTAACGATGTAAGGTTGCATTCTATAACCACCGTTTGCGATCGTAGAAATATATTGAACCATTTCGATCAATGTATAAGCATCGTAGTTTCCGTAAGACAAATCCAGTGCCGAACCAGTCTTCAATTGACCAGTAGAAGTTCTATTAGAACCTTCAATACCAGTTGTTTCACCAGAAATATCGATACCAGTCTTAACACCTAAACCAAATTGCTTAAAGTAGCCACGCATAGTGTCAAAAATACCTGGATCAAGATGTAAAGCTGTATAAGGCTTGTATGTAGCCTTACCTTCTCTGATAGCCAAAGCCATCATGTACTCGTTAGAAGAAACTTCTAGCGCTTTAGCAGCCGACAAGGAGCTGAAAGTACCAATAGGATAAACTGATTTCTTGACCGCAGTACCTGGTAAGTAAATCGGTTGATCTGGCAAGGTGTTATTTTCAGGTGTGATGACACCATCCATGAATGCTCCCAATACGGTCGCACCCTTAACAGCAGAACCCATTACAAAGGTCCGGTTAATAACTCCCAGTGAATCTTCGGTCGTTTTACCAGTTTTGGGATTATTTCTAATACCAGCCATAGCTAAAATTGCACCAGTCTGAGGATTCATCGCAACTGCATATGCACCATCAGAATACTGAGTTATTCCTGCAGCCTTGGCTGAAGAGAATTGCGTATTCAAAGCACTTTGAACTTTCTTTTGGAAAGCTGAGTCAATCGTCAAATTAAGGTTTCCACCCTTTTGACCTTTGTAGATCTGCTTACTACTCTTGATCTGATTGTTTGAACCAATTTCAACTTGACGTTGACTCTTCGTACCAGCCAAGATCGATTCATAACTCTTCTCTAAGTAACTAGTACCAACACGGTCATTCCGTGAATAACCAGAAGCTAGCATTGTGTTCAACTCGTCATCAGGAATACCTTGTTGTTCGGTAGAAACCCCACCAATGATACTTGCAATAGATTTTCCTTCTGGATAGTTTCTATTCCAGTTCGTCCCAACGGAGATACCTGGTAATTCAGTCAAATGTTCACTAACTTGAGCAATTTCTTTGGATGTCAAGCCCTTGTCCTTCAAGAACACGGTCGATAACGAATATGCTGAACTCATTTTCTTAAAGGCGGTAGCTTTAGCCTCTTCCTTATTAGATAAATGAATTCCTTGCTCTTGAATGTATTTCACTTCGTTCGCGTAGACTTTGTTACTTGAATAGGCATTACCATCGGAGTCTTGTCGATAAGACTTAGGCATTTGTTTGGAAACTTTCTCCGATTTACCTGGAGCAGCCAAAATATAATCTGCCTTATCTCTTTCAGACAAGTCACCCTTTTTGATATTCACGTACTTCGTAAGACGATTAACAATTTGATAAATATCGCTTGATTTAACGCCGGAACTCTTCGTGTAAGTAATAGCACTCTCAGTTGAATTTCCGACTAACAAACGACCCTTAGAATCATAGATCATCCCACGAGGAACGTTTCCTTGCATGACAGTTTTATCTGTTCGTTCAACCTCTGCCGCAAATTTACCACCGTAAACGATCTGTAAATAAGCTAATTGACCCACTAAGAGGGCAAATAAAGCAAAGACAATAAAAAAGAGCAGGTTTAAACGAAAGGGAATAGTAGACTTCGCTTGACTACCTGTTCTTTTTCTAATTATTTCCAGTATTCTTTTCATAGGTTTCCCTTCAAAATACTAAATCTTATTCATTGGATTTAAAAATATAATTTGGACTATCAACTTTGGCATCATATTCGACATCTAAATCGTATCTTGCAAAAAACCAAGTATCATTATCGGTAATAAAATAAGTGATTCCATCTACTTCTGTACTTGCGACAGGAGCATCTGGGGATTCTTTTCTGAATGCGATCGAAAAGCCTTCATGGACCATAGTCTTTCCATAAACTTTTCCGTAAAATCTAATACCATCGCCTGGCTTTAGATCAACGTTATCTTCGTACCATTTTGCTGCTTCATCACTAATTTCAATTTTCATGTCTCTCACCTCATTGATTAAATAATAAACCACACAAAGTAAGCTTACCAGAAAACGTTTTCGTTAGGCAACATCTACGGCTTTAATTGTTAAAGTATAACTTCCAGCCGGAGTTTCAACAGTGACATCGTCACCCACATGTTTTCCGATCAACGCTTTAGCAATTGGAGAATTGTTTGAGATCTTACCGTTGTCAGGATCTGACTCAGCAGAACCAACAATAGTATATACTTCTGGTTCGTCATCGTCTTCTTGAACAGTAACTTTCTTACCAACAGAAACTTCGTCATGCGCAACATCGTCAGTATCAACAACATTGGCATATTGGATCATTTCTGTAACTTGTGAAATTCTTGATTCAACGACACTTTGTTCATCTTTAGCTGATGAGTATTCTGAGTTTTCGGATAAGTCACCAAAACCTCTAGCAATTTTAATACGGTTAATTACTTCTGGACGTTTAACTTTCTTTAAGTTCTCTAATTCTTCTTCAAGCTGCTTTTTACCTTCAGCTGTCATTGGATAGCTTTTTTCTGCCATTTTAATTCCTCCATAAATCAATAAATCAAAAATATTTGGAAATATAAGGTTTTCCGATCCTCGTATAATTTCAAAAGTCATCTAACCAAAATTGATTAGATGACAGTCTTGATTCTATATTCTACACTACTGGTCTAATGAATCATACCTATTTTGGTGAGAACTGAAGTTTGTTGAGTAAGTTACCTTACCAGTCTTCAAGTTGGCGAAGAAGTAGTAGTAACCCTTGTCTCTATCAGCAGGATTCAATGTAGCTTGAATTGATTCCAAACTTGGTGAGTTGAACGGACCAGGTCCGAATCCTTCGTTCTTGTATAGGTTATATGGTGATTTTACGCTAGTATCTTTGTTCGACAAACTCTTCTTGTGCGTGTTCAAAGCATACATTACCGAAATATCGGATTGCAATGGCATGTCGACATCTAGACGGTTGAAAAATACACCGGCGATCTTTTGACGATCCTTTTGAGTAACACCTTCACGTTCGACTAATGATGCTAACGTCAAAGTCTCTTGGACTGTCAAATTCTTCTCTTTGATCTGTGAGTAATAAGGTTGCATGACCGAATTAGTCTTATCAACCATTTGGTTAACGAGCTCTTTCAAGGTCATCCCTTTGTATACTCCATAAGTAGCTGGATATAAATATCCTTCTAAGTGATATCTAACACCCTTGCTTTCCATTGATGAAGTCAACAATTCAGGGTACTTATTCTCAAGTTTTTTCATGTATGTTTGATTCTTCATGAGGTCCAAAAAGTCTGACTTCTTGAAGTTAGTACTCTTAGCAATTTGATCACCGATTTGATCGATAGTAATACCTTCTTGAACTAATACTTTGTTCTTAGTATTACCGACCGGCTCAGCGCTAGCACCCTTTTGCAATTGGTTGACGATGTCACTCATGGACATTGATTGCTTGAAGGAATAGTAGCCCGCTTGGAAATCAGTGTAGTTGTGAGCTTTGATGTAGTAATTGAATACAGTTGCGCTCTTGATGATCTTGTCAGATTCCAAAGTCTTCGCAATATCTTTGCTGGAAGAACCTACAGGAATCTTGACCATAACATCTTGCTTGCTATTTGAATCGTAAGGTTGAAGTGAACTATTAACGTAATTGAAGCCAATGATCGCTACGACGACTGCCAAAACAGCAATCACACCAACGATCCAGTATGCGATATGGTTCGCAACTGACCGTTCTTTAGCGCGAGTCGATATTTTTTCTTCAGATTCACGTTTTAGTGCATCTTTTTTTTCATCTTTTTGGCTCAAGATGCAGCCTCCTGGTTTGATTTATTAAAATTATACCATTTAGTAAGCTCAATTATCTAACTTCAACATCAAATTGATCGATTAAACTATCTTTAATTTGAGTGAATGCTTTTTCAACAGTATCGTCTGTCAATGTATCATTAGGATTCTGGAAAATCAAATGATATCCGAGAGATTTGTGTCCAACATCGATATTGCTTCCTTGATAAACATCGAAAATATTCACGTCTTTCAAGTATTCTCCACCGTTGTTAAAGATATCCTTAACAATTTGACCACTGGCAATTTTTTTATCAACTAAGATAGCTAAATCACGATTGATGCTTGGATATTTTGGAGCTGATTGAGCTTTAACATTCTTTTTGGCTAGTGCTAATAATGAATCAACATTCAATTCGAAGACATAAGTGTCATCAACCGAACTGTTTGCTTGATATTCAGGATGAAGCTTACCTACAAATCCAACTGTTTTTTCATCAGCTGTGATTACTGCAGTTTGGCCTGGATGCAAATTTTGAATTTTTTCAGATGGTAAGAATTCGAAAGTCGCATCAACATTCAAGAATCCTAACAATTCTTCAATGATTGCTTTGATGTCGTAAAAGTCCACTGCCTTGGCATTTGTGTTCCAAGTATCTGCACCGAGATTTCCAGCTAAGGCACCAGCGATGTATTCAACTTCTTTCGGACGATCATTGCCTTCTTCGCGGTCAAAAATCCGACCTTGTTCAAAAATTGCAATATCGGTTGTCTTACGAGCCTTATTATAAGCAATTGTCTTGATCAATCCAGGAATCAAACTAGTCCGAAGATATTCATGGTCTTCTGTCATTGGATGAAGTACTCGAGTGTACTCAGAATCGATTGTATTGAAGTCGGTTGCTTCTTTCTTGCTTACTAAACCGAAAGTGATGGTTTCATCCATGCCTTCACTTAGTAAGACATTTTTTAATTTGTTGATGAACTCACGTTGTGGAGTGTAACCACCATTAGTCTCATTACCAGATGGCAAAGTACCCTTGAGGTTTTCATATCCATAAATACGCATGATCTCTTCGATCAAATCAGCTTCAATAGTCATATCCCAGCGACGTGATGGGATCGTAACTGTTAATTCGTCACCGTTTTCTTCAGTAGTAAAACCAAGACGATCCAATATCTTGATCATTTCTTGATCCGACAAAGTAATTCCCATCAAACGGTTAACGTGTTCAATTGAAGCCTTGATGATTGTTGGTTTAGCAGGAGTTTCTTTTCCAACTAAAATTTGTGAGATAGATTTTACATCAGTAATATCATTGATCAATTCGACCACACGGTTCAATGAAATTTCCACTGCCCCGTTGTCGACACCTTTTTCAAATCTGTTTGAGGCATCCCCACGTAAGTCGTGACGTTGAGCTGCTTTTCTGACAGAAGTACCATCGAAAACGGCACTCTCGATCAAGATATTCTTTGTTTCATTAGTTACGACTGCTTTTTGACCTTGAGTAACACCGGCTAAACCGATCGTGTCATTACCTGAGTTGATAACTAAATCATCGTGGTTCAAATCTTTCGTGATCTTGTCATCTAAAACTAATTTAGAAGCGTCAGTGGCCATCTCGACTGTGACAGCTTTGTCAGTCAATTTATCAAGATCGTAAATTTGCACTGGTTCACCTAATTCGATCATGACGTAATTTGCAGCATCCACGATGTTGTTGACTGGTTGAATACCTTGGTTCCACAATCTTCTTTGCATCCAGAGTGGACTTTCAGCAACTTTAACTCCACTAACTGTTCGAGCTAAGTAGTCAGTCACTAGATTATCAGCTTTGATGTTGATAGTTACATCATTAACTGATTCAACCTTTGAATCATCAATTTTAGGGTCAGTGAAAGCTGGTTTTTTATCATAAGTAGCACCAATTTCCCAAGCAGCTCCACGCATACCTAAAGTATCGGCACGGTTAGGTGTGATGTCTAGATCGACCATTTCATCATTCAAGCCTAATAATTCTTTAGCATCTGCTCCTGGCTTTTCAGCTGCAGGAAAGACGTAAATACCTTTTTGATAAGCAGTTGGTACGAGGCTTTCTTTAACGCCTAACTCATCCAAGCCACAGATCATACCATTTGAAACTTGACCTCTGATCTCGCCTTTTTTAATTTTTTTGCCAGCAGGCAGATCAGCACCGTCAAGAGCGACGATCACGTATTGATCAGCTGCCACATTAGGAGCTCCACAGACGATTTGTACATCTTCAGCTTCGCCAATATCAACTTGGCAAAGGTTCAAATGATCTGAATCTGGATGCGGTTTAATACTATTAATGTGTCCTACGACTAATTTTGATAAATCAGTTCCTAATTTAACTGGAGCTGATTCAATTCCTGTCAATGAAACCTTGTTAGCAATTTCTTCAACAGAATGTTCAACTGGCAAATATTCTTTTAGCCAATTCATTGATATTTTCATGCTAGTTTACTCCTTTGAATTGTTCTAAGAATCTGATGTCATTAGTGTAGAAATCACGAATATCATCAATACCGTATTTCAACATTGCGAATCTCTCAGGTCCAAGTCCAAATGCGAATGCACTGTATTTCGTATGATCAATGCCAGACATTTCCAAAACATTAGGATGTGTCAAGCCGGCACCTAGTACTTCGATCCAACCAGTGTATTTACAAATCCGGCAGCCTTCCCCACCACAATTGAAGCAAGAAACGTCAACTTCAACAGATGGTTCGGTAAATGGGAAGAAACTAGGTCTAAATCTGATTTCACGATCAGGACCAAAGACATGGCGACATAAAGCTTCCAAAGTACCCTTCAAATCAGCCATACTAATATTCTTATCAACGACTAATCCTTCAAGTTGGTGGAATTGATGTGAATGAGTAGCATCATCATCATCACGACGGTAAACGATACCTGGTGAGATCATCTTCAAAGGACCCTTTGAAAAATCATGAGCATCCATATCACGACCTTCTTGAGCAGAAGTCTGAGTCCGCATCAACAATTCATTAGTAATATAAAAAGTATCTTGCATATCACGAGCAGGATGGTCCTTAGGAATATTCAAGCGTTCAAAGTTATAGTGATCTTCTTCCACTTCATAACCAGGGGCAACTTCATAACCTAAGCCAATGAAAAATTGTTCAATGTCTTCGATAGTTTGGTTCAAAATATGCTTCGTACCGATCTTGTGACCTTGAGCAGGCAAAGTAACATCCAAAGTCTCTTCTTGCAGCTTTTGAGCAATGATCCGTTGATTAACCTCTTGGATACGAGCCTCAATAGCCTCTTGAATATCTTTTTTAACATTATTAGCCAAAGTACCGATCTCAGGACGTTCTTCCTTAGGAACATCCTTCATACCACGCAAAGCCTGCGTAATAGGTCCTTTTTTACCAAGCAATTTAACACGCAGATCATTCAAATCTTTCAAATGTTCAGCACGTTTAGCATCATCAATTCCGCTCTCGCGCAATTCCTTTAACTTATCATTTAATGACATATTGTCCTCCTAAATTAGTGCATAAAAAAAGTCCTCTCCCAAAAAAAGGGACGAGGACTCGCGGTACCACCCTAGTTCACACAAAAAGTGTGCACTCATTAAAAGTTATAAAGTAACTCAACCAAAAGACTCCAAAAGTGAATTCCTCGAACAAACAATCAAGCCGATCTCAGCAAATGGCTCTCCCTGTCATCGTTCAAAACGAGTACTATTTTTCTTCAACATCTTCAAAAAAACATATTTATGTAAAAACACATTTATTTCATGACATCATTATACAAGTTAGGTTAAAAAAAGCAAGACACCAGCCAATCACTTCGATTCCCCTGAGAAAAAATCGAATCCAGTCTCACAGCGGAGCTGGTACCAAAGGGACCAGCCAGCAAACAGAGCAAAAAAGAAGGATGATCCAAAAAAATCGAAACCCAAAATAAACATCCAAGTTTGGCAACCAACCTCACAGCCGATGAAACCCACAAAATAAATGGACAAGATAGATAGATCAATCAAAAATAAAAAAGGCAGAGAAAAAAGCAAAGCACCTAATCCCCACACTGCAAGTCAGCAAAAAAAAGATAAACACCGTAACCCCACCAATAAACAGTTTTAATCTACCTTAGGTTCTGCGGGGGTGGAGGGAATTCGACCGTCAGCCATGAAATTTCACTTGGCAATTTATTGCCTAGTGAAAGACCCAGCTTTGAACCAATCGAGCGGTCTTCTCGATTGGTTCAAAGTGGCTTCCATGGCGTTCCGCGGTCGAAATTCCCGGAACCCCCGCAGAACCGGGAACAAACCACAACCTAAATCTTAAGACCGTACATTAAAACTCCCGCCGCCACAGCAACATTTAACGACTCGGCTTTTCCCAACAAAGGTATATAAATATTTTGATCCGTCAAAGCCAAGGTATCAGCATCCAAACCATGAGCTTCATTACCCATGATCAATGCAAAATTATCGACCTTATCCAAAGTATTATAAGGGACAGCTTGGTCGTTAACTTCAGAACCATAAACCGTTAACCCGGCGTCTTTTGCCGCACTAATTGCTTGTCCCAAGTCCAAACGATAAATCGGCAAGTGGAATTGACTACCTTGCATCGATCTTTGCACCTTAGGTTGATAAATATCAGCTGTATCCAAACTAGTAATAACACCATCATAACCTGCAGCATCAGCCGTTCTGATAATAGTCCCCACATTTCCAGGATCTTGAACATTAGCTAAGATCACCCATTGGCCACTTAATTCAGGTAATTCCGTTGGTTGATCGATCTTAATGACCGCAAAGATTCCTTGTGGGCTCTTAGTCTCAGACAATGATTGAGCAATATCATCGGAGATAATAATGGCATCATCGTAATACTTTTTGATGATCCGATTATCTTGGTGGTTTTCAGTTGCTAAGACCTTGACGATGTTTTGACCGTTGTCGTCAGCTTCTTGAACTAAATGAAAACCTTCGATCAAATAAGTCCCTGTTTTTTTGATCTCTTTAGTTTTATTTAACTTGTTTATTTGCTTGATTTCTTCGTTTTTCTTGGATTCAATATATTTCATAAAATTCTTCCTTCTTGATTTATACTAATAGAGTAACATATTCACGAATTGGAGTGATATCGATGAAACATCTAACATTACAAGTCTACGGCTTAGTTCAAGGCGTTGGCTTTCGTTGGTCGACGGTCCAAGTCGCAATGGATTGTGAAGTAAACGGTACGGTAGAAAATGAACCCGATGGCTCCGTTAAAATCGAAGCTGAAGGTGATGAAATGAAACTGTACGCTTTTTTAACAAAAATCAGACAATCACCTTCCCCATTTGCTCAAGTCAAAAACGTTGACTATTCCTTTTCTGACAACCTAAAGAATTATAAAAAGTTTCGCGTCATTGGTTGAATACCTATATTACTTAACGTATATTGTTTATATGCTTTTTAAAAGGTGGTTTACAATTGAATAAGAAAATATTGAAGTACATATCTGCTTTATCATTAGTCGTGATATTTGCAGTTGTTCTTTCTGGTTGTGCCCAAAGTGGGGTCCAACATGCTCCAACTAGCGGACCATACGCCTTCATCTACAAGATTTTAGGTGTACCCTTCCAGAACTTGATCATGTGGACAGCTAACGCCCTCGGTGGTAAAGCTGCTTATGCTTGGGGTATCATGATTATTTCCTTCGTCGTAAGACTATTGTTGCTTCCACTATCATTGAACCAACAATACAAATCGACTGCTCAACAAGAAAAGATGCGTGCTATTCAACCGCAACTTAAATTGATCCAAGACAAGCAAAAACAAGCCAAGGATCCCGAAACACAACAAAAAATCGGTCAACTCATGATGGAAGTTTACAAACAAAATAACATCAGTTTGACTGGTGGTATCGGCTGCTTGCCATTATTACTACAAATGCCGATCTTGATTGCCATTTATCAAGCCGTGCAATATTCAAAAGAAATCGGTGTTGCCAGCTTCTTAAATATCCCACTTGGAAAACCAAGTTTGGTGATTGCAATCGTGGCTACTTTATTCTATGTAGTTCAATCATGGCTTTCATTGCAAGTTGTTCCCCAAGAACAAAGAAAACAAATGTCATCAATGTTGTTGATGAACCCATTGATCACATTCTTCATTTCAATGATCTCATCAGCTGCTTTGGCACTTTACTTCTTAGTCGGTGGTATCGTCTTGTTGATCCAACAATTGATCACAAACTATATCATTACTCCTAAAATCAGAAAACAAGCTGACGAAAACTTGAAGCAAAATCCTGTCAAAACTGTGGTAACTGAAGAATCGATCAATAAATTACTACAAGTCTCAGGAAACAGCTCATCAAGTAGCAATGATGATGGTGACGACAGTCATACAGATCTACACAAGAACATCCGTGAATTAAACAAAGGTAAGCAAAACAAGCCTAAAAATAAAGATTAATTTACAAGTACCAATAGAACTCACAAATTTTGTGAGTTCTATTTTTTTGGTCAAAAAAAGACTAGATCAAAAATCTGATCTAGTCGCTACTTTTTGAATCACTGTCAATCGTTTCACTAACGATTGGTAATTCGACTCGGAAAACCGTTCCCGAACCTAAGACACTTTCAACTGTTATCGTTCCCTTGTATACTTCGATCAATCGTTTGGCAATAGATAGTCCTAAACCGTTCCCTCCCCGTTTTCTAGAACGAGCTTTGTCAACTCTGTAGAAACGGTTGAAAACTTGTTTAAGGTCCTTTTTATTGATACCTACACCATAGTCTTGAACTACAAACTCTAACAGTGCTTCGTTAGTCGAAGCGGATAAATTAATTTCTTTACGATCACCAGAATATTTAAAGGCATTATCTAATAAGATCACCAATACTTGTTCTAAGTGATTACGATAAATTTTAACTTTACTATTTGCTTGAATATCATCATCAAAGTTTACGACAAAGTCAGGATGAAGCATCTTAAAATCATTGTAAACTTGTGTAAACAACGGTTTGACCTCGGTCTCTTGGTCAAGATACTCACTATCGATCTGTTCGACCCTAGTCAGATCAAGCATTTCTTGGATCAACGATTGCATCCGCTTTAACTCTTGTAAAGAAGAGTTGATCGAGTCGTTTAAAACCTCAGGATCATCTTTACCCCAGCGTTGGAGCATGCTTAAATGACCTTCCAAGACAGCTACTGGAGTCCGTAGTTCATGTGATACATCTTCCACGAATTCTTTTTGCTGGTTGGTATAGGCTTGCATTCGGTCTAACATTTTATTGATGTTGATAGTTAAATCATAGATCTCGTCATTACGTTTCTTTAATTTGATACGCGAATCGGAATCTGGTTTCTTATTCAAGTCATCAATTGTCTTATTAATGACCTTGATATTGTTCAAAACAAATGTCACGGCAAAAAAGCTCAAAGCAATAGCTATGACCAGAACAAAAACCCCGACCCAGATCAACTTAACCAAAAAATCATGGACAACAGCAGAACTAGCTACTGAATCCACGGTATTAAAGGCAATGTAAGCAACGATCAAATACGCGGCTAAAATTACTAAGGTAATCAGAAAAGTCCATTTTATTCTGATCGATATTCTCATCGTCTCATCACGTAACCTTTACCACGTACAGTTGAGATATAACTTGGTGCTCCGCCGCGATCGATCTTGTTACGTAAGTACTTGATGTAAACATCGACAACGTTAGTTTCAGTACTTGAACCAGTCCCCCAGACACGTTCAAGTAAATCATCACGTCCCAAGACAGTTCCAACATTTTCCATCAAAGCACTAAGTAAGTCATATTCTCTTCTAGTTAAATCAATAACTTCACCATTACGTTTAAGTGTTTGTGTAGTCTTATCAATAACCAAGTTCTTATACTTCAACACTTGATCATTATTACGAGTAACATCGATATCAAGATCAATACGTCTCAACAAAGCCCGGATACGTGCCAATAATTCCTCGATGGCAAATGGTTTAACAATATAATCGTCAGCACCATGATCCAAGCCAGAAACTCGATCAATAATCGAGTCGCGAGCAGTCATCATAATAATCGGTGTATTCTTCTCTTGTCGAACTCGACGGCATACTTCGATACCATTTAGTTCAGGCAGCATCAAATCAAGCAGGATCAAATCCCAATCCTCGTTCAACGCCTCATCGAGACCGGTACGGCCATCTGTAGCAACCTTAACTTCATAATTCTCATGTTGAAGTTCAAGTTGAACAAATTTTGCCATATTCTCTTCATCTTCAATAACTAATATCTTAGCCATACTAACTCTCCCGTATATTAAACAAAATTTAATCATTCTTAATTATTAAACGTTTTCTTACCTTTTGCAAGGCAATGCATTAAAGATTTTAACACATTGGAATTATTAAAAATAGCAAAAATTAGAAAATTTCAAAAAATCAAAGCCCCCAAAAGCAAAAACTGCAGAAAAAACCCTTAAATAACAAAAAACTTCCAAAAAAATAATTAACCAAACAAAAATAGAATTAAAAAATAAAAAAGTGAAAAACAAAAAAACAGTCCAAAGAAAAAACAAAAAAACTTCACCTAATCCAACATCTGAATCCCCCAAAAAATAAATGAGAAAAAAGCAAACAACTTTTAATATTCTCGAGAAAAAAATCATTCCCTTTATACCAAACTAACAAATAAAATCCATAATGAACTTCCCTACTAATTACCTTTAAGGCCTTAATCCTGGTTTGGGTATGGTTCTGGTCTGGTTCTGGTCTGGTTCTGACCTTGATTTTGGTTTTGAACTGACCAAAAAAGATAGAAACTGAGATAGACCACAAAATCTAGGACGCACAAACAATGCCAACTTGATCAACAAAACTCGGTCCCAATCTAAAAAAGGGGATTGTTGCACTATCTAGACGGAGGGGCCCGGGGATACAGCCCTCAGTGGTGAAATTTCACTTAGCGACGAAGGAGCTTAGTGAAAGGTGCAGTTTTGAAACAAGCGAGCGCACTTTGCTCGATTGGTTCAAAATGTGCCCACCACGTTCCAGCGGCTGTATCCCCGGGCCCCGGAGTCGGCAATGAACCTCAACCCAAAATACCACCTCAACCCAAACCACCAAGAATCACAAACGTTCAACCAAGCAAAAACTCTTCTCGTCTGCCAAAAACTCTCTCACCTCAAGACAACAAAAAAAGCCGAAGCTGCAACGCAGCCCCGACCAAACATAAAAACTATTGCTCTTCATACCAAGTATAATGGAAAATTCCATCCTTATCGTTTCTCTCATAAGTATGAGCACCGAAGTAATCACGTTGTGCTTGAATCAAATTAGCAGGCAATACTTCAGAACGATATTGATCATAATAAGAAACAGCTGACATAAATCCAGAAACTGGAATACCAGCCTTAACAGCAAAACTAACAACATCACGAACAGCTGATTGATACTCTTCAACAATGTTTTCAAAGTAGTCATCTAACAGCAAGTTATCCAAGTTAGCATCCTTATCATAAGCATCAGTGATCTTTTGCAAGAATTGTGCACGAATGATACAACCAGCTCTCCAGATCTGAGCAATCTTACCAAAATCAAGATCCCAGTCATAATGCTCGCCGGCAGCTTTCATTTGAGCAAATCCTTGAGCATAACTCATGATCTTACTGAAGTACAAAGCTTTTCTGATCTTTTCAACGAACTCATCGATATCAACATCAGGAATTTCTTTAGGTCCATTCAAGACCTTACTTGCTTTAACACGTTCATCTTTGTAAGCAGAAATATAACGTGAATAAACAGCTGAAGTGATCAATGATTGTGGAACACCTAATTCAAGAGCACTTTGTGAACTCCACTTACCTGTACCCTTGTTACCAGCTTTATCCATGATCTTGTTTACGATAAAGTCATCGCTACCTTGATCATCTTTCCTAGTTAAGATGTTAGCAGTGATATCGATCAAGTAACTTGAAAGTTCACCCTTGTTCCATTCTTTAAATGTGTCAGCAACTTTATTGAGGTCATTATTATATAAGTGTGAAAGTAAGTTATAACTTTCTGAGATCAATTCCATGTCACCGTATTCGATACCGTTGTGGACCATCTTTACATAGTGTCCTGCACCATTAGCACCGATGTATGTAACACATGGCTTTCCGTCTTCGTCGGCTTTAGCTGAAATTTGTTCCAAAATTGGAGCAACTAAGTCATAAGCTTCTTTTTGGCCACCTGGCATTAGTGATGGACCTTGAAGTGCACCTAATTCACCACCAGAAACACCCATTCCGATAAAGTTGATACCAGATTTATCCAAACGCTTGTTTCTTTCGATAGTATCTTCAAAGAATGTGTTACCACCGTCGATCAAAACATCACCCTTGTCAAGAAGTGGCAACAATTGATCGATCACAGCGTCAGTACCAGCACCAGCCTTAACCATCATGATAATACGACGTGGTTTTTCAAGAGAATTTACAAAATCTTCGATTGTGTAACTAGGAACTAGTTTCTTTTCAGAATGTTCTTTCACAACATTTTCTGTCTTTGAACCTGTTCTATTATAAATAGCAACTTCATATCCGCGACTTTCGATATTAAGCGCCAAGTTCTTACCCATTACGGCCATTCCAATTACACCGATTTGTGGTTTACTCATACGTATACCTCCAATAAAATAATTAAATCAATATAAGATTAACATTAGTTAATTCATAGTACTATATTAACAAAAAATGAAAAAAGAGGGCACTATTGACCCTCGTCTTTGAACAAATTCTTCAATTTGGCAAATTCAGGGTTAACGTGTTCCTCTTCTTTTTGTTTCTTGAACTCATCTTCAGAAATAACTGTCCAGTTTTTACCGGATGGCATTACGTCTTGAGTTTTTTCTTTTTCAGTTAATACTTGGGTTGGAATATTTAATAAAATATTGTCGATAACTGATTCATAAACATTGATAGTTGGATTTTCATCATCGATTGGAATAATGATGGCATAATCTTCGATTTCCTCGGTATCGATATTATCAATATTGTAAGCTTCATTGATCCGGAATTGTAAATTAAGATCCACTGGTTCGAGACTTCTGGTTGAAGGGACGGTCAATTTGACACCGACCTTCACATCAGAGATCACCAATCCACGATCATTAAATAAATTACCGGTAACATCAGCTGGTTGTGCTGAAATAATATCAGAAAAGCGTTCTTTTAAAACTTTTTCTAAATCGAGCTGTTCTTTAAAATCAAAAGGTTTATCTTTGTATTTCCTAACCTCTTGTATGTCCCAATTAAGCATTGTTCTCCTCCTTAATATAAGGGATCACTCCAAAATTTTGTTCGCGCTGATTGATCATTTGATAAATGCTATCAACTTTGATCGCTAACGGCATACTGGCAGCTTCAGTCTTCCCTACTCGAGTGATCAAGGGAATCTCCAACTGTTTCTTCTGCGCACTCAAATATTGCTGACCTACTTGGTCAAAAGCTAAGACTTGCAAGTAATCAGTCTCCAGAGCAGTTTTCATTTCTGAGTCACTAACATTTAGCAACACATACATTAACAACCGTCTGATCCGAGCTAACGTATACCGTTTTGATTTGACTGCTTGACTTAATTCGTCAAATGAATCTGCGTTAGTTAATTCTTTTTTTATTTTGTACTCTAAGCCCTCCACCATTTGATAAATCAATTGTAATTCATCCAATGATTTCGACAAAATGTTATACCTTAAATAAGGATAAAATTTTTCCCAGTTCATCAATTCGTTTGATTTGAAAAAAAACGTACTTGATTTAGGAATTGATTCATCGAGTGATAAACCAAATTCACCTAACAAAGTATTTCGAATTTTAGTAGCTGAAAAGCCATCTTTCGGTCTTATCAAAAAATGCTCTTTAATGGACCAATTGTGTTTGATGATGGAATTAACATAATTGATTCCTAGTAATTGGTTTGGCTTATTTGCCGTATCGATTCCCGACGCACTCATTACACGATTAAAATTTTCAGCATAATTTTGATGAAAATCTTGTTCAAACGAATGAGCAGCTTGCAAGACTTGACTTGCCTTTCGAAAATCGATCGACTCTTCTGTTCCAAACACGATGTCAGTAACACCGATACTATGTAACAACTCGATGGCTTTTTCAGCAAAGATATTTGCTGGTTGAACGGCTTTAGCAAACGGCAGTTCTATGACCAAATCGACACCATTATCAACTGCAATTTTTGCACGAGTATGTTTATCAAGTATCGCAAAATCACCCCGCTGGACAAAATTGCCTGACATAACGGCAATTAATACATCGGGGTGATATTTAGTATGAATTTGTTCGATAAAACGCTGATGGCCATTATGAAATGGGTTGAACTCAGCTACTAAACCAAAAACCTTCATTAAAGTCTCCTATTTTTCCGACTCAAAAAACCAACGATTTGAGTCAGGTTGGATACTATTTTCACCAAAATCTGCAGTTACTTTGACATTCTTAAAGCCAACGTCTTTTAAAATCTCTTGATACACTTCAACGGGATAAGTCCGCTCACGATGGAGCTCGGTGTTAACTTTATATCCATCGATCTTGTCGTCATAATTGAAAAAAGTTAATTCGTGTTCGATCGAGTGCGGGTACTCACCCTCAAAGCTGCTCCACATAAAAGCCGAATCTTCGGCCTTATGATTGAACATATACCCAGGAAAAACCTCATCCATTTGATAAAGTGAATGAGCATCAAACAAGTATTTACCACCCTTTTCCAGGTGATCAAATGCTTGCTTGAAAGCAATGTACAACTCATCTTCATCGCTTAAATAGCAAATCGAGTCGTCAAAACAAGTGATGACATCGAATTGGCCAAAATCATAAAAATCCATCATATTACTAGGTTCAAATGGAATCTGTACTTTAGCTTTTTGAGCCTTTTGGTCTGCGATTTTCAACATTTCTTCAGACAAATCTGTCCCAGTAACTTGATAATCATTCGCCAATAAAATCGTCAAATCTCCGGTACCACAAGCTACATCGAGCAACTTACTACCAGCATTAGTCCGATTCTTAACGTAGTCGGCCCATTTTTGATAAAGTGAGTCGTCCATTAATTCACTGTATACTTCAGCGAACGAATTATAGATCATTAACAGTTACCAACTTTGAGATGTCAACTGATGGTGCATCTGACCATAATTTTTCTAAGTTGTAGAATCCACGTTGTTCAGTAGTAAAGACGTGAATAACAACGTCGTGAAGGTCGATCAAGATCCATTCTGAATCTCTCTTTCCTTCAACGTGGCCGATTTCAACATTGTTTTCGCCCTCTTTATCGAGGATCTCTTGAACGATTGCGTCCACTTGTCTTTGTGAATTAGCATCCATGATCACAAAATAATCAGTCATGATACTAACTTTGCTAATATCTAAAACTTCAATATCATTTGCGTGTTTGCTATCTGCTGCTTTTACAGCAATTTCCATCATTTCTTTTGAATTCAAATTATAATTCTCCCTTATCTATCCAATAATTATAACTAATAAATGTTTCTGGATAAATCTTTCTGTTTTTATCGATCAAATGTGCGATTGAATGTTTTAGTTCAAAAGCTACACCTGCGTTCAACGACTTAGCCGCATACTTGCGTGCTTCATCAATACCTGGAAAATCTCGTTGTGGTTCGATGAAATCTGCAATAAAAACACATTTATCGACGTCTGTCATGGCGGTGGATCCCACGGTATGACGACGGATAGCATTTAAAACTACTTCATCATATACCCCGAGTTCATCCCTGATGATCTCGGCACCAACGATCCCATGCCAAATGGCATTGCCGTAATTTAACAAATCTGGGTCAAGATTATGTTTCTTGATAGTCGCGATGAATTGTTCATCGCTTCTTTCCTTTGCAAAATCATGCAATAATCCGGCTAATCCAGCACGCGAAACGTCAGCTCCAAACTTCTCGGCTAATTCTTGAGCTTGCTTTTCCACTCGAAGACAATGCGTAAAACGGAAATCACTCATGTTGGCCTTCATTTGGTTGACCACAGCTTCTCGGTCAAATCCTGGAACTATTTTGTCATAATCAAAGCTTGTCATTGATAAAGCCCCTTATCTTTAATGTAGTCCTCAACTGCTTGTGGCACTAAATATTTGATTGACTTATTAGTCTTCACAGCATCTCGGATCATACTTGAACTGATCTCTAGCTCAGGAGTATTTACCCAAAGTATAGGATACTTTGATCTTTTTTCAAAACCCTTCCGACATACACCGACAAAGTGGACCATTTGCATCAACTCATCAATGTGAGACCACTTGGACAAATTTTCAACCATATCGCCACCGATAATGAAATAAAATTCCGTATTAGGATTGCATTGTTTCAAGATCTTAATTGTCTCATAAGTATAGCTTACGCCACCACGATTAACGTCCGTCAAATCAAGGTCGAAGTGCATGTTGTCCTCGATCGCTAATTTGATCATCTCGATCCGATCCTTACTATCGATCGGTTTAGTCTTTTCAACTCCTCGATGGGGCGGGATCTTATCAGGCAAAAATAAGACTTTGCTTAGCTTTAGCTGTTGATATACTTGCTCTGCAATCACTAAATGTCCCGTGTGGATCGGGTTAAAAGTACCACCTAAGATACCCACGTGACGTTTAGGATAGTTAGTTTGAATTTCTGGTTTTGCTTTAGTTAAAATTTGTTTTTGTGTTCTCATTATTCATCTTCACTTAATACTAAATTTTTTCAAGTTCTAAAGAATATTTACGATTTTTGATCTTAGAAGATTTCTTATACAAAACAACTTTTGACCCAATTGTTTGGATCAAAGCAATGCCACCATCTTGTTCGTTTAAAGCTTCGATCAATTGGTCGGCACTAACCATGGTGTTTTGTAATAATGAAACCTTGATCAATTCATTTTTATTAAGTAATTGTTGAATTTGTTTCAATAAATTATCGCTAATACCGTCGCGTCCTACTTGAACTAACGGCTTCATTGTTTGCGCTTGACTACGCAAATAACGGTTTTGTTTACCTTTTATTATCATATTTTCTCCTTAAATGATAGCGTCTCGAATTGAAACACTAACTCCTGTTGGAACATAGACACGGACTTTACAATTAGCAGGGATAGTCACCCAGCCTAATCCGTAAATAACAATGTCTGACCTTTGATGGGAAGTAAATTCTTCTTTTTTCAGTTCCGGTAATGTCGACGCTTCTTCAGGAGGATTTAAAATTTCTCCGATGTGCTTTTCGTAAAATTGGTCAGCATTGACAGTTTTAGTCCGGTGCAGTACAAGACCTTGATTGACATAAAAGACCACGTTTGACTTCTCATCTAAAAAGTCGAAACGAGCTAAGCCGGCGACGAAGATCGTCTGACCATCACGCAGTTGGAAAGTTGCTGGACGCAATGGTTTCTTAGGAGTCACGGCCTTTAATTCTCGTTCATTTAAATAATGTGCTAGTTGGTACTTGTGAATGATACCAGGGGTATCGATCAAGAAATGTCCATCATCTAAAGGAATGTCGATTCTATCCAATGTTGTTCCTGGGAATCTCGATGTCGTTATCAAGTCTTTAACATCCGAATTCTCGGAAATGATCTTATTGATCAATGTCGATTTACCTGTATTAGTAGTACCGACGACATATACGTCTTGTCCATCACGGTATTTTTCAATCATTTGCATCAATTTATCGATATTTGCTCCAGTTTGAGCAGACACCATTAATTGACCGATCGATTTAATACCATTTTCCTTACTCTTTTGTTGAAGCCAGTTCAGCAATTTATTTTGATTAACTGACCGAGGAAGTAGATCTAATTTGTTTCCTACTACTAAGATATTCTTATCCCCGACGAAACGTTGTAGACCAGGAATAACACTACCTTCATAATCGAAAATGTCGACAACGTTAACGATCAATCCTTTTTTGCTTGAAATTGAATCAAGCAATTTCAAAAATTCATCATCATCGATATTTACATCAGTGATCTCATTATAGTTTCTTAATCTGAAGCATCGCTTACACAATAATTCTTTAGAATCATCCTCCAAATATTTGTTAAGCGTTGATTGCTGAACAAAGCCTGGTTTATCCTTATCTTCTGTTTGGATCTGGGCTCCACAGCCAATGCAATATAATACTTCATCATTTTCTGTCATGTAATGAATCCTTCCAATATAAATTTTTATTAGTCTTTTGTAGGTATTTCAATAAAGGTCTCTCAAAAAAGCGATTAACACGAGTCTTCTTAGCATCAGTCTCAACAATTGGTTTAACCAAAACTGTCGTAACACCCGAAAGTGAACCAGCTAAAACATCTGTAAAAATTTGGTCACCCACAAAAAGGATTTCTTCCTTTTGAATGTGATTTTCTTTCAGATATTTCATGATCTCAAATGGCAGCGGCTTTTTCGCACGAGCCACGATGCCGATTTCTAAGTCGGCTACGGCTTTTTCGATCCGTTTATAACTATTATTCGAAACGACCAATACTTCAATATTCGCCTTTTTCATTATATTAAGCCATTTTCTCAATGACAAGCTATATTCACTACTATTCCATGGCAAAATGGTATTATCCAAATCGGTCATGATAGTTGTGATATTTTCCTTCTTCAGATCCTCAACTTCAATATCTGTGATCTTATTTAACATAACTGTAGGTTTAAACATAATCTACCCTCATTTATATACTTAGTAAA
Source organism: Companilactobacillus zhongbaensis (assembly GCF_003946515.1). Lineage (GTDB taxonomy): Bacteria > Bacillota > Bacilli > Lactobacillales > Lactobacillaceae > Companilactobacillus > Companilactobacillus zhongbaensis. Next base: position 14,024 of record NZ_RHOM01000010.1, on the reverse strand, counting down.
AAAACGTAATTTGGAATGTCCAAATTACGTTTTATTAATTAAGCTAAAGCTTTCTTAGCTGTTTCTGCTAAACTTGTAAATGCCTTTGGATCTTCAATAGCAATTTGTGCTAACATCTTACGGTTAATGTCAACGTTTGCCAACTTCAAACCATGCATCATTTTGCTGTAACTGATTTCGTTCATTCTTGCAGCTGCGTTGATTCTTGCGATCCACAACTTACGGAAATCACGTTTCTTTTGACGACGATCACGGAATGCATAACGGTATGAAACCATGATTTGTGTATGAGCTGCTTTAAAAGTGATATGTTTTGAACCACGATATCCCTTAGCTAATTTTAAAACTTTTTTACGACGTTTGCGAGTTACTGTTCCACCTTTTACACGTGGCATAATGACTCCTCCTTTGAATTACGATACCTAAATTAGTATGTTGCTAACATTTGTTTGATTCGTTTCATGTCACTTGATGAAACTAAACCTGATTTTGCCAATTGACGACGTTGCTTCTTAGTCTTTCCGTGGAAACGGTGACTTGTGTAAGCATGACTTCTCTTCCATTCACCAGTAGCTGTCTTCTTGAATCTTTTAGCTGATGCACGGTGTGTTTTTTGTTTAGGCATTGAAAATCCCTCCACTATTTTTTCTTATTGTCTTTAGAACTAATTGGATCAAGCATTAAGAACATGCTTCGGCCATCCATCTTAGGTTTTGTAGTAACATTGGCAATATCTTTTGTCTTGTCAGCTACACGATCTAAGACTTCTTTTCCTATCTCTTTATGAGTAATAGCTCTACCCTTAAAGCGAAGAGAAACTTTGACCTTATCGCCCTTGCTCAGGAACTTACGGGCATTGTTAAGCTTTGTATTAAAGTCATTTTCTTCAATTGTTGGACTTAGTCTAACTTCTTTGATGCTAACGCCCTTTTGCTTTTTACGAGCTTCACGATTTTTCTTTTGAAGTTCAAACTTATATTTACCATAGTCCATAATTCTAGCAACTGGAGGCTTTGCTCCAGGTGACATGAGGACAAGGTCCATATTGGCTGCGTCAGCTAGACGTTGAGCCTCTGCCTTTGGTTTAACACCAACTTGATCTCCGTTTTCGTTAATCAACCGAACTTCTTTTGAACGAATTTGATCGTTTACTAATAAATCTCTTGCTATGAGTAGTCACCTCCGAAAAATGTTCCCACTAAAAAAATGGGGTGCATACGCACGCCCACTAATATAATTATCTTATACAGTATTTACCTAGAGGCACATGCATAGGTGAGAAGCGGGCGCTTCTGCTTAATCTCAACAGGTATTAATAATACCAGTGTATAACTGCCTTGTCAACAAACAGTCGACAATTAATCAATAAAAATATTATACAACATTATTTAGTATTAAAGCCAAAAATTGAATCGATAGTTTCTAAAACACCTTGATAGTTATTATCAAACTCAGTAACATGATCGGCAGCTTTTTGAGTAGAAGCCTTAGCATTCTTCATCGCAAAGCCAAGCCCCGTTTCAGCCAACATCTCATCATCATTACTATTGTCTCCAAAACTAACGATCTCATCCAAGCCAATACCATAAAAATCAGCCAACTTCTGCAACCCAAAAGCCTTATTGATCCCCTTAGAAATAATATCAATACTACCAAAGCCACTAGCAGTAGCATGGATCTCATCCGCAAAGCGAGAATTAAGATCAGCAGTAACCTCATCCAACTTATCATCATTCAAACTAATATTAACCTTAAAAACATCATCAGAAACATTCTTAACATCATCAGTAAGTTGATAATTATGAATATAATACTTATTCAAAAAAGGCTCAAACTTAGAATCAACATAAGTAGCCTCTTCCCCAGATAAAATAAAAGACTGCAAATTATCGCCCAAAGAATCCAGACCATCAATAATTGCATTAACAGTATCCGACTTCAAATAAGAAGCAAAAACCTCATCATCACCAGCCATAATATGAGCACCGTTCTCCGAAACAAAAGCATCAACCGGAGAAAACTGCACCACACGTTGCAAATGACCAAGATAATTCCCACTAGCAATAGCAAACTTAACACCCTGCTCATGCAACAGCTTCAACTGCCGATTAAACCTCTCATGATCATAATCATGATCGTCATCAAAAAAAGTCCCATCAATATCAGTCGCAATCAACTTAAACATAAAAGCACCTCAACTTAATAAATCCTAGTAACCATTCTACCTATAATAGGAGATAAAGAAAAGAAATACAAACCAACTACACACCGCATGCTTTACGACAGCGATTTTGACGCGACAAAGGAGCAAGTCAAAGAGCAAGAAAAAGAAAAAAATAAAATAGCAACCGATGATATGTAAAAATAAGCATTAACAAGATAGGAACGACTACAATAATCCTAGGACACAAAAAAATCTGTAAACAAATCAAAACGCAGCAACCTAGTAGAACAAATATAAGTACCGTACCCCAAACCAAAAAGTGATGTTTATACCCAACTAGGTTCTGGGAGGATGGAGAAAATTCGCCGTCAGCTGTGAAATAGAGGAACGTAAGTGCTAATACACTTGCGCAACTGGTTCTTGGTGGTGGCTACGCCACCGAACAACTAAGGAAGCCACAGCGAAATTTTCGGAATCCTCCCAGAACCGGGAACAAACCTCCCCCACAAAATCAAACCTCAAAAAAAATCAAACAACAAAAAAAGCCGACGCCAATAAAAAGCGCCGACCATAAACATCTCATAAAAAAATCTAAATCTTTCTTTCCTTATCCTTACCCTGACGTGAAAAGTTACGAATATCAGCAGCAACAGAATCAACAAACATAGCAACATATTCTGACTCTGACTTATCCTCACCATATTTTCTAACTGAAACAGTAGCATCAGCCATTTCGTCGTCACCAACAACGGCTGTATAAGGAATCTTCATTGTTTGAGCGTCACGGATCTTGTAACCCATCTTCTCATCACGATCATCGATCGTAGCACGAATATTCTTCTTACGTAGTTCAGCTAACAAGTTTTCAGCATAGTTTTTGTGCAAGTCATTGTTAACAGGGATAATTCTAACTTGTGTAGGAGCTAACCATGTTGGGAAAGCACCCTTGTAAATTTCGATCAAGTAAGCAATAAATCTTTCCATAGTTGAAACGATACCACGGTGGATCATAACTGGTCTGTGATCTTCACCATCTGAACCAACGTATGTCAACTTGAACTTCTCTGGTTGCATGAAGTCTAGTTGGATAGTTGATAATGTTTCGTCATTACCTAAAGCAGTCTTTGTTTGAACATCTAGCTTAGGACCGTAGAAGGCAGCTTCGCCTTCTGCTTCGTAATAGTCCAAACCAAGGTCATCCATGGCAGCCTTCAACATTGATTGTGACTTGTTCCACATTTCGTCATCATCAAAGTATTTTTCAGTATTGGCTGGGTCACGGTAACTCAATCTGAATGTGTAGTCTGTGATATCAAAGTCAGCATAAACTTCCATCATTAATTGAAGTGTACGTTTGAATTCTTCTTGAATTTGATCAAGAGCAACGAATGTGTGACCATCGTTCAATGTCATTTCACGAACACGTTGTAATCCACTCAAAGCACCTGATTTTTCATATCTGTGCATCATTCCTAATTCAGCAATTCTGACAGGCAATTCACGATATGAACGTGTGTGATGCTTGTAAATTTGAATATGTGAAGGACAGTTCATTGGACGAAGTTCAAGCATTTCGCCATCACCCATATCCATTGGTGGGAACATGTCTTCACGGTAGTGTTCCCAGTGACCTGAAGTCTTATATGCATTCAAGTTCATCAAGATAGGTGTGTAAACGTGTTGATAGCCCCATGCAACTTCCTTGTCGATGATGTATCTTTCGATAACACGACGAATTGTTGCACCATTTGGCATCCAGTATGGAAGACCAGCACCAACCTCAGGATCAACAAAGAATAAATCTAGTTCACGACCAATTGTTCTGTGGTCACGTTCTTTGATTTCGGCACGACGTTTCATATCAGCATCGAGGTCATCTTGTTTGAAGAATGCAGTACCGTAAATTCTTTGGAGCATTGGGTTACTTGACTTGCCTTGCCAATAAGCACCGGCAACTGAAAGTAACTTGAAGTGTTTCAAGTTCTTGATGTTTGGTAGAACTGCGTCATAACCAAAGTCAATAAAGTCATCGATCTTGTAAACAGGAATTTGAACTGAATCAATGGCACCAAGCAATGATGATTTGTAAGGATCATCTTTGAACATCTCAACTAATTCTGATTTGTCCATCAATGTTCTTTCAACGTTGTCATTTTTCTTGATCAACTTGTTCATCATTTCAGCAATTGAATCTAATTCATCAACTGTGATTTGATCAGCATCGTCTGTATCAACAAAGAATCCATCATCGTTAGCTTGTTTTTCACCAAAGTGAAGATCAGCTTTGAATTGCTTTGCTGCAGCACTGAAAACTAAACTAGCAGTATTTCTCAAAACCTTAAGAGAATCTGCATCGTCCTTTCCAGTAATAATTTCGATTTTACCATCTTGTTTGATAGGTCTTTCGACATCGATCAATGTATCGTTCAACTTACCAGCGATAGCATTCTTTCCTAAAGATGTGCTGATTGATTTTGCAACATCCAAAGTAGTTGTGCCTTGATCAAACTCCTTAACTGTTCCGTCTGGGAATGTTAATTTGATTTCTGACATAATTCACGTAACCTCCTAATATTTGGACAACAAAAAAATGCGTCCCAGAAGTATAAATACAATCATTGCATTCATACTTCTGGGACGCATTCTGCGCGGTTCCACCCAAATTAAAACTGTTACTAAACAGCTTTCACTCTATGGTTATAAAGTAACCAACCGATATACAGTTTTATATGGAAGTGGTAACTCCAGTAATGGGTAAGCTTTCAGTAATCGTACCCTCCCTGAATAGAACCGAAGTGTTGTCTTTCATGTAATTATTGAAACATTTATTTTTTATATTTGCAAGCTCTAACCCTTATTTCTTCGATTTTGACCGGTAACGATCACTTCACGAGACAAGTATTTGACCCGCTCCATGATCCGGGCAGATTTAACAGGCTCTTGCTCTCCCTTGGAGTTGATAGCCAGATGAGCTTCTAATTCTTTCATTGAAAAATTCGATGAGAAAAATGTTGGTAAATTTTCTTGCATACGATATTGCAAAATAACACCAAGGATCTCATCCCTCATCCAACTAGAAACGGAATCGGCGCCAATATCATCGATCATCAAGATCTGAGCAGCCTTGATCTTGTTAACTTTTTCCAAAGTGTTATTACTGTTGATTGAGTCTTTCATCTCGACCGCAAAACTAGGGAAATGCATCATTGTCGACTTCACTCCCCGAGCATACAACTCATTAGCGATAGCACCTAATAAATAAGTCTTTCCAACACCAAAATCTCCAGCTAAATAAAGTCCAGGGACGAACTTCCCATCTGGTTGATAGCTTTCAATGAAATTAATCGCAGCTACGAAGGCCTCCTGACGTCCGGCACCATCATAGCCATCCAAATTAGCCTTTCGAATATCTTTAGGCATGTCAACCAGACTAAATCCTGCTTCATAAGCCTTTTTACGGTCATTACTGATCTTTTGTTGATTAGGCAAATAAGCACACTCGATGTTGTGATTGCTAACAACTAAAGTCGGAACGTAATCTTTAGAAAACTCATTCGGCTTAGTCTTGTGATTGTAGTATTCATAAATGGCTGCTGCTGAAACATCAATGGCTTCTTTGCTGATCTTATCCTGATTCTTTTGTAAAAATTTGACTACATCAGGGTCTTGCAAAGCTTGTTCCATTAATTGCTTGTAGTTATTGTTTTTAAAATGATAATTTTGAAATCCGGCAGCTAAAACATCACCAAATTTTTCCATAATTATTTATCCTTATTCCTTAGTTTTCGAAGCATTTCCTGACGAGATTGCTCAGCTGAAGAACTGTCCTTGGTGGTAACAGGCTTACTCTTCACTTTACTCCAGTCAGTTGCCTTCTCGATTTTTCTGGGTGCTTGGTTGTATCGACGCTTACCTCGAGGACGATTTTGAAATTCATTGATTCGTTTGAGCGCATCCTCGGGCGTCTTCACCCCATTTTGCTTCCAGTCGTTAGCAATAGTCTCCATCAAGGCTGTCGTTAGGGCTGGGGCAATTTGTAAAACATAGTGAATCATAATATTTAAGACAGGTGTATTTAATATTTGCCTGAACACTAATGTCCTCAAAGCTCGTGACTCAGAATCACCAACAAAACCATTTCGTTGTTGCTTCTCCTCTGCCAAAAAGTCGGCTGGATTAGTCGATTTTGCACGTTGGATCAGCAACGCATTCGGATCATTGGACCGGAGTGGCGGTTTTTGATCGGTTTCTAGTGGCGTATCTTGAACACGTGCATGGGCATTGGCTTTTCCCTCAAATCGTTTTTGAGCTACACGCTTCAAAGCCTCAGGATCAACCGTATTATCCACGATGTTCATTGTCTCTCCGATAAGGTCGATCATCGAAACTTCCGAAATACCATAAAATTCGTGCAAACTATAAATCAGCTCTTGGTTTTTCAGCAAAGAGTCTTTTGACACGTGAAAAATATCCGTGGTCCGACTCTCGATCAAATCAAAATCGTAATCTTTGACTTGTTGAGCCGGTATAAATGGTTTCTGAGTTGTCTTGGCAACGAACTGCTGCTGTGCATTAGAAACCGTCGCCGGTGTGTTCAGTAGGTCGTTATCGTTGAGTTTAAAGACAGACAAAAAACTCTGGCTAACGTCTTGTGCCCCATCTAAAACTTGTTGAGAATGACCGTATTTTTCGACCAATCGTTGATACTGGGTCTCACCGATCTTTTCATACAAAAAGACACTTAAAATATCGTCATTTAAAAATTTATCAGCCGAATATGGAGCAAATAGTTGATAAATATAAAATTCACCCAGGTCGTCTGACTTGGCGAAAGTTTTAATTAGATGCATTGCCTCTAATTTCACGCGCTCATTACGAAAAGTATTCAAATCCATGTCTAACAACGACATCAATGTCGAATGACTTTCCCGCTCTGAGATCAACTGCTTATTGGGAACTTTTTGCCAAAGGAGCTGGTAGATCGAAAAAGCCTTTGCTCCGATCAATGGCAAATAAAGGTCGGTCAAAACTTGTTGATCGACACTGCCAAAATGTTCTGCTGGTAAACACCAGTAACCTGTTAAAGGAGTTAATTGATTTTCTTGTGATTCAAACGTCAGAGACACCTCCTTTAATCCTTGGTTGCACCTTTTTTCTTGTCAGATTTATCATTAGCCATCATTTCTTGGACTTCATTCATAAATCCAGACATATCTTTGAATTCACGATAAACACTAGCAAAACGAATGTAAGTCACATCGTCAACATCAGCCAATTCTTTCATGACGTGTTCACCAATATCTTGTGATTTAACTTCATTTTCACCAGTAGCTCTGATCTTGTTTTCAACTTTGTCAACAATGGCATTCATTTGATCCATAGTTACCGGACGCTTTTCAGCTGCACGAACTAAGCCACGTAGTAATTTATCACGACGGAATTCTTCACGGTTGCCATTTTTCTTGATGACTAGTAGTGGTGATTTTTCAACTCGCTCAAAAGTTGTGAATCTTGTACCACAAAATTCACACTCTCTTCTTCTTCGAATAGCACGGCCTTCATCACTCGGTCGACTATCAACAACTTTAGACGAATCGTGGTGGCAATGTGGACATATCATAAGTTTTCCTCTTTTCTTAAAGTTGTTTTAACAGCTGCTTGATCTGTTCTTCCAAATCCTCAACCGTACCGGAATTATCGAGACAATAATTCGCTAAGGCACGTTTTTGAGCCATCGGCATTTGTGAACTGATCTTATCCTCAGCTGCTTGTTCAGTAATATTATTTCGTTTTATTAATCGTTTTAATTGAATTTCATGATCTACATATACTGCTATTGTAGCATCAAAGTATTCCTCATAGTGTGTTTCAAACAGCAACTGGATCTCAAAAATTGTTATTTGATCACTAGGACTATTTTTAACTTCGTCAATAATTTGGACAATTTCTTGACGGATCAATGGACCAGTAATACTCGTTAATATCTTTAATTGGCGCCGATCAGAAAAAACGATCCGTCCTAACTTTTTTCGGTTAAGTGATCCATCAGGCAATAAAATGTTTTTGCTGAATTGCTTTGTGATCTGAGCTAGTCCAACGGTACCTGGTTCAACTACCTTCCGAGCCACTTGATCAGCATCATAAACTTGACAGCCGAGTTTTTTAAAAATGTTCAATACGGTAGTCTTACCGGCTGCAATCCCACCAGTTAAACCAAATATCTTACTCATTTGGCCACCTGACACTTAGGACAAAAGTGAGTACCACGTCCACCAACTTTGATCTTAACGATCTCTGTCCCACACCGTGGACAAGGTTCCCCTTCTTTACCATAAACTTTCAAACGATCTTGCATGTTTCCCTTATGACCATTCGCATCTAAGTAAGTCCGGATAGTTGATCCACCAGATTTAATAGCCATGTCGATCTCCGAGTTTGAACATTTAATGATGTCTTTGATCTCTTCATCGGTCAGATGATCCGCCTTGGTTTCCGGATGGATCTTAGCTTGCCATAATACTTCATCAACATAAATATTTCCGAGACCACCCATGACTGATTGATCTAATAAGACAGTCTTAATATCTTTCCGATGGCGCATGATCCGCGGCTTAATATTTTCAAAAGTAAAATCGGCAGCTAACGGCTCTGGTCCGAGTTTTTTGAGCGATTTGTTTTCTGACAGTTTATCGGTTGGCCACAGTTGCATTCGACCGAACTTACGAACGTCATTATAGATCAGCATTTGACCATCATCTAAGGTAAAAATCGCATGAGAATGCTTATCAATGGCATTTTGATCGGCAGAAACACGATATTTCCCTTCCATTCGCAGATGGCTTATGATCGTATATCCATTGTCGAGTTCAATTAATAAAAATTTAGCTCGACGACCAATATTAGAAATAACAGCACCGGTAACCGTTTCGATGAATTCATCTACATCACCGGTAATCAAATTTTGATAACGGATCTCAACGTGAGTAATTCGCTTGTTTAAGACTTGTTCGATCAAGCCACGACGAACTGTCTCGACCTCAGGCATTTCTGGCATTTATTTCACCTACTGTTTATTTTATTTAGCTTCGTACCAAGTCTTGCCGTGAGCTGATTCAACCTTCAATGGCACATCCAATTTAACGGCTGAATCCATGACACTAGGTACGAGTTTTTCTAAGATAGGAATTTCTGATTTAGGAGCTTCAAAAATCATTTCATCATGTACTTGTAATAACAAATTAGCTTGCAAGTTTTCTTCGCGTAATTTGTTTTGCATATTGATCATCGCAACTTTAATAATATCAGCTGCACTACCTTGAATTGGTGTATTCATGGCAGTTCTTTGAGCAAAATTGCGTAAGGCAAAGTTCTTAGCATGAATATCAGGCAAATAACGACGGCGATGCATGATCGTTTCAACATAGCCGTTCTCACGAGCAAATTTAACAATATCGTCCATGTATTTCTTAACTCCAGGATATTGTTCAAAATAACTTTCGATAAATTTGGCAGCTTCCTTACGAGTGATCCCGATATTTTGTGATAATCCATAATCACTAATACCGTATACAATACCGAAGTTAGTAGCCTTAGCTTGACGACGCATGTTTGGTGTTACTTCATCAGTGCTATCTAATCCAAAAATCTTCATCGCAGTATGAGCATGAATATCATAGTCTTCCTTGAAGGCTTCTTGCATCGTCTCGTCTCCGGAAATGTGAGCTAACACCCGCAATTCAACTTGTGAGTAATCAGCAGAGAACATTTCCCAATCATCATGTTGTGGAACAAAGGCTTTTCTGATCTGACGACCTTCATCGATCCTGATAGGAATATTTTGCAAGTTAGGTTCGATCGATGATAGTCGACCTGTTTGCGTCAATGTTTGTTGATAAATTGTGTGGATCTTATTGTCAGGTTGGATAAACTTTTGTAAACCAACTGCATAAGTCGAATTGATCTTCGAAAGTTGACGATAATCGAGGATCTTTTGAACGACTGGTGACTTATCTTTTAACTGTTCAAGAACGTCAACAGCAGTGGAATATCCAGTTTTAGTCTTCTTGATAACTGGCAATTTCAAGTCTTCAAAAAGCACTACTCCAAGCTGTTTTGGCGAATTGATATTAAATTCTTTGCCAGCTTCTTCGTAAATAGCTTTTTCAATGTCAGCTAATCTTTGAGCAAATGAATTTTCCATTTCTTTGAGCTTAGAAGTTTGAACAGTCACACCTTCTAGCTCCATATCGGACAAGACAACAGTCAAAGGCAATTCAATTTCATCGTACAAACTATCTTGATCATTATCCTTTAATTCAGCCAACATCTTGTCATGCAAACTATTGATCAATTGAGCTTGCTGACACAAGTAATTCAACAACTTATTGCGGTCATCTGGAACAGCACGTTTCACACCTTTACCGTAAAATTCATCCGCACTAGGCAAGTGTTGACCATAGTTTTGAGCAACTAGACCGATATCAGTCTTATTGTCGTTAGTGTCCAACAAGTATGCTACTAACAACATGTCGAAGCTAACACCGGCAAATTTGCAGTCGTATCGATGCAACAAGGCAATTGTCCGCTTATAATCAAAAACAAATTTTTCCTTATCAGCATCTGCTAGCCAATCTTTAAAAGCTTGATTTTCTAAAATAGTTACATCATCAGTCGCATAATATTTATCACCACTAAAAACTGCCAAACCAATGATCGGTGTGACGTGATAATTCTCGCCTAAGTTTTCAACGACTATAGTTTGTGGTCCCTTATCTTGAACAATTTGTTTCACAGCATCATCGTTTAGTTCTTCAAAGTCGATCTCTTCAAGTTGATCAGCACTATCGGCTGGCGAAATATTCATCTTTTCAAGGAAAGAATTAAAGCCTAACTTCTGATAAAACTTGATCAATTGTTCCTGATTGTCACCAGCGTATTCTAGATCAGCCATTTTCAATTCAACTGGAGCTTCAATATTGATCGTAGCTAATTTCTTACTCAAAAAAGCTTGATCCTTATCATTGATCAAATGCTCTTTCAACTTACTCTTCTTCATTTCGTCAATATTATCGTAAATACCTTCCATACTTCCATATTGACCTATCAGTTTGAGAGCAGTCTTCTCACCGACTTTTTCAACACCAGGATAATGGTCAGAATTATCACCCATCAAGCCCTTCATATCGATGATTTGTGCCGGAGTTATTCCGAGCTTTTCTTGAACGTGTTCGGGAGTATAAGCTTCCGTCTCAGTAACACCCTTGACGTTTACACGAACTGTTACCTTTTGAGTAGTCAGTTGTGTCAAGTCACGGTCACCAGTAACGATCGTCACGTCCATGTCATCGGATTCGCCAACTCGTGACATAGTCCCGATAATGTCATCTGCTTCATAATCTTTCAATTCATAAGTCTTGATACCACGTAAATTCAACAATTCCTTGATCAAAGGTAATTGTTCGATCAATTCAGGCGGAGTCTTAGCACGACCACCCTTATACTCTGAATACATCTTCGTCCGAAAAGTAGTCTTACCAGCATCAAAAGCCACCAAAGCGTGAGTTGGCTTTTCATCTTTTAAAATAATATCAAGCATATTATTAAAGGCATACAAAGCATTAGTATGAATCCCTTCACCAGTAACGAACTTATCTAGGACATTGTGCATCGCAAAAAAAGCACGAAAAGAAACACTATTTCCATCAATTAATAATAATTTTTTATTTTCAGTCATGTTTTCTCCCATTAAACCACAGTTAATCACTATATATTTTACCAAAAAGAACGTTCTAGTTACAGCCAAAGGAACGAAGCAATCGATCAACATTGTGAAAAAAAGACATCAGTCTCCTGATGTCCAAAAAATTAATTTTTTTTGCTTTCGTAGCGATAATTAACGTAAATAACTGTCGCCAAAATCAACAACGCTAAGATGAAGACGATAACAAAGTCAAATCGTGCCCCAATTGCCGTATTGATCACGCTGCTTTTTGAACCAGAATAAAGTGCTACTGAAGAAATAACGACAGATAACACATTTGTCCCCAATGAACCTGCATATTGCTGCATCATACTGAATAATGAGTTTTGGTCTGACTTTTGCGGACCAGCGACTTGCACTGAACCATCGGATAAAGTCGTACCGAATCCAAAATTGAAACCAATTCGCACGACCGTATAAATCACTGCCACACCGATAATAGTTAAATTGGCACCGAAAATAACGAACAACAAAGAGCCTAAAGTAATCATGACCCCAGAAATAAGCAAAGGTGTCAGTGGTCCCTTCTTATCGTATAAAAATCCGGCATAAGGCCCGGCGAGAGCACCGATCAATGAACCTGGCAACAGCATCAATCCCGCTTGCGAAGCATTAGCATTCAATACCGTTTGCGCAAAAACAGGCAAAACGAATGACAGGCCAATATTAATAAATTGCAATGAAAAATAACTAAATAATCGAAGACGTAAAACCGGCAATTTCAAAATAGAAAAGTCGATCAATTGTCGATCAGAATGTTGATTATAAAACCAATACCCAACAGTGATCACAGCAGACAAAATGATCCAACCAGCAAATTGCCAAGAAAGCCAACCATTACGCCCTGCTTGATCAAAAGTGAATAAAATCATCGTAAAAATCACTGCGATACCAACAACACCTAAGTAATCGAACTTAAGATCCTTTACCCCTGCAGCTTTCCCACGAACAGTAAAGAACCCTAAAATACTCAAAAACAAAATAATTGGAATAACTCCAATAAAAATAGCTCGCCATGACCAAATATCACTAACGATCCCACCATAAGTAGGACCAAGCGCTGGAGCTAGAGAAATAATAATACTAGCAAACCCTGTATAAACTCCCAACTTAGAAGCAGGAACTTCCGTAAATATCAAATTAAACATCAACGGAGTGGCCAATCCAGTAGAAACAGCTTGGATCAAACGACCAATCAGCAAAATAGGAAAATTAGTAGAAAACAAACAAACCAACGTCCCCAAAAAGCAAAGTGTCGCGGCAAAAACAAAAACCTTCCGAGGATCAAATTTTTTCAAAACAAAAGCCGTAGTACTCATAACAATAGTAGTCAGCAGCAAGTAACCAGTAGTCAACCACTGAACAGTCCCCAAACTAACCCCCAACTGCCGAGTCAATTCAGGAAAAGTAACATTCATCGAAGTCTCGATCAAAACCCCAGTAAAAGTAAGCAACCCAACCGCCAAAATAGACAACTTAAGCCGAAGCGACACCCTCGAATTCATACACAAATCCTCTTTTCAAAAAATTGAAATACCAAACAATTATAGCAAAATAACATTAAAAAAATAAAAATAAATAAAATCAAAGCAAAAGTCACACTGAACGAAGGAAAAACAGAGCTAAAATCTTAACACCACCAGAATCAAACTCCTTAACCATTCTCAGTTATGATCTCAGTCCTCAGTCTTTTGATTGGGCTTTTGATTTTGATTGGGCTTTTGATTTTGATTGGGCTTTTGATTTTGGTCTTGATCTCACCAACAAAAACAGAAACTGAGATAGACCACAGAAACTAGGACGCGCAAAAAGTGCCAATTTGATCAAAAAAAATCGGTCCTCACCAAAAAAAGGGAGGATTGTTGCACTATCTAGACGGAGGGGCCCGGGGATGCAGCCCTCAGTGGTGAAATTTCACTTGGCGACGAAGGAGCTTAGTGAAAGGTGCAGTTTTGAAACAAGCGGGCGGTTTCCCCGATTGGTTCAAAGTGGCGTCCTGAGCCATATTTTTCAACCGGACGATTTAAATATAATAATTTTTTAAGCAGCCATTCCTGACATTTCTCGCATTTCTGCAGGTGTTAATCCGTTATTTTTGGT
>NZ_RHOM01000001.1 GCF_003946515.1 Companilactobacillus zhongbaensis | reverse complement strand
TCAAAGGTCTACTTCTTGTTGATCGCTAAAGCTCTCAACAAGCGACTTAATTATTTTAACATGTTATCAACTATCTGTCAACAACTTTTTAAAATAATTTTCTTAGCAACTTGATGAACAAGTTCATCTCATTGCTTGTCGTTCCTTACAGGAGCAACTTAATTATCATATCGAATCATCAACCTCATGTCAACAACTTTTTAAAATAATTTTTCATCAAGCTAGCTCGCTTTCGCTTGCTAGGCTTGACGTTAATGCTCTCTCGCAACAACAAATAATATCTTACCAATAGACTCTAAAGCTTGCAACCCTTTTTTGTAAAAAAATGTAATTTTCTCATTTTCCCTCAATTTGGTGCATTGCATCCGCAATCCATTTAGGCTTAATTTCTTTGATACTTTCATAGCCGATCTGGTCTTTATAGTTCGTCCAGAAGTGTTTGTGCAAGATTGGTCTACCGATCTTTTTATCCTGTAGTGCTCTTAATGAAAGACTTACATTGTTGTCATATTCATCTATATCCAGTACAACTACGGTTAATTCTTGTCCTATCTTATACTCATTTTCAATGTCTGAAACATATCCATTTTTCAATTCGGAAATATGGATCAAGCCTTGCTCTCCATCAGCCAAGCTGATGAAGACGCCATAAGGCTGGATCCCGGATACTTTTCCTGAAAACTTATCTCCTATTTTCATCTTGTCTCTCCTTTATCTTTGATACCATGTTGTGTAACAATGTTCCTATAACTACTATAGAAGAATGGTGACCTACATGGACAATAAACTATATGATATCTCTATTATTGGCGGTGGTCCCGCCGGTATGTTTGCAGCTTATTACGCTTCAATGCGTAAACTAAACGTTGCTTTAATAGAGAGTTTACCTAATTTAGGTGGACAACCGCAAACTTTATATGCACAAAAACAAATTTATGACATTGCCGCTTTGCCTCAAGTGTCTGGTACTGAATTGATCGACCAACTTAGTAAGCAAATGGCATTGCTCCCCTGTGACGAATACTTAGACACTTCTGTTACCGATCTTCAACGTGCAGATGACGATACTTGGACTATCTCTACTAATAAAGAAACTATCAAGACTAAGTCTATCATTATTGCAATGGGTAATGGTGCCTTTCAGCCAAGAAAACTGACTTTTGATTACGACCCTACTATAGAAGAAAACAATCTTTCCTACTTCGTCAATGACATTAATGACTTCAAAGATAAGGATGTTGCCATCGCTGGTGGTGGTGATTCTGCTGTGGACTGGGCGATCCATATTAACGAACTGGCTAATAACACTTCGATCATTCACCGCCGCAACAAGTATCGTGCAATGGAATCTAGCATTGACAGTCTAAACGAATCAGACGTAGAACAACTGAACCCTTTCATCATTAAAGATGTTACCTATAATGATGACGACAAAAGTAAGATCGACATTCTTTTGAAAAAAATCAAATCCGAGGATGAGAAGACTATTACCGTCGATAAGTTACTTGTTAACTACGGTTTCATTTCTGATTCGAAGATTTTACGTGACTGGAATTTGGAATTGGAGGGTCCCTTCATTAAGGTCAGCCAACAAATGGAAACTAATTTGCCAAATGTTTTTGCTATTGGCGATATTGCCACATACCCTGGTAAATTACAATTGATTGCCACTGCTTTTGCTGAGGGCCCTACTGCCGTAACGAAAGCACTTCGCAACATCTATCCCGATAAAGATTACTTTGAACACAGTACTTCACTTTTTCATTAAAAATTTTGGAAAAATGATCTAGTTTTAAAGCTATTTTAAGGTAACCTGTTATAATAAAGTTAATCTAATTATTGGAGTTGATGAATTGAGTTACGTAATGGGTCTAGTTGACTTCATTCTTCATATTGATCATCACATGATTAATATCGTGAATGATTTCGGCGTTTGGACATACTTAGTATTATTCTTGATCATCTTCATCGAGACTGGTGTCGTTATTTTGCCTTTCCTGCCAGGTGATTCCTTGATTTTTGCTGCAATGGCTTTGGCTGCTAATCCTTCTTATGGATTATCACCGTGGTTGTTGGCATTAGCATTTCTGGTCGCCGCAGTCTTAGGAGATTCGCTGAACTACGAGATCGGTGAACACTTCGGTGAATTCGCTGTTAAGAATAAATACCTCGGTAAACTAATAAATAAAGAGCATCTGGATGATGCGCATCGTTTCTTTAAGAAACATGGTGGTAAGACAATTGCCATAGGCCGTTTCATTCCTTTGATCAGAACTTTCGTACCATTTGTTGCCGGTTCTGGTACTATGCACTACGGAAAGTTCCTCAAGTATAACTTGCTCGGAGGATTCCTCTGGGTGCTCTTATGTTCGTCTGCTGGTTACTTATTTGGAAACATCCCTGCAGTTCAAGAACATTTCTCCATGATCGTGATCGGAATTGTAATCATTTCATTGATTCCTATTTTGATTACTGCACTACGAAATCGCAAAAAAACCGCAGAATAAAAAAAGATTGTCGCTGGAATTATCCGGTGACAATCTTATTTTTTTTGCAATAAATTTTACTTTCGCCATTTCCACAAATTCAATCCTTCAAATAATGCAAAGAATAAAACAAAACATTGGATGAAGAACTCATCCGGAAGCACTTCAATGATTGGATCGAGTGCTGGATCAAAGAGCCAATCATTGTTGCGGAATAAGACCTTATGGAACATGATGAAAAAGTCATCAAAGTCAATGGCCATTAAGGCAACCAAAATCACGCCAACAATAGATATATACAAAAAAGCCTTGTTGAAGTGGGCGCGCTTTTTCCGTCTAAACCAGACGTAGACACCAGATAAGATGAATACCGCAAAGTTCAACATGAATAATTTCTTGACGTCTGCAAAGTGAGTTCTCCCATTGATCGATGAACGGAAATTATCTAGTTGAAATTGATTTTGGAACGGATCGATCAAATATCGCATCATCTGATTATAGTTGTGCATTAACTTCTTGGCAGTCATATCTGCTTCTTGATCTAAATAATAATGATGAATATCGAATTTGAATATTGCGTAACTAGCAAAGATGGTAACGGTGATGGCTAGGGTAAATATAAACAGTGCTAATACGACCGAATATATGACATCCCTTTGACTATGAGACATCCCAATCAGCCAAGCTTTCTACTTGATGCGTTGGTTTGATCTCTTGGTCCTCGATGTCTTCATGTGTACTTACCCCGGTATACACTAGTAAGGTATCGACGTTAGCATTGATACCACATTTGATATCAGTATTGTAATTATCACCGACCATGACTGCTTTAGTTGGATCAAATCCTTTAACTTGTGCAGCAAAATCAATAATAGTTGGTTCTGGTTTACCGATGTATTTAGCTTTGTGCTGGACGGCCGTTTCTACTAGAGAAATTACCGAACCCGCACCAGGGACAAGTCCTCGTTCATTCGGCAAATTAGTATCAGCATTAGTCCCAATGAAAAAAGCTCCGCGCTTGATGGCTAAAGTTGCCAATTCAAACTTGTGGTAAGTCACATCGTAATCTAATCCGACGATAACGACATCTGGATTAGTTTCTTCTAACTTGATACCTGTGCCAAATATAGCTGACTTCAAACCGTATTCGCCGATCACATAAGCTGATTTGTTAGTAATCTCATCACCAAACATGTTTTTAATGTAGCCAGCAGTTGCTAGTGATGGTGTAATAACTTGATCTGCTGTCGCTAATATTTGATGGTTATTAACTAAGTTATCGGCCACTTGTTGTGGTGTCTTAGTTGAATTGTTAGTTAAGTAGTAGAAATCGATATTTTCGTCATGGAGGCGCTGGATAAAGTCCTTAGCTTCGGGGATCTTATCCTTGCCACGATACATTGTCCCATCCAGGTCAATTAAATATGTTTGGTATTTGTTCATTATTTTCTCACTTATCTATTTTTCTAATTTTAAAACTACGTGATCCTGAATTGGATGTAGATTTCTTGTTTGGTTGACGACGCTTGTGCGAGGTGCTGGCTTTGGCATTTTCCGGCTTGCGTCGGCGAATGTGAGGCTTGTTCTCTGAAGCGTGTTCTTGATTATTCTTGTGGTACGACTTGTGCCGATTGTTCCTATTAGCACGTTGGTTATTTGATTCATTGTGCTGGTTGCGACTGGAATGTGATCTAGTACGATGATGCTTTGGTTTTGTCAGTGGCAATTTCTCTTCACGTTCCAAAATAAAATAAGCACAGCCAAAGTTGCAATACTCTAGCAAATAATCTTGGAGATGGGAGATCTTATTGTCGATATTACTTTCGATCCGTTTGTCCATGTAAAAGCCTTTAAATCTAAGTTGATCATATCCCCAGTCACCGACGATGTAATCATATTTATCTAAAACTGAATTGTATCGTTCTTCGATCTTTTCACGTTTGAATCCATTATCGTGATCTTCTAACAAGTGGTATTTAATATCGTTGATGACGATCAGATCATCATCTAGGACGGTTACTTCCGCTTGTTTCGATACTTTTGTTTCTGGTTCGTCCAAGTAATCACCTCATTGGATATTTCTTTTGTAAGTAGTCCGCAAAGACATTGCGAATAAAATCTGGATACATTATCTTGTTGTCGCCAACGATTTCGATCGTTGGGAAAAATGGTACGAACAAGTAATGATCTAATAGTGCAATTTTATATTCTTTTTTCATTTCAAGCTGTTGGCCGTTGATATAAACATTACGCTTATTGTCAATGGTAATGCCACGATAAACTAACTCGCCAAATATTTTACCACGAAAGCCCATGCCCTTTTGTAAATGTCGACGTAAATAGGCACGATTCTTTTCCATTTCCATGACTAAACGCCAAACGTTATCACCAGTCAACGTGGTTTGCATTACGTGGATGGCGTGTGGTAAGGCCTCATGTAAATCTTTTTTCGTGACAACACCTTTTTTGAGATCCGTCAAAAATAAGCCGGAACTCAATACAGCTGCATCTGCGTCAGCATATTGTTGCGTAGCAACCAAAGCTTCATTAATGAAGGAATGCTCTGCTTCGATGTCAGTACTTAAAGTATAAGGTATCTCAGCTACTTTTTCAGAAGCTAATATCTCATTACCTTTTTCAGCTTGTCCACTGATCCACTGTGCATCCTTCTTCTTAGCTTTCAAATCAGCTGTTGGAGTCGTGTAGGCTGACTTCTCGGTAATTTGATGGTTATCGTTTAACGTCAGATCCACAGTACCGATATTTTGACCGTATTTTCCGGCAGCTGCTAACAACACACCGTTATCCATTTCGCCTTTTTCAAAAAGATGATGAGTGTGTGAACCTAAAATTACATCTATTTGTGGATATTGCTTGGCAATCAATCGATCCATCGATACTCCTAAATGTGACATTAATATTATGACGTCACATTTTTCCTGCTCGATCTGTTTGATTATTGGTGGCATTTCATTTTGGATCAGGCGAATGTCCCAATCTAATAGAGGATAAGTCAAAATGTAGGGCGCGGTAAAACCAATTATCCCCACCTTAGTTCCCTTGTCAGTTGTCTTGATCAAGTAAGGTTTGGCAAAATTTGCTAATTGTCCACCGTGTTCGTACAGATTTCCTAAGATGACAGGAAAGTTGGCGTGATCATACAAATGGTCGAGTTGTTCATGACTATTGCCTAATCCCTCGTTGTTACCGATAGTTGCAGCATCGTAGTTTTGTTGATTCATCCACTCGATATTAGCTGAACCATCTGTGGCTTCAGTCAATGGGTGTGCCCGATCCATGGCATCCCCAATGTCAAAAAGATAAAATTGATCGGCAGTCGATTTCTTACGAGACTTTTTAATAAACCTGGCTATTTTTGGAAAGTTTTCAAAATGCGAATGTAAATCGTTAGTATGGACGATCTTAATAGTTTCCACCAAATCACTACTTTCTCTGCTGGTTAGCTAAATCAGCCTGCTTTTTATGATAAATTTCGATGATCTCTTCACCACGAAGCGGACTGCCCCAAGGTAAGTCTTCACTTAAGTAGTCTCGCTCCGGTGCATCGACACCGATGTTAATGTTCTCGGCAATTGGTACGCTATAATGATGAATATGTCCGTGCAAATTAATTATTTGCTGAATCTTTCCTAATAATAAGGGATAATGAGTGCAATAAAATTGCATATGATCAAATTTGAGTAATGCACCCACATCTTCAAATCGAAAACGCATGACTCCGTCTGACATCATTGTATTATGTTTATCCAAATATTTGAATAGTGAACGATAGTCATGATTTCCTTTGATCAAGATCATGTGTCCCTTTAGTTGATCTAACATTTCAAAAGTTTCTTCATCAGTGGGCGTGTTTTGAGGACGCATTGAAATGTCGCCTAGATGATAGACAGTATCATTATCATCAACTCGAGCATTCCATGCATCGATCATAGCTTGATTCATTGCTTGCCCATCTTTAAAATGACGTGGAGCAAAATCATTCGGTTCCAGCAATTGATAATGATAAAAATGCGTGTCCGATATGAAATAATTCATTGCTTATTCTTCTTTCGAAATTATTTTGTTGGCTTTCAAGATTTCGTTGAAGGCATCTCTAACAGGACCTTCTGGCTTGTCGTATTCCACCCATTCGGTCAACTCCATCGGCGGAACCGTGTAATTTTTGTTAACATAATCTTCGTATATGCCAACAGCATGTGAATGTGGGATGTTTAATTTCAATATCCGGACTTCTTTGATCAAGCACAACTCAGCGGCTTTTTCAGCACGGCCGTTCATTAAAATATTCCCGATCTCGTAATATTTAGTTCCATCATTACGAGTGATTTGTTCAATTAAGTTTAAGGATTGTTCGTTATCCATTCTCTAAACACCTCAATAAGTTATATTATTTACTTTATAGTAATTTATTAATTTTAGGAGCTTTTTATGAACTCAAAAAAACATTTGGCGTTTTATTTAGCTTTTATTTCTATTATATTCGTTTTCGGCAGTGGTTTCTCAGTTATCGGTCACCGAGGTGATCCAGTCAAAGCTCCTGAAGAAACCTTTCAAAGTATCGACACGGCTTTTGCTGAAGGTGCCGATTACGTTGAACTAGACATGCACGTTTCTAAAGACAATGTCTTGGTCATTTCCCACGATCGTAACTTAGAACGTGTTACCGGGACCCCTGCCATCGTCTCTCAGCACGATTTTTCATATTTGAGCACCTTATATCAAAAAAACGGTGAACCAATGCATAGTTTGGATCAGCTTTTTGAACATTACAAAGATAATCCTAACGCAAAATTCCTGATTGAGACTAAGAAAACGAAAAAAGGCAATCCCAAAAATATGGAGGACTTGATCAAAACGAGTATTGAAAAATACCACATGAATGATCGAGTTATGTTCCACTCGTTTTCAGCTTCCAGTTTGGAAAAGCTGTCTCAGATCTTGCCCGATATTCCACGGATCTTCATCGCTGGTACTATCAAACGGGTCAATTTTGAAGTCTTATCCTATGTGACTGGTGTCAATCTTTCATCAAATATCGTTACCCCAGAGATCATCGACACGATGCACTACATGCACAAGTCGATCTACGTTTGGGATGAAATGAATGAAGTTCCTAGTAAATGGAACACTTTAGTCAATATGCCGATTGACGGTGTTGTCACGAACTTCCCAGCTACTGGTAATGAATACCGTAATTTGAAAGACGATTCCAAAGAAACATCCTTCAATCAAAACACTTTTTACTTTGGATTGAAAGACTTAACCATTTATGAAAATCCTTATAAGTTGATAAAGACGAAGAAAAAGGTCCACCCACTAGATGGATACCACGTTTCTAATATTATCAAATTCCGTGGTCAAAAATACGTTCAACTAGGTGAAAACATGTTTGCTAAGGCCGAAGGATTTAATTCGGATGCCAACTTGAAGCAATTACGACCTTATTATGGTGCCAAGGCTGTCTATCGTTCACAACAGCCTGACAATTTCTTATATGATGATCCAACAGATGAAGACAGTATTTCCGGTGAAATGGCGATCGACCAACCACAAACGATCCAGAACATTCAAAAAGTCGGTTCGGAAACTTGGTTGAAAGTTAAAGACGGTTGGATCAATGCTAAACACGTTTTGATCCAGCTTAATCCAGAAACAGTTAACGGCAATAATAGTCAAGATAGTTACTTTGATATGGAACCTAGTCAAAGGATCCGCAATATCGACTTGTTACAAGATTTCGGCTTTTTAAAAACGAATGATACCAAGCCGGTCACAGACACAAGTTTAGTCAAATTATTCGACCACGTTCCTTTCACGAAGCGGGTTGAGTCGGATAATTATTCAATGAACAAAATTTAAATGATTAGCCATAATTCTCTAGCTTTGGTAAAATGATTTCAATTCTATTCGGAGGTTTTTAATATATGTCAATTGATTGGGAAAAAGAAGTTTCTCATCGTTCAGACGAACTGCTCAACGATCTTTCAGAGTTATTAAGTATTGATAGTTCGCGAGATGTTGAACACAAAACTAAGGATTTTCCACTAGGCCCCGGGCCTGCAAAAGCACTACAAACATTTTTACATTTTGCTGAGCGTGACGGCTTCGTCAATAAAAATGTCGACAACTTAGCTGGTCGTATCGAATTAGGTGACAGCGATGAACCTATCGCTATCTTATCCCACGTCGACGTTGTTCCTGAAGGACCAGGCTGGGACACTGATGCTTTCTCACCAACTGTAAAAGACGGCAATTTATACGGTCGTGGAACTTCTGATGATAAAGGACCAGGATTGGCAGCTTATTATGCCATGAAGATCATCAAAGAACTGAAGCTTCCTATTTCTAAGTCAGCTCACTTGATCTTAGGTACGGACGAGGAAAGTGATTGGGTCGGCATGAACCACTACATGGAAAAGGAAAAGATGCCTGAAACTGGTTTTTCTCCTGATGCCGAATTCCCAGTTATCAATGGTGAAAAAGGTATTGTTTCATTCAATATCAAGTTCCCTACTGGTGGCAACGGTCTCGTTGAAAAGTTTGAAAGTGGTTTGAGAGCTAACATGGTGCCCCAACACGCTGAAGCAACTCTTTCAGACAACGATGGCAAGCTCGACGATTTAGCTAACGACTTCCACGAATTTTTAAACGAGCACGATGAGATCACTGGTGAAACTAACAAGAGTGGTAATTCTTACACCATCAAAGTTGTCGGTAAAGGCTCACATGCTATGGAACCGTTCAACGGTGTTAATGCTGCAACTTACTTGGCTAAGTTCTTGACGAGCTTACCATTACAAGCTGCTGAAAAAACTTACTTTGAATTCATTACCGACAATCTTTTATTAGATCATTATGGAAAAGCTTTAGGCTTGCAACACAATGATGAAGTCATGGGTGACCTTACTATCTCACCTGATATCTTTGCCTTCAATAGCGATGAAGCTAACTTGTTGCTTAACATTCGTTATCCTAAGGGTGACGATGGTGACAGTTTGACTGAAAAGGTCAACGCTCATCTTCCTGCTGGTGTTTCTGCAGCAATTGAAGGACACAATCAAGCACCTCATTTCGTTGATGCTAACGATCCACTAGTTCAATCATTAATGGAAGCTTACCGTGCTCATACTGATGATGAGACTTCACAACCTTATACGGTTGGTGGCGGTACTTATGGTCGGATTTTGAAGAATGGTGTGGCTTTTGGTGTTTTGTTCCCTGGTGATGAGAACGTTATGCATCAGGCTAATGAGTATATCAATTTAGATAAGCTGTTTAAGGCTACTGCTATTTATGCGGATGCTATTTATAGATTGATTAAATAATTTAAAATCCTCTTCTGATTTTTATCAGAGAGGATTTTTTTTTGAGGTTCACTGCCGGTTTCGAGGGGTTCCGGGAATTGCGCCGTGGAACGCCATGGACGCCACTTTGAACCAATCGAGCAAGGACCGCTCGCTTGTTTCAAAGCTGGGTCTTTCACTAAGCGGTAAACCGCTAAGTGAAATTTCATGGCTGACGGTGAATTCCCTCCACCCCTCGAAACCTAGGTTAGTATAAATATCATGTTTTGGTGGGGTACGGTACTTACTTTTATAGTGGTAAACTCTTTTTGTCATAAAGAGGTACCCAACTAATCTTGCTTGTTCTATTTTTGTCGGTATTCCTATCTAATATATTTATTTTACTGTAAAGACCCGTTACATTTCGATTTTTTTCTTATCTGTTGGTTGTTGGTGCATAATGTAGGATTAAAAACACCTATTTTAAGTGTTATTTAACTTTCGCCCTTCTCATCTGCACTATTATCTTGCTTTGCCCCTGCATCTTTTTTTGTCGAGCGTTATGATGTATTTTATTATATAATTAACCTATGTAACTTTTTAAAGGGGTTTAACTAACTTGAAAAATTTATGGAATAGTATTGTTAATGGCATAAAGGGTATTAAGAGTTGGTCGGACTTTGCTTCTCGCGCTAACTTGACGATCGAGGTTATTCGTCGGATCGTTTTGTATGTGATTGCTGGGTTGTTTGTTGTGGTTAGTTTGGTGGTCGGGCTTGGTTTTGGTTATGTTTCTTCTTTGACTAGCCAAGTTGCCGTGCCTACTAAGCATGAAATGAAAGCTCAGCTTGATGATGTTAATAATTCGACTTCTCTTTATTTTGCCAATGATGAAAAAGTTGAAAACCTTCAAAAGACTTTGGTTGGAAAACGTGTTTCGTTGTCCGAAATGTCACCTTACTTGAAAAAAGCTGTTGTTGCTACCGAAGATAGTGATTTTTACAAGCATTCTGGTGTTGAACCTAAATCTCTTTTCAGGGCTGTCCTTTCTGATGTTACCGGGATCGGTACGCAGACTGGTGGTTCAACGTTGACGCAGCAAACTGTTAAGATGCAGTTGCTTTCATCAGAAACTACTTGGAAACGTAAAGCTGTGGAAATTTTCCTTGCTATGCGTGTGGATAAGTACTTTACCAAAGATGAGATCTTAGAAAATTATCTTAACGCTGCGACCCTTGGTCGAAATAATAAGGGTCAAAATATTCAAGGTGTCCAAGCTGCTGCTCAAGGATTATTCGGTAAGGATGCTGCAGATCTGAACTTGGCTGAATCTGCTTTTGTTGCAGGACTGCCACAAAGTCCTTCGATATATACTCCCTACGACACAGATGGTAAGGTCAAAAATGACATCAGTCTAGGAATGAAACGGAAGAATATCGTTTTATTCAGAATGTATCGTGATAAGCAGATCACCGAATCTGAATACAATCAGGCTAAGGATTTCGACCTTAAAAATGATTTCCAAGAACCTGAAAAAGCTAAGAGTCACAAGATCAAATATGGTTATGTTTATAACTTGCTGACTGAACAAACTAGGACGATCTTGATCAAACGACTAGCTAAGAACGATGGTATTGCTTATAAGGATCTGCAAAAGGATGAAAACTTATATAAGAAGTACTACACTCAAGCAGATACTGAATTACATGATAAGAATTATCGTGTTGACAGTACTATCGTCAAGAATCTTTACACACAAATGAATCAACAAGCACAAGGATTTGAAAATAACTTAGGTGAATCGCATACCGATACCGGTATCGATCCGGCAACTGGTAAGTCAGTTAAAGTTACTGATTCTGTGCAAAACGGTTCTGTCCTCTTAGACAACAAATCTGGTCAAGTGTTAGGCTTTGTCGGTGGTCTGAACTTCAAACGTTCACAGATCAACCACGCCTTCGACACGAACCGTTCTCCAGGTTCATCGATCAAACCATTGATCACTTTTGGACCTGCGATTGAAAACGGCATGATCGGCTCACAAACTATGTTAGCCGATTTCAAGACGAAATTTAAGAAGTATTCACCTACTGACTACGGTCAAACGATTCAAAATCGTTTCATCTCAGCACGTGAAACACTTGAAGAATCGTACAATATCCCAACAGTTAACTTGTACAATTACTTACGTCAAAATAATATTAGTTCCAAGAAATATATGGAAAAAATGGGTATCCACTTAACTGATAGTGAATATGCTCAACTAGGTATTACTCTTGGTGGTACTGATAAAGGTGTCACCGTCTTAGAGCAAGCTAGTGCTTTTTCTACTTTTGCTAATAAAGGTGTTCACGTCGATCCTTACGTCATCGATAAGATCACCGATCCAAGTGGAAAAGTTATTTATCAACATAAGACTAAGAAGACTAGAGTCTTCAGTGAACAAACGTCTTATATCATCCAAAACATGCTCCACGGTGTAGTTACCAAAGGTACTGCTTCGGCCCTTTCTTATGAGGCAAACTTCAGTACCAAGAACATGTTTGGTAAGACTGGTACTTCTAACGACTACCGTGATAACTGGTTCTTAGGTAGTACCGATGGAATGACCATGGCTTCATGGATCGGTTACGATAACTTCTACGGAAATAATCACAACTTATCCAGCAACTCGACTGATATTAATCAGGAATTATGGTCGCGGATGGCTAACGCCGTTTACAAAGAAGATCCGGGCGTAATGAACGCACACAAGAAGTTCAATCGTCCGGATGGTGTTCAATCATACAGGGTCGACAAGGAAACTGGTACTCGAACTGGTTCGATTGAATACAACGGTATTACCTCACGGGTAAACCAACACACGACCCAATCACTTTATTACAAAGGCCAACCAGACAGCATGTCTTACGATGGATTTGCTATCGGTGGTACTGCTAAGAATTATCGTCTCTTCTGGAATAATTACTTCGGTCGTAGCAACGGCTACGGTGTCGTTAAGACTCTCGGCGACTCATCCAAGTCAGCTGACGAAATAGCTTCAGAAAACGGAAGCGGTAGAACTTCTGGCTTTAGTAATAGTGCAAATGATGATGACTCCTCAGAAGTAACAACAAACAGTAGTTCATCAACGACAACTAGATCAAGAAATAACAACTCAACTACTACTTCCGGTAATTCAGAAACAGGAACTGGATCAGGAGCTGGTACGGGAACTGGTTCAACAACTGGTTCGACTGGATCAGGTTCCGGTACAGGAACTGGCTCAACCGGTGGAGCTGGTGCCGGATCAGGTTCTGGCATTGGCGGAGGCTCAACCTCAACTGGCGGCTCAGGTGCGGCTGCTGGCGGCGGTGGTTCCTTGATCGAAGCTGAATAATAATACTGATCACACTTTAACGGTGTGGTCTTTTTTTATGCTCATTTTTAAATGTAGAATTATCTGATAATCAATTAACCCTTCCTGTTTTTTTAGAATCGATCAATCAGAAAAAAACAACGTCTTCCGCTCTCATTCTGACTTATGTTAGAATGGTTAAGTTAATCATTAAGGAGTGATCCCATGTACTTTAGTCCCAGCTTTTTGCAGACTTGCCTTTACATCGTTGCTATTATTTTGATCTTATTCATGGTCGGCATTACGATCTATAAAGCTAAGCACAATTTAAAACTTTGGGATAAATCGATGACTTTAGCTACTGTCGTCTTATTGAACACGATTTATTCCATGCTGACTTATTTTTTCAACTTACCTTACGAATTAAATGCCGTTGTGACCGGTGGACTGACATTGGTTGCTTTTGGTTACTTGATCGTCATCATTTGGGAAATGGTCAAACAGAAGAAACATTCTAACAGCTAAATACTAATGCAAAAAAGCCTTCAAGCGTATTTTTCACGTTTGGAGGCTTTTGCTAGTTTAATGCAAGATTTTCAATAAAAAAAAGCATCTCTGAATAGTTTCAGAGATACTCTAGTCTACTTAGTTGATTCACGTTTAACGATGCTGTATGGCAATTTAACCGTGTTTTCGTCGATTTGTTCTTGATTCATCATCTTAGTCAACAAACGCATTGCTACGGCACCAATATCATACAATGGTTCTTCGATCGAACTCATCTTAGGTCTTGTAACTTCACACAAGACAGTATTGTTACTTGTAAAGATTTCAAAGTCTTCTGGAACCTTTGTTCCAGATTTCATGGCTGAATTCAAAATACCTGCAGCTAAGAGATCTTCTGTAACGTAAGCAGCTGTTGCACCACTATTCTTAACAGCGTCCCAAATTGCTTCACCAGCTCTTACTGAATATTCAGCCTCAAACACAAGGTTGGATGAAAAATTGATATGAGCTTTCTTTAGGGCTTTCTTGTAACCATCAAGACGATACTTACCATCGATAGGATTTTCCAAACTTCCACCGACAAAAGCAATCTTCTTGTGACCATTTTGAACTAGTTGGCTAATAATGTTGTAAACAGCATCAGTAAAGTCAATGTTTACACTGGCTGTTTCATTATTGCGGTCAACGGATCCGGCCAAAACGATTGGAGTCTTAGAACTACCAAGCGTTCTCTTCACTTTCTTGGACAATTGTTTGCCCATGTAAATCAAGCCATCGACTTGTTTTGAAAGTAAATTATTCAAAATTTGTTCTTCATCGCCGATCGATTCTTGCAAACTAGTCAAAATGATGTTGTATTTATACATTGATGCAACATCATCAATACCTTTGGCTAATGAAGCAAAGTACAAGTCAGTGATATCTGGCAGAATAACACCGATAGTTGTACTCTTCTTACTTGCAAGACCACGAGCTACCGCGTTGGGACGGTAATTCAAGCGATCAATGACTTCCAATACCCTTTTTCTAGTTTCCTCTTTGACGTTAGCATTTCCATTTACGACACGAGAAATGGTGGCCATAGAAACATTGGCTGCCTCAGCCACGTCATATATAGTTACCACTTTTTTTTCCATAAATATTACACTCTTTCATTTTTCCATTTAGTCATACTTAATTTATCAGACTATAACATAATTTGCAAGCGTTTACTCGCTTTATATGACGTGTTTTCATATTTTTTTCAAACGGAAAACTATTTTCAATGGTATACTTTGTGTAAATATTAATTAAGGAGAAGGTTATGAAGACACAATTATTAGACCTACAAAAATATCTGGGCGACAATAATTACGATATCGCATATATCTCTGATCCAACAGATATTAACTATTTTACAGGATTTTATAGCGATCCGGTAGAGAGAATTTTAGCATTGATCGTATTTCCTGACAAAGATCCATTCATTTTCGCACCAGCACTCGAGGTTGGCTCTGTTAAAAAAGCCGGTTGGGACAAGGATGTTTTCGGATATCTTGATAATGAAGACGGCTGGAAAATGTTAGCAGACCACATCAAAGATGTCAAAAGTGATCCTAAATCATGGGCCACTGAAAAAGACAATTTGACCGTGCAAAAATTTGAAATCGTCAAAAAACACTTCCCTAACGCAGAATTTCCAGGAAATCTTTCGAGATACATGGAAAACGCTCGTTTGATCAAGACACCGGAAGAAATTGAAAATCTTAAAGCAGCCGGAAAAGAAGCTGACTATGCCTTTGAAGTAGCGTTCAACGCTATCAAAGAAGGACGCACTGAACAAGATGTAGTTGCAGAAATCGAATACGCCCTAATGAAAAAAGGTATCATGCACATGAGTTTCGATACCATCGTGCAAGCAGGTGCCAATGCAGCTAATCCACATGGTGGTCCAGAAAAGAATCTCTTGAAGAAAGATGAATTAATTCTTTTTGACCTAGGAACAGTCCACAATGGCTACATCAGTGACGCTTCCAGAACAGTAGCTTTCGGTAAGCCAAACGAAAAAGCCTTGGATATTTACAAAGTCGACTTAGAAGCTCAATACGCAGCAATGGACGCCGCTAAACCTGGTATCACAGCGGCAGAATTAGACAAAGTTGCCCGTGACATCATCGACAAAGCTGGATACGGCGAGTACTTCATCCACCGTTTAGGCCACGGAATGGGAACATCAGAACACGAATTCCCATCAATCATGGAAGGAAACGACATGGTCCTTAAACCAGGCATGTGCTTCTCGATCGAACCTGGTATTTATATTCCTAATGAAGCAGGTGTGCGTATTGAGGATTGTGTTTATATTACGGAAAATGGCAACGAGCCATTCACACATACATCAAAGGAACTGAAGTTCATTGATTAGTTTTTGTTTTTTGCATTGATCGATTTTTGATCAATGCTTTTTTTGTTTGGTTTAGGGATTTTATAGTGGTAATAGTTTGTGCGGTGGTTCATTTCCGGCCCCAGGGGTTCCGAGAATTGCGCTGTGGAACGCCATGGACGCCACTTTGAACCAATCGAGCACAGACCGCTCGCTTGTTTCAAAGCTGGGTCTTTCACTAAGCGGTAAACCGCTAAGTGAAATTTCATGGCTGACAGCGAATTCTCTCCACCCCTGGGGCCTAAGGTCTATCAATCAAATTTTTTTGGGTGGGATACGGTACTTATTTCTGTTGTACTAAATTGTTTGGATTGGATAGTTGTTCCTATCCGTGTCGAATAATCGAATTTTTGGTTCGATTTCTATCTCTTCAATTTTTTCTGGCGAACGAAAAAAAAGAACAAAAAAACAAAATATTTTTCCTTCTAGCCATGCTCTCATAGGAACCGATGACCACCACGACCTTTGTTAAACAGATATCCATCTCTATAGAACCCGATTGTTATATTCAAATTAAAACCTCTGTAAAAACCAAAACAGTCAATATCTATAGAAATAAATACTGTTACCCCCACCCAAAATGGCCTTTTTGTTAACCCCTAGGTTTTGCGGGGGATGGAGAAAATTCGCTGTCAGGTGTGAAATTTCACTTAGCAATTTATTGCCTAGTGAAAGGCCGAGTTTTGAGATGTCCGGGTGATCTTCCCGGATAGCTCAAAATCGTGCCCACACCGTTCCACAGCGAATTTTTCGGAATCCCCCGCAAAACCGGCAGTGAACCTCCCCACAAACTACAAGCTCAAAAAATTACAAACCCAAAACCCCAAAACAAAAAGGCCTCGCTCTACGCTTGGCCTTTGTTTATATCGTCTTCATCAAACACGATGTTTGTTGCTTCTTCATCGTCTTGTTTTTCGTCTGACTTGTCTAATAATGAATTCTTCAATGAAGCTGTTTTTTGGTTGAACTCTTCTTTCAATTGGTTCTTATCAGCTAAACCAAAACCACCGTTATTGAAGTCTCCACGGATCGTTTTGATATTTTCTAGTGCTCTTTGGCCATCCTCGCTAACCAAATATCTTGAGGCAAGATAACCAGCAGCGCTCCCTAGAATGATACCTGCTAAAAAACGTTTCTTTTTCATGGTTATCTCTTCTTTCTAGACATGATCTTTGAAGCACCTTTGGCAATTGTTGCTGCGTTGGCAAGGCTCAAAAGACTTGAGAAACTGAATCCTTCTTTTGGCTTGTCTGAAGTTGCATCTGCTGCCTTATTTCCAAGGTTTTCAACTGTATCAAACAATGGGTTTAATTTACTTGACTTGCCATTAACGTCATCCATCAATGTGTTTGTCTTATCAACTAAGCGACCACTTTGATCCAAGATGCGGTCTGTGTTCTTTGTGATCACAGTTAACATCTTTGTTGTTTCCTTGATTGTGTCTTGAAGCTTCTTCAATAGTTTGGCTGTTTGTACTAAAGCCACAGCTAAAAAGATCACTAAGATTACGAAAGCTACAGCTGCAATAAGTCCTGCAATTTGTCCACCAGTCATAATAACATCTCCTCATAATTTACTAGCAATTTAATACTAGCATTATTGCTATTTTACGGCAACGGTTACAAAATAATCCAGTCTTGCCATTTCTTTTCTAATGCCCGGATGGCATTGCCACGATGGCTGATCGAATTTTTCTCATCGAGGGTCATTTCTGCCATTGTCTTGCCCTTCTCTGGCACGTAAAAAAGCGGATCATAGCCAAATCCGTCGTCCCCCTGCGGAAACATTGCTATTCGTCCATTGACTTCTCCACTAACAACTAAATCAGTGGGATTATTAGGATTAGCAAAAACTAAAACGGTAATAAATTTAGCGGTCCGCTTTTCTTCAGGGGTCCCGCCTATTTCTGTAAGTAGTTTGGCATTATTGGCGGCATCGTTGTGATCACCCGCGTAACGAGCTGATCTGACACCTGGTTGCCCGAATAAAGCATCTACCGATAATCCTGAGTCGTCAGCGATTGTTGGCAACTGATATTTGTCCATGACCGCATGTGCCTTGATTTTAGCGTTTTCCTCAAAAGTCGAACCCGTCTCTTTAATATCTGGAAAATCTGGGAAGTCTAGCAATGTCTTGATTTCAAACTTGTCTGTATCAAAAATCTTTTTGAATTCTTTTGCCTTATTGGGGTTTTTGGTTGCAACAATAATTTCTTGCATACTAATCTCCTATTCGAATTAAATTAATTTCTGAAATACCAGAACCTAACCAATCCTTGGCCAGTGCTTTAAAACTGTCGAGATTGGCAGTTGTATTCAATTCGACTTTACCCGACTGCTGATTGTCCGTCAACATCGCTTCGGAAGATAAATATTTTTTGACGACGTTGGTCGTTTCGATCCCTGGATCCACCAACTTAACACTTTCACCCATGAATGCCTGAATCTGCTTTTCAAGCATAGGAAAATGTGTGCACCCTAAAATCAAAGTGTCGATATTTGTTTCTTTTAATGGCGCTAAAGTCTGAGCGATGTCTTCTTTAGAAGCGTCCGTATCAGCCGCATCACTTTCGACGATTTTTACGAAATGTTGGGCTGCGATCGAGTGGACTTTAATTTTATCATCCACCTTAGCAATTGTTTCAGGATAGCTACCAGAATTGACAGTTGACTCGGTTCCGATGACACCAATATCATCCGTTTTTGTGTCAGCGACCGCACTTTGTGCACCTGATTTGATGACACCAAACATGGGGACGTCAAATTCTTTTTCTAAGGTCGATAAGGCACGTGCTGTAGCCGTATTGCAAGCATAAATAATTGCTTTAACATTTTGGGAAATTAAAAATTCGACCATTTCTCTTGTATATTTGATGATCTCAGATGCCG
Organism: Companilactobacillus zhongbaensis; assembly: GCF_003946515.1. Taxonomy (GTDB): domain Bacteria; phylum Bacillota; class Bacilli; order Lactobacillales; family Lactobacillaceae; genus Companilactobacillus; species Companilactobacillus zhongbaensis. The sequence goes on along the minus strand of NZ_RHOM01000001.1, from coordinate 206,056 downwards.
GTCTAACGCCATAAGGCATGTGTGCTTCATCCCCGATGAAGACGATGTCTTCATGTGGAAGCTTCTTGATGACTTCTTCAACGACTGTTAAGCCGCCGACCCCTGAATCTAATAAACCAATCGGTCTTTTATCACTCATATATGACACCCCATAAATATTTTTGAAATCAATTTTATTTTTTTAGATAGTCGCTATTCGGTTAAAAAGGCATTAAGCTAATGATATAATACTTTTATGCAAAAGGAGTAAAAGTAATGGCCAAACAAAATATTAATGATACTGAAAAGCAAAATGAAGATTTGGAAACTGAATCTGTCGCAGAAACAGAAAATGATTTAACATCAAAGTATTTCGCTGTTTCCGTCTTACGTGACTTCGTCTTACCTGATTTGTTAGATAAGGACACTTCAGAGCTTTTATACTGGGCGGGAAAAGATCTCAGCCGACGCTTAGCCATTCAGGATATGAATGAATTACCAAAAGTATTCCAGAATGCTGCCTTTGGAGAATTAGCGATCGTTAATCAATCAAAAACAAGCTACAAATACAAATTATCCGGTCCAGAAGTTGTTCAACGTTTCAATCTTAATAACGACAAGCCTGAGTTTTCTCTTGAGGCTGGGTTTATTAGTGAGACGGTGCAGAACACAATTGGCGCAGCTTGTATGGGTAGTTTTACTTTAGATCTCAAGAACAAAATTGTTTCTATTTTGATTCAAATTGAACGAAACTAGAAACTATAATATACATCAAAAAACGTTTTCTGACAAAGTTTGATGGGTAGGTCAATATTTAATCTGGTGGTTGATTGCCGGTTCCGTGGCCCGGGAATACAGCCGCTGGAACGCAGCTGACACAATTTTGAGCTATCCGAGTAGTTCGCTCGGACATCTCAAAACTTGGTCTTTTACTAGGCAATAAATTGCCAAGTAAAATTTAGCTGCTGAGGGCTGTATTCCCGGGCCCCTCCACCTAATTTGGTCGCATCAATGTTTATTTTTTTTGGGGGGAACGCTCCACTCTAGTTTCATTAAATTGGCACTTTTGTTGTTCCCCATGGTTTGCGGTCTATCTCAGTACTTATCTTTGTTAGTAAAATCAAAACCTTGAAAAACCACTTAAAAAGATGACTTGCATTCTTTGAATGCTCGTCATCTTTTTTCTATTCTTCTTCAAATGTACTTTTTTAATATTTTTGCTACACCGTTGTTGTTATTACTATCTGTCACTACGTCTGCTGCTTCCTTTACCTTTTCTGGGGCATTTTCCATGGCTACTCCTAGCCCTGCTTCTTGGATCATTGGGACGTCGTTGAAGTTGTCTCCACAGGCTATTGTTTGTGATAAGTCTAATTGGTAATAGTTGGCTAGTTCTTTTAGGGCTTGTGCTTTGCTGGCAGTTTTGTTTATTACTTCTAAATAGTTTTCCTTTGATAGGACGAAGTTGATGTTTTTGCAAGGCATTAGTGATAGCTGTTGGGTTATTTTTTTGATGATACATTTTTCGCCGATCAGTAATAATTTATGGACTGGGTTTTGTTTGATGAAGTCGTTGAGATCGACTACTGCTGGTGTTATTTTGGTGATCCTCGCCTCTTCGTGGACCCAGCTGTCGATTTTTCCCACGTACCAATCAGATTTGGAATATAAATTAATGGCGACCCTAGGATAATTTTTTTGCAACAAAGACAAAATATCCCTGACTTCAGCAACAGGAAGCTGGTGGCTGGAGATCACAGTTGGGCCGTCCGCAGATGAATTGACCAAATAGGCGCCGTTGTAACAAGAAAGTGGAACATTGGCCAATCCCATTTCATCAGCAATCGCCGTCATCCCTTCAGGAGAACGAGCCGAAGTCAAAACAAACGGAATCCCCAACTCTTTCAATCTCGAAATCTCAGAAATCAAAACCGGATCAACCTGCTGATCATCATCCAAAATCGTACCATCAATATCACTTAAAACTAATTTAAAAGAACCCATAAAGCCATCTCCTTCCAAATCGTTAAATGCGAATTAAAAACCCAAATCAGACAAAATCACTACTTGCTATAAAAATAACAAAGCCCCCACAAATATTCAAACAATCAACAAAATAATACGAATAGAAACGTATTTTTGTAAAAAGGCGACAGACGAGGAACGAGTATGGAGCCCGAGAAAGAAGTAAAGAGATCAAAAAAACATGGACAAGATAAAACAGAAAATCAAAATCGCAAGAACGAAAAAAAATAAACACAGCTAACCAAATCAAAAATACGACTGAGATAAAAATAAGTACCGTATCCCACCCAAAAAGTTAGTTTGTCACCATCCTAGGTTCTGCGGGGGATGGAGGAAATTCGCTGTCAGGTGTGAAATTTTACTTGGCAATTTATTGCCTAGTAAAAGGCCGAGTTTTGAGATGTCCGGGCGAACTTCCCGGATAGCTCAAAATCGTGCCCACACCGTTCCACAGCGAAATTTCCGGAATCCCCCGCAGAACCGGCAGTGAACCTCTACCCAAAACATCTCACACAAACAAAAACAAACCACAAAAAAAGCGCGCGATTAAAACCAATCGCTGCGCTCAAACACAAACACTAGTCTGTGTAATCATTCAAAATCTTAGCTAATTGTGCCTTGCTGTGGAAACCAGTAAGCTTGTCGACAACTTCGCCATCTTTAGTAATAACCAAAGTTGGGATAGCCATAATGCCGTATGATTGTGGAGTCTTAGGATTAGCATCAACGTCCATCTTCATAAACTTAACTGCATCATTTTCTTCTGACAATTCCTCGATTACTGGTGATTGCATACGACAAGGACCACACCATGTAGCCCAAAAGTCTGTTAGTACGACACCTTCTTTAGTTTCGTCAGCATATGTTGTATCTGTTACTTCATCAACCATTTTGTTCACTCCTTTTAAACTTTCAATAAGATATTATCACTTTTGTAATTATTAGAATACCATTTTGACTCATACTATAAGTCAACAATCGTTGCACCGGATCCACCAGAACTAGCTGGGGCGTATCCAAATGATTTCACTCGCGGATTGCTTTGCAAGTATTTGGTTACTCCTTTTCTGATGACTCCCGTACCAAATCCATGAACGATGGTAACTTGATTATATCCTGCCAGCAATGCTTCATCAATGTATTGATCAAGATCGGCCATGGCTTCTTCATATCTTTCTCCACGCAGATCAAGCTTAGTCGAAAGGGTTGAACTCTTCGTCCGCTTGACCATTGTTGGTTTCTGCTCTTCTTCTTTTGGTTTTTGGTTAGTTTTCTCTAAGTCAGTGCCATCGAACTTCATCTTTAAAATTCCTAATTGAACTTCAAATTTGTTGTTCTTGTCTTTTCTGACGATCGTTCCAAATTGTCCGTAAGGGATTGCCTTGACCTCATCACCGACTTTGAGTTCTTGTTGGCGTTTAGCACGTCTGAGAACGCGATTCTTCTTCTTCAAGTCTTCTTGGTGGAGATTCTTCAAATCAGTCCGAGCAGAGATTATTTGGTCAGCTTTGACGGCATTACCTTGACGTTCTAATTCTTTGAGTCGATCGATGATCTTTTCGGTCTTTTTCTTAGTATTAGAAACAATTTGATTAGCTCGAACTTTGGCAGCACGGATCTCATTGTCTTTCGAATTTTCCAAGGCAGTTCTTTCTGATTCGTACTCAGATTCTAATTGCTTATTCTTAGCTAATTGTGATTCAAGTTTTTCATTGTTAGATTCAAATTCTTTGCGTCGTTTTTCCAAATCATTGATCATATTGTTCAAATCTTGGCTCTCGCCGCTCATTAAGGCATTACCACGGTCGATAACTGAGCGGTCCATCCCTAACCTTGCAGCAATATTGAGCGCATTACTTGCTCCTGGGATACCGATCAATAGGCGATAAGTTGGCTTCAACGATTTGTCGTCGAATTCCATGCTGGCGTTGATCGTATTTTCGGTGTTATAGGCATAGATCTTCAATTCTGGATAGTGGGTCGTGGCCATGATCTCAGGATTAGACTCGGAAAGTTTTTCTAAGATGGCGATTGCAATTGCGGCACCTTCTTGAGGATCCGTTCCGGCACCTAACTCATCGATCAAAACTAGACTGCGCTCAGAAACATTTTTCATGATGTTGATGATGTTGTCCATGTGTGATGAAAAAGTACTTAAGTTTTGTTCGATCGATTGTTCATCACCGATATCAACGAAGACTTCATCAAAGACTGCAACTTGACTCTCTTCATGGGCAGGAATGAATAGTCCTGCTTGAGCCATGATCTGGATCAAACCTAAGGTCTTCATAGTAATAGTTTTACCACCAGTGTTAGGTCCAGTTATCAACATGGTTCGATAGTCAGAACCGATTTTGATGTCGTTAGCGACTACTTTGTCAGGATCGATCAGTGGATGCTTGGCTTCTTTAAGATCAACAATGTTATCGCGCGAAACTAATGGTTCTGTTGCCTTGATCTGGTTGGCATATTTTGCCTTAGCATTGATCAAGTCAAATTGAGCCAAAACTTCGTTGTTTTTTAAAATATCGTCGATCTCTGGGCGGACTAAATCGGACAACTCGCCTAATATCTTGATCTCCTCGAGTTTTTCCGACGTTTGGGCATCGTGCAATTGGTTGTTCAGACCGACTACAGCCTGTGGTTCGATGTACAGAGTTTGACCACTGGCACTTTGGTCGTGAACTACTCCACCGAATTTCGTCCGATATTCAGTTTTAACTGGAACCACAAAACGGTCGTCCCGCAAAGTTACAATCGCTTCAGTCAAATATTTAGTATTTTTTCCACGAGTAAATTGTTCCATGGCTGAACGGATCTGTTCGTTGTATCGATTGATCTGATTACGAATATAAGCTAGATCTTCTGAAGCAGTATCGAGCACGCGACCGGACTCATCGATCGACTTCTCTAATCTTCTCGTCAAAGCTGGATTGTTAACTAACTTTTCACTTAAGTTGAATAGTTCACGCAAAGCTACTTCATCATCTCGTAAAGTTTCAAAAAATTCTTTCAGTTCGGAAGTGTTTTTTAAAACTTGACCGATGGCGGCTAATTCAGTTCCGTTCAAATTTCCTTCTTTTTTCAGACGGTTAGCTTGATCATGGAGGTCATCTAACTTTCTGACGGGGATCTCACCTTTTAAACGCACGATGTCGATACCATCCTTAGTCTGGTCGATCAATCGATGAACGATCGATTCGACTGACATCGGCATCAACTTCTTCAAGAGGCCTTTCCCACGCGATGTTATTAGATACTTGGCAATCTCATCTTTGATCTTGTCAAACTCTAAAACATTTAATGCTTTATTATTCATATAAAAACTCCGTTTAATTTTAATTTAAAAAAAAGGTTAATTCTCCGTTGCAAAAAATAGAGAGCTCTATTCTTCTTCAACTCAGAATTAACCTGACTTATTTCAGTATTAAGCTAGATCCACAATGCAGGTAACCACTTGGAAATGATCGGTGACGCCTCGATCATCGCTGAAGCAATGAAAGAATGCGACAAGGCATGTTGGATACCAGGAACTGGGATCATGGCACAGATCAATAAGATCATAAAAATAGTGACATAGGTCACCACTAGTCCTAAGATACCACCGCTCAAAATATTAACATCGTATGGCATTGGCGTGTACGTCAAGCGTTTGAAGTAAAGTCCTGCAAAACGCATGATGATCCAACCAATCACACAGACGAAAATGAAAGCGAAGGCACGATAAAATGCATCGTCTAATTCCATACCGACTTTTGTTGAAAAGAAGGCAAATTCACTTCCTAAATTAGCTGATGGATAAGGAATGAGCATTTCAAATTTGGGTCCTAAGAAATGGAAGCTAATAATAGCCAGGCCAAAAAATACGGCATAACCGACTGTGTAAAAAGCTTCCATAGCAAGACCTCTTCTAGCTCCTGCATAAAACCCATAAACTAATAATAAAATTAATAACAAACTTAGCATTTTATCCCCTTAGTGTCAGTTCAGTGTATTGCTTAATTTTATCACAATTACCTCTAAACAAAATAATCGATGAAATCTAATTAAGAAAACAATAAATTACGAACCATGATTTAATTCATGATCCGTAATTTATTAAAAATCTTAATCGTCATCACTTGTGAATGTATTAAGTACCTCTTGAACCATTTCCCATTCTTCTGGGTCGTCGATTGCTGTTAGTTCACCAGCGTCAACGTCACCATTTTCATCGGGAGAAAATGAGAAGGCTTGAACTTCGATCTCGTCTGATCCTTCGGCTTTCTTAGGATAAAGGATCACATAGGACTTCCCATAATCGTCAGATTCAAATGTAAATAAAATCTTGTAAGTTTCTTCGTTACCTTGGTCATCACTTAAAATAACTTCGTCTAATTCTTCGTTTGATCCGGATTTTTCACTCATAAATTCCACCTAATTTCGTGTTAGCTTGCCTTTAGCATCGAGATAATTTTGTAGGATCATCTCGGCGGCAATTTTATCTATTACTTTCTTGCGCTTACTACGCGAAACATTAGCCTCATCTACTAACATGCGTTCAGCTTGTACAGTCGTTAATCTTTCATCAATGAAGTCGACTGGAAGATCAAACTTCTCAGTGACCATTTTGCCATATTCGCGGGACTTTTCTGCACGTGGTCCCTCACTGTTATTCATGTTCTTAGGAAGACCAATAACGATCCCAGTAGCTTGCTTGTCATTAATGATCTCGCCGAGGCGATCCAATCCGAAGTCTTCATTAGCTTCGTTGATCCGAATGATCTCAACACCTTGGGCTGTCCATCCTAACAAGTCACTTGCAGCTACTCCTACAGTCCTAGAACCTACGTCTAAACCTAATAAACGCATTATTTATTTTGGTTGAGATAACTCTTAACTAATTCTTCAATTATCTCATCCCGTTCATGTTTTAAGATCAAATTTCTGGCGTCATTGTGACGAGGAATATAAGCTGGATCGCCAGATAGTAAGTATCCAACGATTTGGTTGATAGGATTATATCCCTTTTCTTCTAGCGATTGATAAACACTTTGCAAAGTTTCTTTGACATCTTTACCTTTGTTTTCGTTAAAATCAAAACTCATAGTTTTATCAAGTGAACTCATGGCAAAACCTCCATTTAATATTATTAAGTGACTGTTAGTAATCATGTTCTATTATAGAACATTTTAATTATTTTTAATAATATCTTTAGCTAATTGTAATGCTTTTGTCAAACCATCAGGATTTTTACCACCAGCTTGAGCCATATCAGGGCGGCCACCGCCACCACCATTGATCTCTTTAGCGATTTGTTTAATAATATTGCCAGCTTTCAATCCCTTAGCTTGAGCATCTTTATTAACTGATACTACTAGATTTGCTTTTTCGCCCGAACCAGCACCTAAGATCAAGACATCTGACTTGTTCTCACTCTTCCATTTGTCAGCTAATTGTCTCAAAGTAGACATATCATCGGCAGAAATAACGTTAGCAATAACTTTTGTTCCATTGATCTCTTCAACATTATCAAAGACTTCTGCCGATTTTTGGCTTGTCAATTGAACTTTCAAGTTTTGGTTGTCGCGTTTTAATTTCTTAACTTCTTCAACTAATTGATCTGCACGTGCTGGAACATCTTTCAATTGGTTGACCTTCATGTTTTGAGCAGTTGCTTTCAAGTTGTTTAATTGATCATTTAGATATTCAAAAGCTTCTTCTCCAGTAACAGCATCGATACGACGTGTACCTGAACCAACAGCTGATTCAGAAGTGATCTTGAACAAACCGATCTCTGAAGTATTGGCAACGTGAGTACCACCACAAAATTCAACTGAGTAATCGTCGATTTCGACAACACGTACCATATCACCGTATTTTTCACTAAAGAGTGCGATAGCACCCTTTTTCTTCTTAGCTTCTTCAAGTGGCAAAACTTCTGTCTTCACAGGGATCGAAGCCCAGATCTTCTCATTAACGATCTTCTCAAGTTCTTTGATTTGTTCGTCATTGAGCCCTTCGTTGTTATTGAAGTCAAAACGCAAATAACCTGGTTCAACTAAAGAACCCATTTGGTGTGTTCTTGGTCCTACGACATCACGCAAGGCTTGATCAAGCAAGTGAGTAGCTGTGTGATTGTGGCGAACTTTTTCGCGGAAGTCGACATTGATCTTCAAAGTATATTCTTTGTTAACTTCTAATTCAGAAATAATGTGGACCAAGTGAATGTTTTGGCCATTAGGTGCATGTTGAACGTTCAATACTTCAGCGACTTGGTTGTTGTTTTCATCGTAAATATTACCGATGTCAGCAACTTGACCACCCATTGCTGCGTAAAAAGGAGTCTTGTCAAAAATCAATTGTGCTTTATCAGCTGTCATAGAAACTGAATCGACCATTTCATCATCAACAACAATGTCTTTCAAAGTAGCTTTGATCTCGTTGTGATCGTATCCGACAAATTCACTCTCAGTCTTGATTTCCATCAAAGTTTCATCTTGCATACCCATTGACTGTAAGTCACCACGAGCAGCCCGAGCACGTTCTCTTTGAAGTTCCATGTTGTGCTTGAAACCATCTTCATCGACACTCAAACCTTCATCGTGAGCGTATTCCATTGTCATTTCTAATGGGAATCCATAAGTATCGAACAACTTGAAGGCACTTTCGCCGTCGATAACTTTTTCATTGTTTTGTTTCAAGTCATCGATCACACCGTTCAACAATTTCAAACCGTCGTTCAATGTTTCTGAAAAACGCTTTTCTTCAGCTTCTATCGTCTTAGCAATAAATTCTTGTTGTTGGCTAACTTCTGGATAGTAACTTTCCATGATTTTACCAACGATAGGAACTAGTCTATACAAGAATGGTCCATTGATGCCGAGTTTTTTACCGTTTAAAACAGCACGTCTGATCAAGCGACGGATAACGTAGCCTCTTCCTTCGTTTGAAGGCAAAGCACCGTCACCAACAGCAAAGGATACTGTTCTGGCGTGATCAGCGATGATCTTGAAGGAGATGTCATCTTCGTCATTTTGGTCGTATTTACGACCGTCTGAAAGTTCTTCCACGTGATTGATCAAAGGCATGAACAAGTCAGTTTCAAAGTTAGTTCTCGTTCCTTGAATAATGGAAACTAGTCGTTCTAGTCCCATCCCCGTATCAATGTTCTTATGTGGTTGTTCAACGTACTTACCCGAAGGCAAATGGTTCAATTCTGAGAACACGATGTTCCATACTTCAAGATAGCGTTCGTTTTCACCGCCTGGATAGTTCTCTGGATCATTTTCAGCTAAATTATTGAATGATTGTCCACGATCGTAAAAAATCTCTGAATCGGGTCCACAAGGGCCTTCACCAATGTCCCAGAAATTATCCTCAACTTTATAAATGTGAGTTGGATCAACACCGACTTCTTGCCAGATCTTTTGAGTGTCAGTATCTTTAGGATAAGTTGTGACATAGATCTTGTCTTCGTCCATATCCAACCAATCAGGGCTTGTCAAAAATTCGTATGCCCAAGGAATAGCTTCTTTTTTGAAATAATCGCCGACCGAAAAATTACCTAGCATTTCAAAGAATGTTTGGTGACGAGCCGTTTTACCAACGTTTTCGATATCGTTAGTTCTGATACATTTTTGAGCGTTAGTGATCCGTGGATTCTTAGGAATCACTGTTCCGTCAAAATACTTCTTTAATGTGGCAACACCTGAGTTGACCCACAACAAAGTTGGATCGTCGACTGGTACTAGTGAAGCACTAGGTTCGATCGTGTGACCTTTTGTTTGGAAAAAGTCTAAAAACATTTGTCTGATTTCTGCACTGGATAAATTCTTCATTTATTCTCCCTTAAAACAAAAATCGCTGCAAAAATCAAGGACGCCCATGCGCGGTACCACCTTGTTTGCAACGATTATCGTTTGCCTCTCAACAAATTTATATATTTCAAAAATTAACTGGCAGCAATAAATAGTCATCTTCTCGGCATTCTCACCTACTAGCCTTCTCTTAAGAATTGGTGCTATTTATTATATCCAGTAGAAATTTTAATTTTAAACCGCTGATTTGTCAATATTTATGGTCATTAACTACAGTGATTTATTACGACGTGCTTTTCTAAGATCACGTTTTTCTTGACGATTCTTGATCCGTCTTTGTTGGCGCTTTTCAGTCGAAATTGCATTCTTGATCTTCTTCTTGTAGCCAGGCTTTCTTTTGACCTTTTGCTTTTTAACGTAACCAACTAATTTATTATCAAGCTTTTCAGTTGTAGCCTTACGCTGAATTCGACGGTCACGGTCATAACCTTCGACGATTTCACCATTTTTGATTTCCTTAGGATGGAACTTGATCCCCATGTGTTCGATCTCGGCAACTTTATTTTCCTCACCTGGATCATACAAAGTGATAGCAACCCCGGACATCCCATTACGACCAGTCCGACCGACACGGTGAACGAAAAATTCAAGATCTTCAGGGATCTCTGCGTTGATAACGTGTGATACACCGTTAATATCGATTCCTCGAGCAGCTAGGTCAGTAGCAACGACGAATTGGAACTCCAAGTTTTCGATCTGCTTCATGACCCGTTTTCTTTCACGAGGAGTCAAGCCTCCGTGCAAACGTGCCACTTTCAATCCTTGTTGCTTCAAATATTCATAAATTTCGTCAACCGATTTCTTCGTATTGGCAAAAACTAAGACCATGTATGGTTCACCAATCGTCATCAACTTGTAGATCAAAGCTTTTTTATCACGTCCGTGAGTGAACATTAGCCAGTTATCGACATTCTTAGAAATAACGTGTGAGTTCTTGATCTCGATTTTCTTGGGACCAGTTAAATATTTTTGCAAGAATGGCTCAAGTTTTTGTGGAATAGTTGCCGAGAAAACAGCCGTTTCATGATGTTCCGGCATTTTGGCAGCAATGTTAACAACATCATCTAAAAAGCCCATGTCGAGTGTCATGTCAGCTTCATCAACGACGAATCGTTCAACGTTTTCCACATGCAAATCGTTTTCCTTGATCAAATCCCAAAGACGACCAGGAGTTCCGATAGCGATTTGTGGTTGGTGTGCAGCCAATTTTCTTTGTTGGCGTTGCTTATCAGTTCCACCAACGAAAATAAAGGCATTGTAGTCTTCACCAAAATTCTTCAAGATAGCTTGAGTATCTTCGTAAATTTGGTATGCCAGCTCACGACTAGGTGTAGCGATCAAGGCTTGAACGGTTGGTTCTTTGGTGATCGAATTTAAGATCGGTAGTAAGAAAGCATGTGTCTTACCAGAACCTGTCATTGATTGAACGATTACATCCTTCTTCTTATTAACTAGTGGAATAACAGCCTCTTGAACCTCGGTTGGTTCATCAAAGTTGATTTGTTTAAGTGATGCATTGATTGCATCTTTAAAGTTGTATTGTGAAAATTTTGTCATCTATTCACCTTTCTTATAGTAGTCATTTACTATTTGGATCAGTTCTTGGAACATTTCTTCGACTTCTGCTAAGTCTTTGGCATCAGCACCACTGGCTAATGGATGTCCCCCGCCATTGTGTTCTTTAGCTAGTTCATTGATGATCGGTCCTTGAGAACGCAAGTGCATCCGATAAGTACCATCGTCTTTTTGAACTGCTTCTAGCCAAGCATGAACTTCTTTCAAGCGTCCCGGTGTTGAAACGACTGAATTAGCTTGCTCACGAGTGATATTCAATTGGTCGATCAAAGCTTGATCGATCACGGCAACTGCCGCACCAGATCCATCGATTTTCAAGCGATTGAAAAGTTCACCTTGCAATTTTGCTTGTGGCAAAGTGATTTCATTCATCTTAATGTTGATATTCTTAGCATCAATACCTAAGGCTAAAAATTCACCGGCAACGTTCATCGTATGTTGTGTCGTTGCTGGATAAAGGAATCGACCAGTGTCACCAACTATACCAGCATATAAATAATAAGCAACATTTTTCGACAATTTCAAGTCACTTACTTCACTGATAAGATCAGCAATGATCTCAGATGATGAACTAGCATCGGTATTGACAAACAATTGATCACCATAGGCATCATCGTTAGGATGATGATCGATCTTGATCAAAAACTTACCATTATTATATCTATCATCATCGATCCGTTCTGTATTGGCAGTATCTGTGACGATAACTAAAGCATCGTTGAAGTCTTCGTCTTTAACTTCATCCATAGTCGAAAGCCATTTCAGACCTTCTGCGTTATTTCCACCTAGTAAAACAGATTTTTCTGGGTAAGCTTCCTTGATAGCGTTAGCCAATCCTCGTTGTGATCCTAAAGCATCTGGATCTGGATTAGTGTGGCGCAAGATAATGATCTTGTCATTATCTTTAATTGTTTGTGCAATTTCTGAAAAACTATTCATTATTATCCTCGCTTGAAAACAAATTTAGTCGTACTTCTTCATAAGAAAGTGGGTCAAGATTAGTGACCGTGATGCCGAGTAGCCGAATCTTCTTATCGGTAACGTCTAACTTATTATAAATCTCCGTGGCAACTTGATAAATCTCGTCGGCATTTTGGACGTAGTCTTGAAAAGTCATTCTCTTAGTGACAGTTTCAAAATTAGAATCCCGTAGTTTTAAAACAACCGTCTTGCCGTGTTGACGTTTCTTCTTCAGATCAGTGCTGACCATATCAGCCAATTTCTGTAGTTCTTTCAAGACATCGGCACTGTAAACAATATTGTGGATATAAGTCCGTTCACGTCCGATCGACTTGCGAGTTCGCTGACTTTCCACCGGAGAATCATCGATCCCATGAACTCGTCGAAACATTACATACCCCATTTTACCAAACGTATCGATAAAAGTATCCTGATCTAAGTTTTGTAAGTCTTCACCAGTAAAAATATTCATCTCATGGAGCCGTTTTTGGGTCGTCTTACCGATACCATTAAACTTCTCGATCGGAATCGGCTTCAAAAAGTCTTCTGCATAAGCACCTAAAATAATCGTCCGACCAAAAGGTTTCCGATAATCTGAAGCCATCTTGGCAAGAAATTTATTGTAAGACATCCCGACTGAACAAGTTAATTTCGTTTCCTTCACGATCCGTTGCTGAATATAGTTAGCAACTTTCATGACATTAGGCTCATCAAGATTGTTTTTTGTCACATCTAGATAAGCTTCATCTAAAGCAACAGATTGGTAAGTATCGGTCACTTCCGCAAAAATGTTGTGAATGTATTCCGAAGTCTTACGATAAAGCTCAAAGTTTGGTGGTGCAATAACGAGCTTTTCTTTAGGAATCAATTCGATGGCTTGTTGAGCCGGCATAGCTGAGTGAGCGCCATACTTTCGCGCATTGTAATTCGCTGTTGTTACTACCCCGTGGTGATTGTTCTTTCGTGGATCAGGTGCTACGATCAGACATTTCTTCTTATATTCCGGATGCTCTCGTTCTTCACAAGACGCAAAAAAAGCATCCATGTCGACATGGATGATTTTTCGATTTTCTTCAACTATAATTGGAATCTTTAAAAATCCGATGATCTACACCACCAATTAATCGTCCCAGACCCATGAGTTGCCATCACGTTCGAGCAATTCAGACGCAGCGTCTGGTCCCATAGTCTTACTCATATAATTTGGAAATACTGGTGTTTCATTATCCCATTGATTTCTAATTACATCAATATACTTCCAAGCGTTTTGCAATTCATTCCAAAGCGTAAAGTGGATCTTGTTACCATCCAAAATATCGATCATGAGGCTTTCGTATGCTTCACGTTCGTTATCAAAGAAGTGTGGATCCTCAGGGAAGCTGATGAAATCTTGATTGGACTCTTTGTAATCAATGCCATTAACGAGGATCGAACTACCATTTTCTGGTTCGATCAAAAATGTCACAGTTGAATTAGGATTTAGACCTAATTCTTTGATCTTGTCATTGAAAACAACATCGATCCGTGATGATTTAGCTGGCATTCTCTTACCTGAACGAACATAAAATGGCACATTCTCCCAACGTTCATTTTCCAACATAATTTTCCCAGCAGCAAATGTTTCAATATTAGAATTAGGATCAACGTTATCTTCATCACGGTAAGCTTTTAACTTGCCAGTCACATCTTCATCGTATTGACCACGAACGAAATCTCGATCAACTTCTTCGGGTTGAAGAACTTTCAAACTATCAAAGACATCACGCTTAACTTCGTGGATCGAGTCTGAATCAAGTTTAGCTGGCTTATCCATGGCAACTGCACCGATAATTTGCATGATGTGGTTTTGAACCATGTCACGTAAAACACCAGCTGTTTCATAGTAGCCGCCACGATCTTCCACACCGAGTGATTCTGAAAGTGTTACTTGGACGTTTGAAACATACTTATTATTCAAAGCTTTTTCAAGATTATGATTTTTCAATCTAATATTAGTAAATTGTTGGACCATGAATTTACCCAAATAATGATCCATACGATAAATTTCTTCTTCAGAAAAAGTTTTAGTCAATGAACTATTTAATTCGCAGGCACTATCGAATGAACGACCGAATGGTTTTTCGATGACTAAGCGGTTAAAGCCTTTCGTCTTCAAACCTTCGGAGTTAATATGTTCGGCAACTGTACCGAAAAATCTTGGAGCAATGGCCATGTAATAAACTCGATTTTGATCAGTTTCAAACTGATCATCAAGTTTAGCAGCAAGCTGTTTCAAGGCAATGTAATGGTCGGAGTCAGTCACATCATGTGATTGATAGAAGAAATGTTTGGCAAATTCTTGCATCATCTTTTCATCATCGTCAACGTCTTTCAATGATTCGACAACGGTTGAACGATAGTAATCATCGCTCCATGGTCTTCTGGCTGTTCCTATTACAGCAAAATGATCCTTGAGATCACCTGTTTTATACAAATTGTACAAAGCTGGATAAAGTTTTCTGTGAGCGAGGTCTCCAGAACCTCCGAAAATAATGAACACTGCTTTCTTTTCATTTGCCATATTTTTGTCTCCCTTTTTTTCAAGCATCATGCAAAATTTATTTTACAACATTGCCAAATAAATCGCCTCGATGATGCTCTCTAACTAGTTTATTTATAATTTAGAAATATCTTAGACCTTCGAGTACGCTCTAAGGCAAGTACTTTCTGTAAGTAGATATTATTTTTGCAAACTTATTTACTAATATCAAATATTATCAACTCACCTTGTACAGTATTCAATCACCCATTGAATTTCGTGACCCACTCTTTCTTGAAAATTCCAATTATGATGTCATATTCTCAACCTTTTCATGCATAGTGGTTGAATTCATAATTACTTGGATTATAAGTCTATAAATAGAATATCACATAAAATAATTCTAACGTCATTTTTCTTCAAAAAAAACAAAAAAATAAGCTGAAATTATTCAGGATTTAATCTCCGAATATTTCAGCTTATTTTATTAAAAATTATTTGTCATTATCTTCAGACTTTGCTTCTTCTTTAGGAGCTTCGTCTGTAGTTTCTTTTGTTTCTTCTTTAGCTGGTTCTGAAGTTTCAGCTTTGTCAGCTGTTTCTTTTGTTTCAGCTGGCTTTTCTTCAGCCTTAGCATTCTTGTTTGTGCTGTCTTTTACATTATCAGCAGGTGTAGCTTTTCTGATAAAGTTCAAATCAAATGTTAAGTAGATACCGTCACAATCAACGACAACTTCTTTACTGTCACGATCGATTGATTCTACAGTTCCTTTGATTCCACCAAGTGTCATGACTTTGTCGCCTTTTGACATTTGTTTAAGCATTTCTTGACGCTTTTGTTGTTGTTTTCTTTGTGGACGAATTGAAATGAAGTACATACCTACAAATAAGATAATGATGAAAATTAACATTCCATATTGTCCAACTCCACCGGCTGCTGCGGCTCCAAGAGTTAATATATCCAAATTTTCCACCTCGTTAATTTATTCCATATAAATACAGGATACCAAATATTACATGTGGTATCCAGAAAACGAAAACATTTATTCGATAATATTAGAAATTTTTCGCGTTTTTCTTATTAAAGCCGTATTGTTCAAAGACGTGTTCTCTAAATTCAAGTAAATTATCGTCTTTGATTGCTTGTCTGACGTCTGCCATCAACTTCAATAAGAAGTACAAGTTGTGATAACTAGTCAAATGTGTTCCAAATAATTCGTTAGCATTGATCAAGTGTCGAATATAAGCCCGAGTGTAATTACGGCATACGTAGCAATCGCAATCTTCATCTAGTGGGCGGAAGTCACGAGCGTATTTACCATTTTTGACGACTAAGCGTCCATGTGTCGTCATACAAGTACCATTACGAGCAATTCTCGTTGGTAAGACACAATCAAACATGTCGATACCACGAATAACTCCATCGATCAAGGCATCAGCTGAACCTACTCCCATCAAGTAACGTGGTTTGTTTTCGGGTAGTAATGGTGTCGTGAAATCTAAAACGTGATTCATTTCTTGTTTAGATTCACCAACTGATAACCCACCAATAGAATAACCTGGGAAGTCCATGCTGACCAAATCTTTGGCACTTTGTTTACGAAGATCTTCAAAACCAGCACCTTGGACGATTCCAAATAATGCTTGCCAATCAGGATTTCGATGTGCTTGCAAGCCACGTTCAGCCCAGCGACTAGTTCTTTCTACTGAGTCTTTGATGTAATCGTAGCTTTCAAAGAATGGTGGACATTCGTCCAAACTCATCATAATATCTGGTCCCAAATCATTTTCAATCTGGATGGCTTTTTCAGGTGAAAGAAACTCTCGGCGACCATTCAAATGGTTGCGGAAGTGAACCCCAGCTTCGGTGATATCACGGGTCTTCGCAAGTGAGAATACTTGGAAACCACCAGAATCGGTCAGGATACCCTTTTTCCAATTCATAAATTTGTGTAAGCCACCTGCTTCTTTAACGATATCCTCTCCTGGTCGTAGCCAAAGATGATATGTATTAGAAAGAATGATAGTTGCACCGATCTTTTCGAGGTCTTCTGGAGCCATATTTTTAACAGTGGCTTCAGTTCCTACGGGCATGAAAATTGGTGTCTCGAACGTTCCGTGAGGTGTTTCGAGTAAACCTAAACGTGCACCGGTGTGTTTTTCTTTTTTGAGTAATGTGTATTTTACTGCCGGTTCTGACATATATTTACCTTCCTAAAAAATGGAGAAAAACCGTTGTTCTTCTCCATTTTTGTGTTTTCTTTTTCAGTTATATTAAACATGTTTTTTTGGGGTTGGTCAAAGTGGAAATTATTTGACCGTTTTGTTAGTTGAAAGCTATCTGAATTGAATATTTTTTGTTTTGATTGCAAAAAGCTTTCTCGGCAAAGTGAAGAGGTTCGATTAACAAGGTTGATTACACCGATACTAAAGGGATTTCGAAGGATTTGCTTGGTATCGTATGAATCATATGTAGTAAGAATAGAGTCCGCTTTGCTTTACTTGTTTTGATTGCTGCAGGTGTTTGTGATTTTCTGCTTTTCTAGTTCTGATTGCAGAAAACGAGCTCCGCGAGGTAGCGGCCTCCGGTTAACACAGGTGGTCGAGGCACGACTTCGTCGCACCTTGTTCGACCACCCGCGTTAATCCTCAGCAGCTGACCAACCTCGCTGCGCTCTCTACTTTATAAACATGGCATCCCCAAAACTAAAGAACCGATACTTTTCATCAATTGCATGCTTATAAGCATTTAAGATGTTTTCACGTCCTGTGAATGCTGCTACTAGCATTACTAATGTTGATTTTGGTAGATGGAAGTTGGTGATGAATTCGTCTACTACTTTCCATTCGTAGCCTGGTTTGATGAAGATGTCTGTCCATCCACTGTCGGCTTTGATTTCACCGTTGAATTTTGTTCCGATTGTTTCGAGGGTTCTGATCGAGGTTGTTCCGGTTGCTACGATCTTGCCACCATTTTTTCTGACTTCGTTCAATGTTTTGGCTGAATCTTCGTCTAATCGGTAAAACTCAGAGTGCATGACGTGCTTGCTGATGTCTGATTCTGTTACTGGTCTAAAGGTTCCTAGTCCTACGTGAAGTGTTAGGTAAACTAACTTAACTCCTTTTTCTTGGACTTTTTCTAGTAAATCTTTGGTCCAGTGCAAACCGGCTGTTGGTGCTGCAGCCGAGCCGTTTTCTTTGGCATAGACTGTTTGATAACGATCAGGATCGTCTAATTTTTCTTTGATGTATGGAGGTAATGGCATTTCACCTAATTTTTCCAAGATCTCCAAGAAGATGCCGTCGTAGTGGAATTCGATGATCTTGCCACCGTGTTCCAAGTCTTCTTCAACCGTTGCTGTCAATTGACCGTCACCAAAGGTGATGACTGTTCCTGGATGTGCTCGACGAGCTGGTTTCATTAGTACTTCCCACTTGTCGCCTTCTGTATTGTTCAAAAGCAAAACTTCTTCGTGTCCGTCAGTATCTGCTTTTGTTCCGTATAAACGTGCAGGCAAAACTCGGGAGTTGTTCATTACTAAAGCATCTCCTGGATTCAAATAATCCAAGATATCGTAAAAATGCTTATCTTCGTATGCCCCTGTTTCGTGGTCCAATACTAATAGTCTTGAATGGTCACGGTCTTTGATCGGTGTTTGGGCGATCAATTCTTCTGGTAAATCGTAGTCAAAATCTTCTGTGGTTAATGTCATTTCGTGTCCTCCTCAGGATATGGGTAACCTAAATGTTCATATCCCTTTCTAGTTACAATCCGGCCTCTGGCAGTCCGCTTTAAAAAGCCCATTTGCATTAAATATGGTTCATAGACTGATTCGATAGTTTCTTGATCTTCACCAATATTAGCAGCGATGACCTTAATTCCTAATGGTCCACCGTTATATAGCTCGATCATCATCTTCAAGATCTTGCGATCGAGTGAATCGAGTCCTTGGTCGTCAACTTGCAGTTGATTCAAAGCTGACTTAGCAATGTCGTAATCTATCTTATCTTTATTTTCTACTTGAGCAAAGTCACGCACCCGTTTCAATAAACGGTTAGCGATTCTCGGAGTCCCCCGAGATCTGCGCGCTAATTCGTGAGCTCCATCTTCATCGATAGCGATGTTCAACACTCCTGCTGAGCGAAAGACGATCTTAGCCAATTCTTGCTCACTGTAATATTCCATGTGTTCGACGATCCCAAAACGATCTCTAAGTGGTGCCGAAAGACGTCCGGAAGTCGTCGTTGCTCCGATCAATGTATATGGAACTAATTGATGGTGCAAGGATCTAGATTCGGCGCCTTGGCCAACAATGATATCGATGTAAAAATCTTCCATAGCTGAATAAAGCACTTCTTCAACCGCCTTGGGCATTCGGTGGATCTCATCGATGAACAAAACATCCCCAGGTGATAATTCATCTAAGACAGCTACTAGATCACCCGATTTTTCGATCGATGGTCCTGTCGTTGTATGAATGTTAACACCCATCTCGTTAGCTATGATCATGGCCAAAGTAGTCTTACCTAACCCAGGAGGTCCATAGAGTAAAACGTGGTCTAGTGTTTGCTTTCTTTGCTTAGCCGCACGAATGTAGACGTCTAACTCATGCTTAGCTTTTTCTTGACCTAAGTAGTCATCAAAAGTTTGCGGACGGAGAGTTTTTTCGGACTGATTTTCTTTTTCATCCAACGCATCAGCATCGGTTAGTCTGTCATTGTTATCCATTTGCTACCTCCCCTATTTCGTTAATAATTGTAACCCAGCACGCAAATATGCATCGGCTGAGTCTAATTGTTGCTCTTTGAGCTTATCTTTGATCTTAGCGATTTCTCTAGCAGAATAGCCCAATGACTGCAAAGCTGCAAGTCCATCGAGTAATTCTGGTGAATCGGTCCCGTTAGTCAGTGGGATCGGCGCTTGGCCTAAGGTCATTTGACCTTCAGCAGTAAATTTACCGTTGAGATCCAAAATAATTTGTTGAGCCGTTTTCTTCCCAATCTTAGGAAACTTCGTCAAAAATTTAACATCGTTATTCTCAATGGCATGGATCAAACCGGAGTGATCTTGACCAGCTAAAATGGCTAGCGCACTCTTAGGGCCAATGCCGGAAACACTGATCAAATTGAGAAAAATCTTTTTTTCGTTGAGATCGTAAAATCCATATAAGGATTGCTCGTTATCACGGACGATCTGTTCCACGAAAACTTTGGCTGGTTGATTTTCTTCATATCGATATGGATTGGCAACTTGGACTTTGTAGCCCACGCCATCAACATCACAAACAATGTATGCGGGGTCGATGTAAGTAATAGTACCGTTTAAGTATTCAAACATATTTATTCACTTTCTCTAGTGTCATGCGAATCTTGGATCCGCTTGAACATTTTTTCTAAATCTTTGTTACTAAATTGCACTAAAACTGGACGTCCATGAGGACAGTTGTAGGGATTCTCACACTTAGTCAAGTTGTGCAGCAAGTGCATCGCTTCTTGGTCATCCAAATGGTGGTTAGCTTTGATTGCTCGCTTACAACTCATCATGATGGCATTTTTCTCGCGAAAGGCAGCTACACTGATCTTCGAATCATTCAAGACATAGTCGATCATTTCACGAATCGTTGACTCTTCTTGTCCGGGAACGAACCAAGTTGGATGCGTATTGATGACAAAACTGTTTTGACCAAAGTCTTCGACATGGAGTCCGATATCTTCCAAGATGTCTTTTTTATCTTTGATCATAATGGCTTCGGTATTGGAATAATCTAACACGATCGGCACGAGCAGGCGCTGTTGATCACGAGAAACTTTCCCGATCTCTTCCCGATAATATTCGTAATTGACCCGCTCTTGAGCAGCATGTTGGTCGATCAAGTAAAAGCCGTCTTTACTTTCAGCGACCAAATAAGTTCCATGGATCTGACCGATGTAACGTAAGTCAGGAAATTCATTGTGTTCACGAGTCTCTTCGACTAATGGCTTAATATCTTGAACTTGGTCATCGTCTGATTCATCAACATCGACAGTTTGACCAGCTTCTTTTTTTAATCGAGCATCCCAAGCTGCCAAATGGTCCTGATCTTTAAAAATCGGCGTGCCGACTAATAAAGGATCAGGCTGCCCGTCATCAAGAACAACGGGTTGCTTCGGTTCTTTGATCGTTTGCTCGATCTTATCGATCGTTGGCAAAGTATCAAAAGTGATCTGTTCTGGCTTTTCGATCGGTGGCATTGTCGTTGCTTTGCGACCAAGATTTTTTACAGCATCGGGGATCAAATTTTGATCTGACAAACGTTCTTTGATCCCAGCACTGATCAGGTCAGCGATCCTGCTTTCGTTAGCTAAACGCACTTCTTGTTTAGTCGGATGCACGTTGATATCGACTAAGTTAGGATCCAATTTAATGTCGATCACCGCCACTGGAAAACGTCCGATCATGAGCTTTGAGCCGTAACCGCGAATAACAGCATTGGACAGCTGATAATTTTTAATGTAGCGGCCATTTAAGATCATCGACATGTAAGAGCGATTGGATCTAGTCGTATCGGGTTTTGAAAAATAACCTTTGATCTGATAATCAGAATCGGAGTTTTCAAAGCTCAACATGTGACTGGCAATCGTCCGACCATAAATACCAGCAATAGTTTGTTGCAAGTTGCCATTTCCGGAAGTCCAGACGAGATCCTTTTTTTCATGAACTAGTCGAAAGGAAATATCCGGATGCCCCATGGCTAAACGGTCGACGATATCGACGATCCGGTTCAACTCGGTATGCAGTGACTTGATGTATTTGAGTCGAGCGGGCGTGTTGAAAAAGATATCTTCGACAGTGATCGTGGTTCCTTTTGATCGAGCATGAGTTTCCTTGTTCAATAAAGTATTACCGGCAAAATCAGCTTTAACGGCCGACTTACCATCGGTACTCGTTAGGATCGTCAATTTGGAAACAGAAGCGATACTGGCTAAAGCTTCACCACGGAAACCTAAGGTCTTGATGGCAAAAAGGTCACGGTCGTTACTGATCTTACTAGTTGAATGCGGTTGAAAAGCAATCTCCACCTCATCAGGGTCGATCCCATCACCGTTATCATTTACTTCAATCGACTTTAATCCCGACTGTTGCACCCGGATCAAAATCTGGGTGGCGTGGGCATCGATCGAGTTTTCGACTAATTCTTTCACTACAGAAGCTGGTCGTTCGATCACTTCTCCAGCTGCGATCTGGTTACTTAATTCAACTGGTAATTCATGAATTTTACCCACACGTTCCACCTTCTTTACTTAAGTTTTTGTTGCCACTTGTAGAGCAAGTTGATAGCTTCGATCGGTGTGACATTCATCAGATCTTGCTTCGACAATTCTTCTGCTACGTCTTTAGCTTTCAACATTTCAGGGTCATCTTCAGGGAACAATGACAATTGTCCGTCGTCGACTTTTTTCTTCGGTGCCTTTTCTTTAGCCTGCTTAGGCTTATCAGCAACTTCCGCTTTAGGTTCAGCGACGACATCGTCAGACACTTTGATCTCAGCTCCGTTATGGGACTCTAAGTTAGATAAAATACTGTCAGCCCGAACTAAGACATCATCTGGTAATCCTGCAAGTTTGGCCACGTGGATACCATAAGATTTGTCAGCTGGTCCTGGTAAGACTTTGTGCAAAAAGACGAGATTCCCATCTTCTTCTGATGCATCAACATGAACGTTTTTGACACCTTGAAGCTGACTTTCTAGCACAGTTAATTCGTGATAGTGAGTTGAAAACATCGTCATTGCGTGTACATTTTTATCCAAGTATTCAATGATAGCTTGGGCAAGCGCCATCCCATCATACGTAGCTGTTCCACGACCCAATTCATCGAAGATTATCAAAGAATTCTGAGTCGCATTTTTCAAAGCGTCGTTTGCTTCTCGCATTTCGACCATGAAAGTACTATCACCGGAGATCAAGTCGTCAGCGGCTCCGATCCGTGTGAAGATGTGGTCAAAAATTGGCAAGGTCGCAGCTTCGGCGGGTACGAAACAACCTACTTGAGCCATGATGACTGTCAAAGCTAGTTGTCTCATATAAGTACTCTTACCAGACATGTTAGGTCCAGTGATCAGCAAGACATCGGTGTCGGAATCAAACGTCACATCATTAGGGATGTAACTGTTATTGCCAAGTACTTTTTCCACAACTGGATGTCGACCATTAACGATCTTTAATTGATGTCCTTCGACAAAATCTGGAGCTACATAGTGGTAAGTTTCCGAAACGACCGCGAAACTTTGCAAGACATCGAGTTCTGACAAAATCGTAGCTAATTCTTGCAAACGTCTGATCTGGTCTTTGACTTTTGCTCTAATCTGATCAAAAAGATGATATTCCAAAGATTGCGACTTATCTTCAGCTTCTAAAATCAAGCTTTCTTTTTCTTTTAACTCTGGTGTGATGTATCTTTCAGCGTTGGTCAAAGTTTGTTTTCGTTGATATCTGCCTTCAGGAACTTTGTCAACGTTGCCTCGGCTGACTTCAATGTAATAGCCAAATACTTTATTGTAGCCGATCTTCAAATTGCTGATACCTGTAGCTTCTTGTTCTTGAACTTTTAACTCAGCCATCCAACGTTTACCGTTTTTCGAGGCATCGAGATATTGGTCAAGTTGCTCGTTATAACCTTCTTTAATCACGCCACCACCAGTAACGGAAATTGGTGGTTCTTCGACAATCGATTCTTCGATCAAGTCACGAATATCAGCGACTTCGTCGATTTTTTCCACGAAGGCTGTTAACTGATCATCACCGATGTCTAGTAGGATCGACTTGATCTGAGGGACTTGTTGCAGTGAGGTCTTTAATTGGATCAAATCACGACCATTTACCGTTCCATAAGCGACTCTTCCGGCTAAGCGTTCCAAGTCGTAAACCTTCGTTAAATAATCTTGGAAAGATGAACGTTGAAAATAGTTGTCCAAAAAGACTTGTACTAAATGTTGGCGAGCTTTCAATGGCTTTGATTTGATCAACGGACGTGCTAGCCACTGTTTCAAAAGCCGTCCACCCATCGCCGTCTTGGTTTCATCTAAAAGCCACAACAAAGTACCAGACTTCTTATCAGTCCGGATGTTTTTAAAAAGCTCGAGATTACTTTGGGCACTGTGATCCATTGACAAATAAGCTGAGATCTCATAAGTTTGGGCAGCTTTTAAATGATCGAGTGAACGCATCTGCGTCTTGATCAAATAGCTGATCAACAATTTCAAGGTCACAACTTGTTTGTCATCATTAACTTGAGAAAAATCAAAACTGTAATTGTCTTCTAAATCAGTGATCTTCGAGATCAGGATTCCTAACTTGCGCAAGGGATCAAGATACTTTTTAGCAAAGGTGTCAAAAACGACTGCTTCTTTAGTATTCAAATTTTGCAGTTCATTGATCAAGTCGAGCTGGTTGTCTACTGTCGTGACTTTGACTTCACCAGTTGTTAAGTCAGCATAAGCCAAGCCGAACTCACCTTTGTTATAAGTGACGGCAGTGATGTAGTTGTTTTCGGTTGCCTGATTGTTAGCATCCATGATCGTCCCAGGTGTCACTACGCGAGTGATGCCACGTTTGACCATCTTACCTTGCGCATCAGCAGGATTCTCTAATTGATCACAAACAGCTACCTTGTATCCCTTGTCGACCAAAGTATCGATGTAACTCTCCACGGCTTTGTGGGGAACGCCACACATCGGAATACTGTCGTCGGCTTTTTTATTACGGGATGTTAATGTCAATTCCAAAATTTGGGAAGCTTTGACAGCATCGTCGTAAAACATTTCATAAAAATCACCGACCCGATAAAACAAAAAAGCATCTGGAAATTGTTTCTTATATTCCAGATATTGTTCCATCATTGGGGTCTCTTTAGTTTTCTGTGGCATAAATGTCCTCCACTATTGTAAAAATTTTTTATTGTCAGGATTGATTACGTAATTCTTAATGCTGCGAGCGTAATTAGTTTGGTCATTCACGTCGACCACGCAAAAGCCGATCTGCATCCGCCCGTCTTCATCTACTTCATGTTTTGTCGGACGCTGCGTCAAAAAGCGAGTGATCACTGGTCCACGAGTTATCCCAAGGATGCCATCGTATGAACCAGTCATTCCAACATCAGTCAAATAAGCCGTCTGCTTTTCAAAAACACGAGCGTCATTAGTTGGAACATGAGTATGAGTTCCGACAACGGCCGCAACTTTACCAGTCAAATACATCCCGGTAGCGATCTTTTCACTTGTAGTTTCCGCGTGAAAGTCGACAAACTTGATAGCATCGTCATCTAATGTCGGTAGCAATTGATCAAAAGCACGAAACGGATTGTCCAAAGGTTGCATCAAAGCCGTCCCTTGCATATTGATAACGTAGACCGTCTTTTGATTGACCTTAGTCTTGATGATGCCAGTTCCAGGAATATTTTCGCCAGGAAAATTGTATGGGCGCAAAACCTTTTTCTTAGGGTCGTTAAACAAGTCAGTTACTTCCATCCGATCCCAGCTGTGATTACCACCAGAAACGATATCGGCACCAGCTACTTGGATCTTTTGGTAAGCTGCTTCATTAATGCCTTTGCCGTTCACGGCGTTTTCACCATTGACGATGGTCAATTGTGGCTTCACCACTTGTTTGATCTGTGGCAAATAGGTCTCAAGTGTTTTGATTCCGATGTTGCCTACAACGTCCCCAACGAAAAGTATTTTCATATATTATTGTCCCCTATCTATACTTAAACCATTGTACCAAAGAAACACCTGTTCGGGTATTTGTATGGGCTTAATTTTCCTATATATGTTGCTAAATTACGGGTTTTAATTATAGCAAAAATTTTTGGTGGTGGATATTTTGATTTTACGTTTGGATAGTGGTGGTAGTTTGGTTGGTGGTTCACTGCCGGTTCCGGGGCGGGGCGCTATATGGGACTGGCTTCCTTAGTTGTTCGGTGGCAAAGCCACCACCAAGAACCAGTTGCGCAAGTGCGTCAGCACTTACGTTCCATTATTTCGCGGCTGAGCCCATATAGCGCCCCGCCCATCCACCTAGATTTGTTAATATCCTTCTCTCTTGTGGGTGGTGACCGATCTTTTCTTGTTAAATTGACACCTTTTCCTGCCCTATTCTTTTCGGTCTATCTCAGGTTTGTTCTGAATTGGAAAAACTCAACTAATTATTTGATTTTTTTACATAGAAAAAGCAATATTCCAGCGTGTACAGTTCTGCGTTAGAATATTGCTCTTCATATTTTAATTATTCTTCTGTAGCTAACAATGAATCAGGATCAAAATTCTTAGTAAACTCTGCTAAGTGAACTAAATTTCTCAAGTAGTCATGTGTCGATGCTTCGTAATGATACTTCAATCCTAAGTCGTAGATGAAGCCGTTGATGTAGTCTACTTCTGTTGGACGGTTTTTATGGAGATCTTGGTACATTGATGGGTAGTGTAGTGGCATGCCTGTTTCACTGGCTGTTTTGATGGCTTGCCATTCTTCTTCTCTGGTGTTTAGTAATTGGATGTTGGCACGTTCACAGACGTCGAATGCTTCGTTGATCAATTGTTTTGACAACTTTTCGGCTGTTGGTGCTTGGATGAATTCACCCATTCTGATTTCGAACATTGTGCATAGTGTATTCAATACTGAGTTTAATATAACCTTTGACATCAAGGTTCCCATGAAGTTTGTGGTTAATTGTGGATTTAAATTTGCCTTGGTGAATTCGTCCACTATCTTGTGTGTCATTTCGTCCGGTTGCTCATTTTGATTGACGATTTTCATGGAACCAGCTCCTGCTGCTCCCATGAAGTCGACATCTCCAGGTCCGTTCAAGACTGTGGCGATCATAGCTGTTCCACTGATGACTTTGTTGGCATCAAAGTACTGGTTGAGTTTTTCCACATGACCGATCCCGTTCATTGGTGCTACGACATATTGCTTGTCGTTGAATAAATGTTGACATCGCTTCAAAGCGTCTGCCAATTGCATCTGTTTAACGAAGACGATCCAAACATCAGGGTCGCCTTGATAGTCCTCTGGTGAAAAAATATTTACTGGTACTAAATGTTTATTTTGACGATCTCGAGATTGATACACTCCACCTTGTTCTTTGATGGTGTTGATTGATTTATCCCAGATTTCAACAAAATCAACAGGGAAGCCCGCTTCCTGCAATAAGAGTCCATACCTCAACCCCATTGCACCTGCGCCTAATACTGCATATTTCATAATAAAAGCCTCCCTAATTTATTTAATTATTAAAGAGTATTAGCTTTTTTCTAATAAATGTCAACTTAATTTAAATAAAACAAATATTGTTGGCTAAAAGATTATGTTTATAAATTAGATGAGACTTATACATTGACTTGATAATGCTATTTCAATTATTTTCTCCGTTCGATTGTATACAGTATATCTTAGACATATAAAAAGCACATAGTTGATCTCAATCAGCTATGTGCTTGTGTTTTCGCTTATAATTTTATGTTTTGTATACAGAATTAATCTAAAATATTTGGATGATCATGACACCTACTATCGGTACGATCAAAGCTGGTAATAAGTTTAGGACGCTGATTTTTTTAATCTCTAAAAGTCCTAATCCTGATGCTAGGATCAGGACTCCACCGACGATGGTCAATTCTGTTACCATGCTCGTGTTGATGGAACTTTGAAGCATCATGGCAATCAAGTAAATGCTTCCTTGCCAAGCCAAAACGGCTCCAGCTGCTAAGGCTATTCCAAATCCGAAAGTTGAGGCTAGGACGATTGAAGTGATGCCATCGAGTGTTCCGTTAGTGAATAAGAATGTGTAGTCTTTGTTCAGTGCTGCTTGAATCGGTCCTAAAATCGATAGTGAGCCGATGCAGTATAACAAGATAGCGGTGGCCAGTCCTTCTGCTAAATTTCCGCCTCCGGAAAATCTGCCGACTAAGTTGTCGAAGTGTTTTTGAATGTTGAGCCACTGACCAATTACTCCACCGATGGCTAAGCTCAAGATAAACATTATCGGATAGTGACTTTTAGGCATATTTTCGACCACAGCATTGATCCCCACAACCATGGCCACAAGTCCTAAAGCTTGAGTTAATATCGTCTGATACTGCGGTTTTAATCCTTTGTGAAGAAAACGTCCGATGACACTCCCGATCAGGATCATGCAGACGTTATAAATTGTTCCTATCATGATGCTCCCCTTTGTGTGTTGATAGTGCCTATATTAAACTCTCAAGTTACTTGAGGGTCAATTGTTTTTTGACAGGTATCTTGATCTCAGTAACATACTTATCAAAATTATCCGTGATACCATAGTCGATCAGCGCCGTCTCAATGGCATCATCAACGATCTCCAGCTGCTTGTCTTGGCAATACTTCAACAGTTTCCGATAACAGTCACCCGCCATTTGATGGGTACCGTGAAATCTGACACGCACGTATTCACCCGCAGGCAAATAACCAGTCGCATCGCCACCATCACCTGGCTCCAAAATCAACAACAAACTGTTATACTCATCGAACTCATGCTCCATTAATTGTTGGCGATTCAAAGTCAACACGATCTTTCCTAAAAAAATATTCTTATCCAAACCATATTTTCTACGCAAAGTAGATATAGGAAACTCAATATCTTCATTAGGACGATAATCCTCATTCAAAGAAATGATAGGAATTTGTGGCAGTTCCACCAATTCGATTTTTTCAAGAACCGAATTAGCAGCATCTTGCACTTGATTCAATCGAGCATCGATCCGTTGGTCGATCTGCTGTAGAGCATGAATTTGCTGATTGACCCGCTCCTTTTGTTCGACCAGCATATCTTCCAATTTAGTAGTATCCCGAGCCTGAAAGAACTCTTTGATCGACTCGACCGACAAATCAAGAGCTCGCAAATAAGTGATCACGTTCAAGCGCTCAAACTGCTCGGTCGAGTAATATCGATAGTGAGTATCCGGATCAACCTTAGCCGGATTCAACAGACCAACTTCGTCGTAATATCTCAAAGTAGGAATTGCAATATTAAAAATTTTACCCAGCTGTCCAATCGAAAAAAGTTTCTCCATTAAATTCACCTCATCAATATAATGATACCAATGAAATTAAGTTTGCTGTTGATATTTTGTTTTGTGTTTGGATGGTGGTGGTAGCGCTATATGGGATTGGAACGCTGTGGACCCGATTGAAGCTATCCGGGAAGTTCACCCGGACATCTCCAATACGAGTCTTATTCTAAGCTCCTTCGTCGCTAAGAATAATTTCACAGCTGAACCCATATAGCGCCCCGCCCCTCCACCTAGATAGATAAAATAATCTCTCCCTCTGTTTGACCTTTACCGATCTTTTTTGATCAAGTTGGCACTACTAATGCGTCCTATTTCTCACATGTCTATCTCAATCTCAACCAATGTAGTAAAATCAAAAAAATTAAACCAGCTTTAAGAGGCTTCTTATTTATCCTTGCTTCGTATGAAGAAGAAAATCAATAATTCTTCGGTGATATTACCAAAAAAAATCAACAAGATAGAGCGAGAACCCAAAATCTTAAGACCGAAAAAGAGATAAATCCCACTATTAAACCAAAACAATCTACCAGTGTTGAAATAAGTACCGTTACCCCCACAAGCAAGGAATATTTGTACCAACTCTAGGTTCTGTGGAGGGTGGAGGGAATTCGCCGTCAGCCGCGAAATTTTCGTTTGCTCGGCAAAGGCCGTGCTTACGAAAAGACCCAGCTTTGAGATGTAATGGAACGTAAGTGCTAATGCACTTGCGCGACCGGTTTTGGTGGTGGCTACGCCACCGAACAACTGAGGTCGAAAGTGGGTCCGCAGCGTTCCACGGCGCAATTCCCGGAACCCTCCACAGAACCGGCAGTGAACCTCTACCAACACTACTACATCAAAAAAGACGCCCGGAGGCGTCTTTTTACACGGTATTTATTTCTAATAAATCTCTGAGGTACTCTTATCCTAACAACCTCATCGGTTTGTTGGGGTTTTGATGGGGAACGATTACATCATTCCGCCCATGCCTGCTGCAGGGTTAGCACCTGCTGCTGGGGCTTGTGCATTTGGATCATCTTTGTCAGCAACAACTGCTTCTGTTGTTAACAATAGAGCGGCAACACTGGCTGCGTTTTGTAATGCTGAACGTGTAACCTTTGTTGGGTCGATGATTCCGGCTTTGACCATGTTTTCCCACTTGTCAGTTGCGGCGTTGTAACCTACTTCTTGGTCTTGTGACTTCAAGTGTTCAACGATAACTGAGCCTTCTAGTCCGGCGTTTTCTGCGATTTGACGAACTGGTTCTTCAAGGGCACGTACGACGATGTTGATACCTGTTTGGACGTCGCCTTCACCTTTGACTGCTTTAACAGCATCCAAGATGTCAACTAATGCTGTACCACCACCAGCTACGTAGCCTTCTTCCACGGCAGCACGTGTAGCGTTTAGGGCATCTTCGATTCTGTATTTACGTTCTTTCAATTCTGTTTCTGTAGCAGCACCGACTTTAACGACAGCAACACCACCAGCTAATTTAGCTAGACGTTCTTGAAGTTTTTCCTTGTCGAAGTCTGATGTTGTTTCAGCGATTTGTTTCTTGATGTTTTCAACACGTTCGTTGATGGCATCCTTCGAACCAGCACCTTCAACAATTGTTGTGTTGTCTTTTGTAACAGTTACTTTACCAGCTGAACCTAATTGATCCATTGTTGTATCTTTTAGTTCAAGGCCTAAGTCAGATGTGATAACTTGTGCACCTGTTAATTGAGCGATATCTTCAAGTTGTGCCTTACGACGGTCACCAAAACCAGGTGCCTTAACAGCAACAACGTTGAATGTACCACGGATCTTGTTCAATACTAATGTTGGTAATGCTTCACCATCGATATCATCAGCAATGATCAATAATGCTTTACCTTCTTGAACGATTTTTTGTAGTAGTGGCAAGATATCTTGGATGTTTGAGATCTTCTTGTCTGTGATCAAGATGTAAGGATTGTCAAGATCTGCTTCCATCTTGTCGTTGTCTGTAACCATGTATTGTGAAATGTATCCACGGTCGAATTGCATACCTTCAACAACGTCTAATGTTGTATCGATACCCTTTGATTCTTCGATTGTGATAACACCATCGTTACCAACTTTTTCCATAGCGTCAGCAATAAGTCCACCGACTTCTTGACTTGCTGAAGAAACTGAAGCTACTTGAGCAATATCATTCTTACCTGATACTTTGTGGCTGATCTTGTGTAGTTGATCAACAGCAGCCTTTGTAGCTTTTTCGATACCAGTTCTAATTCCAACAGGGTTAGCACCAGCAGTAACGTTCTTCATACCTTCAGCGATGATCGATTGTGCTAAAACAGTAGCTGTAGTAGTACCATCACCGGCGATATCGTTAGTCTTTGAAGCTACTTCAGAAACTAGCTTTGCACCCATGTTTTCGAAGTGGTCTTCTAATTCGATACTCTTAGCAATTGTTACACCATCATTTGTGATTTCTGGTGAACCGTAGCTCTTTTCAAGAACAACGTTACGACCCTTTGGTCCGATAGTTGTCTTAACTGTGTTAGCAAGTTTGTTAACACCGTCTAACATTTTAGAACGTGCATCTTCTGAAAATTTAATTTCCTTAGCCATTTAAATTTCACACTCCATTATTTAGTAAATTGATATTTGCCTGATTAATTATTCGGCGATTGCCATGATATCTTTTTCGTGAAGGATTAGGTAATCTTTATCGTCATACTTAACTTCTGAGCCAGCATACTTGTCAAAGAGAACCTTGTCTCCGGCTTTAACTGACATAGGTAATGTCTTTCCTTCAGGTGTAGTTGCACCAGGACCTACAGCAACAACTTCTGCTGTTTGTGGCTTCTCTTTAGCGTTATTAGCAAGAACAATGCCACCAACTGTCTTCTCTTCTTCTTTATCGACTGTTACAATGATTCTGTCTCCAAGTGGTTTTAACAATTTTATATCCCTCCGATGAAATTTTAATTTTTAATAATTTAGCACTCAAACATCTGTTGTGCTAATCACAACTTTTATATTAACATTTTATGAATAACATGCAAGTATTTACATCATAAAAAAGGAAGTTTACATGAAAAATTCAACTAATCAGCTGACAACTTTACTGTCATATATTGCTTTATTATTCGTCGGAACCATTCTTTCGATGATGCGCCTAACTGGGCATCCCTACTTCTTGATCATGACCATAGCTGCCGTGATTGCAACTGGTGCCATGATCTATTTAGTCCAACGTGATGGCAAAAATTCCTTCGAATCGAAAAAATTTGACTGGAAAAATGCGGTGATCTGGATCTTGATCGGAACTATCGGAGCCATCGTCATCCAGTTCGGAGTCACTTTCATTGAACAAGTGATCTTCCATCTTTCCACATCATCACAAAATACCTTAACCTTGTTAGCAACAGCCCACGGATATCCTTATTATTTGGTTTATATTTTAATTTGTGCCCCTATCATGGAAGAAATCGTCTTCAGACGCGTTTTCTTCGCTAACTTGATCAAACCTACCAATGTTATCTGGGCAGCGCTTATATCGTCATTTTTATTCGCCTTTTTGCATCAAGACAGTCGCTTCTTAATCTACTTGATCATGGGGGCTTGGTTTTGCTTCGTTTATTATCGTTCCAAAAATATTTATGTTAGCGCAACGAGCCACGTCATCATGAACTTAGTCGTTTTACTGCTTAGCATCGTTTAATCAATAGCCTCAGGAGAAAGATATGAAATACGAACAACAAGACATCGACGAAATCCATCGCTTGATCGATGAATGCATGAAAATACCTGACATCAAAAATGAAAAACACATCGTCAAATTACTCAAAGAGTTAGAACATAAAGTCGATCACTCCAAACGTTTTAAAAACAGCCTCGGGCTTCGCAAAGAAGCAGCGATATACTCACGGAAGCATAAATTTCAATTACCCGAGTGTTTTAATGAGCTGTTAGTTTTGATCAACGACATCTACATGGGAAAAAATTCCAAACACCGTTGGTTTAATATTTTCCATAATTTAGACTAAAAAACCACATCTTGCGATGTGGTTTTTTTATCGGAAACGAGTTCCAGGAGATAGCGGCCTCCGGTTTAGAAACTTTCAGCGAGCACTGCTCCGCAGCACTCCAGTGCTGATAGTCCCTAAATCCTCAGCAGCTGACCATCTCCTTGCACTCTCTTTTTTGGAAACGAGTTCCAGGAGATAGCGGCCTCCGGTTTAGAAACTTTCAGCGAGCACTGCTTCGCAGCACTCCAGTGCTGATAGTCCCTAAATCCTCAGCAGCTGGACATCTCCTTACACTCTCTTTTTATTTTTTCTTCTTACGATGGAATAGATTTTTGACACCACGAGCAACTACTTGATTGAAGCTCAAGGACTTAACGATGTTATCAGCATCGATGTGTTCGCGGATCTGGCGAAGTACTTTCTTCGGGTCTTTCGCGGAAAAAGTAAACATTCCACTACTCTTAGTTTTAATACCAAATCTTGGGATCCACTTGCCCTTGAACATAACGGAAACGACGACGTACTCCACCTGAGTCCAGGGGATCTGAATGTAATTTTTCTTATCACGATCATCGTAAAATTCAAAGGCCTTATCACCGACCATGATCTTGCCGTAATCGGCCAAACCCATGTGCGAGGTCCCGTTGATAACTAGTTCTGATTTAGTATTCAATGATTCAACCATCAATAAACTCCATTCTAATTCTCGATATATACCTACATTATAATCAAAAAAAGAATGAACCCCAATGAGTTCATTCTATATTTTTGAATATCTTACATTAATCCGATCCAGTGGAAGAAGACACCAATTGCGAATAATCCAAGGATTTGCCAGATTGGTGAAACTTTCTTTCTTAGTAAGTACATGCAAAGGAATGTTAATAGTAGTCCTGCAAGTCCAGGAATCAATTGATCTAAGTTATCTTGCAAGGTCGTGACTTTGACCATGGACAACGCCCGTCCGTCTGCTTGTTGGATCAGAGCTTCTTTAACACCGTTCATATTGTTGGGTAAGTTGCCCCAATCAATATATGAACCTTTTTGTTGCTTGATCGATGAAACGACCGGCGTGAATTTAACAACAACCCACCGGTTGATCAAGGATCCTAGGATGAACATACCTAAAATAGATGCACCCTTTGTAACATCTTGTAACAAACCACCGGACATATCTTCGGTGATCTTTGAACCAGCTTTGTAACCTAATTCTTGTGAGTACCACATGAAAGCCATTCTGATAGCGTTCCATGCTACGAAATAAAGGATAGGTCCAACGATACTTCCACCCATTGCAAGTGAAGCAGCGATAGCACCGATGATAGGCTTAACTGTGAACCAGAACACAGGGTCACCGATACCAGCAAGTGGTCCCATCATACCAACTTTAACACCTTGGATGGCAACGTCATCAACGGGAGCACCGTTAGCACGTTCTTCTTCCAAGGCCATAGTTACACCTAGAATAGGTGAAGCTAAGTAAGGATGACAATTGAAGAATTCCAAGTGACGCTTCAAAGCTGCGGCACGATCTTCTTTTGTCTTATATAATTTTTTCAAAACTGGGATAAGTGAATATGCCCAGCCACCGTTTTGCATACGTTCATAGTTCCATGAACCTTGAATGAAGGTTGAACGCCACCAAACGGCTATACGATCTCTTTTAGAAATTTTAACTTGATCTGCCATGTTATTCTTCCTCCATTTTAGTAATTATCTATGATATCTCCAACGGGATCACCGGTATTTGTATTGCCAGTATTACCGCCGTCGCCTTTACCTGAACCGCCACTCTTTGAAAGTGTCAAGTAGATCAAAGCAAGGGCAAGACCGATAGCACCTAAACCGATAAGTGTTAACGATTTGATAGTTGCCAAAACGAAACCAATTGCGAAGAATGGCCAAACTTCACGAGAAGCCATCATGTTAATAACCATAGCGTAACCTACGGCAACAACCATACCACCACCGATTGATAGTCCATCTTGAACTACTTGTGGGATAGCCGTAAGCATTGCTTTAACGGGACCTGCACCAAGAGCTAAGATCATAGCTGCAGGAATAGCAATACGTAGACCTTGTAAACAAATAGCGATGTATTGCCACATTTCGATCTTTCTGAAGTTACCTTCCTTAGCGGCAGCATCCATGATATGAACAATACCAGTACTAATAGTACGAACTAAGATTGTTAGTAACAATCCAGCAACAGCTAGAGGGATAGCAATAGCATAAGCTGAAGAAACACCCTTAGTACCTTGGCCACCTAAGACCAAGATAATAGCTGAAGCTACTGAGGCTAAAGCAACATCGGGCGCAACAGCAGCACCGATATTGGCCCAACCTAAAGCGACCATTTGAAGTGTACCACCTAAAATTAGGCAAGGCATAAGTTGGCCGGTAACTAAGCCGATCAATGTACAAGCGATTACTGGTTGGTGGAAATGGAATTCATCAAGAATACCTTCCATACCAGCAAGGAAAGATACAAGAACGACTAATATAATTTGAATAACATTCAATTCCATTAGTATTAATCCTCCATTATTTAAACTCTACTTACCCTAGAAATGAGAGTCATCTAGTTGAATGCAACTAGATCATAAATCAAACACAACTTAAAAAATTATTTCTTTTTATTTAATTCAGCTTGAGCTTTGTCCAAAATAGCTTGCATATTATCTTTATTGTCTGCAGGAACTTTCCGAACATCAAAGTCAATGCCCATATCCTTGAGTTTATTGAATGTATCAATATCCTCCTGGCTAAAGGCAAGCACCTTGTTAGGCTGAACCTTTCCTTCTGAGTGAGCCATTGAACCAACGTTTAGAGTCTTCAATGGAACGCCACCTTCGATAGCTCTCAAAGCATCTTCTGGTGATTCAAAAAGCAAGAGTGCTCTTTCGCCACCAAAATGCTGATCATCTTTTGCTAACTTGATCATTTGTTTAATTGGCACAACGTGAGCGTGCACACCAACTGGTGCAGCTTGTTGGATCAATTGTTTACGAAGATCATCTTTAGCAACAGCATCAGAAACAACGATGATACGAGTAGGATTAGTTGTCTTAGTCCAACCAGTAGCAACTTGTCCGTGAAGCAAACGAGAATCGATCCGTGCCAATACGTATGACAATGAACCAGGTTGACCACCAGTAGAAGCCTTAGGAGCAGCCTCTTTAGGAGCTGCAGCTTTTTCTTCTTTAGGTTGAAGTTCTTCAGGACGAACCTTTACCCCATCTTTAGCAGTTTCAATGATATGTGCTGCGATCTCGTGAGCACTATCCATTGACATTCTTGAAGCATAAGCTTCAATCAGCATTGGCAAGTTCAAACCAGCGACGATAGCCCATTTATCCTTATGTTCTTCAAACAAGCCATTAACTTGGTTGAATGGAGTTCCACCCCAAAGATCAACAAGGAACAATACTTCGTCTTGATTTGAAAAAGTAGCAATAGCATCTTGCAATTTCTTCTTCAGATCATCTGGACCCATATCAGGCATCAAAGTAACAGATTGAACATCTTCTTGTTCACCAAATATCATCGATCCAGATTGCTTAATGCCGTCAGCGAATTCACCGTGACTAGCAATGACAATACTTACCATTCTTTTACCTCCTATAAATTTTGATATAGCAAAAAGTCCACCATATCTGAAAATAACACAATCAGTAGCAAATGCGGTCCCAACTTAAAAAAGTAACTCTTTCCCAGAATGAAAGCCCTTACTTATTGTTCAAAACTCAAAGCCACTGACCAAAACAAAATACAAGTAACTCCGAAAAATCCCCGACACTACGACAACATCAAGAAATCCAACAAAGTTAACAAAGAAAAAATGACAAGCCGATTGCTTAAAAAAAGACAACTGTCTGAAAACAAGCGAAAATCAAACAAAACCAAATCCAATTTTCACCAACGCCTTTTCATAAAATAAAAGCGTTTTCTTCAACCAAAAAAAATAAAATAGATCAAACAATCAAAATTCCAAAAGCAAATCGTCTCACCCAAGCTCACCCTTCTTGTGAACCTTTTCATAATATCATTTTTTAGCAAAAATGACAGCCCTTTCTCCCAATTTTAAACCGATTTTTAACAATTTCACAATAAACTCGTAAAAAATTGAGGACAAAAAAAGTCATTAATCAAAAAATAAATACAATGAAAATACACTCAAGTATTCAGAAAATCCGAATTGGTATAGACATATAAACGGGTAAACAAACCCAAAAGAGCGAACTTGAAATAAAAAAGGTCTAGATATATTACAAGTACTATTTTATACAAACCATAAGAAAAAAGTAAAGTAAAAATGGAAGCAAAAAAATTCCCAAAAAATCACATCCACCGAAAAAAATTTTAAAACCATCCCGACCAAAACGAAAAACTGCGACCTTTAAGCGACGAAGGAGCGAAAAAGGAGCAAGAAAAAGAAGAAACCAAAATACCAACCGATGAAAAAAGAAACAAAAAATCAAAAAGATAAGTACAAGACGAAAAAATCGTAAGACCGAATAAACATAAACAAATCAACCCAAACCACAGCAAGTAAGCACAAAAAAGCTAAGTACCGTATCCCACCAAAAAAGGAAGTTATTGCCAAATCTAGGGTGTGAAATTTTACTTGGCAATTTATTGCCTAGTAAAAGGCCGAGTTTTGAGATGTCCGGGCGAACTTCCCGGATAGCTCAAAATCGTGCCCACACCGTTCCACAGCGAAATTTCCGGAATCCCCCGCAGAACCGGCAGTGAACCTCCCCCAACCAACAACCACCAAAAAACACAAAAAAAAAACCACAGCAACAACACTGTGATCTCCTCAAAACAAACCTATTCTTCACCCGACTCAGAAGCAATAACATCCAAATCAACCCCATCTAAAGTCCACTGAGAAACAGTAGCGGGTATAATAAAATGTTGCCCCTTAGCCAACTTATAATCATTACCATCAATAGTCAAAAGCCCAGTACCATCAATAACCGAAACCAAAGTATACTTACCGATCTCATGGTTAAACACAGCAGGCTCCTTGATCTGCCAACGGTAAACAGCAAAGTAAGGTGAAACTGGAGGTTGAACGAAAGTAGTAAATTCGTTCTTCCCTTCAGAACGTTTAACGATATTCAATTTTGGATCTTCGTGAGGCACCATGATCGTGTCTTCAGATTGTTTAATATGAAGCTCACGTTTCTTACCAGTGCTTTTTTCAACTCGATCATAGTCATACAAACGATAAGTCGTATCACTACTTTGTTGAGTTTCCAAAACCATGATTCCCTTATTCAAGGCATGGACGGTCCCACTAGGTACGTAGAAAAAGTCGCCAGTCTTAACTGGTACTTTTCTCAACAAATGATCCCAATCACCACTTTCGATCATTGAGTCTAGTTGTTCCTTAGTCTTTGCGTGATGACCATAGATCAAATATGATCCTGGTTCAGCATCGATCACGTACCAGCACTCAGTCTTACCGAGTTCGTGCTCGTGTTTTTCTGCATATTCATTATCCGGATGTACTTGGACCGATAAACTAGCTTCAGCATCAAGGATCTTCGTCAACAATGGAAAGACTTCCCCCTTGGGATCACCAAAGAGTTCTTTATGATCTTTCCAAAGATCGTCAACGTATTGTCCAGCTAATTCGCCGTTTTCGACCATTGAACGTCCGTGTGGGTGTCCAGAAATTGCCCAGCATTCCCCAATATTTCCATCAGGAAGGTCATAGCCAAAAGCCGATTCCAGCTTGCGGCCACCCCAAAGTTTCTGATGAAAAACAGGCTTTAGAAATAATGGTTCACTCATGATTTACCCCTCAATCAAAAAAATTATTCCTCTTCACTTGCATCTTTATCGCGATCCAAGAAAAAGATCAACGTTTGCAATTCGTTAGCTAGATCAACGTAGTGAACGCGGATCGAGCTAGGAACATTAATGATAACTGGAGTAAAGTTCAAGATACCTCGAACACCAGCCTTAGCTAATTCGTCTGCGGTAGTTTGTGCTGCATTAGAAGAAACTGTTAAAATAACTACATCGATCTGTTGCAAACTAAGTTGCTCTTTGATCTCACTAATATCGTAGACCGGAACGCCACTCTTAACAGTACCGACAATTGACTTGTCGATATCAAAAGCAGCCGCGATACGAACGTTGTTAGTTCTTGAGAAATTGTAATTCAAT
Organism: Companilactobacillus zhongbaensis; assembly: GCF_003946515.1. Lineage (GTDB taxonomy): Bacteria > Bacillota > Bacilli > Lactobacillales > Lactobacillaceae > Companilactobacillus > Companilactobacillus zhongbaensis. Next base: position 166,905 of record NZ_RHOM01000001.1, on the reverse strand, counting down.
AAAGCATTACCTAAATTACCGACACCAACTAACGCTACGTTAGTACGCTTGTCTTGGTTAAGTAGCTTCTTGAAAAATGCTACCAACTCATCAACGTCGTATCCGTAACCACGTTTACCCAATGCACCTAAATAAGAAAAGTCACGACGAATTGTAGCGCTATCGATCTTGATACCGTCAGACAATTCACCTGATGAAATCTTTTGTGTGCCTTCGTCTTTTAAGAATTGGAAATATCTATAATAAATAGGCAATCTTTTAATTGTTGCGTTTGGAACTGTTGTTTTTGTCATAATCCACCACCATGTGCGTGTTTTCACTAACAACTACTATAAATAAAACTTGTGAAAAAAGCAATATCTTAGTTCAAAAAGCCATGAAAATAACAAAATTCATAGTATAATTTGTGAATATAAAGGAGTATATCATTGATATTATTACAAGCACAAAGTCTCACCAAGAACTTCGGCACAAAAAAACTTTTTTCGAACGTCACATTTGAAGTACAAGACAATAGTAGGATTGGTTTAGTAGGAAGAAACGGTGTAGGCAAATCAACACTTTTAAAAATTTTATCCAATCAAGAAAGCTATAATTCGGGCAATATTGCTTTAAAAAAAGACACTAACATCGGCTATTTAGCCCAGGATTCAGGGCTGAATAGTGACAATCAAATTTTTAAAGAGATGGAAGCTGTCTTCGACTATTTAAAGGTCCAAGAAAAGCAAATGCATGCCCTCGAAGAAAAATTAGCTGATAATACGGTCAGCGACTACGATCAATTGCTCAAGCAATACGACCAAGTTCAAACTAAATTCCGCCAGGAAAATGGCTACGGCTATCAATCCGAGATCCGCAGCGTTCTCAAAGGTTTCGGTTTCGACGAAGACGTCTGGGAAGAAAAAGTCTCCACCCTATCTGGTGGCGAACGTTCCCGTTTGGCGATGGCAAAAATGTTGCTCGAACATCATGACATCTTGTTACTAGATGAGCCCACGAACCACTTAGATATTACGACCGTCGAATGGCTTGAAGGTTACCTCAAAAACTATCGAGGAGCACTCGTCATCGTCTCCCACGACCAATACTTTTTAGACAAAGTGGCTACAGAGATCGTCGAGATCAATCAACATTCAGCAACTCATTATTCCGGAAACTATACTTTTTACTTGCAAGAAAAGAAAAAGAATCAAGAAGTTGCTTGGAAACACTACGAAGAACAACAAGCAGAGATCAAGAAGACTGAAGAATACATCCAGAAAAATATCGTCCGGGCTTCAACGACGAAGATGGCACAAAGTCGACGCAAGAAATTGGAAAAGATGGATGTCATGGACAAGCCAGGATCTGATCAAGGTTCGGCTCACTTCTCATTTGAGATCGACCGCGAAAGTGGTAACGACGTTCTCTTGATCAGCGACGCCGCCATCGGCTACGAAAAGGATCAAGTCATGTCCTCGCCGATCAATCTCGACATCAAAAAAGGCGAACGAGTTGGTGTCATTGGACCGAACGGTATCGGGAAATCGACCCTCTTGAAGTCGATCCTCGACCAAATCCCCTTGCTAGCCGGAACTTACCAATTTGGCGCAAATGTGCAAATTGGCTACTACGACCAAAACCTGAACAGTCTAGATCCACAAAAAGACATTCTCCACGAAATTTGGGATCGACATCCCCTACTCGATGAACAAGTCATCCGCAATATTTTAGGTTCATTCTTGTTCAGTGGCGACGATGTCTTGAAACCAGTAGCTGGACTATCCGGTGGTGAAAAAGCTCGTCTGACACTGACAAAACTATCGATGGAGCATGACAACTTTTTGATCATGGACGAACCGACGAACCATTTGGACATCGATAGCAAGGAAGTCTTAGAAGACGCCCTCAGCCGCTTCGCAGGGACCGTCCTCTTCGTTTCCCACGACCGATACTTATTGAACACCTTAGCCAATCGGATCGTTGAGATCACGCCTGAAGGCAGCAAGATCTATCTGGGTGATTATGACTACTATCTAGAAAAAACCACTGACCATAGCGATGAGGCCGAAGAAACCGCCAAAAAGCACGTTGTCAGTGAGAAAAAAGTCGAATACCAGAAATCAAAGGACCAGCAAAAAGCTGAACGAAAGATCAGACGTCAAGTCGAAGAACTCGAAAAGCAAATTTCCGAGTTGGAAGAAAAAACAGCAGCTTTGCAAGCTGAAATGACCAAGCCTGAGAATTTATCGGCTTATTCCAAATTAGCTGATCTGCAGAAGGAAATTGATGAGAATAACGCTTCTCAAAGCGAATTGGAAGATGCTTGGACTGAGAAGTCTATGGAGCTTGAGGAGTTCGAATAAATCTAATATTTAGAAAATAAAAAAGAGCAAACTTTTGTGAAAGTCTGCTCTTTTTTGATATTAAAAATCTAAACTAGGATCCGCATTGACAGTTAAGTCTGCGAAGTCTTTTTTATCGTATTGAATTTGGGCGATGGCACCGATCATGGCGGCATTGTCACCACATAATCTTAGTGGTGGAAATACTAATTCGATGTCGTCGTTTCTTTTGGCAACTTCTGAGGCCAAGCGGCTTCTCAACCCTTGATTGGCAGCCACTCCACCAGCTACTACTAATTGCTTTACTGGGTGTGTCTTAATTGCTCTGAAGGTCTTGTTGGCTAAGATATCCAAAACCGCACCTTGGAAGCTGGCTGCTAGGTCTTCTTTGCTCAATTCTTCGTGGACTTGATCAGCGTGGTGGACGGTGTTGATGAAGGCACTCTTTAGTCCACTGAAACTGAAGTCCAGGTTGTCTTCTTGGACCATGGCTCTTGGAAAATCGAAGGTGTCTTTACCGATACCGGCTAGTCGATCAACTTCTTTTCCGGCTGGATAATTGATCCCCAGTACACGACCGATTTTGTCGTAGGCTTCTCCTACTGCATCATCTCTAGTGTCGCCTAGTGTTTCGAACTCCCCTGGTGCTTTGACGTAAACTAATTCGGTGTGACCACCTGAAACTAGTAAGGCCATGAATGGATATTCTAGGTCAGTTACGAAGTTAGCTGAATAAATGTGGCCTGCTAAGTGATTTGACTTGATCAGTGGTAAGTCATGGGCAAAGGCTACTGTCTTGGCTGCCATGATACCGATCAAGAGCGATCCTACTAGTCCGGGTCCATAAGTTACAGCAACGGCATCTAAGTCGTCGTAGTCGACTTCTGCTTCGTCCATTGCCATTTGGATGCAGACAGTGATTTCTTCAACGTGGTGGCGACTGGCTACTTCTGGAACTACCCCACCGAAACGTTGATGACTTTTTATTTGTGTTGCAATAATATTCGATAAAATTTGCTTGCCATTTTTGATGACAGCTACACTCGTTTCATCACAGCTGCTTTCAAAAGACAAGATCAATGTATCTTTTTTCAAAATAATTCCCTCACAACTCAACCACCATTTCTAATGCATCGTGGTGATTTCTATAATAATATTTTTTGTGGACTAAACGTGTTTCAAATCCGAATGCTTCATACAAATTAATGGCCGATTCATTAGTAATATCGACTTCTAAAGACATCCGGTTGTAATCATATTTTTTACTGTAGTCGATCACTTGATTCAGTAATAAATGACCAAGGCCGAATTTTTGATATTTGGGCAAGATGGCTAAATTCGTGATGTGAGATTCTTTACCCATATTCATAGCTAAGCCAATGAAGGCGACGACTTTTTCATCTTTGACCAGCACTAAATAAAGGGCATTGCGATTTCTGATCTCATTGGCAACGATGTCTTGGGACCAGGGAACCGGCGTCCCATAAATTTGTTCTTGGATGGTCATGAAGTCGTCAACATCGACTGACTTGGCCTTTCTCAAGAGCAATTCTGAGTCATTGATATTCACATTTTTATCCGTGAATGGATATTTTTCCTCGTCTTCTTGCGGCCATACGGCTTGCTTAAATTTCTTCCACATAAGAAATATTACCGTCTTCCTTGTGTCCCTTTTCGATCCAATCGTGTTCTGCTTGTGTCAAACGCAAGTATGTTGGTACGAATGCATTGATATCTTTAACTGGTTCAGCATTTTCAGCAATTTGTGCCAATTTCACGGCATCAGGCAAACTATCCTTAGTCAAAACTACTGAAGCTTTTGGCATTGCTTCATTGATCAATTCTGCCAAATGCTCAGAAGCGTTAACGAATTGAATTTGTTCAGCCGGATAATTGCTCAACTTTTCAAAAAGCCGACTCATTGAAATATGTTGATCCTCAATAACATTGACCACTTCGCCGGATTTTTTAATATAAGCTCCAGCAAAAGCATTGTCGTTACGAGCATCTTCCAAAGCAACGACTAATTTGTCATCGGTGCCATCAGCAGCTAACAAACGCAAACTAGAAATACCGACCAAAGGCTTATCCAAAGTAAAAGCCAAAGTCTTAGCAACCGTAACAGCGATCCGGACCCCAGTATAAGAACCAGGACCATCAGCAACCGCAATCCGATCAATATCATTAACACTCAAACCAGCCGTCTCAAGTGACTCCTGAATATCAGGCAAAAGAGAAACACTATGAGTCTTCAACTCAGAAGAATCCATACGAGCCAAACACTTGCCATCCTCAACAACAGCAACAGTTAGGGGTTTATTAGATGTATCAAAAGCTAAAATTTTCATAATAAATAACACACTCATTCCTTAATATAGGTATTTTATCACAAAGAGAGTGGAGGCTCACGGTCAGCTGCTGAGGATTTAGGGACTGTCGGCACTAAAGGTGCGGCGAAGCCGTGCCTGCCGACAGTTTCTAAACCGGAGGCCGCTGTGAGCCGGAACTCGTTTCCACCAAAAAAGAGCGCGGAGAGGCACGGTTAGCTGCTGAGGATTTAGGGACTGTCAGCACCCAAGGTGTGGCGAAGCCGTGCCTGCTGACAGTTTCTAAACCGTAGGCCGCTGTGCCTCGGAGCGCGTTTCCACTATAAATCGGGCAACGTTTGGTTAAATACCAATAGAAGTTTGGCAACAAACAAACGGAAATTTGGTAACAATCAATTCAAAGTTTGGAAACAATCAAACAGAGGCTCACCAACAAAGCAAAAAAAACTTACCAACAACTCCACACCCAAAACCCAAATTCTCTCAAACAACCCAAACCCTGTCCACCAAAACAACTCAAAAAAAAATAACAAAAAAAACACGCAAAAAAAATAGACCCTACCGGCCTATTTTAGAAAATCGTGAACCATCGATCCATTTCAACATAATGAACAACAGTCCTGTTTGGTAAACCAGCGCAATCGCTTGTTTAGGCAATCTTGCCACTAACATAACGAGATACGGGTTATTAGTCATAATACTTACCCAAAGGGTATTCATTAACGTGTTAACCACCACGGTAATTAATAATATCGTGATAAAGACATTCAACAGCGTAACTTTGCGGCGATGCAAGACAAATCCTGCGATCAAGCCGGAAACAACGGCTGAGACGGTGAAGCCCCAGAAGAAATAACTACCGTTTGATCCTAAAATAACATTTGAGATCAAATCGGCGATCCCGTTAGCTAACGCTGCTTTGTAAGGACCAAAGTAATAACCCATTAGTCCTACAGCAATAAAGGCAAATCCAACTTTGAGCATGGCGCTTCCGAAAGTCAGTTTGATCAAGACACTTTCTAGTGCGATCAACAAGGCCATCCAAGTCAATTCATGGATGCTTATTGCGGTGCTACTTTGCTTACTTCTGTTCATTTTGACATCTCCCAGCGGAGCTGCCACAAAATATAACTAGAATATGGCGATTAACTATATATGTGGCGAATGCGGAAACAAAACCGCGGGGTCACTCCCCTTTGTCCGGTGTTCACATTCCGTTCCACCAGCACTTAACGCTTTGAATCCTACTCCAAATTTTTTAGTACCAATCAATAGTAGCACAACGAATCTCTATTACCTACCGATTTGACTATCGAATTATTTATGTTCCCATTCAAATTTTGCAATAACGTTCAACTCATCGCCGTTCTTGATCCAGTGAGTACTATTCAAGCCATCAAGCTTAGAAAATACTTCAGGATGACTGTGCATATTAAGTTCTTTTTCATACTTAATATCCATCGATTTAATCCGATGTGAGGCAATGAATTCAATATCGAGTGAATCGATCATCCAGTCAAAATAATAAGTATTATTAACGTGACGATTGACGTCGATGTTGTAATAACCAATGTGTTGTGGATCTTTCGTGTCAAATTCCTTTGGTTCACGTAAACGAGCGAAGCGTTTTATCTTGTTAGTTTCCTGCGAACCAAACAAGTCTTTCAAATTATCAGCGGCACTAACGATCTTGCGCTCTTTAATATCAATGATGACAAAAGCACTTTCCAAAGTTACCATGCGATTACCAGCTTCGTCATCGATCCAAAAATCACGATAGAAGAAAAATTTATTATAGCTAGTTGCTCGGGTGCTAACTTTTACTTTTTCACCCACAGCTGGCATTTTTTTAATATCTAAGTGGTATTGAGTTACGACCCAACCGAGTCCTCGCTCGACCATGGAGACACTGTCGGCATTTTTTTGTTTCAATTGATTTTCTGAAGCTAACAACATTACGTCTAAGAGCGCGGAGATCTTAATGTCCCCCGTAAAATTCGACAAGTAAAACGGAAATACCGCATCTTCCGTATAAATTTCAGCTTGTGTCTCGTCCATGTTAGTTCTTCCCTTCAATATTGTGGTATAAGTTATAAACTACTTGCTTCTTAAGATCGTTTTGACTGGCGATTTCTTTAATAGCCTTATTTGGCTTATTTCCGGCCTCGATCAGCGCATTTACAGCGGCGATGATCTGTTCATCCGTCATCGCTTCAACTTGTTCCTGAGGCTTACCAGCAATCACTAACACAAACTCGCCTTTGGGGTCGTTCTCAGTGTAATAGTCGATTGCCTCTTGAATACTGCCTCTGAAAAAAGCTTCATGCAGTTTCGTCAATTCACGGGCCAAAGTTATCTGTCGTTGCTCACCAAAGTCCGCTGCTAGATCGTCCAAAGTTTTCAAAACACGATAAGGCGATTCATAAATGATCGTCGTCTCCATTCGATTGGCAAGATCGACCAAAGCCTCTGTACGTTCTTTACCCTTTCGAGGCAAAAAACCGTAAAAGTAAAACGGTTGTGGTGCGATTCCTGATGCGATCAGAGCGGTCGTAGAGGCAGTTGCTCCCGGTAGTGGAACGACTGCAATATCAGCTTTGATAGCTGCTTTAACGAGCTCCTTACCAGGGTCACTGATCGATGGCGTTCCCGCATCACTAACTTGTGCGATATTGGTTCCTTGCTCCATCTTTTCAATCAATTCTGGTATTCGCGAAGCCGTATTGTGTTCATGAAAGCTGATCAGGTCAGTGGTGATCTCAAAGTGATTCAACAAATTCTTAGTATTTCGAGTATCCTCCGCCGCAACAAGATCAACCTCTTTTAAAACTTTCACGGCACGAAAAGTCATGTCGTCTAAGTTTCCGATCGGTGTTGGCACTAAAAAAAGGCAGCCCTTCGAATTGTCAACAAAACTCTTTTGTTCCTTCATTCAAATTGCTCCCTTACTAGTGATTTTTCGAACGCTTGCCATAGATCACATCAAGACAAAACATACACGGTTCATCATGATGCGAGCCATAAAATTGTTGGCAAACGTGAAATCCTTTTTCATATAATTTCTCGAGATTAAGTCGCGAACTAGGCAAGTCGTTGGGATCAAAATCTTTTTGACCATCGTTGACCTTTTCTAGATGTTTACGCAAATTCTTATTCTCGATCTTTAATTCTTCGTTTTCTTCTAAACTTTTAGAAAGTTGTTCCTTTAATGATGATAGTTCAGTACTTAAATCGCTTAATTTGTTCGCAATGTCTTCAAATTCACTGTATAAATCATTTTCTGCCATATTAATACCTACTAATTCACATATTTTAATGATAAATCTTCAAGGATGGCCTGAAATGCCACGTTGCTTTTCCACATTCCTTCAGCATGAAAAAGCTCTTCAGAGAAGCGTACGATCGTCTTGATATCCCGATTAGGAAGTAAATCCTCATTTATCAATTTTGCATTTTTGATATGATACCTAACTGATAATATATCACTAAAAATTTGATTCATCATGTCAAAAAACAATTGTTGATGATTTTTATTTTCGATCCGAGGCATAATGTCTGTCTGAACGTCGATGAAACTGTCGTATTGTTTTTGATCACAACGCTTCAACCACGAAACAATGGCATGATACATCGCTTGATAATCGTCGCCAGACATCGTCTTTAGATCTTTAATATCGGAAATACTCAAGGCTAATTTGGCAGTATTTTCTTTGTAGCCTTCAGCAGCTAAAGTTTGGATCTCATCGGTGTTGCTAGTATTTGAAAGATGAAAAATTTGAACTCGAGATTGAATCGTTGGCAACATTTGTTTCGATGAATTGCAGAGCAAAATAATCATCAAGTTACCTTCCGGCTCTTCGATCGTCTTCAACAAATTATTACTAGCAGCACTAGTCATCTTTTGAGCATCATTGATGATCAAGATCCGACGGGAACCTTGCGTAGCAGTCATATTAGCTTCTTTTTTAAAAAATTTAATATCATCAACACCAATACTCTGCTTATCAGTCGTAACTTGTAAAACATCCGGGTTATCGCCCATAGAAATATTTTTACAAGCTTGGCACGTTTGATCAGGCAAACCATCGACTAAGTTCTCGCAAAACTGACTCTGAGCGATCCAGAGAGCCATTTGATTGCGGACTTGTGACGATGAATCATCGATCAAATAAGCATGACTGAGCATCTTAGCATTGATGATCTTTTGAAACTCCGAAATAACTTTCGGCTGTTCTTGTGTAATATTTTCCATTATTAAAATCTCACGAATTTATCAACAGGCAAGATAAAGCAAGTTGCTCCACCGACTTGAACTTCAACGGGATCACCAATACCACTTTCTGGCAAGACGAATGATGAAGTTACGTATTGCGTACGAGTGTGACAAGCTTTTTTAATAACTTCCAAAGCAGCATCGATCTGTTCTTCTTCAACACCCATAATAAAAGTCGAGTTACCTGACTTTAAAAAACCACCAGTTGATGGCAAGCGAGTGAATCGAAAACCATCCTTAACCAATTTACTTTGAAGTTGTCCACTATCTTTATCTTGGACGATTGCTAAAATTAATTTCATCGTTATTTACCTCCGTTAAAAACATCTGGGAAACGTTTAATAATTGCATCAACAGCATCTTTGACCACCAATTCCGGTGCTTGATCAGCATTGATCGAAACGATACGTTGAGGATTATCCTTAACTAGCTGTAAGTAAGTATCGTGGACTCGCTTATGAAAATCAAGGGAAGCTTTTTCCAAGCGATCCATTGCCTCTTGATGATCAGACCTGATCCGAGCCAAACCAACTTCTGGAGTAATGTCAAAGTAGATCGTCAAATCGGGCAAGTGGCCATCAATAGCAAAATCATTAATATCCTTGACCTCACGAGTACCGATCTCACGTCCACCGCCTTGATAAGCAATCGAACTATCAACAAATCGATCAGAAAGCAAAATCTTATTAGCCTCCAAAGTAGGCAAAATAACATCGACCAAATGTTGACGACGAGCAGCAGCATAAAGCAAAGCCTCAGTCCGATCATCCATCTCAGTACCATGAATATCCAAAATAATCTTCCGGATCTCCTCAGCAATAGGACTACCCCCAGGCTCCCGAGAAACCACAACCTCCGAAGAAGTCAAAGCATCCAAAGCAGGAGCAATACGATTCAAAGCCGTAGTCTTACCAGCTCCATCCGGCCCTTCAAAAGAAATAAAAATACCTGACATATACCATTCTCCTAATAACTAGTTAATATTTATATTTTACTTGAAAAAGAGAGGAAATGGAAATATAGAGAGCGCAGAGGCACGGTCAGCTGCTGAGGATTAACGCATGTAGTCGCACAAGGTGCGGCGAAGCCGTGCCGCGACTACATGTGTTAACCGGAGGCCGCTGTGCCTCGGAGCTCGTTTCCACTATAAAACGGGCAACGTTTGGCAACAAAATAAGCAAAATTTGGAAAAATAAAAAAATTCCATTAAAAATCAAGACAAAACAAAATCCACCGCGAGAGTGCGCTCCAACAGCACGCGAGCCCATAAAAATGTGTCAAAACAGTCTTTTGAATTTGTTTTTGAACTTGTCTTTGAACTGGCCTTTGATCTTACCAGAAAAAATAGAAATTGAGATAGACCGCAAAAACTAGGACGCACAAAAAATGCCAACTTGCTCAAAAAAATTCGGTCCCCACCCACAAAAAGGGGGATTGTTGCACCATCTAGACGGAGGGGCCCGGGGATACAGCCCTCAGTGGTGAAATTTCTCTTGGTGACGAAGGAGCCTAGAGAAAGGTGCAGTTTTGAAACAAACGAGCGCACTTTGCTCGATTGGTTCAAAATGTGCCCACCACGTTCCAGCGGCTGTATCCCCGGGCCCCGGAGTCGGCAGTGAACCCCCACACCAAACTACTATCACCAGACCAAACACACCAAAAATCACCAACATCCAACCAAGCAAAACGCTTCTCGTCTGCCAAAAACTCTCTCACCTCAAGGCTTCCCCACCAACAAAAAAAGAACCAATTCCTAAGAATCAGTCCCAAAACATCCTACCAATGCTTCTCAGCATCATTAGGTTGGCTCAAAAATGTATCTTCCTCGCCAAAAATAATATTAGTAGTCTCGCGAGCCTTAGCGTTCCGACGCCGAGCCTCCAAATACAAAAACTGATACTTCACCATCTCAAGCTTAAGCTTGATCCGAGTCTCATCAGAAACCTCCAATGAATTATCAACCAGCTTCTGCATATTATTAGCACGATCTTGAATCTCACTAATATCATCAAGCAAGCGATTATCTTCGATTTTCTTCACGTTAACTTTTTTTCTAAAAAACATGATCAAATCTCCCTGCGTCCTAAAACTGCACTCTTTAGTGTCATTTCATCAGCATACTCGATATCAGATCCAACAGCCAAACCACGTGCGGGACGTGTAACTTTGATCCCAGCTGGTTTAACTAATTTAGCTAAATATTGAGCAGTTGCTTCACCATCGGGTGTTGCGTTGGTGGCGATGATCAATTCTTTAACGTCTTTATTTTCTCGTAAACGATTCAACAGTAACTTAATATTGAGGTTCTCGGGACCTACTCCATCGACGGGAGACAAAACGCCTCCTAAGACGTGATAAAGACCATTATAAGCATTCATATCGTCGATCGACAAAATGTCTTTTGGTTGTTCAACTACTAAGATAGTCGATTGATCACGATTCTTATCGCGACAGATCGAACAAACCTCATCAGTTGTAATATTGCCACAGATCTTGCAAGAATGGATGTCTTCTTTAGCCGACATTAAATTGTCAGAAAATTCTTTGACGTCTTCTTTGTCCATGCTCAAAGTATAAAAAGCCATTCTGGTAGCAGTCTTGCGACCGATTCCTGGCAATAACATATAACTGTCGATCAATTTCGTAATTGGTTCAGGGTAATTCATCTTACATCATTCCATTCATGCCACTTAAACCGCCGGCATATTGGCCGAGTTTGTTCTTTTGGTCTTCAAGCATCTTGTCATTTGCATCGTTCATTGCCATGATGACCATATCTTGCAATGTATCTGGATCATCTGGATCGATCAACTTTTCAGCAATCTTCAAATCAGTGATCTTTCTTTCACCGTTCATCTTAACAGTTACTAGATCTCCAGCTGCCTTGCCGACGTATTCAGCGTTTTTAATTTCGTTTTGTGCTTCTTGTACTTGTTGTTGCATCTTTTGAGCTTGGCGCATCAAATTTGCCATGTCTCCGCCCATATTTCCAAAGCTTGGTCCCTTACTCATAATTAGTTCCTCCTAGTCGTTTTTGATATCAACATTATCTTCGCCAAACAAGTTCACTGCTTCATCAACTGCTTTGTCCGATTTTGTTGCCTCTGGTTTAGATTTTACATCGTTATTCTTATCTAAATCAATGTTATTGGCAATATATTCTTTTCTTATTACCGGCCACTGCTCTTTTGGTACCATAACGATCTGATAATCTTTCTTCAAAAGCTTGCTGACATCAGCCGTCAATGAATCTAATAAGTCTTGATCTTCCTGTGCTTGTTCAAACCACATCGGATAGTCAAAGGCCATCACCATGCCGTCTGGACTAGCTGCCACCGGCTCAGAAACTTTCATCATCGCTCTTTGAGTGACTGATAGCATGTTCATCACGTCTGGCCAAATATCGCGAGCACTGCTCAAATCGGCTTTCGTTGCGTTGCCTAACACATTATAAATCGCCGTCTTGTTCAAGTGGACTTTTTGAGCTTTATGCTTTGGTTTAGCTTTTTCAGCTGGTCGAGCTGCCACACCATTAGCCGAAATATTCTTCAATTCCGACTTCAGCTTGGCTACTTCGTCACTCAAGCGGTCGACTTGCACATTGTCAACTGGAGCTGCTTCAGAACTAGCCGTTGGTGTTTCTGACTGGATCCGTGGCTCACTGATCTTCACCGTCAAAATTTCCATGTAAACGTCAGTCTGGTTAGAATTCTTTAAATTCTTTTGAGCGCTGCTAACTTGGTCAACGATGTAAAAAAGCCGATCGTTATCAAACTTGTTAGCTATCGCCAACATTTCTTGAGTCATGATAGTCGAATCCATGTTGTCAGAAAGATCACTGTTGGAATTGTACAAGATCATGTTCCGACAAACGCGGATGATCATCTCGGTAAATCTGACCGCTGAACGTCCACTAGCTAAGATATTGTACAAGCTAGTCAAAGCGTCTGCCGGATTGTTCTCTGCAACTGCTGTCATGTATGACACGATTTGCTCGTTGCTGAGTGCTCCGGTAACTTCTTGGGCGTTATTTAAGGTCAGCTTGTCATTACCGAAGGATAAAGCTTGATCCAAAATACTTAAAGCATCACGCATTCCACCTTCAGCAGAAGCCGCAATGATGTTCAAAGCTTCTTCATCAAACTCGATCTGCTTGTCATTTAAGATCAATTCCATTCGATCTAAAATGTCTTGACGAGAGATCCGTCTGAAAGTAAAACTTTGCGTCCGTGAAATGATCGTAGCTGGGATCTTCTGCGGTTCCGTCGTTGCTAAGATGAACATCACATTAGCTGGTGGCTCTTCCAAAGTCTTCAATAAAGCATTGAAAGCACCTTGAGAAAGCATATGAACTTCATCAATAATATAAACTTTAAATTTAGCTTCAGTTGGAGCGTATTTAACCTTGTCACGAATGTCACGGATCTCTTCAACACCGTTGTTTGAAGCGGCATCGATCTCGATAACATCGTTCAAACGATTCTCGTTAGCTGCCTGACAAATCTCACATTCATTGCAAGGTTCACCTTCTTGAGGATTTAAACAGTTAACTGCCTTAGCTAAGATCTTGGCACAAGACGTCTTACCTGTTCCTCGTGGTCCACTAAATAAATAGGCATGGCTGGTCATATTACTTGCCACAGCGTTTCTCAATGTCTGTGTGATCACGTCTTGACCCACTACATCAGCAAATGTCTGAGGGCGCCATACCCGATATAATGCTTGATATGCCATACTGTCTCCTAACTGTTTAATAGTAATAGGTAAATTTTAACATAAAAAAACTCCTAACCGATTAGATTAGGAGGTTAATATTCATAACAAAAGGCACATGTTGCAACTTACTTAGTGCTGCTTTCTTCCGAACCTGACACGATTCGTAAGAGCACCATTGCCCTAAGGCCTTTCGGCAATAACTATATTACTATAAATTCATCGTTTATGCTACTTTTTACGGCGAATTTCTCGAAAGAAATTTTGTAACATGCTGGCTGATTCATCCGCCAAGACCCCACCTAAAAAGTCGGGATGGTGGTTGTATCTTTTTTCCTCAAATAAGTTGTTGATCGAGCCGACTGAGCCAGCTTTGGGATCAAAGGCCCCGAAAACTACTTCCTCGATCCGGCTGTTGATGATGGCACCAGCACACATGGGACAAGGTTCCAAAGTGACGAACAAGCTACTATGTTCAAGACGCCAACTACCAACCTTTGCACAAGCCTCTTCGATGGCGATGATCTCAGCATGCTTGATAGCATTTTGGGTTTGTTCCCGTTCATTGTAACCGACTGACAAGATCTCTGAAGTCGTATTATCGACGATGATGCAGCCAATCGGCACTTCCCCGTGCATTTGTGCGAGCTGTGCTTGATCGAGAGCCATTTGCATGAAGCTTTGGTTCATTGAATCTGAATAATGCATAATTATCCTTCCGCTATTTCAGCTAACTTATCGCTGAGTTTTCCAGGTAATTTTACTTCGGAAACTTTTTCGGCTGTTTTTTCAATTATTTTAAACAAAATCCGTACTTGAAAATTCGACAAGTTATCGACGATCTCCAAGGCCTTCTTGTTGTTGCCTAAATATTGCTTAACGTATTTACGAAGTTTCTTGCGTCGCTTGTTGACTTTGACCTTGCGGACAGTTTTAAAAGCGAGCAAGGCGATAAAAGCTGCTCCACCAGTAACTACGGCCAAGCTGATACCGATCAATAATTTCTTATCCATGAGAGTCCCTCCAATTAGAGCAATTTACTTTTAAGTATATAATAACCCTTTTCTCGAGTAACTACTTCAACATTACCGTATGTTTCCTTCATCAATTTCTTGGCTGAAGGTGCACCTTGTTTCTTTTGGATCACGATCCATACTTCACCGCTTGGCAACAAATGTTCACTCGCATCATGAATGATCCCGGACACGACTTCTTTACCTGCCCTGATTGGTGGATTAGAAACGACTAAAGCGTATTGGTCAGAAACATTTTCGTACATGTTGGATTCAAAAATATCAACGTTGTCGATCTTATTCGTCTTAGCGTTTTTCTTGGCTAAGTCGAGAGCTCGCAAGTTAACATCTGTCATCGTAACTTTACGAGTAGTTTGGTCCTTAGCTAAAGATAGTCCGATCGGACCATAGCCACAACCAACGTCTAAAATATCACCATTAGGAACGTTCGAAAAATCAATTGCTTCGATCAAAACACGAGAACCAAAATCAATCGTTTGACGAGAAAACACACCACTGTCAGAGGTGAATTTTAAATTGTGACCGCGCAAGGTAAAGTCGAAAGTCTTTAATTCGTGTTCAAGATCGCTGGAATTTTCAAAATATTGATTAGCCATTAGTTTCTCCTAAGTAATTTTGGGTAAAAAAAAATCCTCTTTCGAGGATTAATTTTAACATAAATGAATTACTTCAATGTAACTGTTGCGCCAACAGCTTCAAGTTTTTCTTTCATTTCGTCAGCGTCAGCCTTAGCAACGCCTTCTTTGATAACCTTAGGTGCGCCATCAACTAAGTCTTTTGAGTCTTTCAAGCCAAGTCCTGTGATACCACGAACTTCCTTGATAACCTTAACTTTTTCTTGTCCTGCTTCTGTCAATTCAACGTCGAATGAGTCTTTTTCGGCACCGGCGTCGCCACCAGCAGCACCTGCAGCAGCAACTGGAGCAGCAGCTGTAACGTCAAATTCTTCTTCGATAGCCTTAACTAAGTCGTTTAGTTCAAGGATTGATGCATCTTTTAATTGGTCAATAATTGCTTGTGTATCTAAAGCCATTTTAAAATCCTCCATATTTAATTGTTTTATTTAATGTAGTTTTGTAAATTAAGCGGCTGGTTCGTCGTCTTTCTTGTCTGCAATAGCTTTTACAGTCAATGCGAAATCGCGAACTGGAGCTTGTAATACAGATACCAACATTGAGAGTAAACCGTCTCTTGATGGTAATGTTGCAAGGTTTTGAATTTCTTCAAGTGTTGCAACTTTGCCTTCGATCATTCCACCCTTGATTTCAACGGCTTCAACATCTTTAGCATATTTAGCAGCAACTTTAGCTGGTGCAACTGGGTCTTCTTCAGAGAAGGCAATTGCTGTAGGACCTACGAACAAGTCTTCGATTCCTTCAACACCAGCAGCTTCAGCAGCACGTCTCAAGATTGTATTCTTGACAACTTTCATTGATGCACCTTGTTCACGTAATTCGGCACGCATGTTAGTAACTTCTTCAACAGTTAAACCTAAGTAGTCAACAACGACAACTGATTTAGCTTCTTTTAAGTTCTTAGCAACGACATCAACTTCTGCTTGTTTCTTGTCTAAAACTTCTTGTTTCATCTTTACGTTTCACCTCCATAATTATTTTAGTCATCTCTACATGATCGGCTTAAAAATAAAATCTCTGCACCCGAATGAGCGCAGAGATTATTTAACAATCTTCTGGCCTCGGCAGGATATTAAGACTTTCATCACCTGAGTCTTCGGTAGAAATCAACTATTGTAATTTATCATCATTTTGGTAATTAGTCAATAAGATTAAGCGTTAATCTTTAGACCAGGGCCAAATGTTGAAGTCATGTTAACACTTGTAACATATGCACCCTTCAATGATGCAGGACGAGCCTTCAAAATAGCTTCGTACAATGCATCAAAGTTTTCAGCAATCTTAGCTGCGTCAAATGAAGCTTTACCAATTGGTGCGTGGATCAATCCGTTAGGATCTACACGGTATGCAACTTGTCCAGCTTTAATGTCGTTAACAGCTTTTTCAACGTCCATTGTAACTGTACCAGTCTTAGGGTTAGGCATTAAACCTTTAGGTCCAAGTACACGACCTAAACGTCCAACCTTAGCCATCATTGGTGGTGTAGCAACAGCAACGTCAAAGTCTAACCAACCATCTTGAATCTTTTCAACAAGATCGTCAGAACCAACAACGTCAGCACCAGCAGCTTCAGCAGCCTTAGCTTGGTCACCTTCAGCGAAGACGATAACCTTTGAAGTCTTACCTGTACCGTTTGGTAGCACAATTGCGCCACGAATTTGTTGGTCAGCTTGTTTAGGATCTACATCCAAGTTAATAGCAACTTCGATAGTTGAATCGAATTTTGCGTAATCAATTTTCTTAAGTAATTCAGCAGCTTCTTCAGCAGAGTAAGTCTTTGACTTATCTAAGCCTTTGACTGCGTCCATATATTTTTTTCCATGCTTAGCCATGCTAAGTTCCTCCTTGCTTTGTGGTCCATTGGAGATTTAGATTTTCTCCTCCCACTTGTTAAGAATGCTTTCACATCCCTGTAAACTGTTAAAAAGTTAAGACTAGTCTTTAACTTCGAAGCCCATACTTCTTGCAGTACCAGCAACCATACGCATTGCAGATTCAACACTAGCAGCGTTTAGGTCTTTCATCTTGGTTTCAGCAATTTCGCGAACTTGATCTGATGTAACTGTAGCAACCTTGTTTGTGTTAGGTTCGCCAGAGCCACTATCAACACCAGCAGCCTTCTTCAAAAGAACGGCAGCAGGTGGTGTCTTAGTAACGAAATCGAATGAACGATCTTCATAAACTGAGATAACAACAGGAATGATCATTCCATGTTGGTCTTGTGTACGTGCATTAAAATCTTTAGTAAATGCAACGATATTGATACCAGCTTGACCTAAAGCTGGACCAACTGGTGGAGCTGGAGTAGCTTGACCAGCAGGTATTTGTAATTTAACGATATTTGCAACTTTTTTAGCCACGAAAAATTACCTCCTCTTCCGTGATGTGGTCTTGATGAGAATGTATATTTTCTCTCCCACAGTATGTGAAACATACCGTAATAGTGTAGCATGCTAAAACTACGATATCAATAAGAAATATTATTGTTTGTCAACATCGTCAAAATTGACTTCGGCGTTAGTGTCACGACCGAACATGTTAACTTGGACTTTCAACTTCATGTGTTCTGGATCAACTTCTGTGACCTTACCGCTCATTTGGGCAAAGGCACCGTCAACGATAGTAACTGTTTCGCCAACTTCAAAGTCAGTATCATGATCACGAGCAGAAACACCCATGTCATGCAAGATGTGATCGATTTCTTCTGGTAGCAATGGTGCAGGCTTTGAACCTGAACCGTGGCTTCCAACGAATCCAGTAACACCTGGTGTATTACGTACCACGAACCAAGATTCATCAGACATAACCATTTCTACTAAAACGTAACCAGGGAAAGTCTTCTTCATTTCCGTCTTTTGCTTACCGTTCTTTGTTTCTGTTTCTTCGTCTTCAGGAACCACGGCACGGAAGATGTAGTCTTCCATACCCATTGATTGTGCACGAGATTCTAGATTTTCTTTAACTTTGTTTTCATATCCAGAATAAGTGTGCAATACGTACCATTGTTTTTCGCCAGCTTCAGCCATAATTTCCTCCAAAAAATTTCAAAAATAAAAAACCTCGAACAATGTCCGAGATTTTCTGATTGGTAATAGAATACCAGATTTCGTGTTAATTTTCAATTATGATCCCATAATGAACTTTTGTAAGATCAAGATAAGGACCCAGTCAACGATTGCAAAGAAGACAGCGTACATTAGAGATGTCATGATAACAGTCCAAGTATCTCTCCTGTTTTCTTTAAATGTTGGCCAAACGACCAATTTCATTTCTTTTTTAACACTGCCTAAAAATCTAAAAAATCTCATGTGACCCTCCAAAATTAACGTGTTTCTTTATGTAATGTGTGTTTGCCGCAATGCTTACAAAACTTCTTAACTTCAAGACGCTCTGTGCGATTTGGGTTCTCACTGATCGTGTAATTACGTGAACCGCAAACGCTGCATGCTAAAGCTACTTTTCTTAGTCCCATATGTTTCACCATAACCTTCGTGCGAACTTCGCACAATTCAGCAGTTATCATTGTACCGTTGTTAACTTGAAAAGTCCATTACGAAATCTATTTAATTTTTAGGTAATGTTTCAACTTTTGATTTTTCGTCTTCATCGTCGTCATCTTTATGGTGGAGATTCTTCATGATCTTTGCCTTACATCTACTTGCGGCTCGAATGAGTTGTTTCTCAGAAATTTTGTGCATTTTACATGCTTCTTCCATCGTTCGATCACCCAAGATCACTAGAAATGCTGCTAATTCTAAATTACTCAAACCTTCGATCATTGATTCGATCTCAAAAAGTAGATCCATTGATCTAGGTGCAGGCTCGTGCAAATAGTCTATGATGACATCCCCATTAGAAAGAAGCTCTTCAAAAAAACTAGCTTCCGCATTGATTTGTCGTTTAGCAGTCTGTTGGGATCTGATCAAGGAAATGATGTGATTGCTAAAACGCATCTTAAAGAAATTAGCAAATCGTGATCCCAAGTCACCATTATAATTACAACAAGTTTCGTAACACACTATATACGACTCTTGATACCAGTCGTTTTGATCATAACCATTCAGCCAGTACATCTTATACATATTATCAATCATGGGCCGATATTTGGTGATCAGTTGATAAAGTGCATGCGAATCATTTTGTTGCTTAACTAGAACAATTAATTCATCTTCATTAGCTGCGTTACTCATAATATAAATGCTTGTTGTGTTCGTATTTATAATGTACATGAGTAAAATAGTGAAAAAAAGCGAACATAAGTTTACAAAAAAACAGTTAGTCTTTTCAACTAACTGTTAATTTTTTACTATAAATTATTCATTTCTCGAAGCATAAGCTTGGTAAAGTAAAACACCTGTAGCAACTGAGGCGTTCAAACTTTGAACGTGTCCAACCATTGGGATACTTAGTGTTTCATCCACTTGCTTTTGCACTAGTGGTGAGACACCCTTTCCTTCATTACCAATGACTAAGGCGATAGCACCCTTAGCATTCCATTGACGATAGTTGTGACCTTCCATGGCTGTTCCAAAGACCCAGACGTTTTTCTTCTTGAGGTCTTTGATCGTGTTGACTAAGTTAGTCACCCGCACTACTGGCACGTGTTCGATCGCACCAGTTGAAGTTTTGGCAACAGTCGAAGTTAAACCAGTTGAACGGTGCTTAGGAATGATGATGCCATCGACACCGACAGCATCAGCTGTCCGCATGATCGAGCCTAAGTTGTGGGGGTCTTCGATCTTATCGAGGATCAAGATGAAAGGATCAGTCCCCTTCTTTTCAGCACTCTTAAAAATATCGTCTAATTGGGCGTATTGATAAGGAGCAATGTAAGCAGCCATCCCTTGGTGAGTCCCGTTGTCGGTGATCTGATCGAGTTTATTCTTGGGTACTTCTTGAACGATCAAGCGGTCACGTTTAGCTAGTTTGATAGCTTCACCGATGTGTTCACTCTTTAAGTCTTTTTGAATCAAGACTTTGTTGACGCGTTCGTTTGCAGTAGGTGATTTGAGTAATTCTACGACAGCGTGCGTGCCAAAGACTAGTTCACTATCATCGACTTTGTTGTGAGAATTATTTTGCATTCGTTTCACCTGCTTCGACTTTTTTGATGCACCAGTCAATCAGTTCGGCTAGGCGTTCTTTATTCTTTGTGAGGTCTAAATAACCCATTAAGGCTTCAAATCCAGTCGACATGTGATAAGTTACCACGTCGGTGTTCTTTGCCTTAGTGTATTTCTTGGCATTTCGACCATTTTTGTAGATCCGGAGCTCTTCATCGGATAAGATGTCTTCTTCGATCATGAGATTGATCAAAGCCGCCTGAGCTTTCGCCGAGACGTATTGCTTTGACATCTTTTGTAGTTCATTGACCTTAGTCGTTCCGGTATCTAAGACGTGTTCACGAATGTATACTTCATAGACGGCATCGCCTAAGTATGCCAGTGTCACGCCATTTAATTGTTCTAGTTTAATCATCTAAATGCCACCGTGTTCCTTGCGGTGTGTCCTCGAGGATCACACCCATTTCCTTTAATTGATCACGCAATTTATCACTAGTTGCGAAATCTTTGTTAGCTCGAGATTCGTCACGTTGATCGACGAGTGTTTGAATATCGTCTGATAATTCGCCTTTTTGGTCGAACTTCACACCGAGGATCCCAGCAAGTTGTGCGAGAGTATCCAAGATCAACTTCACATCATCAGCGTTGACTTGTTCTTGACTATTGTAGTTGTTAGCTAGACTAACTAATTCAAAGATCGATGTCAAAGCATTTTGGACGTTGAAGTCGTCATCCATGGCAGTCTTATAGTCAGCGATGATCTTGTCAATTTCGGTCTTAACAGCTGGATCTTGCGCACCATCAGCGTTTTCAGTTCTAAATTCCAAGTTATTGTAGGCTGTCTTGATCTTGTCTAAGTTGTCGGCAGCTTTTTGGAGGTTAGACTTTGAGTATTCTAGTGGACGACGGTAATGTGTTGATGACAAGAAGAAACGGATCACTTGCGGATCGGTCGTCTTGACTAAGTCATGGACAGTGACGAAGTTTCCGAGTGACTTACTCATCTTTTCGTTGTTTTCCACAGTAACAAAACCGTTGTGCATCCAGTAGTTGACGAATTTTTCGCCAGTTTCTGCTTCTGATTGAGCGATCTCGTTTTCGTGATGTGGGAATTCGAGGTCTTGGCCACCACCGTGAATGTCGAAGTTGTTGCCTAAATACTTGGTTGACATGACGGAACATTCGATATGCCAGCCCGGACGGCCTTCTCCCCAAGGGGAATCCCATTTGATCTCACCTGGTTTAGCCTTTTTCCAGAGGGCAAAGTCGATTGGATCTTGCTTCTTATCGAATTCTTCTTCACCAATGTGTTCACTAGCGCCTTCAACTAATTGATCTATATCCATCTTCGAAAGTTGACCGTATTTCTTGAACTTGCGAGCACGGTAAAAGACATCCCCTTGTGATTCATAAGCGTAGTCTTTTTCGATCAAATTCTTAATAAAGTCGATGATCTCAGGGATATTTTCGGTAGCGCGTGGATTGACTGTTGCTTTTTGAACGTTTAACTGACCAACATCTTCGAAAAAAGCTTTGATGAACTTGTCGGCTACTTCGGGGACAGTGACGTTTTCACGAGCAGCTTCTTTGATCATCTTGTCGTCAACGTCAGTAAAGTTGGAAACGAATTTAACGTCGTATCCACTGTATTCCAAGTAGCGTCTAACGGTGTCAAAAGCTACGATCGAACGACCATTTCCGATGTGAATATAGTTATAAACTGTTGGTCCACAGACATACATATTCACGTGACCTGCGTTGATCGGCTTAAATTCTTCTTTTTGTCGTGTGTACGTATTAAATATTTTCAGCATCTATATCACCTATATAAAAAGAGGTTGGGGCAAAACAATGTTTTCCTTCAACCTCTTGTTTTGTACCTTCCGGTACTTATTTCATTTGATCTAATGTCTTATCAATATTCTTAAGTGCTGCATCGCGACCGAATAATTCGATGGCTTCGGCAATAGCTGGACCATGCATAGTACGTGTCGTAGCGATTCTAGCTGGCATGTAAAGTTTTCTACCTTTAACACCAGTATCGGCACGAACTCCTTGGATAGCAGCCATGATTTGTGTAGCTGTGAAACGATCAAGCTTTTCAAGCTTGCCACGAAGATCTTCGATAGCTGTTCTAGCATCATCGTTTGCTAATTCTTCTTGTTCTTCATCAGTCAATACTTCTGGTTGATCAAAGAAGATGTCAGCAAGATCAACGATTTGTTGAGTATAACTCATTTGTGGCATGTAAAGTTCTGTTAAATGTCTGACCCATTGAATTGTGTTTGTATCTGGGTTTTCAGGGAGCTTCTTAGCAACGATCAAGTTTTCGATAACTAAGTCAGAGATCTCGCTGACGTCAGCATTTTTAACGTATTGGTTGTTGACCCATTCGAGTTTCTTTTGGTCAAATTTGGCAGGTGATTTACTCAAACGATTTTCATCGAAGATCTTAATGAATTGCTTGCGGTTGAATAATTCATCTTCACCAACTGGTGACCAACCTAATAAAGTAATGAAGTTGAACATTGCTTCTGGTAGGTAACCTAATTCACGATATTGTTCGATGAATTGGAGCACTGATTCATCACGTTTACTCAACTTTTTACCAGTTTCAGTATTGATGATCAATGTCATGTGACCGAATTTTGGTGCTTCCCAACCTAAGGCATCATAGATCATGATCTGTTTAGGTGTGTTTGCAACGTGATCATCACCACGTAGGACGTGACTGATCTTCATCAAGTGGTCGTCGACTACAACGGCAAAGTTGTAAGTTGGCATACCGTCACGTTTTTGGATGACCCAGTCGCCACCTAGTGTGTCAGATTCGATCGAAACTTCACCTTTAACGATGTCGTCCCAAACGTAGTCCTTACCAACTGGTACGTGGATACGGACAACAGGAGTAACTCCGGCGTCTTTAGCAGCTTGGATCTTTTGAGCCTTTTCTTCTTCGCTCATTCCAGCAAATTCATATTCGTAATGTGGCATTTCACCACGTGCTTCTTGATCTTCACGCATCTTAGTTAATTCATCTTCAGAAAGATATGATTCATAAGCTAAGCCTTTGTCGAGAAGTTCTTGAATGTATTTTTGATAAATGTCTTTACGTTCTGATTGACGATAAGGACCGAAGTCTCCACCAACATCAGGACCTTCATCCCAGTCAACGCCTAACCATTTAAGGTTTTCAAGTTGACTCTTTTCGCCACCAGCAACGTTTCTCTTCGTATCAGTATCTTCGATTCTGATGATGAATTTTCCTTTGTTATGACGTGCGAATAAGTAATTAAAAATTGCTGTTCTCGCATTACCAATATGTAGATGTCCTGTAGGACTTGGAGCATATCTTACTCGAATATCGTTATTTGCCTTGTTTGCCACTTTTACGTTCTCCCCTTTTTCTTGTTGACTTACTTGGTTTGTTATCCGCAGAATTCTTTGGATTCTTGGCCGAAATACCATTGAATGAGTGTTTTGGCTTCGTGAAGATCATCTTGCCGGCATCAGTTTGTAATGCACTAGTTACAACGACCTCCAATGATTTATTGATGAAGTATTTTCCTTCTTCAACAACAACCATCGTACCGTCTTCAAGGTAAGCAACACCTTGTTTGCGCTCAGTACCTTCTTTTATAACTTTAACAGTCATTGTTTCTCCTGGCAAAACCATTGGTTTCAAAACTTTAGCCAGTTCATTAATATTTAGAACTTTAACGTTTTGAAATTCGCTGACCTTATTTAAATTATAGTCGTTTGTTAAAACAGCACCACCTATTTCTTTGGCAAGTTTCAACAATTTATTATCGACTTCAGGAATGTTGTCATAATCACGTGTCGTCGTCTCATAATTGACCGTCTGGTCCATCTTGATCTGATTCAAAATGTCCAAGCCACGGCGACCACGCTCCCGCTTTTGATTGTCGCTAGAATCGGAGATCAACTGCAATTCGTGGACAACAAAATCCGGGATCATTAACTTCCCTTCCAAAAAACCGGTCTGTGCTAGCTGATGAACACGTCCATCAATGATGACTGAGGTATCCAAAATCTTATACGGATAAAAATCTTTTTCGGTCGCTCTTTCAATGATATCACCATCACTAGCTAATTTATCGTTGGATTTTCTTTTTGCACTAGCAAAGCCCTTTAAATCATTCCGTCGCGTCGTTCCTAGGCGAAAGCCTAAGAATCCGAAGATGATCATTAAGATCAACGGAATGATGGTATTAAAGATCGATGAACGCATCATATAAAATGGGATCGAAATGATGTTAGCTAAGATCAAGCCACCGATCAAAAAGACTGCTCCATAAATGATCCAACTAGTTGATTGAGAACTCAGTTCTTTTTCGATTCGTTCGTTTAAGCGAGTAATGGGTTCGACGAAAGGAAATGAGAAAAAATAAAAAATAATACCGCCAGTAAGTCCGTCGACATACCCATTATTGACCCAACGTACGTCATATACGCCAGTCACTCTCCACAATGACGGCAAAACAGTTACACCAACTGCAATACCGATCAAGGCAAAGATGACATTTACAATAATTTTTCGCATCTATAACCTCCTATATTAAAAAGTCTTACCCATCGCTTCAGCAACGGTGCTGACACCGATTACTTGGATCTTTTGATCTTTGACCCAGTCGCCGAGATTATTCTTTGGAATAAATATGCGCTTAAAGCCAAGCTTCTCAGCCTCGTTGACCCGTTGGTCGATCCGATTGACCCGTCTGATCTCGCCAGTCAATCCGACTTCGCCGACAAAACAGTCGGTGGCTGATATCCCGAGATTCTTGTAGCTAGAGGCGATCGACATTGCTAATGCGAGATCGATCGCTGGTTCGTCCAGCTTAACGCCACCAGTCGACTTCAAGTAGGCATCTTGATTTTGGAGCATCAAATTGCCTCGTTTTTCAAGCACAGCCATGATGACGGAAACTCGGTTGTGATCTAATCCGGTCGCAGTCCGCTTGGCGTTTCCAAAGATCGTTGGGGTGATCAACGATTGGATCTCGACGAGGATCGGCCGAGTTCCTTCCATCGAAACAACGACGGCCGAGCCATTGGTATCTTTGAGACGTTCTTCTAAGAAGATCTCGGAAGGATTTTCCACTTCGGAAAGTCCTTGCGTCTGCATTTCAAAAATACCGATCTCATTCGTCGAACCGAAACGGTTCTTGACTGAACGTAAGATCCGATAACTGTGATGAGTGTCCCCCTCAAAATATAGCACTGTATCTACCATGTGTTCCAGTATCTTTGGACCAGCAATGGCACCACCCTTAGTCACGTGACCAACGACGAAGACGGTAATATTTTGTTGTTTGGCGATATTCATCAATTCAGCGGTAACTTCGCGGATCTGTGAAACACTACCGACAGCAGAGCCGATCTCTGGTTCATCCATGGTCTGGACGGAATCGATGATCAAGTAGTCAGGCTTCAACTCATCGATCGTTTGTCGGATGTAACTCATATCAGTCTGTGGATAAACGTACAAGTCATCCCCGTTGATCCCTAGTCGATCGGCCCGCATCTTGATCTGGGAGGCACTCTCTTCACCAGAGACGTACAACACTTTGCCGGCGTTCTTTTGTAGTTGTCCGGAAACTTGTAGCAAGAGCGTTGACTTACCGATCCCGGGATCACCGCCGATCAAGATCAGTGAGCCCGGAACGATCCCGCCACCAAGGACGCGGTTCAATTCCGACAAGTCAGTTTTGATCCGTGGTTCCTTAGCAAAAGAAACACTGTTGATCTTTTGTGGTTTGATCTCCAAGTCACTAGTCCGGCGACTCGGAGTCGATTTAACAGCTTCATTGTGTTCTAATTCTTCGACCATTTGATTCCAAGAACCACAATTAGGGCAGCGTCCTAAATATTTCGGTGAAACGTAGCCACATCTTTGGCAGACGAATTTGCTTTTAGATTTTGCCAATCAAATGTTTCCTTCTTTCTTATTTAATACCTGATGATCCAAAGCCACCCTCACGTTCCTTCAAACCACCTTGGTCAGTGTCGGTCGTGAGATATTTCGTGAAAATACCTTGGGCCAGACGATCACCCTTTTTAATGTGATAATCTCTTGGGAAAAAGTTGATCAATTGGATGAACAATTCTCCTTCGTTACCACTATTGTTGTAGTAATCAGCATCAACGACACCAATTCCGTTAGGGACTGATAGTCCACGCTTTAAAGGATTGCTGGAACGGCTGGCAACGATCAAAACTTCATCGTCTTGCATGTAAGCTTTGACTCCAGTTGGTACTAAAACTGGCTTGATGGCACCTTGGATCTCATCAAGTTTTGTGTCATCCATTTTACCCTTATTGAGAAGGAATTTGATAGCATTAACTACTCCAAATTTCCACATTGATGGAACGACAAAATCGACAGCACTTTCAATGTCGTAGCCTGCTGCTTTTTTCGTTTGACGGACTGGTAAGTTGATGCCTTGTCCACGATATTTTTCTACAATTTCAAACCCACGTTGTTTTGCCAAAATTTAATTCTCCTTTTTAAGTCTCAGTTACTTAAAATGATATCATTTAAACATGGTCAATACACTGACTTTCCCGACTTATTACGGTAAGATTAAAGTAAATGTTCAATTCGAAGGGGGCTTTTTATGGAAATAAGACATAATGAGGATCGTTTTTACCTTTATGAGCCAGATACTGGCAAAGAAATTGGTGAAATTACCTACTCGACCGTCAAAGAAGGCGTCATCGCTATCGACCACACGAGAGTTGATGACTCTTATCGTGGCCACGGTTTAGCAGGCAAGCTATTGAACGCTTTGCTAGATTACGCCGACTTGAAAGATCTCAAGGTGGTACCCGTTTGCGAATATGCCAAGGCTGCATTCAAGAACAAACCCGAGATCAGATTTTTATTAGCCGACAACTACCAACAACTATTGAAAGATTTAGAGGAGGAAAAATAGTGAATCAAGACGAACTTAAAAAAGCCGTAGGTGTTAAATCAGTAGATTTTATTGAAAGTAACTCGATCGTAGGATTAGGAACAGGTTCGACTGTTTATTACATGATCGAAGAACTTGGTCGCAGATACCAAGCTGGTGAGATCACTAATATCGTGGGTGTTTCTACTTCTTCACGTTCACAAAAACAAGCCGAAGGACTCGGCATCCCGATGAAAGACTTGAATGAAGTCGACCATATCGACTTAACGATCGATGGTGCTGACCAGATCGACAAGAACTTCCAAGGTATCAAAGGTGGCGGTGCAGCTCACTTGCTCGAAAAGATGGTCGCAACTAATTCACATCGTAACTTGTGGATCGTTGACCAATCGAAGATGGCTGACGAATTAGGTAGCTTTCCCTTACCGATTGAAGTTATCCCCTTTGGTTGCCAAAAGACTTTCGACGACTTAGCTAAAGAAAACCTAGCACCAGAATTTCGTCTCGACGAAAACGGTGACCGCGTCTTAACACATAATAAAAACTACATCATCGATCTCAAAAATGGTCACATTCCACACCCTCACCTACTAGCTGACTGGCTAGATCATCAAGTTGGAATTGTTGCACATGGACTATTTCTTGATATAGTGAATACTGTAATCGTTGGCTACGATGACGGACCAAAGGTCATCGACAACATTAGATAATTTAAAGGGAGAGTAATACATGACTAAGGAAATCACATCTAAAGAACTAACAGATTTTCAAAAAGCATTTGAAGACACTCCAGGTTCATCTGCCATTAAAAATGCAGTAGCAAATAATGGTATTTATAAATCTAGTGAAACACTTGCTTCAAAGATCGCAATGGATCCTACTTTTTCAGTTGAGATCGACACTGGCTCAGTTGCTGACCAAAAACAATCAGGACTTTGCTGGGTCTTCGCTGCCTTGAACACGATGAGACATCCGATCCAAAATGACTTCAAGATCAAGGGCTTCGAACTTTCTGAGGGATACATGGAATTTTGGGACAAGTTAGAAAAGTCCAATTTCTTCTACGAAAATGTTATCAACACAGCTGCCCTACCTATCGGCGACAGAAAAGTTGACTTCTTGATGACGACACCTCAACAAGATGGTGGTCAATGGGACATGGTCATGGCACTAGTTCAAAAGTATGGTGTCGTGCCAAAGAGCGTTATGCCCGATACAGCAAGTAGAACTAACTCAAGAGAACTCAATGCAGTTCTTAATACTAAATTACGCAAAAATGCCGTAACTTTACGTAAGTTAGTTAACGACGGCGAATCAGAAGCCGACGTTCAAAGACAAAAAGACGAAATGCTAGCTGAGATCTATAAGATCTTGGTCTACACGATCGGTGAACCACCTGCTAAGTTTGACTGGGCTTATCGTGATGACGACAAGAAGTATCACAAAGAAACGGGCATCACACCAGTCGAATTTTTCAACAAGTACGTTGGTTGGGATATCGACAACTATATTTCAACTATCAATGCACCAACAGACGACAAGCCATACAATCACGTTTATACCGTAGAACTTCTCGGAAACGTCGTTGGTGGACGCCAAGTTCGTCACTTGAACCTTGAGCTTCAAAACTTCAAGGACTTAGCTGTCAAACAACTTCAATCAGGTGAGGTAGTTTGGTTCGGTAGTGATGTCGTTCAAAGTTCCGATAGAAAACTCGGGATCATGGACACTAAGATCTACGATCTAGCCGGACTATTCAACACTGACTTCAGCATGACTAAGGCACAACGTCTTGACTACGTTGAAAGTATGATGGACCACGCCATGGTCATCACCGGTGTTGACCTCGATGAAAACGGCAAGCCAACTAAGTGGAAGGTCGAAAATTCTTGGGGTGAAAAAGTCGGAACTAAGGGTTACTTCGTCATGAGTGACGACTGGTTCGATGAATTCGTTTATCAACTAGTTATTAACAAAAACTTATTGAGCGACGATTTAAAGGCTACCTTCGATAAGGAAACAAAAGATCCTAAAGTACTTGCACCATGGGATCCAATGGGTGCTTTAGCATAATTAAAAAAGTCGGTAAATTTACCGGCTTTTTTTGTGCCCAATTTTTGAACGAGCAAAAACGTCCTAACCTGCCAAAACGATAGCAATCAACGCTATAATGGAAATATCGACTACAAAATAAGGGGTGCATAAAATGCGTAATAATCAATTCGCCATCAAGCCGACTACTCAGGAGCAACAACTGACTGAATTAGCGGCGATCCATTTTTTAGACGATACTAACAAAGAAGAAAATAATGCAGCGTTACTGTGGAGATCTTTCTTGAAAAAAGCTTTTACAGACGCTGTTTCTGAATCGACATTTGAACAAAAATTGGCCACTCTCATGGCTACTAAAAACCAAACCTTAGCTGAATATTTACAAACTCACGATCAAGTCGAAGTGACGGCTTTTTATAACGTGGCTTTGCAGCTTTTAGATTTTCAACCGCAATTAGATTTTGAACTCGACCAGCCAATTGAGGCTATGAAGAAGATCCAACTGACAGTGGTCGATCATCAAAATGAGGTCTTGACGCTTGACGAGCTCAAATCTGCTTGGTACTGGTTGCTCGCTACTCACAATAAGGACGGCCAAACTTATCTCGACTACTTGGCCACTCAGCAATACTTCACGCCTTTTTACGATGATGAAGAAGTTAGTCGACCACTGATTTTTAATGGAAAGTCGATGCCGATCTTCGATCCACACCAGCTCGTTCGTGAAGTCGTCTATGTTGAGTCTTCACAAGACACTGATCACGATGGGAAACTCGACTTGTTGAAAGCGGAGATCATTCGACCCAAGATGTCTGGTACTAATTATCCTGTGCCAGCTTTGTACACTGCTAGTCCATACAATCAAGGGACTAACGATGAGTTTGGCGATAAGTTGATGCACGACGTTAACGTTCCCTTGACTCCTAAAGAGCCCAATGAGAACACTTATGCTTCCATCGAATACCATGCTCCAGCAGAAAAACTGCCAGAACCTCGCCAGGTAAAAGGATCCACCACCGAAGCTGAAGAAACGTTTTCGCGTGAACAATCTTATACCCTCAATGACTACTTTTTAGCACGTGGATTTGCCGTGGTTTATGCTGCTGGAATCGGGACGAAAGATTCTGACGGCGTTCGGACAACGGGTGATCCTGAAGAAACGACTTCAACGATTGCCATCATCGAATGGTTAGCTGGAAACCGCCGAGCTTTCACTAATAAAACTGACAACATCGAGATCACGGCTGACTGGTGCAATCATCAAGTTGGCATGACGGGACGTTCTTATTTAGGAACTTTGGCTACTGCAGCCGCAACTACTGGTGTCAAAGGATTGAAGACGATCATTAGCGAAGCTGCCATTTCTAGTTGGTACGATTATTACCGTGACAACGGACTAGTCATCGCTCCTGGTGGATTCCCAGGTGAAGACTGCGACGTTTTGGCGGAAGAAACTTTTAGTCGGCGCCTGCAAGCTGGTGACTTCCATCAAGTTACATCGACTTGGAAAAAACAGCTCGATAAAATCGCAACTGATCAAGATCGGACTACCGGTGACTACAATACTTTTTGGGATGCTCGTAACTATCGTAAAGACATGCATAACATCAAGGCGGACTTATTGCTGGTTCATGGACTGAATGACTGGAACGTTAAGCCTAGAAATGTTGAGAAGTTGTGGAATGGCATTCAAAATAACCACATCAATAAAAAAATAATCTTGCATCAAGGGCAACATATTTACATCAATGCCTTTCGCTCGATCGACTTCACCGACATCGCTAACCTCTGGTTGACCCACGAATTGCTCGATGTCGATAACGGTGCCGAAAAAATCATCCCTAATGTCATCATCCAAGATAATTTGACTCCAGAAACTTGGAATACTTACGACAATTGGAGCGATCCACAAAACCATCAAAAGAATTACTATTTGTCAGAAAATTCATTGAGTTCGGATAAATTGCCAAACTCGCAAACCTTGGAATTTTCTGATAAATTACCGGAAAATATTTTCCAAAACTATTGCAAAAATATAGATGAGTGGCAAAATGATTTGGTTGCAACTAATTCAACAACCATGCAAAATCACCGACTTATTTTTAGTACGCAAAAACTTGAAAATGAGCTGATCCTCGATGGTGTTCCACACGTAAAATTACGTGTTGCTAGTGATCAAAATATCGGTCTACTTAGTTTCCAATTGATCGATTTTGGTCAACGCAAACGTTTCAATGTTTCACCTTCAATTTTGAAAGCTAAAGGTCTAGCCGAAACTTTCGACTGGCGTGAAGATGACTTACGCGAATTTACCACTGCGACAGCCCCTACTTCTTATAAGATGATCACTAAAGGTCACCTTAACTTGCAAAATCGTCATCATCCTTATCGCGTCGATGAATTGAAAAAGAATGAATTTTACGACATCACGGTCGACCTCCAGCCTACTTTTTATAAGTTGCCTGAGGGTCACCAACTAGGGCTGGTTGTGTATGCGACTGATTTTGGAATGACCATTCGGGGAAACCAAGATATCAAGTATCGGATCGATACTGATTATTCTTCACTTTTAGTTCCTTTTCATCAATAATTAGCACTAGTAATATTTAGGGATTTAGTGGATAGTTATGTATGTTTATAGTAAAAGTTAAATAGTTTGAAGCGACTTTTTTCCGTGTTATAATCGCATTCGAACTGTTCGATTTGGAGAGTATATTTATGGATAAAAAAGATTTAGCAATGCTACGGAAAAATCCCCACGCTAAAATGTCTTTTGCGGGATTTCTAATTGCATTAGGTATTGTTTATGGAGATATTGGTACGTCTCCTCTGTACGTTATGCACTCTTTGATGGTCGGAAATGGTGGACTCGATAAGATGTCGACTAATTTCATCTTAGGGTCCGTCTCACTTATTTTCTGGACCTTGACGATCGTTACAACGACTAAATACGTTTTGATCGCATTGCGGGCAGATAACCGTGGTGAAGGTGGGATCTTTGCCCTTTACACTTTGGTTAGAAAGCGTGCCAAATGGCTGATCATCCCAGCGATGATCGGTGGGGCAACTTTCCTAGCCGACGGTATGATGACACCTGCTGTTACTGTTACCGCGGCCATTGAAGGTTTGAAAGGCATCGCCATCAATAACCACATCTTCATTCACTCGCAAACGCAAGTTATTGTGATCACCATCATTATTTTGTCGACCCTATTCTTCATCCAAAGATTCGGTACGCAATTGATCGGTAAAGCATTCGGTCCGATCATGATGGTTTGGTTCGCCTTTTTAGGATTGCTCGGTATTTACAACTTGTCATTCGACTGGTCTGTTTTGAGAGCTTTCAATCCTTACTACGCTATCGAGCTTTTAAGAAGTCCTTACAATATCCGGGGGATCTTTATTCTAGGTAGTATCTTCCTAGCAACAACTGGTGCTGAAGCACTTTACTCTGACATGGGTCACGTGGGCCGTCCTAATATTTATACTAGTTGGCCTTTCGTTAAAGTTTGCTTGCTCCTAAGTTATTTAGGTCAAGCAGCTTGGATCTTACGTGTCAAAGGTACTGACATTGCTGCCAGTTTACCTGCTAATTTCAACCCATTTTACGAATCGATGCCAGCATCATTACGGCTTTTTGGAATCTTCCTAGCTGCTTTAGCTGCTATCATTGCTTCGCAAGCTTTGATCTCAGGTTCTTATACTTTAGTATCTGAAGCTACTAAGTTAAGAATTTTCCCAAGATTGAAGACTTTTTATCCAACGAACTTTAAGGGACAACTATACATCCCAACTGTTAACTCAATTATTTGGATCATTTGTATTTTCTTAGTAATTTTCTTCCAAAATTCCGAAAACATGTCAAATGCTTACGGTCTAGAAATTACTATCACCATGTTGATGACTACTATCCTCTTGCACCAATGGATGTTGATGAAACGCTTGAATCGCTTCTTCACAACTGTTATCATCGGCTTTTTCTTCGTGATCGAGAGTATTTTCTTGATCACTAACAGTAGCAAGTTCATCCAAGGTGCCTACATCACTATGATCATCGCTGGTGCCTTAGTTGCCATCATGTTCATCTGGAGATACGGCGACCGTCTAATGGATGACAACACCTTCAGAAGCCATTTCGCTTCTCTGCTAGCTTTTAAACATCAATTAAATGATTTACGCAAGGATCCAAGTTATCCACTCACAACGACTAATTTAGTCTATTTAACAAAGGTCCACGACGGATACCGCATTAAGAAAAACATCTTGTACTCGATCCTAGATAAAAGACCAAAACGAGCCGAAGTCTACTGGTTCGTAACCGTCAACGTAACCGACGAACCATACACTGCAGCTTACAGTGCCGAAACCTTCGACACCGACTACATGGTCAGCGTTCAACTTTACTTAGGGTTCAGAGTCGATCAAAAGGTTAACGTCTACTTGCGTCAGATTGTTAACGACTTGATGTCTAACGGTGAAATCAAGACACAGCCACAGAAATACACAACGATCCCTGACCGTCAGGTTGGTGACTTCTCATTCGTACTGATCAAAGAAGTACTCTCACCAGACACCAAGATCAGCGGAGTCAAAAAAGGAATCATTCACCTAAGACTACTACTACAAAAATTCATCTCACCAGCCAACTGGTTCGGACTTTCCTACAGTGATGTAGTTGAAGAACGAGTTCCACTAGTACTCGGAAAAGTATCACTAAACCGAATCAGACTCGTCAGAAAAGACAGATCAGCCTTGAAGGATATCCCCGTTGATAATCCTGTTGATGATGATGAGGATGAAGAATAGAAAAAAAGAGAGCGGAGAGGCACGGTCAGCTGCTGAGGATTAACGCGGGTGGTCGCACAAAGGTGCTGCGAAGCAGCGCCGCGACCACCTGTGTTAACCGGAGGCCGCTGTGCCTCGGAGCTCGTTTCCGCTATAAAACGGGCAACGTTTGGTAACAAAGCAATGGAGCTTTGGCAACAATCAAATAAATGTTTGGCAACAACCAAACAAAACCAAAAGAAAATAACAAAAAAACAACGCAGTCACTGCCAAAAAATCAGGTGCGAAAGTGACTGCGTTTTTTATACCCATTAAATTAATCAATCAACCATCTCATCCGCCAAACCACCATCATAAACTCCAGCATCCCTAAGCAAATCATAAACATTACGCCCACTCTTCAAAGCCTCCTTAACAAATTTAGAAGCAGTAGCATAACCAATAATAGGAGTAAGTTTAGTAACAGTTTCAGCACTATTATCCAGATCATCCAAACAATGCTTTTTATTAGCAGTAATACCATCAACACACTTAGTAGTCAGCATCACTGCCCTATTCTCCAACAAGTCAGTCGATTCAAATAGATCCTTAAAAATTACCGGTTCAAAAGCATTCAGCTCAAACTCACCAGATTCAGCCGCGATCGTCACGGTCGTATCATTTCCAATGACCTCAAAGGCGATTTGGGAAACGGCTTCGGGTATTACTGGATTGATTTTTCCAGGCATGAGCGATGAACCTGGCTGTCGAGCTGGTAAGTTGATCTCATGAAAGCCACTCTTAGGTCCACTAGACATCAATCTTAGGTCGTGAGATATCTTAGACATGGTCACTGCTAAAGCTTTGAAAGTGCCTAAAAATTGCACGTATGAGTCGAGGTTTTG
Organism: Companilactobacillus zhongbaensis; assembly: GCF_003946515.1. Classification (GTDB taxonomy): domain Bacteria; phylum Bacillota; class Bacilli; order Lactobacillales; family Lactobacillaceae; genus Companilactobacillus; species Companilactobacillus zhongbaensis. The sequence continues at coordinate 131,880 of NZ_RHOM01000001.1, read as the reverse complement.
CGTGGCATCGATCAAATCGTTAGCTGGGTGAATGTTCATTTGATACTGTTTTTGTAACTGACGGTACAATTCTTTTTTGTAGCCAGGGCTTGTATTAACTTCCGTGCCAATAGCGGTACCGGATAAGTTTAATTCTAGTAAAGACTTCATGCCTTTTTGTAGCTGACGTTGACAACGTAATAAACCGTCCGCAAAAGCTTGGAAACTATTTCCTAATGTCGTTGGGACTGCTTCCTGTAATTGCGTTCGACCGATTTTTTTCACATCTTGGAACTCATCGGCTTTTTGCTTGAAGGCTTGGATCAACAAAGTTAAGGCATCATGCAATTTTTGGGACTTCTTTAAAATCGTCAGCTTGCCGGCACTGGGATAGACATCGTTCGTTGATTGACCGGCATTGACATCATCTTGGGGGCTCAAGTACTCGTATTCGCCTTTACGATGCCCCATCAATTCCAAAGCACGGTTAGCAATGACTTCGTTGACGTTCATATTAGTCGATGTTCCTGCACCTCCTTGAATGTCCGTCGTTACAAACTGATCGGCAAACTTTCCTGCCAAGAACTCGTTAATTGCTTGAATGATGTACTTCGCTTTTTTAGCCGATAAACGCCCCACTTTCTCGTTGGCAATAGCTGCTGCTAATTTAATCATGGCAATTTGTTTAATCAAGTCCAAGTCGGTTTTGGATGTTTTTAACTCGAAGTTTTCTTCAGCTCGTTTAGTATTCACTCCGTAATACTTCTTATCATCAATTTTAAGTAGACCAATGGAATCTTCTTCAACCCTTAATGTCATAAAAAACGACCTTGCTTTCTTTATGACGACAAAGATAGCACCTGTTGTTTAACAAATAAATAGCTTTGCTGTTATACTTTGTAAAACAAAAATTGTTTTTTGGATTGCTTAATAATACAAAGCTTTTAACTATTTTTGCTACCGAGAGGAAAGCCATGAATGATATAGACCAAAAGATATTAAACTACTTACAATCGAACGGCAGATTGTCCATTAAAAAATTGAGCGAGGCACTTTTCATTACTGCTCCTGCTGTTTCGCAACAACTGAAGAAACTGGAAGAAAACGGATATATCAAGTCTTACAATGCTCATTTAAACTTTGAAAAATTAGGATTGAAGATCAAAGCTTTTATTCAACTAGAAGTTAGTCCCGATCAAAAGCCGGAATTTTATAAGTACGTCGATTCCATTCCTAATGTGATCGAATGTGATTGTATCACCGGCCCATACTCGATGATCTTGCAGGCAGTTTTTAAATCGACTGAAGACCTCGATGACTTGATCAATGAACTACACAAATTTGGCCGGACTAGTACTCAGATCGTCTTTTCTACTCCGGTTGAGAACCGTGGGTTTTATCTCAAGTAAAAAAAGAACCAGAAAACAAAATGTTTTCCGGTTCTTTTTATTTGCGATTAGTTTTAATCAAATTCAATTTATCATCAAAATCATAAATCAACGGTTCCCCATTAGCAACTTCAACGCCATCGATCTCTTTATCACCGATGTTTTCTAAATACTTGATCATAGCTCGGATCGTACTGCCGTGAGCTACAACTAGTTGATTTTTACCATCGAGTAATTCTGGGACGATATGGTCAACGTAGTAAGGAATGATCCGTTGGTAAGCTTTGAATAGGCTTTCTGAGTAAGGCATTGCTTTAGGATCGACTAAACGATAAGGTCCGACCCGTTTGTCTGGTTCTTCTAGCTTGGGGGGAAAAGCGTAAAAACTTCTCCGCCAGATCTGTACTTGCTTAGCTCCGTACTCTTGACGAGTGACATCTTTATTTTGCCCCCTGAGAGCTCCGTAGTGACGTTCATTTAGTTGCCAGGCCTTGGTGATAGGCAAGTAGTTTAAATGCAAGTCATCTTGAATTATGTACGCTGAACTAATTGCTCGTTTCAACACTGATGTCCAGACATGGTCTAATGAGATGCCTTTGATCTTATCTGCTGTTTGGTGGGTCTGCTCGATCCCCTTCTCTGTCAAAGGGACATCGTTCCAACCAGTATATTCATTTTCTGCATTAGCGACACTCTCACCGTGTCTAACTAAAATCAATTTAACCATCAAATAATTCCTACTCTTCGTAAATAAATTAATGATATCCATGTTATCACTAATTTAGTATCAGTTTAAGGGGCTTACTTTAAGTCAACACCGTAATATTGCTCGGCAGCTTCCAAAGCTTTTCCACCATAAACTATGGCTGGGCCACCATTCATCATGATGGCAACGTTAACAACTTCAACGACTTCTTCAATAGTTGCTCCATCTTCTTTTGCTGAAGCTAAATGGCTAGTAATGCAGCCGTCACACTGTTTGGAGATGGCGATAGCTAATGAGATCAATTCTTTATGCTTTTTCGAAATGGCACCAGGTTCCATCGCATCGGAATGCATCTTAAAATAGTCCATTCCAACGTTCTTAGTTTGTTTTTGCAGACGTGCAGTATTTTCCTTTGCGTGTGCTAAAAATTCCTTATAATCTGTTTCTGCCATGTTTCTCCCTCATTCCTAATAAATTAGTGGTTCTTTCAAACCGCGAGTGCATTCGGCCTGAAGCGTAACGTGCGAGACGTGAAATTGCTCCTTGAGGATCTTTTCGACTTGCCGATAAATGGTCTCCAACTCATCCATCGTACAATCCTTGTTGACGTTGATGTGGGCATCGAAAATGATGTAATTCTCATCGATCATCCAGTCATGAATGTGATGGATTCCAACAACATCTGGGACCGTTAAGACGGCTTTTTTCACCTCATTGAGGTCAATATCAGGACTAGCCTCCATCAAGATGTTGATCGTCTCTTTAACAACGTTATAAGCTTCTTTAGATAACCAGACCGCAATAATAATTGTAATCAAAGGATCGACCCAATACCACTGAAAAAGCGTAATAAAGATAGATGCAGCAAATACGCCGACTGAACTCAAAGTATCAGACATCATGTGCAAAAAAGTTGCCTTGATATTGAGATTGTCTTTTGAGCCTGACCACAAAGCAACCATCGAGATCAAGTTAGCCGCTAACCCGATCAAGGACACGATCATCATCAACATCCCATCGATGTGCTGTGGCGTATGGAAACGACGCAGTGACTCGATCACCATGAAGATGGTAATAACGATCAAAATACTAGAATTAACGAACGCCGCCAAAATTTCGGCTCGCTTATAGCCAAAAGTCTTGGAAACGTCGTTTCTTCTTCGACCGATCAAATTACAAATGTATGAAATAAAAATCGAAAGTGAATCTTCTAAATTGTGCACGGCATCGGAGAGAAGTCCTAAACTTCCGGAAATAACGCCCCCGATGAATTCGGCAATCGTAATAACTATGTTTAAAACTGTGACAGCAAAAAATCTTTTGCCTGAGATGTTTTTTTCTTTCATTGTGGTAGCCCTCTTTGGTTCTATCTTAACAAAGATGGAATCGGGTACGTTATTTTTTTGTATTAAAAAAGCAGACCTTGCGTTGGTCTGCTGTGGTTTTGTTGTTTTTTTATCTTTGTCCTGGTTTTCGCCTTTGGACTTGGTTCGTCGTTGGTTTGGTTTTGATATCTTTGTTTCCAAACGTTTTTAGTTTGTTGCCAAACTTTGATTGGTTTGTGACCAAACGTTCCTTGATTATTGCCAAACTTCGATTGGTTTGTTACCAAGCGTTCCTTGATTATTAACCAAACGTTGCCCGCTTTATAGTGGAAACGCGTTCCAGGGCACAGCGGCCTCCGGTTTAGAAACTGTCAGCAGCTGACCGTGCCCTTCCACGCTCTTATTTAGTGGGCTTTGCGACGACTTTGATTGGATGGGCGATATCAATCGATTCTGAGAATTGATTTGTGATATAGTTCATCATGCCATCACGTGCTTCTTTCTTGGACACGTTATGGCAAATGCGCTTCTTAGCAATGCGCTGGCCTTTCTTATCTAAAAATTGACATGTGACTTCGTAGTCGCCATGATTACCAAAAAACAACATCTTTGTTACCCCCTCGTAAATTGATTAAAAACACCCCTGATGTTTCAACCAGATATTTATACCACTTTTAAAATAACTGTTCAATACTTTTGACGGCTTTTCGACAAAAAAGATTAGTCAACTTTTAGATAATAAATTTGAAGAAAGAAATATGATAATATTGTAAATATAGAGTTATCATAAAGGGGTATATACACATAGCCAATTGGGGGAATATCATGGATAATCAAAAGCCTAATATGACGCGTAGTCAGTACCGTAAAACCCATCAACCGTTTTACAAAAAAACACCGTTCATCGTCACACTGATCGTCATCATTTTAGCTGTTATCGCAGGTATCGTGTTCTGGAGTGTTAGCAATTCTCACAAAGATGAGCCAAAGCAAAGTTCCGATAACGTAGAAAATGTTCAGTCAAATAAATCTGCTGAAAATAATTCTACTGATCCTGCTGAAAGTCAAAATGTTACTAAAGACGACAACAAGTCTGACGGTCAAAAAACCGAAAAGAAACGGACTTATGATAATCCTGGATCGTACAACCATCTAGATTACAAGTCTGACGACTTTGAGTTCAAAATCTCTAACGATGTGCGGCTCGTTAAAGATGCTAATGGTGATTCTGCATTGTTAGTTAAATATACTTACACTAACAAGACTGATTCCAACCAAGTCCCTCAAAAAGTTCAAGCTGAAAATATGATCTTGAAACAAGGTGATCAAGTTCTTGCCCCTACTGGTGGCGATGGTGATTACTCTGAGACTGTTAATAAGTCGAACTTGAATGAGGTTAAGCCTGGTGAGTCGTTTGAGGGTGCTTTGTTGGTTAAGGTTAATGATCCTAATGCTGATGTTAATATGTACTTTAAGAATATTGAGACTAAGCAAGATCTTAATACTATGCAGCCGTTTAAGCTTTCTTAATTTTAAAATTAAAAACTCCTGACATGTTTTTTGTCAGGAGTTTTTTTGTGGTTTTATTCCTTCTTGCTTATACTGCTTTGGTTTTTATAGTCGTTTTGATTTTTATTGTTTATTTGATTACATCTTGCTGGGAAATCTCTTTTGACCGATTTACGGTGAACTACGTCAAAGACTTTTTTCTCAAAATTATTGAGTAAGTCGTTCGTTCTTAATTCTTTATGATTCCCATTTCAAATGTTTTACGACCACAAGTTAAATCTCTTGTCCGGATCTACCCACATGCCGTCCCCTGGTTTTACTCCGTATGTTTTGTCGAACTGGTCGCTGTTTTGGAGGGTTTTGTTTACTCTTATTGGGAATGGGGAGTGGGCATCTTTTTCTAATTGCTCTCTTCTCTTTGCTGCTACTGATGCATTATCTGGGTCTATGAAGTATTTGTAGCGGTTGGCTTTTGCGTATGAGCGGTAGAATTGGTCCCAGTTTGCTGCGTTGGTTTTTTCTAGGGCCTTTTCGGCTACTTTTAGTCCGGCATTGTCGGCTAAGTTTTCGTTCACTGTTGTATCTCCGCTGATTGTTGCACCTTGGAAATTAGTTTTATCATAAATTTTTGACAATTGGGCCGTTTTTTCGCTGTACTTCTCCAAATCGTTGGCTGTCCACATGTTCTTGAAGAGACCGTCTTTGTCGTAGAGAGAGCCTATTTGATCGAATCCGTGGCTTAGTTCGTGTCCGATGACTGTTCCGATTCCTCCGTAGTTTGTGGAGTCAGATGCCTTGACGTCAAAAAATGGTGCTTGCAAAAAGCCGGTGTTGATGAAGATGGCGTTTTTACTTGGAACGTATTGGGCGTTGTCGTTTAAGCTTGATAGTCCGGCCCATTCGGTTCTGTCGGCAGGTTTTTGATACTTGGCGTATTGGTTGTAATTTCTGGCATCAACGATGTCACGATACGTCTGATAAAAATCACTGTCATCTTTAATATCGATTTTGTTGTAGTACGAATAAGAATCTGTTGGGTAGCCGATGTTTAGTTTCATATCGTCTAATTTTTCCAAAGCAGCTTTTTTACTCGATGCTTCGAGCCAACTATTGGAAATCGTATCTTTGTATGCAGAAACTAAATTTTCCGCCATATCAGTTACGGTTTCCTTAGCTTCTTTCGTTAGGAAAATTTCGCCGAAATATTTGCTGAATGCATCGCCAAAAGCATCCGTCGTCAAGTAATAAGCCATCCGTTGATTGAATTCAGCTTTGGTTTCTCCTTCTACTTCAGGAAAGTTGGCTATTAAATTATGAATATAATTTGAACTATTTAAGACATAATTACAGATCATCCAGGCTTTCATTTCAGCAAAGTTCTCGTCCGTCATGATCTCATTGATGTTGTTATAAAAACTAGGTGTCATCTCGTAGACGTAACCTGGTGTCATTCCGGTAACGCCATTAACAAAATGATCCATGTCGATAAATACTGGCATATTAGTAAAGTTGACGTAGTTCACACCTAAGTAATCGCCAAGACGATTGATACCTTCTGCACCATAATTGTTTTGATAGTGATCGGTAATAATATCTTCAGCAGACTGATTGTCGACCAAAATCTTATCAAATTTAGACGCGTTGACAACAATACCTTGGATAGATGAAAGGGACAATCCAGAGCTACTTAAAAATCCCCCGATAGTATTCTGATTTGTTTGATCTTCGTTAGTCTCTCCATTATCTTTGAGCAACACAGGTGCTCCACCGTAAAAATACAAGGCACGCAAATCAGGATTACGTTGATCGATATCGACTTTGACCCCGATCGGCATAGTCACGCCTTCTTTGAGCAGATCATTCATGTTTTTTGAAAAATCACTTAGATCTTCTAAACTATCGATCTGATTGACTACCTTCATGATTCCTTGGGCAGCATCCTTTGAAATATCTTCGGTACTAGAATAATTTTTGCTCAAATAAAGATTGTAAAAGTCCATTGCTTTTTGCATATTCTGACTTTTAGTATTTTCAGTCCCATTGAGATAATCATAAAATTTATTTTGGACTCGTTGATTAATATTTCTTTGGGCATCAAGCGAGGCTCCGGCATCCATTTTATCCGATTGGACGTCAGTCTTATTGATCCACTTGTGATTAAGATAATCGTAGTAATCATTTTGTGGCTTAAATTGGTTAGTATTGATCCAAGTAGTTTGGTCTTCACTCGAGGAAACGTTGTCTTCTGTAGTTTCACGAGCATTCGTTTGCGAAGCTGCAGGCTCAGTAGTTGCAACGTCATTGTCAGTTGACTTGAAGCCATTATAAAGAGGCACAGCCGTCTTTTCTGACTTTGCTGTGGCATCTTTAGTAGCATTAGCATCTGTCGTCTCGTCCGCTTTGACGGTTTGACTGGTGATGGAAGCTCCTAATAACACGGCAGTAAACATCGTAACTTTGAGTAATTGGTTTTGGATTTTCATAGCATTTCCCCCATTACTCATATTTTCAACCTTATCTCACAAATTAGCAATATATCAGTAATAAAAATAATAATAAATTTACTTTTTATTTTGACTAAAAATTCGAGTTATCTCTAGGTATAACTACTCACCGTCAACCTTGACCAATTCACGCAAAAAGCCGACTATTTTTTCCAAATCTGCTTGTGAATAATTCTTAGTCAACTCATTCAATCGAGCTTGACGCTTTTGATCGATTTCTTGTTTGATAACCAAAATTTCTTGACCAGTTTTAGTTAAATCTAAGAGCCACTCTTTATTGTTCAATTCCGTCTTATGCCGACTGATCAAATCATTTTCTTCCAGCTTAGCTGTGATCCGTGAGGTCGAAGCCTGTGAGACACCGAGGAGTTTAGGGAGCTCTTTCAAAGACACTTCCGTATTGATCTCAAATAAACCGATTACTTGCAATTCCTTAGGCTGCATTTCAGATATGATCGATTTTAGTTTTGGGTCATCGATAGCATCAGCCACTTGACCGATCTGTTGAACATTTCTTTGATTATCTGAAACATATAAGTTTAACAAATTCAAAATTTCATTCATCATAATGTATTCACCTATCTGTATTTTCCCATATTTGGTGGCGGATATTAATTATATTGTCGTTATATTTTAGGGCGGTTATTTTTTATTATTTGTATTGGATGGTGGTAGTAGTTTGTGTGTGCGCTGATTGCCGGTTCCGGGGCGGGGCGCTATATAGGGTTGGAACGCTGTGGACGTCGATTGAAGCTATCCGGGAAGTTCACCCGGACATCTCCAATACGAGTCTTATTCAAAGCTCCTTCGTCGCTAAGAATAATTTCACAGCTGAACCCATATAGCGCCCCGCCCCTCCACCTAGATTGATATAATCAATATCTTGTTTGTTTTTTCTTGATCTCCACTGCTTTCTACATAAGTCGGCTACAACTGTGCTCCTAATTCATTTTGGTTTATCTCAAATACCATTTTTATAGCAAGATCAAGGGCAAAACCTTAATCACTAATGATCTCTTGTTATATTAGCGATGATTTTCTGACACAAAATCAACAAGATAAGGAAAAGGCAAAGAATCTTAGGAAACATTCAAACATTAGGACCCTCTGTTAAATCCAAACAACATACCACTATAAACCTAAGTACCGTATCCCCCACCAACAAGTGATTTTGTACCCAATTAGGTCCTGTGGGGGTGGAGGGAATTCGCCGTCAGCCGCGAAATTTTCGTTTGCACGGCATGGGCCGTGCTTACGAAAAGGTCAAGCTTTGAGATGTCCAATGGAACGTAAGTGCTGACGCACTTGCGCGACCGGTTTTGGTGGTGGCTACGCCACCGAACAACTAAGGTCGAAAGTTGGCCCGCAGCGTTCCACGGCGCAATTCCCGGAACCCCCACAGGACCGGGAACAAACCTCCACCCAACATACTTCCGAAAAAAACATCAAACACAAAAAAGGATCGCTGACCGCGACCCTTTTCTTTATTTAAACTAATGTATCTCGTATCAGCTCATAAGCCTTATTGTTTGGTACTTCCTTGATCGTATACTGACTCGTTATTTGATCTTGTAGCTTGTTGCGCTTTTTCATGTTCTTGCTCGACATGGCGAACTTCATGCGCCGGTATAGGTCGTTGAAGGCTCGTTGTCTACTATCGCCAGGGCGTTGTTGTGCGCTATTGGTCTTGTCAATGGCTTCTTTGCAAATATCAAAAGCTTGATCAGTAACTTGTAAATTATTCACTTTGGCGGAAATTGCTTGATGCAATGTACGCTCATCACTAACTTGTAAATTAATCATAGCAGACACTCCTAATCAATTTTTATATATTATCACATAAAAATTTGTGTAAACCTGTTCAATAATTGTAAAGAACTTTTTTAATAATTCGTTGTTTACACTTAAATTATAAGATAGTTAGTTGGACTAGACAATATAAATAGCTTCCATGAAAACGCATACTTTAAAGGTTTTTTCGGTTTTTAGCTTTAGTTTGAAATATAGTTAAAATCTTCTAATTTAATTAGAACGAATTAATGTTAATTGACAATTGACAACCGACAAGTTTTCTTAGTAAAACGCTGAAGAGCTGATTTTAGGCTCACTTAACTTTCGTTCCTTTTTTCAATAATAATTTTTTAAAAAATACGTTTTCACTTTTATAAATGTTATTACACCGCCTTTTTAATACCCTTCATTAGAAAAAACAAAATATTGGTATTCGTTTATTTTATGAGCCTAGAATAAGGCAATTTAAAAGAAAGGTGGTGTTATATATGGATCTGTTTCGAAAGAAGGAAATCAGCGTTTTGTTGGCGCATCAATCTCCTCTTAAACGAACTCTCCACACTTGGGACTTAATTTTCTTAGGTATTGGGGACATTATTGGTACTGGTATTTTCGTTTTAACTGGTAAAGGTGCCTTGACTACTGGACCGTCACTTTCATTATCATTCTTCATTGCTGCGGTCTGTTGTGGTTTCGCCGGTCTTTGTTACGCTGAGTTCGCATCAATGGCTCCGGTTTCCGGCTCCGCTTATACTTATTCATATATATCATTTGGTGAAATTGTTGCTTTTATTATTGGATGGGATCTAATTTTGGAATACGCACTCGGTGCTGCTACCGTTGCTGCTGGGTGGTCCGGATACTTTGTTAACTTTTTATCCGGATTTGGGATCCACATTCCTACTGTTTTGTCTGCTGCTCCTGGTACGACAGCCGGCGTAACTACTTACTTTAACTTACCAGGATTTTTAATTATTTTATTGATCACAACTGTCGTTGCCATGGGTATTAATCAAACAAAACATGTTAACGATACGATGATTATTATTAAATTAGCTGTAATCGTGCTATTTTTAGCCTTTACCGTTTGGTACATCAAGGTCGGCAACTGGCGTCCATTTACTCCTTATGGTTGGTACTCATTCCATAACGGTACCGCTGCAGGTGTTATCCCCGCTGCCTCGATTTGTTTCTTCTCCTTCATTGGATTTGATTCCGTATCTTCTAGTGCTGAGGAAACTATCAATCCAAGTAAGACTTTACCAAAAGGGATCATGTATTCACTATGTATCGCCACAGTACTTTATATTCTGATGTCTCTGACCATGACTGGTGTTGTTAAGTACACCATCTTTGCAAAATATCTTGATGCTCCTATCTTGGCAGTTTTACACGCAACTGGCCAAGGTTGGTTATCTATGATCGTCAGTCTTGGTGCTATCTTAGGCATGACGACCGTTATCTTAGTTCAAATTTATGGACAATCAAGAATTACTTATTCAATGTCTCGTGACGGCTTACTACCTGAATTTTTCGGACACGTAAGTCTCCGTCGTCAAACACCTTATAAGGGAACTTGGTTCTTCGGTATCATTACTTCCATCGCTGCCGGTTTTATTAACTTGAATATTTTATCAGAACTAGTTAATATCGGTACTTTGACAGCTTTTATTTTAGTTTCAGCTGGTGTCATGTGGATGAGACGGAGTCATCCAGAAATCCATCGTGGATTTAAGGCACCTGGCGTTCCTGTTACTCCTTTAATTGCTATTGCGTTTTGTATGTTGCTGATTGCAGGACTTAACTGGGAAACTTGGTTGAGATTTGTTATTTGGCTGGCAATAGGTTTGTGCATTTATTTTGGTTATGCTCGGAAGCATTCTAAGATGAATGATGAATAGTTTTAAAAATTAAAACAGCTGGATGATTTTCCAGCTGTTTTTTGTTTACTTGTTTTGATGTGAGAGGAAAAAAAGCAGACTAGAGGCGTTTTGCTTTGTTGTTGTTTGTGATTTTTGGTGTCTTTTGGTTGGGAGTTAATTTTTGGTTGAGGTAGTAGTTTGGGTGTACGTTCAATGCCGACTCCGGGGTCCGGGAATCCAGCCGCTGGAACGTAGCCGACTCGATTTGAACTACCCGGAAAACCACCGGGCATTTCAAATACGAGTCTTCTTGTAAGCGATAAATCGCTAACAAGAATTTGGCTACTGAGGGCTGGATTCCCGGACCCCTCCGTCTAAATAGTTCAATCACCCCCTTTTGTGGGTAGGGGCTAGAGGTTCTGGATTTTTTTTGATGTATTCCTGCTTTTTTGCGGATTAGCTTGGTTCCCAAGCTAATAGGACCTCAGGATTCCGCTTCGCTCATCCACCTTAAACCATTTGTCCGTTACTCAATGCACCATTGCTATTTAATATGCGTTATTATTGATTGAAAAAATACGAGATTATTAGGAAGACTATTCCTCCTACTAGGGCTCCGATTCCTATTATGGCGTAGTTCCATAGGCCTAGGATTCCGAATAGTATTAGTAGGATTCCTATGAAGGGGTGGCGGAATATGAAGCCTACTGTTTTGAATAGTAGCCACAGGATGACGAATACTGCTACTAGTATTCCTATTAATAGTGGTAGGCTGCTGGTGGTGCTGGCGGCTAATAATGTCATTTGTTTTGTTCCCTCCTTTTTGATTGAAGTATAGCATTGAAATTTTAATTTTTTGTGAACTATTTGATGTATATTTTACTGCCCTATTTGACATGCTGGGTGTTCAATGGTAATTTTTTTATGACTTATGCAAATTGAATTAGCATTGTTTTTGATGCTTGATAATTTTATTGGGATTATTTATTTTAGGGAGAAACACAATGAGTAAGATTGCTATTGTTACTGACAGTACTTCTAGTTTGAGTGCTGACGAACTGAAAGCGATGGGGAACGCTTTTATGGTTCACTTTGAGGTTCAATTGAATGGGAAGTTTTATCATGAAGGTATCGACATTTCTGATGAACAATTTTATCGGGAATTAGCTACTTCCAAAGACTTTCCTACTACGGCTCCACCTTCCATCCAAGAGATGTTTGATTTTTACGACTCGGTTGTGGCTAAGGGTTATGACGAAATCATTAGTATTCATATCACTAGTGGTATCACTGGTTTTTGCAACAACTTAGTAGCCGCTTTGCCAGAATATAAAAACGCCAATGTCCACGTGGTCGACTCCTTCTTGTCGATCCAACCGATGGCTTATTTGACTAAATACGCTTCTAAGTTGGCTAACGATGGTGCTTCTGCTGATGAGATCTTGGACAAAGTCGACAGTCAAAAACGGACGATCGGTGAGTATTTCGTAGTTGATGACTTGAAGAATTTAGTTCACGGTGGTCGTTTGACTAATGCTGCTGCTTTTACTGGTGGCTTATTGCGGATCAAGCCTGTATTGACGATGATGAACGAAGAACATGAGATCGTTGCTACCGACAAGATTCGGACGATGAAACGTGCTTTACACTTTATTGAAGATGAGTTCGAAACCGTCCGTCAAAAAACCGACTATCCTCTACGTATTTTCCTAACGGGAACTAATAACTTAGATGCCATGGAAAAATGGCAAGAACACATGAGTGAAAAATACCCCGACTTAGTTGTGGAAACCGGTCAAATCGGTCCCGTTATTGGCGCTCACCTTGGGACTAATGCTTTTGTCCTCGGTTGGTCAGAAGAAGTTTTAGAAAACAAATAAAAGACATCTTGTCACACATATCAAAAAATCGAGCCTGAGTTAGGCCCGATTTTTTTAGTTGTTAAATTTTTCGATCAATTCATTCACTTGGTCTTCCACTGCTTCATCGTTTTGACGATTGAAATCTTGATCCAGTTCGCCCTTTTCCTCGCGATCACTGTAGAGCTTGATCAATGTCGGATCGGCTATGATGTAGTCTTGTTGATCCAAACTCATGTGTGAAAAACGATGTAAAAATTCTGGATACACCGTTAAAAATTTTGTCTTTGTAAGTTTACTTGTTGATTGATTATTATTAGCCATGAAATCCTCCACTTTTAACCCAATTGTGAACATTTTAGCATATTTGTGAATCAGTATCACTATCATTCTGACTACGGTGAGAGAAAACCCTTTCATACCGCTGTAAAAAAATTTCGATATTTTCTATATAGCTAAATCCAGTCCTGACAAGTTTACTAGTATATTTTGATTTGAATTGATCATCCGCTATTATTTTTTTAAAGAAGTTAATTTTCGTTTATCGGTCAATAATTAGATCTCTATTGCAGGAAAAATACGCAAAAAAAGGCAATGTTCACAAAGTAAACATTGCCCTTTTCTTGTTCGGAAAGGAAATAATTAAACTGTCTTAGTTGAAATCTTTTCAATCGCTGCTAATAGTTTCTCGATGTCTTCATGATAAACTTCACCGATGTTACCAATTCTAAAAGTTGGGACCATTGAAATCTTACCAGGATAAATCACGAACCCAGCTTGTTTCAATTCTTGGTAAAATGTTGCAAAGTCAAAGTCATCACTTGGATATCTGAAAGATGTAATGATTGGAGATTGCCATTGTGGATCAATCAGTTGTTTTAAACCTAATTTATCCATGCCAGCAGATAGTTGTGCTTGATTGTCACGATAACGCATGTAGCGCTTCTCTACACCACCTTCTACTTCTAGTTCTGTCAATGCTTGCGCAAAGGCATGAACTACGTGAGTTGGTGAAGTAAAACGCCACTTACCGTGATCTTTTTCCATGGCTTGATATTGATCATACAAGTCTAAGGAAAGTGTTCTAGCATTGCCACGGCTTCCGTTGAGCATCACTTTATTGGCGATGACAAATGAAAAGCCAGGAACACCTTGAATACATTTGTTAGTACTACTGATCAAGAAGTCGATGTCAAGATCAGCAACTCTGATCGGAATACCACCAAAACTGCTCATTGCGTCAACGATCGTGATGATTCCTTGAGCTTTGACCCAAGGAATGATATCTTAGATCGGATTCAAAATACCAGTTGTTGTTTCGCAGTGGATCATAGCAAAATGCGTGATCTCAGGATGAGCTTCAATTTCAGCACGAACTAATTCTTTCGTTACTGGTTGTTGTTCATCAACTACTAAGTCAACGTGGTTGATTCCATAAACGTCTGCCATTTGGCCAATTCTTTGACCGTAAGCGCCGTTCATAGCGATCAATAATGTTCCATTATTAGGAATGATCGAACTAATAACTGATTCAACACCGTAAGTTCCACTACCTTGGATCGGAACAGCAGTGTAATCGTCAGGATGTACTTGAGCGATTTTTAGTAAGGAGTGGCGAATAGATTGAGTGATATTCTTGTAATCGTCATCCCAAGTACAATAGTCCTTTTCCATAGCTTTTTTCACTGTGTTACTGGTGGTCAATGGACCTGGTGTCAATAATAAGTATTCGTTTTCCATTACTCTACATTTCCTTTAGTTGATTTAAACTCTTAACGATTTCTGGCAATTCTGACAAGTTGTTGATCACAAAGTCAGCTCCAGCGTCTGTGAATTGTTGGCGAACTGCATCACAGGCGATTTGGCGATTTTCTTCAGTGAGTTCGTTGTACTCCACTTCAGTCATCCCCATCAAACTGCTTCCTTCAATAATGCCGATCGTCTTAACTTTGGCATTTTTACCTTCTTCAATATCAACGATCGTATCGCCGATCTTGATGGCATTTTCCGGCGCAGTAATTGCTAAGTCTGACAAGATCTTGTTGATCATATCTGGATGTGGGCGACCATTATTGTCTACATCTGCTGAAGTTAGGATCATTTCTGGTCGATAACCTAGTGAGGCAGCACCAGTTGCAACGGCATCCATCATCTTTGGAGTATAACCTGTAGTTGTAGCAATTTTGATATTAGCTTGTTGAAGGAAATCAACTGTCTCCAACAAGTGTGGCTTTAACTCAGTTTTCTTCACTAAATGAGCCATCAAAGCTGATTCGAACAAATCGTATAATTCGTCATGATCTGCTTCATTCGGAGTACGATCATATTCTTCTTCGAATTGTTGAGAGATGCTAGGCAAAGCTAGCATTTCCCAAATGTGATCTGATTTAGACATCCCCATGAATTGTCTGATCTCTGAATCAGTTGGGTAGATCTTCTTCGTATTAAAGGCAGCACGGAAGGCATCAACTGGCGCTAAACTTCCGTAATCAACTGTTGTGCCTGCCCAATCGAAAATAACGGCTTCAATCATAATAAACTCCTTTATTTACCTAAGTAATGTTGTCTTAATTTAACGGCGATGAATTCCAAGATCAAAGTAACGATGATGACCATGTAGACAATGTAGCCTACTTCATGGAAGTCAAAGCTTAAACCACTAGTAACGAATAACTGATAACCAATACCACCGGCACCAGCGGCCGCGCCAACGGCAACGGCATTGGCAAAATTGATCTCCAAACGAATAAATGTCCATGAAACTAGGGAAGGAATTATCGTAGGCCAGACCGCTTGGAAAACAATTGTCCAAAATTTACATCCGGTTACTTTCAAAGCATCGATGATCGCAGGATCAATTTCTTCGATACTTTCTGAATAAGCTTTCGTTAAATAAGCAACACTGTGGAAACTTAAACCTAAGATCGCAGCTGTCGGACCAAGTCCAACGGCAATCGAGAAGATCAAAGCCCACAAGATAGTTGGGATAGCTCGAACAACGGCCATCAATGCACGAATACCGGCGCCCCAATAAGCGTTCGTTAAATTACGGGAAGCAATTACGGCGAAGAAAAAACCTAGAACGGCACCGATAATAGTCGTTAAAATTCCGAGCAAAACACTGACACCTAAGGCTTCGAGTAAGACCCAAAAGCCGTCAGCACCGGCATTAGGTTGTAAAAACATTTGATTGAAAGTCATCATCAGACCTTTGAATGCATCTGCCATTTTGACATTTTCAGTGTTCAAATGAGTCAAAGTATAAAACGTGATCAAGATCAAACTGATTGTGACCGCTTGGATCATCCAAGTTGAAGCTGTAGTCTTGTGGAGCTTGATCTTTTGTTGCGGATCTTTTTGAAATGATGGTTTAGAAACGATCGGCTTAGTGCCTTCATTTGAAATCATAAAATCACCTTTCTAATTTGATTCGAGAGTGTTTCTAATCCGATAACTACAACGATGATTGATAAAACAGTCATTCCTGCAGCGTCGAAACGGAAACTCTTATAGTAAATGTCGAAAATAAAGCCAATTCCGGTACCAGTCAAAATTCCGACCAGGGTCGCATCACGGACGTTGTTTTCGATCATGTAAAGGATCCAACTGATCAAACTAGGGATGATCTGTGGGATCACGGCTTGGAAGATAACTTGGAAGTAGCTGGCACCAGTGGCTTTTAGAGCCATCATAGCTTCACCAGCTTCGTCCTCGATAATTTCCATGAATGCTCGAATCAAAAATCCAATAGTCATCAAAAGCAAAGCTAAAAAACCAGTGAAGTTACTTTGCTTGAATGAGAAAAGCAAGATCATTGCCCAAGCTACTAACGGGATATTTCTAAAAAACGAAGCGATTCCGCGGACTAAAACTTGCATGAACTTGTTGATACCTGTTACTTTTGAGCCTAAGATCGCGAAGAAAATCGCGATCACTGCAGCCACAACGACTGAGGCAATTGACATCAAAACTGTGTCAAATAACTTCTCCATTATCTGGGGCAAGTAAGACATTGAGCTTTGTGTCGGCATGAAATTGATAGCTAGCCAGGCAAACGCCTTTGGGATCGATAAAGTACCTTGGATAGTATCAAATTGCAAAATATAACAGCCGATCGCATAAATACCAGCGATCAAAGCCAAAACACCTGATTGCACTAGACGTTTCTTACCTAAATAACTAGCGGCAGTAACTTTGGGTTGCTTCATTATGCTAGCTCCTTAGCTGCTGAAGTGCCATACAATTCGGCAATGGCATCTTTTGATAGTTTGTCGGCCGTATCATTAAAAATCATTTGACCATGACGAATACCAATGATCTGATCAGCATGTTCTTTTGCCAAGTCGATTTGGTGCAAGTTAGCAATACAAATAATGTTGAACTCTTCAGTTAACTCTTTGAGGAGTTTCATGACATTTTGCGCAGATGCCGGGTCAAGCGAGGCAATCGGTTCATCACAAAGAATGACCTTGGGATGTTGGATCAAGGCACGTGCAATACCTACACGTTGCTTTTGTCCTCCACTAAGTTCTGAACATCTTTGCAACGCGAACTCTGACAAGCCAACTTTGTCTAACAAGTCGAGAGCTTCGCGTTTCTCTTCTTCGGTGTAGCGGCCAATTACGCCTGCAAGTGTTGACTTATACCCGAGTCGACCATGAAGAACATTTTCTAAAACGGTCAATCTTTCAACAAGGTTGTAGTTTTGGAAAATCATTCCAATTTGACGGCGTAGTTTTCTTAATTCTTTCTTATTTGCGGAACGAATATCTTCACCATCAAGCAAGATTTCGCCAGCATCATCTTTGATAAGTTGATTGAGACTTCTAAGAATTGTAGTTTTACCTGCCCCAGAGGGACCAATTATCGCTACAAAATTACCTGGATCAATTTTAAAAGAAATGTCGGTCAAGGCTGGTTTATCCTTTTGGTAACTCTTCGCTAAGTTTTTTACTTCCAGCATCGTAATGCCTCCTATTTACTATTTACCGATTAATTCGTGTGTAGGTTTGTACCAGTTGTCATCAACCTTAAGAAGTTGTGACTTAGGTCCCTTCTTGTGGAACAATGCAGCTTGTTTTGAACCATCTTTTGCGAACAACTTAGGATCGTTAGCAACTTCGTCTGATGTGAACAAGTCAGCAATTGCTTTACGGTCTTTTTCACTAAGTGTCTTTGTGTTTACTGCAAGTGGACCATTCTGAACTGGTAGAACTGAGATACTTACAACACTCTTACCACGGAAATCTGTAAATGGTGCACCGGCATCTTCTCTAACTGTGAACTTAGCACCTGGTTCTGAGTAGCTACCTGATGTTACTTTCATAAATGGTGTTAGATCAATGTCATCAAATGCTGCAACATCAACATCACCCTTCAACAAGTTAACTGCTGAACCTGGATGTGAGTTACCATAAAGAACTTTTTGGAAGAACTTGCCACTTTCTGAGAATGAATCTTTGTTCTTAAGCTTGAATTCTTTTTGAATTTCATATGTTGGAACGGCAAAACCTGATGTTGAACTAGCTGAAACGAATGAGATCTTCTTGCCTTTAACGTTTTCGATGCTGTACTTGCCATCTTTCTTGTAGTTAGCGGCTTCTTTTTCTGGAACCATCAAGTATGAACGGTAGCTAGCACCCTTGAATGTACCATCTGGACCTGATTCTGTTAGTAAAGGTTCAACCGCTTTGTTCAATGAACGTGCCTTGATATAACCATCAGCACCCATGAAAGCCAATTGAGCTTTACCTGAAGCAATTGCTTCGATTGCAACGTTGTAATCTGTAGTTGTCTTAATATCAACTTTCTTACCTGTTGCTTTTTCAAGTTTAGCTTTCAACTCATTACGTGAAGCTAAATAGTCTTTAGCAGACTCATTTGGATAAAAAACGATTGATAGCTTCTTGCTATCTGAACTATTAGCTGAGCTACTCTTTCCTGAGCATCCGGCTAATGTTCCACCTAATAAGGCCATTAACATTACCCCTAAGCAAATCGTTAAAAAACGCCCTTTTTTCATAAAAAACATACCAACTTTCCTATAACAATTTTTTAGAACATGTAATAGATTATCAATTGAATGTATATTCATTGTTTATTAAATGTAAAGATTTCGAAACATTGTAAAGAATCAGCTTTATATTTGCTTTACATTACATTTACAATTGCCACCCAGTTTTTACATGTTGGGTTAAAATAAGATTAACGATTAGAGGAGGAATCTTATGAAAGCACTAGTAGTTCCCAACCAAAACGCCACAACAATATCTCAACTAGAGGTCACGGAAGTTACTGTACCAGACATTTCTGCTGACGAAATATTGATCAAGCTTCACGCTGTTGGCCTTAACCCGGTAGACTTCAAGTTAGTAGCTGGACATCACCCCAACTGGACTTACCCCCATGTTCTAGGTTTAGACGCCGCCGGAGAAGTAGTGAAAGTCGGTCGCAACAATCCGAAAAACTTTCAAGTCGGTGAAAAAGTTTTTTACCATGGTGACTTGTCTAAAGATGGCTGCTTTGCTGAATACGCTAAAGCTAATTACCACTATGTTGCTCGGATTCCCAATGGCGTTTCCTACTCAGAGGCAGCTTCAGTCTTATGCAACGGAATGACCGCTTATGCCGCCATCCACCGTAAAATGAACTTAACTGGCAAAAAATCGATCTTGATCCACGCCGGAGCTGGTGGTGTCGGAAGCACCGCTATTCAACTAGCCAAATTAGCCGGTCTAACGGTAATAACGACCGTTTCTACTCATAAAGTCGACTGGGTCAAGCAACTGTCCCCCGACTTGATCATCGACTACAAAACAGAAGACACTACGCAAAAAGTTGCCGATTTTACTAACAATGTCGGAGTCGACTTGATCGTCAACACAGTCGGACCCGAAGAAGCGCAAAAAGACCTCGAGCGATTGGCTTACAACGGTGCCTTAATAACGATCGTTGGAGAACCCAAAATGGATAATTACGACCTCAGTGCAATGGGTCAAAGCATCTTAAGCGTCAATCTAGGAGGAGCCCACCAACACAATAATCAGCCCCAAATCGACGACCTAGCGACAATGGCCAGTGAATTAGGCCAGTTATTAGCCGACAAAAAACTAAAATCTATCATTACCAAAACCATTCCTTTTTCAAAAATAGCTAATGGCTTGCAAGACTTGATTGACCGAAAAATATCAGGCAAGATCATCGCTACTTTTGATGACTAATATAGAAGAAATCAAAAACAAACAAAAAAATGCGACTGGAAAAAATATTCCAATCGCACTTTTTTTATGTATATATATGTTATTTATTAACTTCAGCAGACGTCAATTGTGGCATCGCAGACGAAATAAATCGTTGAGCAAAATTGTCATCATAGATCCAAGCATTGATCTGCTTTTTCGACAAGATCAAAGGCATTCGATCATGGATCTGGATCATCGAATCATTAGGCGCTGTGGTAAACAAGACACTTTGCGGTACCCCAGCAAATTGCTTGTAACAACCAGCAATAAACAAAGTCGAAGATTCTGCTCCATAATTGAAGCGATACTTCTGATGACCCTGATTCCACTCAAAAAATCCGGTAGTAGGATAAACGCAACGACGCTGCCTGATCGAGTCCGCAAACATCGGCTTTTGAAAAGCGGTCTCACTACGAGCATTAATAATCGATTGTCCCGGCTTAAAACCAGGGAAGCCCCATTTCATAGCAAGCACTCGTACCTGTCTATCGCCAGCAACGATCAAAGCAGTATCATCCGACGGAAAAATCTCACCAGTCTTAGGCTCAAACCCATCATCCAAAGCCAACTGATAAATCCGCTCAATCTCAGGATTTTCTTCAGGCTCAAACATAAATCGTCCACACATAAACAGACCTCCAAACTGAACTAATTAAAATGTAACAGTATTATCAGCCCATGTCACCATATCAACACAGTCCATCATAGTAGAAATAGGACAGTGAGTCTTATCTTCAAGATGACGAGACATAATGCAAGTACCGCAAGCCAACAAAACACCGCCAGCATCTTGGAAATCAGCCAACTTATCAGAAACATCGAATTGATCATCCTTAATACTCTCGATCTCAACACCTTCGCCCATCAAGAAAAGCTTAACCTCATTGCCCTTCCCCAAAGCAGCAATGCCAAATCTCAAAGAGTTCCAAGCCTTCTCAGCTTCCTTAGTCTCCAAAATAACACCAATTTTCATAAAAAATCCCTCCTAAAAAACTTTGCTGACAAGCTAAAAATAGATTGTGCAACAATTAACTTAATTGTAAAAATTAAGAAGAACAAAGTCAACATGAAAAAGAAAGCGTATTCCATTTAAGAAACAATACCAAAAAAAGGCAACTGCGAGAGTGCGCTCTAGCGGCACGCGAGCAAAAAGATCAACACAAGCCATCTTTTGAACTTGCTTTTGCCTTTGATTTTACCAATAAAGCTAGAAACTGAGATAGACCGAAAAGACTAGGACGAACAAAAAATGCCAACTTGATCAAAAAAATCGGTCCTAATAAACAACAAAGGGGTCTTGTTGCACTATCTAGACGGAGGGGCCCGGGGATACAGACCTCAGCACCTAAATTATTCTTAGCGATTTATCGCTTAGAATAAGACCGAGTTTTGAGATGCCCGAGTGGTTCCCTCGGGTAGCTCAAAATCGCGTCAGGTGCGTTCCCGCCCTTGGTTGTTCGGTGGTGTAGCCACCACCAAATTCGGTTGCGCAAGTGCGTCAGCACTTACGTTCCTCCACTGTATCCTCGGGCCCCGGAGTCGGCAGTGAACCACAAACCAAACTACTACCTCAACATCAAACACACCTAAAATCACAAACGCCACCACAAGAAAAACGCTTCTCGTCTGCTAAAAACTCTCTCACCTCTAGCAAACCTGCACCAAGCAAAACGCTTCTTGTCTTCCAAAAACTCTCTCACCTCAAGCACACCTCAACAAACTTCAACACAAAAAAACACCCGTCCAAAAAGACGAGTGCTTCAAAATGATAATATTTGAGATTTGTATTAACGTTTTGAGAATTGTGATGCTTTACGAGCTTTCTTAAGACCTGGCTTCTTACGTTCCTTCATACGAGGGTCACGTGTCAAGAATCCGGCACTCTTAAGTGCTGATCTAAAATCAGGGTCTACATTAAGTAATGCTCTAGCAATACCATGTCTGATAGCTCCAGCTTGTCCTGAGAAACCACCACCGTTAACGTTTGCGATAACATCGTAGTTAGCGCCTGTTTCAGTAATGTCCAAAGGTTGTTTCATATCAGCAATCAAATTGTCAAAAGGAATGTAGTCTTTGACATCACGTTTGTTGATAGTAATCTTACCGTTTCCTGGAACTAATCTAACACGTGCAACTGAATCTTTACGACGGCCTGTTCCAGCATAAAATACTTCTGCCAAAATGTTTTCCTCCTTAAATTAGTTTGTTGATATCCAACATTTCTGGATTTTGTGCTTGGTGGTTATGTTCAGAACCTGCATAAACATGCAACTTCTTGATTTGGTTACGACCAAGTGTGTTATGTGGTAACATACCGCGAATAGAGTCTTCTACGAATAGTTCTGGTTTTTCTTCACGCTTTTGACCAGCACTGATACTCTTCAACCCACCTGGGTGATCTGAATGAGAATAGTAGATCTTGTTCTTAGCTTTCTTACCTGTTAATTTTACTTGTGCTGCATTGATGATAATAACGTTATCACCTGTATCAACGTTTGGTGTATATGTTGGCTTGTTCTTACCTCTAAGAATTGCTGCAACAACTGATGAAACTCTACCTAGAGCAACGTCAGCTGCATCAATCACATACCACTTACGATCAACTTCATTTGCTTTTGCTAATGGTGTTGTACGCATTTGTTTTCCTCCAGTTCATTGTCTGTTTGACACTCAATAAGTTTCCGGGGCTTATCGTGGGGCAAACAATACCAGGTACAATAATACTTGGTATTTGCTGATAAGTCAATAACTGATCAAGTATTTTATTTGTAAAAAACTTCTTTTAAATACAAACCACTCGCAGGTGCTGTTCCGCGAGCTTCTTGACGATTTTTAACTTTAAATAACCTTAATAAATCATGTTCAGGACGACGACCATTACCGATCTCTAACAAGGTAGCGACTAAAATACGGACCATATTATACAAAAAGCCGTTACCAGTAAATTCGAAGATCAGTTCATTATTGGTTGGAGAATATTCAACCGTTGCCTGATAAATCGTCCGAACTTTATTTTCGATGACGCCACCTGAAGCCGCGAAACTTGAAAAATCATGTTCTCCGACTAAATCATCCAAAGCCGTTTGAATCTTATTGACCTCAAATGAATAAGGATAATGACCTGTATAAAATCGTTTAAAAGGATCTGTATAATGCCCACAGTCAACACGATATTGATACGTCTTCTTAACTACCCCAAAACGGGCATGAAAATCCTCAGCGACGATCTCAGAGTCCTTGACGATAACATCTAGCGGCATTAATGAATTGACCGCTTTTAACATATTATCTGCTGCAATCTCACCAGGATATTCAAATGAGATCACTTGACCTAAAGCGTGAACGCCAGCATCAGTCCGACCAGAACCGATGACCTCAATGTGCTCACCTTTAGCCATCTTCGTCAAAGCTTTTTCTAAAACGCCTTGGACCGTTCTTAACTTAGGTTGGCGTTGAAAGCCGTGAAAGTTTGCACCATCGTAGGCAATAGTTAATTTGTAATTCGTCATCTATAACTCCGTAGTAATAATAATATTGCAGTGACTAAAACCATAAATACGATCGTCCAATTATCACGCTTCGACCAGTTCAAGACGCGATACTTACTACGACCTTCCCCATCTTTGTAGCCACGTGATTCCATGGCAATGGCAAGATCGTAAGCTATCGAGAAACTACTTACAAACAGCGGGATCAAGATAGGAACGAAGGCTTTGATACGTTTGATCAAACCACCTTCACCAAAATCAACCCCACGAGCGCGTTGAGCGTCCATGATTTTGGTAGTTTCATCGATCAATAATGGGACGAATCTTAATGCAATCGACAACATTAAAGCAACTTGAGTCACAGGAAACTTGACCACTTTAAGAGGTTTCAAAATGCTCTCGATTGAATCGGAAATTTCGATCGGCGTTGTCGTTAAAGTCAACAACGTCGAAATAAAAATAATTAAAACAAAACGCATGAAAATATACGCTGCTATCACTAACCCATCTTTGGATAGTGTCAAAAAAGCCCAGTGCCAAATCGGATCATTACTTGGCGTAAAAAATGCTTGTAAAGCGACGGTGAACAAGATCAACCAGAACATCGGTCGCAGGCCCTTGATAAAGAACAGCAGGTTAACTTTTGACACGTAAACAGCGAATAATACGAATACGAGCAAAAATGCATAAGAAGCTACGTTATTGGCTAAAAAGACGATGCCAATAAAATAAAATGTTATTAAAAATTTCAATCGGGGATCTAAGCGATAAATCAGTGAATCACCCGGTAAATAACGCCCTATAATTAGTTTATCCATTTATTAATCACCGTGAATTTGTTCTTTTATTTCAGCGGTCAACTCACTGATAGTAATTGGTAGCTTCGAGAAAGTAAAGCCCTTATCAGCTAACTTCTCAGCAAAAATAGCACTTTGAGGCAAGCTAATGTAATTCTTTTCTAGTAATTCGTGATCATTAAAAATCTCTTGTGGAGTACCCAACCCAACTAAACGACTGTCATGCATGACCATTAGCTTATCGGCATAATTGGCCACATCATCCATGTTGTGGGTGATCAAAATAATTGTCTTGCCTTTTTGTTGCTGTGCTTTAAACAAGTCCATTATTTCTTTACGACCAACTGGATCTAATCCGGCGGTTGGTTCATCCAGAATGATAGTCTCAGGGTCACTAGCTAAAACACCGGCGATGGCCACACGGCGCATTTGTCCACCAGATAAATCGAAGGGTGACTTCTTTAAATATTCTGGTCCTAAACCTACTACTTCGATCATCTTTTCGGCTGCAGCCTTAGCTTCTGCTTCCGTGAAGCCAAAGTTCTTGGGTCCAAACATGATGTCTTTTTCAACGGTATCTTCAAACAACTGACTTTCAGGAAATTGAAAAACCATGCCGACTTTTTTGCGAAGTGGTTTTAAATTCTTATTGTCAGTTTCTGGTGTGATTTGATGGTCACCGACTGTGATCGTACCACTAGTTGGCTTCAATAAGGCATTGATGTGTTTGACCATAGTCGACTTACCACTACCCGTTTTCCCGACGATTGCGGTAAATTGCCCACTTTCAATAGTACAAGAAACATCTGCTAGCCCTAACCCAGACATGGGATTACTGGACTCATAAGAATGAGTTACTTTTTCGAATTCAATTCGCATAGTTTAGCAATGAGTCCCTTCTCAGTAATATATCCGTCAAAATCAATCACATCCTGCAATCCGGCAGCAACTAAGTTGGTAAAAGGTTCTTCAAGCCCATACTCAATTAGTTGCGGTCCTAAATTGTACAAATCTGCAGGAACGGTATCCTTCACGATCTTTCCGGAGTTCAATACTATAATTCTATCAGAAAGTTGTGTCTCTTCAATGTCATGCGTAATAGAAATTACTGTCAAATTTTGCTCAGTCCGCAATTGCTTGATCAAATTGATGACCGTTTTTCGACCTTCGGGATCAAGCATACTAGTCGACTCATCCATGATAATGATCTGCGGCTTGATTGCTAAGACACCTGCGATCGCCACACGCTGCTTTTGACCACCAGATAGTGACTGAGGGTCACGTTTCTTGAAATCTTGCATGTCGACCATTTTTAAAGCACGATCAACTGCTGTGATCATTTCATCGCGAGGCATACCTTGGTTTTCTAACCCAAAGGCCACATCATCTTCGACAGTTGCCCCAACGAATTGATGATCGGGATTTTGAAAGACAATTCCGATCTTCTTACGGGCGTCCCAAATAGTGTCTTCGTCAGTAACGACGCCATCGATCTCGATCGAACCAGATTCACATTCTTCTAGCCCATCGATCAAACGAGTCAAAGTAGTCTTCCCACTACCATTTTTACCAACAATCGAGATCCACTCATTGGCCTTGATATCGAGACTGATCCCGTTGACTGCATAATTATCAGAACCGGGATATTTGTAAAAAACATCTTTGATTGAAATAATATTTTCCATTTGCTCACCTTTGGGTAAAAAAAAATCATTCGACAAATTAGTGTCCCTGTTTCCAGAGATCTCAGAGATAGACTTAGTTAAACTTGTAACCATCATCTTAACACTCACTAATTCATCAGAATGACTGATTTTTTATTAATGAAACTTTATATTATTATTAAACTAATTCAATAATAACCATAGGTGCTGCATCACCACGACGAGGTGCAGTCTTCAAGATACGTGTGTATCCACCGTTACGTTCTTTGTAACGAGGTGCGATATCACTGAATAACTTTTGAAGTGCAGATTGTACTACTACTGCGTCATCATCTTCAGTAATGTTAGCAACTTCATCTCTAACAAATGCTGCAGCTAAACGACGAGCATGCAAATCTCCGCGCTTACCTAAAGTGATCATCTTTTCAGTTGTACGGCTGATTTCTTTAGCACGAGTTTGAGTAGTAACAATACGTTCATTAATGATTAAATCAGTAGTTAAATCGCGTAGCATTGCTTTTCTTTGAGAACTTGTACGTCCTAACTTACGGTAGCCCATGTGTTTACCTCCTGTTTGAATTTGATATAATTAATCTTCTTGCTTTAATGATAATCCAAGATCAGAGAGCTTCTCTTTAACTTCAACAAGTGACTTGCGACCAAGGTTACGAACGCGCATCATGTCTGCTTCAGTCTTTTCAGTTAGCTCTTGCACAGTATTGATACCGGCACGCTTCAAACAATTGTATGAACGGACTGATAAGTCGAGTTCTTCGATTGTCATTTCGAGCTTCTTCTCTTTTTGTGTTTCTTCTTTTTCGATCATCATGTCGGCACTCTTAGCTTCTTCAGTAAGATTTACAAAACTAGTTAAGTGTTCTGTTAGGATCTTAGCAGACAAACTAATAGCTTCTCTAGGACCAATTGATCCATTAGTCCAGATATCGATTGTCAATTTATCGAAGTCGTTTCTTTTACCCACACGAGTATTTTCAACTTGATAGTTGACTTTTTCTACTGGTGTGAAAATCGAGTCAACTGGTAAAACACCGATGGGTGTTTCATCTGTTTTATTTTGTTCTGCAGGAGTATATCCACGACCATTTTTAATTGTCATTTGCATGTGGAAATGTCCACCTTCTGCAACAGTACAAATGTATTGTTCAGGGTCAAGGATTTCCAAGTCATCGTCTGCTTTAATGTCTTTAGCTGTAACTGTAGCAGGACCAGTAATATCTACTTCGGCCTTTAAGCCACCTTCTTCAGCATAAGACTTTAATGAAAGACTCTTAACGTTAAGCACGATTTGTGTAACGTCTTCGATGACTCCATCAACTGCAGAGAATTCATGCAAGACACCATCTATTTGAATATCAGAAACCGCTGTACCAGGTAATGATGCAAGTAATACACGACGTAACGAGTTACCTAATGTAGTACCGTATCCTCTTTCCAACGGTTCGACAATATATTTACCATGATCATTACTTTCTTCAACAGGTGTAATGGTTGGCTTTTCAAATTCGATCATTCGGTTAGTTCCCCTTTCAAAACGAAATGTGTGTAGCTAAAAACATATGGGTATAAGACCATACTATACACGACGACGCTTTGGAGGACGTGAGCCATTATGTGGAACTGGTGTGACGTCGCGAATTGCAGTAATCTCCAAACCTGTGGCTTGTAGTGAACGAATTGCGGCTTCACGACCAGAACCAGGTCCTTTGACAGCTACTTCGACAGTTTTCATACCATGTTCCATTGATTCTTTAGCAGCTGCTTCTCCAGCCATTTGTGCAGCAAATGGTGTTGACTTACGGCTTCCCTTGAATCCAAGTGCACCAGCTGATGACCATGAAACGGCATTACCGTTAACATCAGTGATCATTACTAGTGTGTTATTGAAAGTTGAGTGAATGTGTGCAACTCCAGCTTCAATATGCTTCTTTGTACGACGTTTGCGACCTTTGTTTTGAGCCATGAATTAACCTCCTATCCTACTTTTTCTTACCGGCAATAGAAACTTTCTTGCCTTTACGAGTTCTAGCGTTGTTCTTTGTGTTTTGACCTCTAACTGGTAAACCACGACGATGTCTCATTCCACGGTATGAACCAATTTCTTGAAGTCTCTTGATGTTCATGCTTGTTTCACGACGCAAGTCACCTTCAACAGGGATCTTGTCGATTTCTGCACGGATCTTATCTTCTTGATCAGGAGTTAAGTCTCTTGTACGGACATCTTCTGAAACATCAGCATTTTTAAGTACGTGTTGAGCAGTAGTATTACCGATACCATAAATGTATGTTAGGGCAATAACGATTCTCTTATCACGAGGTAAATCTACACCTGCTATACGAGCCATTAAGTTGCACCTCCTATTTTATTATCCTTGTCTTTGTTTGTGCTTTGGATCTGCAGAGCAAATAATCATAACGCGTCCACGTCTCTTAATTACTTTACAGTGTTCACACATAGGTTTAACGGATGGTCTTACTTTCATATTAAGGAACCTCCATTCCATTAAAATAATTGTTATCTATATCTATATGTAATTCTTCCCTTGGTTAAATCATAAGGTGACAATTCAACAGTGACCTTATCGCCGGGCAAAATTCTAATATAGTGCATACGGATTTTACCCGAAACGTGAGCTAATACTGTAGCTCCGTTTTCAAGTTTCACCTTAAACATTGCGTTAGGCAATGTTTCTGAAATTGTACCTTCTACTTCAATGACATCATCTTTTGCCAAAGATATTAACCTCCATGATCATCGGGATAAATTCATTTGCATACAGCGCCAAATTATACAACAATTTTACGCATATGTAAATAAACCAATGTTAAAAAGTTTTACAAACTTTGTAAAACGTTTTTAACTTCTTTATATACATCATCGATTTCTTGTTCACCATTGATCTTGTGCAACAAGTTTAACTTGTCGTAAAAATCAATTAGTGGAGTATTCATTTCGATGTTTACTTTTAATCTGTTCTTAACTGTCTCAGGTTTGTCATCTTCACGTTGGTAAAAATCATGACCGCCGCAATTATCACAAGTACCTTCGACCTTTGTTGGATTGTAGATTTTGTGGTATGTTGCTCCGCAATTTCTGCAAATATATCTTCCAGATAAACGTTCAACTAGAACTTCTGGCTTAACATCTATGTAGATTACGCCATCGATAGGCTTGTTTACATTCTTTGCAATTGTCTGTAAAGCGTTAGCCTGTTCGATCGTTCTAGGAAAACCATCTAGCATATATCCGCTTTTTTGAACATCGTCTTTGCCTAAACGTTCTTCGACAATAGATTCTGTAACTTCATCCGGAACAAGTTCCCCTTTGTCGATATAAGACTTAGCATCTAGACCAACTTTGGTTTTGTCAGCCATAGCTTGTCTAAACATATCACCAGTCGAAATATGGACAATATCAAAATCTTCTACAATTCTTTCTGCTTGTGTACCCTTACCAGCACCAGGCAATCCCATCAATATAATGTTCATTCTTCACATCTCCCAACAATTTACTTATCTGATAAACCCAACGTATTCACGTTTCATCAACAGACCTCTAAGTTGACGGTCCATCTCAACTGTAACACCAACGATGATAAGTAAACTTGTACCACCTAATCCAATTGATTGAGGTAGGTCGAACAAGTTAGCTGCAAGCAATGGTAGCAATGAAACTAAACCTAAGAAGATCGAACCTACTGTAGATAATCTAAGTAGGACACCGTTCATAAATTTAATAGTTTCATTTCCAGGCCATACGGCAGGAATATATGCACCTTGTTTTTGCAAGTTTTCGGACAACTTTTCCGGATTTACTTGTACGAATGCATAGAAGAAAGTAAATAATACGATCAACAATGTGTAAAGTAATGATCCAGTAGTTGTTTGCATACTGAATATTTCTGATAGTACTTGATACCATGAATCTTCACTGTGATTTGCTTGGAACGCCATCAAAATTGTTTGTGGCGTAACAATAAATGAACTAGCGAAGATAACTGGGATAACACCAGCAACGTTAACTCGTAATGGTAGGAAACTTTCGCTACCACTACCAGCTGCACGTCTTGTGTATTGAATAGGAATTCTACGTGTTGCTTGTTGTACGTATGTAACGAACTGAACAACGATCAAAACAAGAATTACTAATCCAACAATGAAACCAATGTTTCTGGCAAGGTTTGCTGAGTCAGCATTTTGGATATAGTCACGGTAAATTTGTTGGAGTCCTGAAGGGAATCTAGCAACAATACCAGCGAAGATAATAACTGACACACCATTACCTAAACCTTTATCAGTGATTTGCTCACCGATCCAAGTTAGCAACATTGTACCACCGGTAAGAATAATACCGATTGTAATATAAGCTTGTGCATTTGGTGTTTTAACCAAATTCAAACTACTTAATGTATTAAAACCGGCTGTAATACCGATTGATTGTACAAAGCCCAACACGATCGTTAGGTATCTCGTTACTTGGTTCAGTTTTCTACGTCCAACTTCACCTTGTTTACTCCATTCAACAAACTTAGGAACGATGTCCATTTGTAACAATTGAACAACGATCTGTGCAGTGATGAATGGTGATACACCCATTGAGAAGATGGAATAGTTTGATAAACCACCACCAGTAACTGTATCTAGCAATGGGACAAGTCCAGTTGAACTGACCTTGTCCATTGCTGCGGCGTTAACACCTGGTACAGTTATTTGTGAACCCAATCGGTAAATCACAAGTAACATAAGGGTAAAGAAGATTTTCTTTCTAATTTCTTTAACCTTTAGAGCATCTCTGATAGTTCTAAACATTAGATCACCTCGACTGAGCCACCAGCAGCTTCGATAGCTTTGGTAGCGGCGTCAGAGCTTTTAGCAACTTTAACAGTTAACTTAGCTTTTACTTCACCATTGGCAAGTAACTTAACACCGTTAAATTCTTTCTTAACGATTCCAGCTTCCTTCAATGTTTGAAGATTTACTTCAGCACCATCACTGAACTTGTTCAAGTCTTTAAGATTTACGATCGCATATTCTTTGCGGTTGATATTCTTAAATCCACGTTTTGGCATACGACGGAATAAAGGCATTTGTCCACCTTCAAAACCGATACGTGTCTTACCACCAGATCTAGCTAATTGACCTTTTTGTCCACGACCAGCAGTCTTACCAGTACCACTTGAAGTACCGCGACCTAAACGTTTTCTTGAATGTCTTGAACCAGCACTTGGTTTAAGTTCATGTAGTTCCATTCTTGCACCTCCTAATCTATGAATGAATTATTAATCTTTAACTTCTTCAACACTAACTAAATGAGCAATCTTTAATACAGCACCGCGAATAGCAGGATCATCCGGCTTAACAACAGAACTATTAACTCTTCCAAGTCCTAGTTCTTTAACAGTTTTACGTTGAGCAGGAAGGCGGTGAGCTGCACTTCTAATAAGAGTAATCTTAAGTTTAGCCATAGTTACACACCTTTCTTTTAGTTAAGCAAGTTTTGAGCTGAAATTCCACGCATTTCTGATACTGATTCAGCAGTTTTAAGTTCTTTAAGTCCTTCGATTGTTGCACGGATAACATTGATTGGTGTGTTTCTTCCAAGTGATTTACTTGTTACATCACCAACACCAGCTAATTCCATAACGGCACGAACGGAACCACCAGCAGCGATACCAGAACCTTCAACAGCAGGTTTCAACATGATATTACCGGCACCGAATCTACCAATAACTTCGTGAGGAATTGTTGATCCGACCATAGGTACAGTGATCAAGTTCTTCTTAGCATCTTCAACAGCTTTACGGATAGCTTCAGGAACTTCTTGAGCTTTACCAGTTCCGAAACCAACGTGGCCATTCTTGTCTCCAACGATTACGATGGCTGCAAAACGTAGACGGCGTCCACCTTTAACAACTTTAGTAACACGGTTGATTGAAACAACGCGATCTTCTAACTCTAATTGAGATGGATCGATATATGTCATAAGTTTGGTTTCCTCCTTCTAGAATTTTAGCCCATTTTCACGAGCTGCTTCAGCAAGACTTTGAATACGACCATGATACAAGTATCCGGCACGATCAAAGACAACATCGCTGATTTTAGCTTCTTTAGCTCTTTGTGCGATCAAAGCACCAACAGCTTCAGCTTGTTCAACTTTTGAACCGTCTTTAACTTCTTTATCAAGAGTTGAGGCACTTGCTAGCGTTACACCCTTTACGTCATCAATTACTTGAGCGTAAATGTTTTTGTTCGAACGGAACACATTTAAGCGTGGGCACTCAGCAGTACCAGAGATTTTAGCACGTACGCGCTTTTGACGCTTTTGGCGTGCTTTGTTTTTGTCTGGTTTTGTAATCACAATTTTCACCTCATAGATTTATTTACTATTTACCAGTTTTACCTTCTTTACGACGTACATATTCGTCAACATAACGAATACCTTTACCCTTATAAGGTTCTGGTGGACGTACATCGCGGATCTCAGCGGCGAATTGGCCAACTTTTTGCTTACTAATACCTGAAATGTTGATTTCAGTATTAGAAGGAGATTCAATTTTAATACCTTCAGGTGCTTCCATATCAACTGGATGTGAGTAACCAACTGTAAGAGTTAGTGTTGTGCCTTTAACAGCAGCACGGTAACCAACACCTCTAAGTTCAAGTTTCTTTTCGAAACCTTCTGTTACACCAAGAACCATGTTGTTAAGGTTAGCACGCATTGTACCATGAAGAGCTTTTAAGTTGTCATCTTCACGATCAAATTTTGCTTCATTACCTTCAATAGTTAACTTGATCCGTGTGTCGAATTCTCTTGTGATTTCGCCCTTTGGACCTTTAACAGTAATGTTTTC
The DNA here is from genome assembly GCF_003946515.1 of Companilactobacillus zhongbaensis. Taxonomy (GTDB): domain Bacteria; phylum Bacillota; class Bacilli; order Lactobacillales; family Lactobacillaceae; genus Companilactobacillus; species Companilactobacillus zhongbaensis. The sequence continues at coordinate 98,898 of NZ_RHOM01000001.1, read as the reverse complement.
ATCTTTTTGTGTAATTGTAACGCCTTCTGGAATTTCAATTACTTTATAACCGATACGACTCAAATTTGTGCACCTCCTTGTTCTTAAAAATTATTACCAAATGTAAGCAATTACTTCTCCACCAACGTGTTGTGCACGGGCTTCTTTATCAGTAATTACACCTTTTGAAGTTGAGATAATTGCAATACCTAGTCCATTAAGAACCTTTGGTACATTATCAGCGTCAACATAGCTACGTAGACCTGGTCTTGAAATACGTTTCAAGCCTGTAATTACGCGTTGTTGATCTTGTCCATATTTAAGGAAAATACGAAGAACACCTTGTTTGTTGTCTTCAATGACTTCGTAATCCTTGATAAATCCTTCGTTCTTTAAAATCTCTGTCATGCTCTTCTTGATGTTTGAAGCAGGCACTTCTAGAGATTCATGCTTTACCATATTGGCATTGCGGATACGTGTTAAGTAATCTGCAATAGGATCTGTCATGACCATTTAATTTACCTCCTTGTTATTAGTTAATTTTACCAACTAGCTTTTCTCATACCAGGAATTTGACCCTCATGAGCTAAATTACGAAGGCAAATACGGCAAAGTTTAAATTTACGATATACAGAATGTGGACGGCCACAGCGTTCGCAACGAGTATATTCTTGTGATGAGAACTTGGCTGGTCTATGGTTACGTACGATTTGAGATTTCTTAGCCAATTTAATGACCCTCCTTTATTTTGTAAATGGCATTCCGATTTGTGATAGAAGTTCACGTGATTCTTCGTCAGATTCAGCAGTTGTTACGATAACAACGTCCAATCCACGAATCTTGTTAACCTTATCATAGTCGATTTCTGGGAAAACCAATTGTTCCTTAAGACCTAATGTGTAGTTACCACGGCCATCGAATGAACGAGTATTTACACCACGGAAGTCACGAACACGAGGTAAAGCGACATTGATTAACTTATCCAAGAAGTCATACATACGGTCGCCACGAAGTGTTACCTTGGCACCGATTGACATTCCTTCACGAAGTCTGAATCCGGCAATAGATTTCTTTGCTTTTGTAATCAAAGGTTTTTGTCCTGAGATCAAGCCTAATTCTTCAACAGCTTCATCAAGGTTCTTTGAGTTAGCAATAGCATCACCAACACCCATGTTAAGAACGATCTTTTCGATCTTAGGTGTTTGCATGATTGATGTGTAATTGAATTTTTCCATCATTGATGGTGTGATTTCTTTTACATATCTTTCTTTTAATGCATTAACCATTTAGTTTTCTCCTTTCTTACTTTTCTTCTTTATTATCAGTTGATTTTGTTGATTTCTTGGCTGTAGATGTTTTCTTAGCTGAACCTTTTACAACTTTTACGTTAGTTGCATCGATAGGTCTTTCAACGTCGACGATTCCGCCTTGAGGTTGTGTGTTAGTTGGCTTTGAATGTTTCTTTACAACATGTACGCCTTTAACAACAACTTTGTTTTCGCTAGGCAAAGCTTTGATTACTGTACCTTGCTTGCCTTTATCGTCACCAGAAATAATTTCAACGTTGTCTCCAGTTTTTACAAACACTATTCAGCACCTCCTGAATTAAATTGATCTCTTTATAGCACTTCTGGTGCTAATGATACGATCTTCATAAAATCGCTATCACGTAGTTCACGAGCAACTGGTCCGAAGATACGAGTTCCTCTAGGTGTTTTATCAGCATTAATAATAACTGCAGCATTTTCGTCAAATCTGATGTAAGAACCATCTGTACGATGTGCACCTGATACAGTTCTTACGATAACTGCCTTGACAACGTCACCCTTTTTAACAACGCCACCTGGTGTTGCTTGTTTGACAGTAGCGACAATAATATCTCCGATATTAGCTGTTTTACGGTTTGAACCACCAAGAACTTTAATAGTTAAAATTTCACGAGCTCCAGAATTATCTGCAACTTTTAGACGGCTTTCTTGTTGAATCACTTATTAGTCCTCCTCTCATCAGTATTTAATACTAGATAATAACTGCTTTTTCGACGATTTCTAATAAACGGAAGCGCTTTGTCTTTGACAAAGGTCGAGTTTCCATAATACGAACAACATCGCCAATTTTAGCTTCGTTCTTTTCGTCTTGAACATAGAACTTCTTTGAGTACTTAACACGTTTGCCATAAACTGGATGCTTCTTGTAAGTTGAAACTTCAACAGTAATTGTCTTGTCCATCTTATCTGAAGTAACGCGGCCTTGGTATACTTTACGATTGTTACGAGTTTCTTTTTCGCTCAACGTGAGATCTCCCTTCCTGTTTATTATTTATCGTTATTTGCTTGATTTTGAACAGTTCTTAATCTTGCGATATTCTTTCTAACAGCCTTTAAGCGAGCTGTGTTTTCCAATTGGCCTGTAGCTTGTTGGAAACGAAGGTTGAATAACTCTTCTTTGTATTGCTTAACTTTATCTTGTAACTCAGTAGCAGTTAGCTCTTTGATTTCACTAGCCTTCATCAGCGCCACCTACTTTCTCCGCTTTAACAAACTTAGTTCTAACTGGAAGTTTGTTTGATGCAAGTCTTAGGGCTTCACGAGCTACTTCTTCTGATACGCCACCGATTTCAAACATGACTTTTTCACGTTTTACTACGGCAACCCAACCAGCAGGAGCACCTTTACCAGAACCCATACGAACACCTACACCCTTAGCAGTGTATGATTTGTGAGGGAAGATTTTAATCCAAACCTTACCACCACGCTTCATGTAACGAGTCATAGCAACACGAGCTGCTTCGATTTGTCTATTTGTGATCCAGCTTGAATCAAGTGCTTTCAAACCATATTCACCAAAATCGACATTCTTACCACCTTTAGCTTCTCCGCGCATCTTACCACGGAATTCACGACGGTGTTTTACACGCTTTGGTACTAGCATAGATTATTCTCCTTTCCCTTCATTGTTGTCTTGATCATGATTAGGCTTTGCAGGAAGAATTTCACCACGATAAATCCAAGTTTTAACACCTAAGTTACCGTATTGAGTCTTTGCTTCAACCCATGCATAATCGATATCTGCACGCAATGTGTGAAGAGGAACAGTTCCCTCTGTATGCCATTCTCTACGAGCCATATCAGCACCGTTTAAACGACCAGATATTTGAATCTTGATACCTTTTGCACCTGCACGACGTGAACGTTGTACGGCTTGACGTTGTGCACGTCTAAATGCGATACGTGCTTCAAGTTGACGAGCAACGTTTTCACCGACAAGTTTTGCATCTAAATCAGGTTTCTTAATTTCAATAATGTTGATGTGAATGTTTCTGTTAACTAATTTGTTTAGTTCGTTACGTAATTTTTCAACTTCTGAACCACCTTTACCAATAACCATTCCTGGCTTAGCTGTGTGGATTGAAATTGTAACATTCTTTGCTGTACGTTCGATTTCAATTCTTGAAACTGAAGCGTTTGAAAGTCTGTTTTCAATGTAATCACGAATCTTAAGATCTTCGTGTAAGAATGTTGAAAAATCTTTTTCTGCATACCATTTGGCATCCCAGTCACGGATAACGCCGACACGGAATCCGACTGGATTAATCTTTTGACCCACTCAAGTTACCTCCAATACTAATCTTTTTCTGTTACTACAACTGTAATATGACTTGTTCTCTTGTTAATTGGTGATGCTGAACCTTTAGCTCTTGGACGGAAACGTTTAAGAGTTGGTCCTTCGTCAACGAAAGCTTCGCTAACTACTAGGTTTTGTGCATCTAAATCAAAATTGTGTTCTGCGTTTGCAATTGCAGACTTAAGAGCTTTGGCAATAATAGGAGAGCCTGCTCTTGGTGTAAATTGCAAAATTGCTAATGCCTCAGCTGCGTTCTTGTTTCTGATCAAATCAATAACAAGGCGGGCCTTACGAGGTGCAATACGAACATTTTTTACTCTGGCTGTTGCAGATGTAATTTCTTGTTCTGCCATCATTTAGTCTCCCTTCTTATTACTTAGTTTTCTTATCGTCTGTTCCATGTCCATGGAATGTACGTGTTGGTACGAATTCGCCCAACTTGTGGCCAACCATATCTTCTTGGATATAAACTGGCACATGCTTACGCCCATCATGAACTGCAATTGTGAATCCTACGAAACTAGGAAAAATTGTTGAACGTCTTGACCATGTTTTGATAACTGACTTTTTGTCTGAATCAACTTGTGCATCGATCTTCTTAAGAAGATGTGCATCTGCGAATGGTCCCTTTTTTAAACTACGACTCATCTTATGTCCTCCTTATATTATTCCTGCGAAATGATTACTTACCTTTTCTATGACGAACAATAAGCTTTTCAGATTTGGCATGTGATGAACGAGTTTTCTTACCTAAGGTCTTCTTACCCCATGGTGACATTGGTGATGGATGACCGATAGGAGCTTTACCTTCACCACCACCGTGTGGGTGATCGTTAGGGTTCATAACTGAACCACGAACTGTAGGTCTGAATCCTAACCAACGCTTACGTCCAGCTTTACCAATCTTAATTAATTCATGTTGTTCATTACCAATAGCACCAACTGTTGCACGGCAAGTTGATAGGATCATACGAACTTCACCTGAAGGTAAACGTAAAATTGAATATTTACCGTTTCTACCTTGTAATGAAATTGATGTACCAGCAGAACGGCCGATTTGACCACCCTTACCAGGTTTCATCTCAACGTTATGAATAACTGTACCTACTGGAATGTTTTCTAGTGGAAGAGCATTACCTGGTTTGATATCTGCATCAACACCTGATTGAACTTTTTGTCCAACTTCAAGTCCCTTAGGAGCTAAGATATATGATTTAACACCATCTGAATAGTGTAATAATGCGATGTTAGCTGTACGGTTTGGATCGTATTCGATAGCCTTAACTGTAGCTTCGACATCATCTTTTGTACGTTTGAAATCAATGATACGGTAGTGTTGCTTGTGTCCACCACCACGGTGACGAACTGTAATATGACCGTATGAGTTACGACCAGCTGTATGGCTTTGTGAGTCCAACAATGTCTTTTCAGGAGATTTCTTAGTAATCTCGGCAAAGTCAGAACCTGTCATATTACGACGACCGTTTGTGGTTGGTTTATACTTGATAATCGCCATTATTTGACCTCCTTAATTATTCTTCATCAAAAATCTTAATTTCATCTGAATCTTCTGTAAGTGTAACAATAGCTTTACGACGTTTTGCTGTGTAACCAACATAACGACCTTGGCGTTTCTTCTTACCTGAAACATTCATGATATTTACTTTTTTAACTTTTACACCGAAAATTTCTTCAATAGATTGTCTTACGTTAACTTTGTTAGCATCTAAAGCAACATCAAATGTGTACTTCTTGTCTGCCATTGAATCCATTGAGTTTTCAGTAACGACTGGGCGAATAATTACGTCTCTTGCGCTCATTATCCAAGCACCTCCTCAATTTTAGAAAGTGCTGCTTGTGTAACTACTAATTTCTTAGCGTTGATAACATCTAGAACGTTAACACCTTCAGGTGCAACAACTGTAACTTTATCAATGTTTCTTGCTGATAAAGCAACATTGTCATTTCCGTCTTCAACAACTACAAGAGCCTTTCCATCAACACCAACTTGTGTAAGTAATTGTGCGAATGATTTAGTACTTGGCTTGTCGTATGAAATTGAGTCGATAACGATCATGTTACCGTCAGCAGCTTTTTGTGAAAGTACAGACTTCAATGCTAAACGGCTAACTTTTCTAGGAAGATGGTATGCATATGATCTAGGTGTGGGACCGAAAACAGTACCACCGCCAACCCATTGTGGTGAACGGATTGATCCTTGACGAGCACGACCTGTTCCTTTTTGACGCCATGGTTTCTTACCACCACCACGTACTTCAGAGCGGTTCTTAACATCGTGTGTACCTTGTCTCAAAGTAGCACGTTGCATAATAACAGCATCAGTAACTACAGAGTTGTTTGGTTCAATTCCGAAGATTGAATCATTTGCTTCAACAGTACCATTTTCAGCACCGCTGTCTTTATAGGCTGTGATTTTTGTCATAACTCAGTTCCTCCTTCCTATTTTGTATTAGCTTTAACAGCTGTTTGGATTTTAACTAGTGAGTTGTTTGCACCAGGGACATTACCCTTGATCATGATTGCATTCTTGTCTGCATCGATCTTAACAACTTCTAGGTTTTGTGTTGTCACGCGGTTGTTACCCATACGTCCTGGTAGCATCTTACCTTTGAATACACGGTTGATGATGGCACCCATTGAACCAGCAACACGGTGGTATCTAGAACCGTGAGTTTCAGGACCTCTAGCTTGTCCGAATCTCTTGATGTTACCTTGCATTCCGTGTCCCTTTGTTGTACCTGTAACGTCGACAATATCACCTGAATTAAATGTATCTACTGTAACTTCTCCACCTAATTCGTAATCTCCCATTTCCACATCGCGGAATTCGCGAGTGTAATGTTTAGGAGTTGTGTTTGCCTTTTCTGCATGACCTTTGGCAGGTTTATTAGTTAGAACTTCGCGACGGTCTTCAAAGCCAAGTTGAATAGCTTCATAACCATCTGTTTCTGCTGTTTTCACTTGTGTAACAACATTAGGTGTTGCTTCAACAACTGTAACAGGAACTAATTCGCCGTTTTCAGTGAAAATTTGAGTCATTCCAATTTTCTTACCAAGAATTCCTTTTCTGGCCATGTTTGCACCTCCAATAATTTATTTTTATTTATTATAATTTGATTTCGATATCTACGCCTGATGGTAGATCTAACTTCATTAATGAATCAACTGTCTTAGGTGATGGATTAACGATGTCAATAAGTCTTTTATGTGTACGCATTTCGAATTGTTCTCTAGAATCTTTATGCTTGTGTGGTGAAGCTAACACTGTATAAAGTGAACGTTCTGTTGGTAAAGGAATTGGTCCTGAAATTTCAGCACCAGTTCTCTTTGCTGTTTCCACAATCTTGTCAGCTGATTGATCTAGGATACGATGTTCGTAAGCTTTCAAGCGAATGCGAATTTTTTGACTTGCCATGGGGTTACCTCCTTTTTGTCTCTTTCAAGATGACCGGCTCCGTGAAAATATCCAACAGCTCTGCCGTGGCAAAGCGGCCGGGCGTGTCGCAACCTCTCACTTCTATGCCGTCGATATTTTTAAATACCAATAGGCGCATACTTCTCCTATGAAATAAGCACTTTTCTTATAATACACGATTGGACCGGCATTATCAAGGATTTTTTTAGTTTCAATTGAGAAAAACTGACTTGCATTAACACTATGGCATAATAGAAATAAATCATTATGGGAGAAATGTTATGCTCAAAACAAATTCAGTCCAACATCGGTTATTTTACACGCAATTGGTTTTAAATTCCACCATCATTTTGTTTTTCGCCATATTTAAAAGCTTCACAGCATTTGAGCTTATAATAGTAGTTAACTTTCTTGGACTGCTGATCCACGATAAACCCGATGGATCTAAATTCGACAAAGTAAATCGATTACTGCAGTTATTAGTCCAGCCGTTCCTGATCCCCCTAGCCGTCAATCAATTGATCATTTTGACCCAGGAATCTATTGACTGGCAAAATCCGGCATTGTTGGCCATCGTTTTACTGTATGCCTCAATAATGTATATTCCCTACACCTACGTAGTAATTGCTCCTCTAAAAAACATTATCGCCCGCATTGCTATTATTATTTATAGTTTTCTTTTCCCAGCATCAACTTCATTGGATCAGATCACAGGTTCTACGATCATCAATAGCAACAAGTTAATTCGCCTTTTGTCCGACACAATGTTTTCCGCAGCAATTATCATTGTAGTGATGTTGTTAGTCATGATGATCCAATGGCAGCAACATCTCCCTCGCGTGAAAAAGTTACCTTCCAGCAATTGGTGGATCATCATTGCAATAATCATCTTTACTGTTTGGTTTGCCATGTGGAATGCTTTTTCTAACGGAGACAGTTTAATAGCTTTTAACTTCAGTCATCTTAAAATAACTTGGTCGAGTACCTTAGGAGGATTAGAAGCCGGGATCGCCGAAGAATTTATATTCAGATATGCTATTTTAACGTTACTTTTGAATTACCTTTATAATAGAAGAAACAGAACTTATTATGCAGCAATAATCAGCAGCTTATTGTTCGCTGCACTCCACGGCAGCAACGCATTAGCCGGTCAAGACCTAGGTAATACAACCATCCAAATAATCTTCGCCTTCGCATTAGGATTTTACTTCGCAGCAATCTACATTTACACTAACAATTTTTATTTAGTAGTATTCTTCCACAGTTTATTAGACATACTAGTCTTCTATACGACTGACACGCAACTAATGACGGGAAAAGTCACCACAGCCGATATATTTGGCACAGTAATCGAATCAACAGTCTTCGTCATCATTGCAGTACTGATATTGGCAAAGCATCAAGACGAGCAGACGAAGAGGAATTTACATTTTTACTAATACAAGCATTAATGATCCAACAGATTTTTAAACAAGAAAAGATCAACAAGATAGAAATCGAAGAAAAAAATCGTAAGGCTGAAACAATAATAAATACGAATATCCAACCAAAACAGTCTAAGAAAGAAAAAATAAGTACCGTACCCCCACCAACACGAAGAAGTTTGTAACACCTTAATTCGCCGTCAGCCGCGAAATTTTCGTTTGCACGGCATGGGCCGTGCTTACGAAAAGGTCAAGCTTTGAGATGTCCAAGGCGGTCTTCCTTGGATAGCTCAAAGTTGGCCCGCAGCGTTCCACGGCGCAATTCCCGGAACCCTCCACAGAACCGGCAGTGAACCACCACCCAAAATACCACCACAACAAAAGTTAAACACAAAAAAAAGAGATCATCCTACAAAAAGGACGATCTCTTTTTTTAAATTTATTCAGCGTTACCGCCGTTTTTCTTAATAATTTCAGCTTGGATTGACTTAGGAACTTTTTCGTAATGATCAAATGTCATTGTGAAAGTACCACGGCCTTGTGTAGCTGAACGAAGTGTTGTGGCATAACCAAACATTTCTGAAAGTGGAACGAATGAGTTGATAAGTTGAGCGTTTCCACGTTCTTCCATACCTTCAATACGTCCACGACGAGCTGTAACTTGTCCCATAACATCACCTAAGTAATCTTCTGGAGTTACAATTTCAACCTTCATGATAGGTTCAAGAATAACAGCACCAGCAGACTTAGCTGCGTTACGTAGAGCGATTGATGCAGCAATTTTGAAGGCTGCTTCAGATGAATCGACTTCGTGGTATGAACCATCATACAACTTAGCCTTAACATCGATCAATGGGTATCCAGCAAGAACACCGTTTTCCATTGATTCTTTCAATCCTTGTTCTACTGAAGGAATGTATTCACGAGGAACAACACCACCGACGATGGCATCTTCGAATTCGAAGCCTTTTCCTTCTTCATTTGGTGTAAATTCGATCCATACGTCACCATATTGACCTTTACCACCAGATTGACGAACGAACTTACCTTGAGCCTTAGTTGGTGTCGTGAATGTTTCACGATAAGCAACTTGAGGTTCACCAACTTTACATGCAACCTTGAATTCACGCTTCATACGGTCAACCATGATATCCAAGTGCAATTCACCCATTCCGGCAATCAATGTTTCACCAGTTTCAGGATTTGTTTCAGCTTGGAAAGTTGGATCTTCTTCAGAAAGTTTTTGGATAGCAACATCCATCTTATCTCTATCTTCCTTTGAATCAGGTTCGATAGAAACTTGGATAACTGGATCTGGAATATCCAATGATTCAAGGATCAATGGATCTGAAGGATCTGTAAGTGAGTCACCTGTTGTAGTATTCTTCAAACCGATAACAGCAGCAATATCACCAGAGAACACTTCAGGGATTTCCTTACGGTGGTTAGAGTGCATTTGTAGCAAACGACCAACACGTTCACGCTTGTCTTTAGTAGCGTTAAGAACGTATGAACCTGATTCTAGTGATCCTCTATATACACGGATGTATGTTAGACGACCAACGAATGGGTCAGTAGCGATCTTAAATGCTAAACCAGCAAATGGTTGGCTATCGTCAGCTTTCAATTCAACTTCACTATCATCTTTAGGATCAGTAGCCTTATAAGGACGTACTTCAAGTGGAGATGGTAGATAATCAACAACGGCATCCATCAACATTTGAACACCCTTATTCTTGAAGGCAGAACCTGCAAGAACTGGGAAGAACTTCAAGTTGATTGTTGCTTCACGGATTGCTTTACGGATCTCATCGTTTGAGATTTCAGCACCATCAAGGTATTTTTCCATGATGCCATCATCAACATCAGCAACGGCTTCGATCAATTCAGCACGTTTTGCTTCTGCTTCTTCTTTATACTCGTCAGGAACATCAACTGTATCCCACTTTGTACCTAGCTCATCTTCGTCATAAAGGTCAGCTTTCATTTCAAGAAGGTCAATAACGCCTTCGAACTTGTCTTCGGCACCGATAGGCATTTGGATAGCATGTGCATTTGCATCTAGACGTTCGTGCAATGTTTCAACTGAGTAGTCGAAGTTAGCACCGATCTTATCCATCTTGTTAACGAAGACGATACGAGGAACACCGTATGTTGAAGCTTGACGCCAAACGTTTTCAGTTTGAGGTTCAACACCAGATTGAGCATCAAGAACTGTAATAGCACCATCAAGAACACGGAGTGAACGTTCAACTTCGATTGTGAAGTCAACGTGTCCTGGGGTATCGATGATGTTGATACGGTTACCTTTCCATTCAGCTGTTGTAGCAGCAGATGTAATAGTAATACCACGTTCTTGTTCTTGGGCCATCCAGTCCATTTGTGAAGCACCATCATGTGTTTCACCAATCTTATGGATTTTACCAGTATAGTAAAGAATACGTTCTGTAGTTGTTGTCTTACCAGCATCAATATGGGCCATGATACCGATGTTACGAGTTTCTTCTAATGGAAATTCACGTTTATTAGCCATTAAAAATCTTATCTCCTCTCAGATTTACTGAATTCTACCAACGATAGTGAGCAAAGGCACGGTTGGCATCAGCCATCTTATGTGTGTCTTCACGTTTCTTAACAGCAGCACCAGTATTGTTTGCTGCGTCCATAATTTCGTTTGCAAGTCTTGCGTCCATTGTGTGTTCACCACGTAGACGAGCGTAACTTACGATCCAGCGTAAACCTAATGTTGTACGACGATCTGGACGTACTTCAATAGGAATTTGGTAGTTAGAACCACCGATACGGCGAGCCTTAACTTCAAGAACTGGCATAACATTGTTCATGGCTTCTTCGAAGACATCCAATGGTTCGTTACCAGTCTTATCTTTAATAATATCAAATGCGCGGTAAAGAATTGATGAGGCTGTACCTCTTTTACCGTCATACATCAAATGATTGATCAAGCGTGTTACTAATTTTGAGTTATACATTGGGTCCGGCAAAACGTCACGTTTTGGAGCGCTACCTTTTCTTGGCATATTAAATTCCTCCGTTAATATTCTTATCTAATTATTTCTTAGGTTTCTTAGCACCGTATTTAGAACGGCTTTGCATACGTCCATCAACACCGGCTGTATCAAGAGCACCACGAACAACGTGATAACGAACACCAGGTAGATCCTTTACACGTCCACCACGAACAAGAACAACACTATGCTCTTGCAAGTTGTGTCCGATACCAGGAATATATGCTGTTACTTCGATAAGGTTTGATAGTCTAACACGGGCATACTTACGTAGAGCAGAGTTAGGCTTCTTAGGTGTCATTGTACCGACACGAGTTGCAACACCACGTTTTTGAGGTGCTGGGTTCTTTGTAGCAATTTTCTTCATACTATTGTAGCCATAGTTCAAAGCAGGTGCATCTGACTTTGAGCTTTGTGACTTACGGCCTTTACGTACTAATTGATTAATTGTAGGCATTCAGAGTTCCTCCTAAAAATTTAAGTACACACATCCAGGTGGTTCACAATTTTGAAAAAATAATAAACCACTAGAGTGGCGTACAGTTTGAGCTTATATTTATAAACAATACTTATTTGCTGCCAATAAAAGCACGTCTATTAGAATAACATCTACCTCACCTAGTGTCAACGGCGGAAATGACTAGATTCAAAAAGAATTTGAAAAAAGTTGCGTAATCTATTTTGAGGTGATTAAAATGCAATTATTTTATTACGTATTGATCTTCTTTATTGGTGCTTGCATCGTTTCGTTTGCGACCGTCTTCGTCAGCGATTTTACTCATCAACAAGTCTGGTCTCACAAAAGATCTAACTGCGACAACTGCCACAACCAAATCCCGTTTTATTATACCATCCCTATCGTCGGATATTTAGGGGCATTTGGTAAATGTAGCAAATGTAACTTCCCGATAAAAATCTGGTATCCCATGAGTGAATTGATCGGTGGCTTGATGCTATTATCCGCCGCAATTTTCAGCCACAGTTTAATTTGGTTTTTAACAATATTTTTTAGCCTAACTCTACTGGCGTTATCAGACTTTCAGTTCGGATATATTTATTCCTACTATTACCTACCATTGATCATCCCTGCCCTATTACATTTTTCACAGCTGTACTTATTGGAAGGACTATTTGTCTATTTTTTAATGTACGTTTTTCAAATAACAACTAAGTCGGTTGGGATCGCTGATGTCGAAGTCTTGGCAATTTTGACCGTCTTACTGGGATACGTTAATGCCGTGTACATTTTATTTTTTGCATGTTGTCTGTGTTTAGTAGTCCATTTTTTCCAAAAAAAAAGATCATATAGATTCATCCCTTATTTGTCGGTAGCGACAGGGATAGTCTATTTGATCTTTATTGATTAACTAAACGATTGGTAAAACACCAATTTGGTCGAGCCAGTTTAAGCACAATGGCCACCACTTGGACACTTGATGATTCAAGTAATGATCATCGCCTGGTTCTTGGACTTGATATGTAGCTAAGGCTGTTCCGTGAGGACCGCTTGAGAACAAGTGTAACTCGTAAGGAATGCCGACTTCTTGTAACTTAGTTGCATAAACCAATGAATTAGTAACTGGGACCGTTTGATCTGTCACAGTTTGCCAAATGAAAGTTGGCTTAGACGATTTTGTCACTGTGTCTTGAGACTTCCAGAACTTATGATCTGGACTCATTTGTGCTGCTGCGTCCAAAGTCTTAGGCCAACCGAGCGTCATATCAGTAACAGAATAGCCAATAATATTAGCACAAGGCATGGTTTTGAGTTCTTCTGGGAAAATATCTTTTCTTGTAGCTTCGTTAGTCATTAATGAATTGAAGTTAGTAACAATACTACCACCAGCTGAAAAACCGACTAATAAGATCTTATCTAAGTCGATCTGTTTAGCTTCAGCTTGATCACTGAGCCAATTCAACGTAGTAGCGAGCTCTTGTAAAGCTAATGGGAAAACTGACTTTCCATCTTTTAATAATTGATAGTGTAAAACAACAGCGTGAATACCTGCTTGAGCAAAATTTAAGGCAATAGGTTGCGACTCTCTATCAGTGTGGAAGTTAAAACCGCCACCAGGCATAATGATGGCAATAGGATGCTTAACTTCTTTCTTAAAATCACTGATCTTATCAAGAAAATAAGTATCCAGATCAAAGGTAGTATCTTGATACTTTAATGTTTGATTCTCTAACATATGTCTCCTCCTCCAAAATAAATCAGACGGCGAAAAAACCGCCAAATGGAACGTGGCATCATACACAAATATGACACTCATTATTCAACAGTATAGCACTCCCAAAGTTTCTCAAGAAAGAAAGGCTGAAAAAATCAAGCATAATCAAGTTACTACTAAAAGTAAAATCATGATTCATTAAAAGCATCAAGAACACCAATAAAAATCAACAAGATAATTCGAGCAGCAAAGCTCTTAAGACTCAAGAAAAATCAGGCACAATCTCCCCAACCAAACAAACATACTACTATAAATCTAAGTACCGTACCCCCACCAAAAGAGTGGAGGGAATTCGCCGTCAGCCGCGAAATTTTCGTTTGCACGGCATGGGCCGTGCTTACGAAAAGACCCAGCTTTGAGATGTCCAAGGCGGTTTTCCTTGGATAGCTCAAAGTGGGTCCGCAGCGTTCCACGGCGCAATTCCCGGAACCCTCCACAGAACCGGCAATGAACCACCACCCAATCTACTACCAAAAAAAAGATCTAACATTCAAAAAACGAATGTTAGACCTTTTAATTTAAAAACTATTTATTACTTTCTTCTTGTTTCTTAGCATCTTCAGCCTTCATTTGCTTTTCGATGTCAGAAATTGTGTAGGCACCGTTTAAAGAGTTTGCAGCCATTGGGCCTGTCTTCTTTGGTTCCATATGGTTGTACTTAGCCATACCTGTACCAGCAGGGATAAGTTTACCAATAATAACATTTTCTTTAAGTCCAAGAAGTGGATCGTTCTTACCACGAATAGATGCGTCTGTAAGAACTCTTGTTGTTTCCTGGAAGGAAGCAGCTGACAAGAAACTGTTTGTTTCAAGTGAGGCTTTTGTAATACCAAGTAAGACTGGACGTCCTGTTGCAGGAATGCCACCGTTGATCAATGTCTCACGGTTGTGATCTGTAAATTGAGAAATGTCCATCAATTCACCTGGTAATACGTCTGTATCACCTGGATCAAGAACACGGATCTTACGAAGCATTTGTCTGATCATAACCTCGAAATGCTTATCAGAAATATCAACACCTTGCATACGGTAAACTTTTTGAACTTCAGCAAGTAAGTAGTTTTCTGTTGTTTGAACACTTGTGATCTTGATTAATTCCTTAGGATCAATTGAACCAGTTGTTAACTTAGCACCACGTTGGATGACGTCACCTTCGGCAACGGCAACACTTGATGTATAAGGAACACTGTAAGTTCTTGAGTCAATGTTACCTTCAACAGTGATCTCTTTTGTATGTTCTGCAGGGTTTTCATCGATGGCAGTAATTGTACCGTCAACTTCTGAAATGATTGCAAGACCTTTAGGGTTTCTAGCTTCAACGATTTCTTGAACACGAGGAAGACCTTGTGTGATATCGTCGCCACCAGCAACACCACCGGTATGGAAGTTTCTCATAGTCAATTGTGTACCAGGTTCACCGATTGATTGAGCAGCAACAGTACCAACTGCTTCACCAATTTCAACTTCTTCACCTGTAGCAAGGTTACGACCATAACACTTCTTACATACACCGTGTTTTGTATTACATGTAAATGCTGAACGGATTGTAACTGTCTTAACACCAGCATCTACGACTTTTTGAGCCATGTCTTCGTCCATCATTACACCACGAGGAACAATTACGTCACCTGTTTCAGGGTCTTTAACTGTCTTTTGAGTATAACGACCAACTAGACGGTCAAACAATGGTTCGATCATGTCAGTACCTTCAGTAATAGCACTTACTTCAAGTCCACGATCTGTTCCACAGTCTTCTTCACGTACGATAACATCTTGAGCAACATCAACTAGACGACGAGTTAAGTAACCTGAGTTAGCTGTCTTCAAGGCTGTATCGGTCATACCTTTACGAGCACCGTGGGTCGACATGAACATTTCCATAACTGATAGTCCTTCACGGAAGTTAGAAATAACAGGGATTTCCATCATACCACCATTAGGGGCAGCCATAAGTCCACGCATACCTGCTAGCTGAGTAAAGTTTGAGATGTTACCACGGGCACCGGAGTCAGACATCATTGAGATAGGGTTTGTCGGATCAAATGAGTCGATCAACAATTGTTGGATCTCATCTTTAGTATCGTTCCAAACACTAATAACACGATCATGTCGTTCTTCGTCAGTGATAAGTCCACGACGGAATTGCTTAGAAATAGATGCAACTTGTTTGTGGGCTTTGTCGATGATTTCAGGTTTTTCAGTTAAGTTAGGAACGTCTGTAACACCAACTGTTAGTCCAGAATATGTACAGATCGTGTAACCTAATTCCTTCATGTCATCTAGTAGTTCTGAAGTTCTTTGAACACGATAGATCTTGAAGATTTGAGCAATGATATCACTTAAGTAACCACTCTTAAGTGGGTCGATCAATTCCATCTCATCTAGACGATCTTCGATATTTGCTCCCTTTTCAAGGAAGTACTTGTCAGGAACACCATTGATAAGGTTGTCATCAGTAGGTTCATTTAAGTATGGGAAGTCTCCTGGCAAGATTTCGTTAAAGATAACTTTACCAACACTTGTGATCATAACTTTATCACGTTGGTCTTCTCTAAATGGTTTGTTTGGCATTGATGAAACAGAAATACCAATTCTTGTATGGTAATGAACATCACCATTTAACAAGGCCATTTTTACTTCGTTGATGTCTTTGAAGATCTTACCTTCGCCATCCATATGTCTTGTTTCGATTGTAAGGTAGTAGTTACCCAATACAACGTCCTGTGAAGGTGTAACGATAGGTTTACCATCTTTAGGAGCAAGGATATGGTGAGCAGCGAGCATTAACATACGTGCTTCAGCTTGAGCTTCGTCTGATAGTGGCACGTGGACAGCCATTTGGTCACCATCAAAATCGGCATTGTAAGCTTCACAAGCTAATGGGTGAAGACGAATTGACTTACCATCAACCAATACAGGTTCGAAGGCTTGGATACCAAGTCTGTGAAGTGTAGGGGCACGGTTAAGTAGAACTGGACGTTCTTTGATTACGTCTTCTAGTACATCCCAAATGTCATCATCTTGACGATCGATCTTTCTTCTGGCGTTTTTAACGTTTGAAGCAATCTCTCTTTTAACTAATTCATGCATTACGAATGGTTTGAACAATTCCAATGCCATTTCACGAGGAAGTCCACATTGGTAGAACTTAAGTGTTGGTCCAACATCAATAACTGAACGTCCAGAGTAGTCAACACGTTTACCAAGTAAGTTTTGACGGAAACGTCCTTGCTTACCTTTAAGCATGTGTGAAAGTGACTTCAATGGTCTGTTACCAGGACCTGTAACAGGACGTCCACGACGACCGTTATCGATCAAGGCATCGACAGCTTCTTGAAGCATTCTCTTTTCGTTTTGAACGATGATGTTAGGAGCATTTAAGTCCAACAATCTCTTCAAACGGTTGTTTCTGTTAATTACACGACGGTACAAATCGTTCAAGTCGGAAGTAGCGAAACGGCCACCTTCTAGTTGAACCATTGGACGTAAATCTGGAGGAATAACTGGAATAGCATCCATTACCATCCATTCTGGCTTGTTACCAGACTTTTGGAAGGCACTCAAAATATCTAATCGTCTAATTGCACGTGTACGTTTTTGACCTTGAGCGGTCTTCAAAACTTCACGTAAACTCTTAACTTCTTCGTCCATATCAACTTGGCTAAGAAGTTCTCTGATACCTTCGGCACCCATCTTGGCAACAAACTTGTTACCAAATTCTTCGCGCTTCTTACGGTATTCAGATTCTGTAAGTAGTTGTTTCTTCTCTAGGTCTGTATCGCCTGGATCGATAACTACGTATGATGCAAAGTAAATAACTTCTTCAAGGTTTCTTGGGCTCATGTCCAAAACTAGTCCCATACGTGATGGGATACCCTTGAAGTACCAGATATGTGTAACAGGAGCTGCTAATTCAATGTGAGCCATTCTTTCACGGCGAACTTTTGAACGAGTAACTTCAACCCCACAGCGATCACAAACAATACCCTTATAGCGGATACGTTTGTACTTACCACAGGCACATTCCCAGTCTTTAGTTGGTCCGAAGATTCTTTCATCGAACAGACCATCTTTTTCTGGTTTCAAAGTACGGTAGTTGATTGTTTCGGGTTTCTTAACTTCACCATAAGACCAGCTACGGATCTTATCGGGAGAAGCCAAACCAATTTGCATACTTTCAAATTTATTAACGTCTATCAAAAGGTAACCTCCCTAACATGCCAAATTTTAACTATTATTCTGATTTTGTTTCTTGTGAACTGTTAGATTGTACAGTCGAATTACCTTCTTCTGATTCTAACTTCTTAGCTTCTTCTTCAGCACGTTTTTGTTCTTGTTGCTTAGCAAATTTCGATAATGCGTCAATACTTACTGTATCGTCATCGTCATCCATATCTCTAAGTTCAATTTCTTTTTGGTTATTGTCAAGAACTTTCATATCAAGTCCAAGAGCTTGTAATTCTTTAACAAGAACACGGAATGATTCAGGAACACCTGGTTTAGGAATACTTTCACCCTTAACAATGGCTTCATAAGTCTTAACACGTCCAACGATATCATCAGACTTGTATGTCAAGATTTCTTGAAGTGTGTAAGCAGCACCATAAGCTTCTAATGCCCAAACTTCCATTTCACCAAATCTCTGTCCACCGAACTGTGCTTTACCACCAAGTGGTTGTTGTGTAACTAGTGAGTAAGGTCCGATTGAACGAGCGTGCAATTTATCATCAACCATGTGGGCTAACTTCATGTAGTACATGACACCAACCGCTACACGGTTCTTGAATGGTTCACCAGTACGTCCATCATAAAGGATCGACTTACCATCTGAATCCATATCAGCTTCTTTAACGATATCCCATAGTTCTTCGTTTGTAACACCATCGAAAACAGGTGTTGCAACGTGGATACCCAGTTTTCTAGCAGCCATACCTAAATGAAGATCAAGAACTTGTCCGATATTCATACGGGATGGAACACCCATTGGGTTCAACAAGATATCAACTGGTGTACCGTCTGGCATGTAAGGCATGTCTTCTTCAGGAACAACGATTGAAACAGTACCCTTGTTACCGTGACGACCAGCCATCTTGTCACCAACTTGGATCTTACGTTTTTGAGCGATGTAAACACGAACCATCATGTTAACACCTGGGTTCAATTCGTCGCCGGCTTCACGAGTGAAGACTTTAACGTCTTGAATAATACCGCCACCACCGTGAGGTACACGGAGTGATGTATCACGAACTTCACGAGCTTTTTCACCGAAGATAGCGTGCAATAGACGTTCCTCAGCAGATAATTCTGTAACACCCTTAGGTGTAACTTTACCTACTAAGATGTCACCGTCACGAACTTCAGCACCGATACGGATAACACCGAACTCGTCGAGGTCCTTCAATGATTCTTCACCAACGTTAGGAATCTCACGAGTGATCTCTTCAGGTCCAAGTTTAGTATCACGTGCTTCTGATTCATACTCTTCAATATGGATGGAAGTATATGCATCTTCACGAACTAATTTTTCTGAAAGTACGATAGCATCTTCGTAGTTATACATGTTCCAAGTCATGAAGGCGATCAATGGGTTTTGACCTAGAGCTAATTCTCCACCTTCCATGGCAGGACCATCGGCAATGATGTCACCAACTTTGATCTCTTCCCCCTTACGAACGATTGGTCTTTGGTTGTATGACTTACCATTATTTGAACGACGGAATTTTGTAACTTTGTATTCATCGATCGTGCCGTCATCGTCACGTTCGATAGTGATCTTCTTAGCATCAACATATTGAACTGTACCAGCATGTTGTGCAATCAAAGCAGCACCAGAGTCATGGGCTGCGATATATTCCATACTTGTACCAACTAATGGAGCATGTGGATTGATCAAAGGAACAGCTTGACGTTGCATGTTAGCACCCATCAAGGCACGGTTCGAGTCATCATTTTCCAAGAAAGGAATACATGCTGTAGCAACAGAAACTACTTGACGAGGTGAAACGTCCATGTAGTCGACTTTTTCAGCCGTTGTTTCGATGTTGTCATCTTTGTAACGAGCCAAAATTGTTGTATCAGCAAATGATCCATCATCGTTCAACTTAGTATTAGCTTGAGCAACGATGTAGTTATCTTCTTCGTCAGCTGTTAAGTAATCGATCTTATCAGTAACGTTGTGAGTTTCCCATGATACACGACGATATGGTGTTTCAATGAAACCATATTTATTAACGATAGCGTATGAAGCCAAGTTGTTAATAAGTCCGATATTAGGACCTTCGGGTGTTTCGATAGGACACATACGACCATAGTGAGTATAGTGAACGTCACGAACTTCATATCCGGCACGATCACGAGTCAAACCACCAGGTCCAAGGGCTGATAGACGACGCTTGTGTTCTAGTTCTCCAAGTGGATTAGTTTGATCCATGAACTGTGAAAGTTGTGATGAACCAAAGAATTCCTTGATTGAAGCAACTACTGGTCTAATATTGATCAATTGTTGAGGTGTAACAGTTGATGAGTCTTGAATTGACATTCTTTCACGTACAACACGTTCCATACGTGACAAACCAATTCTAAATTGGTTTTGAAGTAATTCACCGACTGAACGAATACGACGGTTACCCAAGTGGTCGATATCATCAGTTGATCCGATACCTTCTTTTAAGTTCAAGAAGTAGTTCAAACCAGCTAAAATATCAGCAACTTGGATTGTACGGTTGTGTTCATCAATGTGACCATTACCAATAATGTTTACGACTTTTTCGTTGTCATCTTGTGAGTAAACCTTGATGATTTGAAGTGTAACAGGGTCTGTTTGAGCACCTTCGTCTGAAGGTTGAACAGTAACTGTCTTGAAATCATCACGATCTAAATAGTCACTCAACTTGTTCATAGCATCACGGTCAATGACTGTGTCTTTAGCTAAGACAACTTCACCAGTGTCAGGATCAGCCAATGTTTCTGCTAATGTTTGGTTGAGCAAACGATTCTTGAGGTTTAACTTCTTATTGATCTTGTAACGACCAACAGCAGCTAAATCGTATCTACGTGGGTCAAAGAATCTAGCATAAAGCAATGAACGAGAACTGTCCGCAGTCTTAGGTTCACCAGGACGTAGTCTTTCATAGATATCCTTCAAAGCTTCTTCAACACGTGAGTCTGAAGTATCTTTGTGAACATCCTTTTCAAGAGTACGGTTCAATGTATCATTTTCGTCGAAGATGTCTAAGATCTCAGCATCTGAACCGAAACCAAGAGCACGAACTAATTCAGTGATCAAAAGTTTTCTAGTTCTATCAATTCTTACATATCCTAAACCTTTGGCATCAGTTTCATATTCCAACCAAGCACCACGGTTAGGGATAACAGTTGTTCCATAACTAATACGACCGTTCTTATCAGTATCAGCATTGTAATAGATACCAGGAGAACGAACTAATTGTGAAACGATAACACGTTCAGCACCATTAATAATGAAAGTACCTTGTTCTGTCATTATTGGGAAGTCACCAAAGAACACGTCTTGAGTCTTGATTTCACCAGTTTCATGGTTAGTCAATTTCAAAGTAACGTGTAATGGGGCTGAATAATTAGCATCATGTTGTCTAGCTTCTTCAACTGTATATTTTGGTTCGAGAAGCTTGTAGTCAACATATTCCAAAGAAAGGTTTCCAGCAAAGTCATCGATTGGCATAACGTCATCAAACATGTCTTTTAGACCTTCATCTAAAAACCAGTTGTATGAGTTTTGTTGAATATCGATAAGATTTGGTAGTGGAAGTACTTCCTTGATCTTGGCATAACTACGACGAACACGGTGTGCACCATAATTTACGTTATGAAAAGTCAAATTCTTCACCTCAACATTTATTTTTGCTCAAAAAGTTGCCGTTAGAAATGTTACAGTTTCGTTACATTTTGCCTGAAAACGGTTTTAAAACCTGTTTTAGGGCAAAAAAAAACCAAAAATAGAAACTTTATTTCCATCTTTGCTTTTTTCTATACGGCATCGCTGCGGACAATAGATCGCAGTTTGCGTTTTGAACTTTAAATCTCAAGAGCCATATTACTAGCCTTAATCCACTTTGTCAATGGAAAAAGCTTAATTAATTCTTGACTTTGTCACTTTTTTTATTATCGTTCAAATTCTTATTTGTTTTGTCATTTTTCTTAGTTGGTTTGGCAATGTTGATCTCAAGTTTGCCCTTCTTCGAGCCAACCTTGATCGTATCGCCTTCTGTAATGTTGTTCATTAATAGCAACTCACTTACAGGATCCTCGATCTCACGTTGGATCGTCCGTCTCATTGGACGAGCACCATACTCTGGATTGTATCCATCTTTAACTAAATCATCATGTGCTGATGGAGAAATAGATAGTTTGATATTTCTCTCCTCAAGTCTCTTTCTAAGATTGTTACTCATAATCTTAGCGATAGCTTTGAGTTGCTCTTTATCAAGAGCCTTGAAGACAATTGTTTCATCAATACGATTCAAAAATTCTGGTCTAAAGAATTTCTTCAATTCAGAATCGATACGTGATTGCATCTCTTTAAAGTCGGTTCTAACATCTTTAGCGCCAAATCCAACCTCACGGTCATCCTCTAGAGAACGAGCTCCCAAGTTAGAAGTCATGATAATGATCGTATTTCTAAAGTCAACTTTGCGTCCCTTAGCATCAGTTAAAATACCATCATCTAAGACTTGTAACAAAATGTTGAATACATCTGGATGGGCCTTTTCAACCTCATCTAGTAAGACTACTGAATAAGGTTGGTTTCTGATCTTCTCAGTTAATTGACCACCTTCATCAAAGCCAACGTATCCAGGAGCTGAACCAATTAGTTTAGAAGTACTGTATTGTTCCATGTATTCTGACATATCAACACGAATCAAGTTGTCTTCTGAACCAAACATTACTTCAGCAATTGATTTTGCCAGTTCGGTCTTACCAACACCAGTAGGTCCAAGGAACATGAATGAACCAATTGGTCTGTTAGGATCTTTCATACCACTTCTAGCACGACGGATAGCACGAGATACGGCACTAATAGCACTGTCTTGACCAACAACCCGCTTGTGGAGTTCTTTTTCAAGATTTAAGAGTCTTTCGCTTTCCTTCTTAGTGATCTGTGTTACTGGAACACCAGTCCAGTCAGAAATGATCTCAGCGATATCAGTTTCTGTAACTACCGGCTTCTTTTCTTTACCGTCAGCTTGCTTTTGCTTGTAGTCTTCGATATCAGCTTGCAAGTCTTGTTCCTTTTCACGAATCTGAGCAGCCTTAGCAAAGTCTTGATTCAAGATAGCCGTATTCTTTTCATCGATCAATTTCTTCGATGCAAGGACCATTTGTTCCAACTTATTGTTCTTCTCAGAATTGTGGATCCGAACTTTAGCTGAAGCTTCATCGATCAAGTCGATAGCCTTGTCGGGCAAGAAACGGTTAGTTAAGTATCTAGTTGATAAACGTACCGCAGCTTTAACAGCTTCATCAGAAATGGTTAAACCATGATGTTGTTCATAACGTGGCTTCAAGCCTTCCAAGATCTGAACTGATTCTTCTGCAGTAGGTTCCTCAACGTATACCTTAGCGAAACGACGTTCCAAAGCAGTATCTTTTTCAATGTACTTTTGATATTCGTTTGATGTTGTAGCACCGATCAATTGCAACTCACCACGTGCCAAAGCAGGCTTCAAGATGTTAGATGCATCAATAGCACCTTCGGCACCACCAGCACCGATCAAAGTATGCAACTCGTCAATGAATAAAATTACGTGCTTATCAGCATAAATTTCTTCAATGATTTTCTTCAAACGGTCCTCGAACTCACCACGATACTTAGTACCAGCAACTAATGAGCCCATATCAAGCATCATGATCCGTTTGTTTTGCATGTCAGCTGGGACATCCTTTTTGATGATGGCTTCTGCAAGTCCTTCAACGATAGCAGTCTTACCAACACCAGGTTCCCCAACTAAAACAGGATTATTCTTAGTCCGACGACTAAGGATCTGAATAGTTCTTTCGACTTCACGTGACCGACCAACAACAGGATCGACCCGATTGTCAGCGGCCAGCTTAGTCAAATCACGGGCGAGTGAATCCAAAGTAGGAGTACCAGCTTGAACAGCCTTCTTCTTTTGATTCATACCAAGGCCACGACGAGCACCCTTGTTACTCATACCCATCTTACTTAATAGTAAGTTCTTAGTCTTAGTCAAACTAAGACCCAAGTTAGTTAAAATTCTATTTGCTAAATTATCAGTATCATCCAAAATAGCTAGCAAGATATGTTCAGTACCGATCCGACTAGAACTATATTGGTTTGAAACAGTTTCAGAACTGGAAAGGATTTGTTGTCCCTTAGGTGAGTAAGGAAGGTAAATCCCACTAGCAGCATTAGCCGACGTGTCGCCGTAACCGGTAAGATGTTCGATTTCTTCTTGAACGTCTCGATCGCTAACAGCTAAATCACGCAAAGTAATACCAGCAATACCATCATTTTCCATAGTTAGACCTAGCAAAATGTGTTCAGTTCCAACAGCATTATGATGAAATGTCTTAGCCTGCTCTTGAGCCAAAACAAGTGCGTTTTTCGCGCTTTCAGTAAACACCTTGTCCATAATAGTTACCTCGACTTACTTATTTACTTGTGATGAAAGTATAATTCTGATAAATAAAATTGCAAGTGAAACACTCGCAAACACATCAGATCTCTAACATCTCCTAAACATTACTCCACCTGAATCTAAAGCAACCATAACATTATTGTTCTTCGATTCAAACAAATTGGTTCAAAAATAAATTCATGTATTTAATGAATATTTTACCAACAACTTCAATATGTTTCATCAATAAAGACTTGAAAGATGAAAGATAATTCAAAAAAGGTCTATATAAAATGTTTAAGGATAATAATATTAGTGTTTTTGAAAACAATTGTAAAGAGATTGGACTTAATAAAACATAAATGTAGAAAATAAAAAGCTAATGAAGTGTTGAGATGTGATTGAAGCACAGTAAAGAACAGTCAACAACTACTAATGCCGATGGAGCTGGAGCGAAGCAACGGCGACACCCCACCGACCCTTTGAGCTGGAGCGAAGCAACAGCGAAGAATTATCAATAAAAAAACAGACAAAAATAATCCTAAAAATATTAATTGATAAAACAAAACAAGCCCAAGGCGGGAGCAAAGCGACAGCCCGAGAGAAGAAAACGAATCTCAAAGAAACAATCATGGCAGCAAAAACCGTCAGGAATAAAAATAAGCGGAGCGAAGTCCCGCGCACTGCAAGGCAGCAAGGAGAACAACCAGAACAAATCTAGCGCATAAAAATAGGAAGCACCTATTCCCCAACTAAAACAAAAGGGGATTTGATCTATCTAGACGGAGGGGCCCGGGATACACAACTCAGCCGCCAGATTCCTCTTGGCGATGAAGGAGCATAGAGGAAGGCTCGTATTGGAGATGTCCGGGCGAACTTCCCGGATAGCTCCAATCGATGCCGGCAGCGTTCCAGTGTGTGTATCCCGGGCCCCGGAGTCGGCATTGAACCACCACACCAAACTACTAACTCAACCTCCAACCACCAAAAATCACCAACGCCAGCACAAGCAAAACGCCTCTGTCCGCCCAACTCTCATACACCCTTCTCGGAGCAATAAAAAAAGCAACCGTTATAAAAACGATTGCTAATCCCAATATATGAATCGGGAAAACAAGATTTGAACTTGCGACCCCCACGTCCCGAACGTGATGCTCTACCAAACTGAGCTATTTCCCGATTAACTAACACTAAAAGCGGAAGACGGGATTCGAACCCGCGACCCCCACCATGGCAAGGTGATGTTCTACCACTGAACTACTTCCGCAAAATGCCGACTAGAGGATTCGAACCTCCGACCCCCTGTTTACAAGACAGATGCTCTGCCAACTGAGCTAAGTCGGCGACATTTACAATTATGATTTAATTTAAAACCAATACGGGTGAAAGGACTTGAACCTTCACGTCCAATGGACACTAGAACCTAAATCTAGCGCGTCTGCCAATTCCGCCACACCCGCAAAACTATAAAACTGTAAACCATTAAGCAAAATGCTTAATGGAGGATACAGGGATCGAACCTGTGACCTCCTGCTTGTAAGGCAGATGCTCTCCCAGCTGAGCTAATCCTCCATGTCTTTGAAACAACTATATTAGTATACCGTTTGAAGATAATTATTGTCAACAAAAATTTGACGATTTGTTAGCAATTTTTTTCGAGCATAACTTGCTGGTGGTTGATCCACCTTCATCCCTACTTGGACAATCGATAACAGTCTTAAATCAAACTCGATCAATTGGCTAATTCAGCTTTTTAAACGGTATTTATTTATCATATCAAAGACGGTCAAAAAAGCCAGAAAAATCGTAAAAAAAAAGCCCACTTCCGTGGACTTATTGATTATTCTTCTTCATTGTTTTCAGAATTGTCTTCAGGTCTCATAGTTGGGAACAAGATGACATCACGAATCGATGGTGCATCTGTTAATAGCATAACTAGACGGTCGATTCCGATTCCTAAACCACCTGTTGGAGGCATACCGTATTCCAATGCTTCGACGAAATCGTCATCGATGTGTTCGGCTTCGTCATTTCCTTGTTCACGTTCTTTAGCTTGGGCTTCAAATCTGGCTCTTTGATCGATGGGATCATTTAACTCAGTGAAGGCATTTCCAAACTCGTGACCTAAGATGTAGCATTCGAATCTGTCAGTGAAGTCAGGATTGTCTTTTGACTTCTTAGCTAATGGAGAAACTTCTAGTGGGTATTCGTAAACAAAAGTAGGTTCTTTCAAAGTGTCTTCAACGAAATTGTCGAAGAACTCAGAAATGATGTGACCTACGCCCCAGAATTCTTCATACTTAACGCCTTTTTCGTCAGCAATCTTACGAGCATCTTCTAGTGACATATCTTGACTGAAGTCTACGCCTGTTTGTTCCTTGATAGCATCGACCATCTTGATTCGTTTGAAAGGCTTGCTTAGATCGACTTCTTCACCTTGATAAGTGAACTTTTGTGTACCTAAAGCTTTATCAGCTGCGTGACGGAAAATTCCTTCGACTTCTTTCATGACATCAGTCATATCCCAATATGCAGCGTAAGTTTCCAAACTAGTGTATTCCGGATTGTGTTGTGTATCCAATCCTTCATTACGGAAAGCACGACCAATTTCATAAACTCGTTCAAAGCCACCAACGATCAAACGCTTCAATGGCAATTCAAGCGCAATTCTCAAGTACATTTGCATGTCTAAGGCGTTGTGATGAGTAATGAATGGACGGGCACTGGCACCACCGGCTTGAGTATTCAACACTGGTGTTTCCACGGACATGAATCCTTCGCCATCAAGATATTCTCTCACAGCAGCAATGATCTTAGTCCGCTTTTGGAATCTGTCAAAACTATCTTGGTTAGCGATCAAGTCCAAATATCTTTGACGATAAATTTGTTCAACGTTAGTTAAACCGTGGAACTTGTCAGGTAATGGACGGAGTGATTTAGAAAGCATAGTTACGTGGTTAACTTTGATCGTCAACTCACCCATATCAGTTTTCATGATCTCACCGTGGATTCCTAAGTGGTCACCTAAGTCTGAACGCTTAAAAATGTGATAGTTTTCTTCGCCGACTTCATCTTTACGGATATAGATCTGGATTCTTCCAGAACGATCACGGATGTCAGCAAAACCAACTTTACCCTTACCACGTTTTGAGACCATACGACCAGCAATTACAACGGGAAGATCTTGTTCTTCAAGAGTTTCCTTGTCTTCATCACCATATTTGTCATGGATCTCTTGTGCTAGAGCTGTTCTTTCAAAGCGTGAGCCGAATGGATCTACGCCTTCATCATAAAGTTCTTGGAGTTTTTCACGGCGAACTCGTAATTGGTCATTCATTTGTCTTTCTTCGCCAGTTAGCTTCTTCTTGTTACTCAAATTCTTTTCCCCTTTTCCTAGGAAGCTTTGCTTGATTTCATTTCGCGCTTCTCGTAGTTATCAACAAATTTATCCAGAATATCAAATACTTCTTTCATGGTATCAGCTTCCATGACTTGGGCACGTGTCCGCACAGCATGAGGGATACCTTTGAGATAGTACGCAGCTTGTGTTCGGAATTCTGGAACTCCGACTTTCTCACCCTTTAAGTCTACCAGACGTTCGAGCTGAATTTTAGCTGTATTTATTTTTTCACGAGGTTCTGGTTCTGGTAACAGTTCGCCAGTTTCGATGTAATGCTCCATCGCGTTTAGTTTCCACAAGTTACCCAAGACGGCACGACCGACCATAGCGGCGTCTGCGCCAACTTCTTCGATCATGTATTTAGCATCTTGCGGTGTTTTGATATCACCGTTACCCATGAATGGGATTGTTAACTTGCTAGCAACTTCGTGGAGGATCTCCCAGTCAGCTTGGCCTTGATAAAATTGAGCTTTCGTCCGACCGTGCATAGCAATCGCACTGGCACCACCAGCTTCAGCAGCTAAGGCGTTTTCGACAGCATAAATATGATCACTGTCCCAGCCTGTTCTCATCTTAACGGTCAACGGCTTGTCGATAGATGAACTGATTGCGTTGACTACTTGATAAATTTTATCGGGATCTAACAACCATCTAGATCCGGCATCTTCTTTAGTGACCTTTTTGACGGGACAACCCATGTTGATATCAATAATATCACAGTCGGTGTTCTCAGAAACAAACTGAGCAGCCTTGACTAAGTTCTCTTGATCCCCACCAAAAAGTTGAATGCTCACGGGATGCTCGTTAGGATCTACCGAAAGCATACCAAGGGTCTTTTTATTTCGAAATTGGATTCCTTTATCGCTGACCATCTCACAGACGACCATGCCAGCACCAAACTCACGGGCAGTCAATCTGAATGACTTATTCGTGATCCCTGCCATTGGTGCAACGACGATTTGATTCGGAATCGTAACGTTACCTATTTTCCATTCCATTACGAGTACCTCTATTTTTTCAGTTACAACTTGTCATGATATCAAAAATTGTAATTGGTTGGCAAATATCAGCTATTTTTTTCAGCAATAATTTGTGCTAGATCATCAGCACTGAATTGGTATTTGTTATTACAAAACTTACAAACTGCCTCTGCACCTTGGTTTTCATCGATCATGGCTTGGAGTTCTTTATCTTGCAATGTGGCTAATGACTTCGAGAATTTTTCTTTTGAACAATCACATTTGAATTGAACACTGATTTGATCGAGTACTTTGACTTCGATCCCATTCATCAATTTGTCCATGATCTCTTCAACACTGAGGCCTTCATTCATCAACTCGGAAATGTTAGGAATGATCTTCAAGTTGTTTTCGATCTGGGTGATATCTTTGTCGGTTGCACCTGGCATCGTTTGAATCAAAAAGCCGCCGGCTTTTCCGACTGTTTCATTTGGTTGAACGAAAACCGAAACGCCCACTGCTGATGGGATTTGTTCTGACTTAGCTAAGTAGTATGCAAAGTCTTCCCCGATCTCACCGGAAACAATCGGTGTTTGACCGGTAAAAGGTTCTTTTAAATGAAGGTCTTTAGTGACACTCAAAGAACCAGCAGTTCCGACTGCTCCTCGAACATCGATGTGATGCTTATCATTTAATGGCAAACTAACGTGTGGGTTTTGGATGTACCCTTTAGTATTACCTTTGGCATCGGCATCAACGACGATTGCTCCAGCGGGACCATCACCGACGATCCGAGTCGTCATTAATTCATCTTCTTTAAGTGCCGAAGTGGCAATCAAGATCGAACCGATCATTGTCCGACCTAAGGCAGCAGTTGAATTAGTCCAAGTATCGTGACGTTGTTGGGCTTCAGCTACAGTCTGTGTTGCGTCGATGACGTAGACCCGAAACTTACCGTTTGTTGAAACGGCTTTGATTAGTTTATCTGTCATATTTAACTCCTTCGTAAGAAAAAGCGACTCTTGCGAGTCGCTTTTCGTTAATCGTTCTTATTATCATTGTCATCTTTTTCGGAAGGAAATTCAATCTTATTAGGATCATCATTTTCTTTCTTATCTTCAGATGGTTGATCATTTGTTGTTGTAGTTTCTTTTGAGTCAGCTGACGTTGAATCTGATGATTCTGATGTTGATCCAGAATTTGAATCATCATCGTGATGATCGTCATCTTCATCATTTGATCTGCCTTCAGTCTTTTGCTTTGCAGCATCTTTAGCTTCAGCAGCACGTTTAGCTTCTTCAAAAGTAGCAGCACTTTCACTTGGATATTCTTCCTTCTTGTCGTTTGCTGGCATTTTACCAGTATCGAACAAACTGAGGATTTCTTTTTCATCAAGTGTTTCGTACTTGAGAAGTGCTTCAGCAATCAATTTATGTTGATCACGGTGACTCTCGATGATCTCACGAGCTTGCTCATGAGATTCATCAATGATCCGCTTAACTTCTTGGTCGATTGCTTTAGCAGTATCTTGTGAATAATTAGGTTCGGCACGGTAACCACCTGAACCAACTGGTTGTCCGTCTTTTTCAAGTTGAACTGTACCTAGTCGGTCGGTCATACCATATTCTGTAACCATTGTACGAGCAATGTTAGTTGCTTGTTCAAAGTCATTTGAAGCCCCGGATGATTGTGAACCAAAGATGATTTCTTCGGCAGTTCTACCACCGAGTAAACCAGTAATTTGTTCGGTTAATTCTTTCTTAGTAATCAAGTTTTGGTCGTCACGAGGAAGCATGATAGCGTAACCGCCGGCACGTCCACGAGGAACGATCGTAACCTTTCTAACTACTCGAGAATCATTTAAAACTAAACCGATCAATGCGTGTCCAGCTTCGTGGTAAGCAACCATGTGACGTTCCTTGTCGGAAATAACACGGTTCTTCTTAGCAGGACCGGCGATAACACGGTCTTCAGCTTCGTCGATATCTGATGAATCGATCTTCGTCTTGTGACGTCTAGCAGCAACTAAAGCAGCTTCGTTCAGCAAGTTCTCAAGGTCGGCACCAACGAAACCAGGTGTTTGTTGAGCAATTACCTTCAAGTCTACATCGTCGGTGAAAGTCTTGTTCTTCGAGTGGACCTTCAAGATAGCCTCACGGCCCTTAACATCAGGTCTACCTACTAAGATCTTCCGGTCAAAACGACCTGGACGAAGTAAAGCAGGATCAAGAACGTCAGAACGGTTAGTAGCAGCCATAACGATGACTCCTTCATTACCAGTAAATCCGTCCATTTCAATAAGCAATTGGTTCAATGTTTGTTCACGTTCATCGTTTCCGCCACCAGTTCCGGCACCACGTTGACGACCAACGGCATCGATTTCATCAATAAAGATGATTGATGGAGCATCTTTTTTCGCATTTTCGAACAAGTCACGAACACGAGATGCACCGACACCGACGAACATTTCAACGAAGTCAGAACCAGAGATTGAATAGAACGGAACTTTAGCTTCACCGGCAACGGCTTTAGCAAGTAAAGTCTTACCAGTACCAGGAGGACCTTCTAGTAGGACACCAGATGGAATCCGAGCACCAAGTGAAACATATTTTCGTGGATCCTTTAAGAAGTCAACAACTTCAACAAGTTCTTGCTTCTCTTCTTCGGCACCAGCAACGTCTGAGAATCTAACTTTGTTCTTCTTAGGATCTTCAGGCTTAACTTTGGATTTACCAAAGCTCATAACTCGGTTGGCACCACCGCTTTGTCCTCCTCGGCCCATTAAGGCGAAGAAAACAAATCCGATCAGTAGTAGTGGAACAACAAACGAAATAATCAAGTATACCCATTGGCTAGATTGTGACTTAGCGGCCGCGGTAGTTTTGACATTCTGTGCTGTGGCAGCGTTGTTGATCCGTTTCAAAGTATCATTGTTAGGTAGTACGACAGAGGTAAATTGCGTTACCTTTGAGCTTGATGAATTACTACGTCCAAACAATGAAACTGATTGGGAAGTATTTGAAGTTTGAGCTTTCTTATAAGTACCAGTTACTTGATAAGCTCCTCCAATTGGCTCAATTTTAAAACTCTTAACCTTGCCCTTCTTCAATTGCGTAATGAATTGGTCTTGGCTTAAAGTCTTCGATGAATCTGTCGATTGTCCACCGGCAAACCAACTTGCTGCAAGAACCAACACTACGAATAGCAAGATGTAAAACAGGCTATTATTTATTAGCCTATTTCGATTATTTTTCATATGTTTCCTCCTAAGACTTAGACGTTACATATTGTAACATAGTGGATATTAAGACAATAATATTTTACTGCTAATTTCACTATTTTGTTGCATAAATCTCTTGTTTTAAAACACCAACATACGGCAAGTTACGATAACGCTCGTCATAATCCATTCCGTAACCGACAACGAATTCGTCTGGGATCTTAACGCCGTTGTAATCAACGTGAACGTGTTTGATCCGTCGTGATGGTTTGTCTAAAAATGAAACGATCTTAACTGACTTGGCATTACGTGTGTTAAACAACTCGATCAAACGATCCAATGTGTAGCCAGTGTCGATGATATCTTCCACGATAACAACATCCCTACCGCGTAAAGATGTATCGAGATCCTTGATGATCCGAACATCACCAGTTGAGACGGTATTTTCACCACCGTAACTTGAGACGTCCATAAAATCATATTCCATCGGAATATCAACGTGTTTGATCAAGTCCATCATAAACATGGCAGCACCACGTAAAATGCAGACGAACAATGGATTCTTTCCTTCGTAATCTTTAGTTAATTGAGCACCTAAACGCTGATTAGCCTCAGCAATTTCTTCCTCGGAAACTAAGACTCGTTCTATATCAGAATTCATTACTTTACCTCATTAAAATTAATTTTGAAAAATTTATTGCTCTTTTTTAAATAGTCGCTTATCTTGTAGATTTTTTCAACCCAAACTATTTGATTATCGAATAATAATACCGGTAATTCATCTCGTTGGGACGCAGATATTTTCTGATTGATGAATCGTTTACTGAGCTTTTGGTGTCTTCGCGAACCAATTGCTAATTTATCACCATCTTGCCTGGTCCTCAAAACGATTTGCCTTGGCATTTCTTCAACCGCAAAAGTGGCATCTTCAGGACTAGCTTCACTAAGAGTAAAATTCTTCGAGCCAATTTGATATTGGTGATTTAATTTTACCAAAAGATTCACGTTTGGGGCGCAACTTAGCTTAGATAACTGAAAATCATTATAACTTCGTAAGAATTGCCAACCATATTCTAAATTTACCGAAGCATTGGGCTTGTTTCCTTGACTTACATCAATTATTTGTTGGATCTGCTTGTTGCTGATCGAAAGTTCAGGCAATTTGCGGGTGAATAAATTCCCCCAAAAAAGCGTTTGTTGCTCACCATTCAACTGTGAGACAGGCGAAAGTTTTCCAGAAATTCCATCATCATTGACTAGTTGCATTTGTGCTTCGATCTCATCAAATTTACTCTGAGCCAATTGGATCAAGGCCGTCAGCTGATGGTCGAACAAGTTGAAATGTCGAAGCAGTTGACCGTTTTCTTGCTGCAACTTCGGGAAAATATCATTTCGGAGTCGATTTCTCATCGTGATACCTTCAGAATTAGTTTCATCTTCAAAAAACTTTAATTGCTCGTGTTCGGCAAGTTTGATCAAATCATCTTTTGAGAAATTCAACAATGGCCTGACTAACTGCCCACTACCAAATGAGCGCTGATCCTTTAAGCTCGTGACCTCATAAACATTGCCAGAGCGAACTAGTTTCATCAAAATATTTTCCGACAAATCATTCGCATGATGTGCCGTTAGCAACGTATCGAAATTGTATTGCTCCATGACTTTTTCAAAAAAAGCATAGCGAAAGTCCCGAGCAGCTGCTTCTAAGCCAACATCTTGAACTTCGTGATCCCACTTAGTCGTAAAAAACTGCAAATCGTGTTCTCGACAGTATTGCTCGACAAATTTAGTTTCCGTTGCACTCTGTGGACGCAAGTCATGATCAACTGTGACGACGCCAATATTTTCGGTTGGTAGGATCTTCTGGACTAAGTAGCACAAAACCATTGAATCGACTCCACCGGATACGGCGATCAAAACTCTTTTGGCACGATAGCGTTTGAGGATCTTTCTAACTTGACTGATCAAAATTTTGTCTCCTAAATGAAAAAGGTTGAGACATCGTCTCAACCCCCTTGATTTTTAAAAATTTATCCGCGACGACCGCCACGTCCACCACGCTTACCTTCGGTATTCTTACGTAATGTACTTAGACGCTCTTCACTTTGTTTCATGAAGCCTGACATCATATCGTCAAAACTTTCAACGTGATGTTGTGGCTTAGGTTTTCTATCGTGATGATGACTAGGTCTTGGCTTAGCAGTAGCTTGTTTGATAGATAAGGCGATCTTGCCGTTCTTATCGTTTAAAACTAATACCTTAACTGTGTCGCCAACCTTTAATACATCGTGTATATCTTTGACGTAACTGTCAGCGACTTCACTAATGTGAACCATGCCGCTTTGGTTATCGCCAAGATCTACGAACGCTCCAAAATTAGTAATGCCGGTAACTTTACCTTCTGTTTTGGATCCTACTTCAACTGTCATCTAAATTAAAAATTCCCTTTCCCTATTTTTGCACACCAATGTCATTAACAGGTAGATTGTATACTTGTTCCCCTGGCTTGGTGTACATATACTTATCACGAATGTACTTTTCTAAGTAAGACGTGTCTTGCAATTGATTCAGTTGAACTTTTAAATCCTTTTGAGTCGATTGTTGTTTCTTCAACTTCGCCTGATTTAACTCAACTTGCTGATTCGTTTGAGAATAATCTCTTTGCGATTTAATTATTTGCGTACCGAACACCAAAATAACTACTGCAAAAAGTGCACCAATGAAGATTAAGCGTCTTTGATGGACTTTAGTTTCGTAACTAGACTGTGTGTTGCCCGCATTAGAAATAGAATCCCGCTTATCGCTAAGCAGCGAGATCTTTGAATTCGCTGAATTTCTTAACTCCATGCCACTATATCCCCCGTAATAAATCAATACATTGAGTATACCAACTTTGAGAGATATTTGGTTAAATTTAAATATTTTTTAAACTTTGTTAAAGAAATTAACTAATTTATTTCCTCATAGAGATCAGCTGATTCATTTTTCTTAGTTGTTTCTTTCGTACTCAAGACACGAACTTTCATGGTTCTTTCACCGAAATGAAGCTCGATCGTGTCTCCTAAATTGACATCAGTCGATGATTTAGCCACACGATCATTGACTAAAGCACGACCATTGTCAGTAAATTCTTTGGCCACGGTCCTTCTTTTGATGATCCGACTGACCTTTAAAAACTTATCTAGTCTCATTAACTATTCCTCTATTTTCATAATCTTGGTTAACTTTTTCCCGAAAGGCAGGATCTCCCATTCCTTTTTGTTGAGCAATCGGAATTGCCAAACTAAAAAGATAAATATCACAATGCCGACTGGGATCAAAACAACATTGATCAGAACCGAAGTCTTACGAGTCAAGAAAACAAAATGGACGAACAACACTTCTAATGCCCGAACCGACAAGGCCATGATGGCCCCTGCCAAAACTGTTTTCAAAACGAAACTCACTCGTAATACTAAAAATTTCAAGCTGCTGTGGTAGACAATCAAAATTCCCAGTAAAATTACCAATTCACTGATGACCGTTGCAACCGCAGCACCTGCAATGTAAAATCGCGGAATCAAAAAAATATTTAAAACGACCTTACACAGTAGTGACAAAATAAATAATACTAATTTAGCTGGATTTTTACTAGAATCTCCACTCGTAACTGCGATCAATAAGTTGATCGTCGATACGAGGAAGATCGAACACATGTAAATCGCTAAGGCGACCGAACCGGTCGAATTAGTGAACAACATTGTGTTGATATCTGGCATTAAGGCAATCAAACCAGCAGTTTCAGCGATGGCTAACGTCAAACAGACACGTGTCATCCGTCTGATTAACTCGTTATGCTCTTCACCTTGATTGCGTTTTTTTAATTGGGGCATGATCGTCGAAATAAATGATACTGAAATGATGATACCCAATTGGATCAAAGGTTGCGCCCGATCGAAGACACCCTTAGCAACTTCGGCATCTGGTAGCGACATTCCTGTACGCATTAACAATCTGATCATGCTGAATGAATCGATGAATTGGTAAAAAATCGTGATCCCGGTAAAAAAGACGATCAAGACAATCTCTAATCCAATACCCCGCTCCAATTTAAACTTGATCTCAGAAGCATCGACGAAAACGTTACGTTCCTTTTTAAAAAAGATGATCACCAACACGATGACCGCTACGACACCACCGACAAAAGCCCCGCTGTTAGCTAAAGCTCCCATTTGGTAAATGTCAATGGCCCCCTTACCGAACAACATCGCAGCGATAATAATCAAAACGATCCGCAACAATTGTTCCAACAACTGCGAGATGGCACTCGGTTCCATGTCTAAGTTACTTTGAAAGGCACCTCGCAAGGTCGCCTCGAATGGAACTAACAAGAACGCCAAGCTGACCGTTCTGATCCCTTGATACAAATTAGGATCACCCATGAAGGCAGCTATCGGTTTCGCACTCCCCCACAAGATCACCGTCAAGGAAACGGCGATGACTAACAACGTAAAGAACATGTTCTTAAAAAGCTTATTTCGCGCAGGTAAATTTTCTTGCTGGGCAAACATTTTTGAGAAAACGACTGGCAATCCCGTCAATGCTAACACCGAAAAGATCCCGTACAGTGGGTAAACTTGTTGGTAAATAAAGTACCCGCGATCTCCAACAATATTTTGTAGTGGTATCCGATAAATCGCACTTAATAACTCTGATAAAAACGAAGCAATCGTCAGGATCCAAGTCCCTTTGATTGCTTTAGAAACTATTTCTTTTTTCATACTTCACTTGCTTGCTTAGTTTTCTTCTTCTTCAACTGCTCGGATTTGATGGCCATCTTCTCAGCAAAAATTTGTAACTGAGCAAACCATTCATCCTTGCCGACACTAGCTGAATCTAAAGTGATGACGAAAGATCCGTTATTATTTTTGACGGTAGCTTTCATCGTCGTATTTTCTAAGAATTTGAAAACTAAATCTCCTGTTAAATAATCAGTAGCTTTTTTCGAGAATGTAATGGCAATCTTGCCATCTTTCATTCTGACACGTTGGACTAATGCCTCATCAAAGTTAGCCTTGAGTAAACTGACATCCAGCAAATTAGTAACTTCTTCCGGATACTTACCGAAACGATCGATCAATTCAGAACGAACTTCTTGGTAGTTCTCAACTGAATCGATCTGTCTAATTCGTTTGTAGAGTTCGACTTTTTGCCGTTCGTCAGTAATGTAATCAGCTGGGATGTAGGCATCAAGTTCCAGATTGATCTCAGAATTAGTTCTTTCAGTACGAGTGTGTCCTCGTTTGCGAGCAACTGCTTCATTAAGCATTTGTGTATACAAGTCAAATCCGACTGAGTCAATAAAGCCGTGCTGTTGCTTACCTAATAAGTTACCAGCACCACGGATCGACAGGTCACGCATGGCAATCTTGAAACCTGATCCTAATTCGGTAAAGTTCTTGATCGCCTCGAGACGTTTCTCACCGACTTCGGTTAAGACTTTGTTAGGACGATACATCAAGTAGGCATAAGCTACCCGACTGGAACGTCCGACCCGTCCTCTAATTTGATACAACTGTGACAACCCATAACGATCGGCATTTTCGACGATCAAAGTATTAGTGTTTGGCATATCAACACCGGTTTCGATGATGGTCGTTGTCACTAAGACGTCATAGTCGCCTTCCAAATAGTCAGCAATAACGCCTTCCATCTGAGTCTCATTCATCCGACCATGAGCAGTCGCAATACGTGCTTCCGGAACGAGTGCTTGAATTTGATCAGCCGTTTGTTCCATGTCTTCGACTCGATTGTGCAAGTAAAAGACTTGGCCGCCCCGCTCCATTTCTCGGCGGATGGCACTGGCTACCACGTCAAAATTTTGTTCCATGACGTAAGTTTGCACCGGATAACGGTTACTAGGTGCCGTTTCGATCAATGATAAATCACGAACACCGAGCATCGACATGTTCAATGTCCGTGGAATTGGCGTAGCCGTTAACGTCAAGACATCAACATTAGCTTTTAATTCCTTGAGCTTTTCCTTGTGACGGACACCAAAACGTTGTTCCTCATCGATGATCAACAAGCCGATGTCATTGAACTTAACATCTTTTGACAGTAGTCGATGAGTCCCGACGACGATGTCGATCTCACCAGTTTGTAGTTCCTCAACGATCTCCTTACTACGTTTCCGCGATTGGAAACGTGACAAGACAGCGATGTTGACTGGAAAGCCTTCGAAACGTTCTTTCATGGTCTCGTAATGTTGTTGCGCCAATAAAGTGGTTGGTGCCAAGAAGACTACTTGTTTTCCACCTTCAACAGCTTTGAAAGCTGCTCTTAAGGCAACCTCAGTCTTACCGAAACCAACATCACCAACTAAAAGTCGATCCATCGGATGAGACTTTTCCATATCACTCTTAATTTCCTCGATCGATCTCAATTGATCAGGAGTTTCCGGATAAGGAAAGGCGTTGTCGAAATCGTGCTGCATCTCATCATCTTTAGGGAAAGCGTGACCCTTTTCAGCTTCACGCTTAGCGTACAAGTCAATCAGATCATCAGCAATGTCTTCGATACTGGATTGGACTTTGCTCTTCGTCTTAGCCCATTCCTTGCCACCTAGCTTGTTGATCTTCGGTGACTTACCTTCTGAAGAAACGTATTTTTGAACCATGTCCAACTGCGATACCGGGATAAAAAGCCGACCATCGTCACGATATTCGATCGTGATGTAATCTTGATGCTTACCGTCGACTTCCATCGTCTTCATACCGATAAACTTACCGATACCGTGGTTAACGTGAACCACGTAATCACCAGGTTTGAGCTCAGAATAACTCTTCAAACGTTCGGCGTTAGCTAAAGTTTGGTGGCGACGACGTTTAGGTTGCTTGTTGAACAATTCTTTTTCGGTGATGACCGCAACTTTTTTCTCGGGCATCTCGAAACCAAGGCCCAAACTGGCATTCATGATCTGAGTGCGATGTGGCAAGACTTTTTCCGCCGTGGTCAGTGAGGCGTTGATCCCAAAATCGACCAAAGTGTTGCTGATCGACTGAATCCGTTTCTCGTTACTGATCAAGATCATCACGGTGTATTCTTGCTTTTGCCATCTTTCAACTTCAGACTTCAATAAAGGCATTTGGCTGAAAAATTGTTGCATCGATCTGACCGCAACGTTTTGCAGTTGATCAAGTTTCATCCGACCCATACCTTGTTGGAAAGTCGACAAATAAATTTGCGCGTGTTGATCTGCTTTGGACAACTCAACAAAACTTTGACGGATCTTTTGCTCTGGTAAAGCTTTCCCAAATTCTAGTTGACTCGTCAACCAGTCAGAATTATCCGAATCATTGTCATTTGATTGTTCGATCAAACGATTGTACCCGTTGAAAATAACGATGTCGTCAGAACCTAAGTAATCAAATAAGCTGCTAGGTTTGTCGATCAAGAAATCGACGACTGATCCTAAGTTATCGGGACGCATTCCTTCGGACAAGGCATCGACTGTTTCGCCAAAGGTCAATTCTAGATTGTTTTTGACATCTTTATCTTCAGTCTCTAATTGCTTGTCATAACTCTTTTGCAATTTTTTCAAACCAGCATCTGCTTGTTCCAGGGTAATAATCCGATCTTTCGCAGGCCAAAGTGTGATCTCGTCTAATTGGTCGATACTACGTTGCGTTTCGGTATCGAAAGATTTGATCTGATCAACTTGATCACCGAAAAATTCGATCCGGATCGGGTCGTCAACGTTCAATGGATAAATATCGACAATATCACCACGGATAGCAAAATCTCCTGGCTTAGCGACTAATTTTTCCTTGGTGTAGCCCATTTGAACTAAGGTAGAATTCAAACTTTGCATGTTGTATTCTTCATTTTTTACTAATTTGTATTGGGAAGCTTCAAACAGTTCTTTAGCTGACAAAGCGTACTCGATCCCCGAAGTTGAAGTCACCAAAATACCGGGTTCATCACTAACTAAGAAACTCAACGCATCTAAACGTTGGCTCAGTTCCTCAGGAGAACTAGTGGCGATCTCGGTTGATATGGCTTCTTCGACTGGGAATAAGTGAACGTGTTCCGTGTCCAAAATATTCAAATCATCGTAAAGCTTATTAGCATGATAATTAGTATTTTCAACGACCATGACTTTCTGGTCGGTTTTCTTCATCGTATCCAATGCAAAAAGGGAAATCGTCGAGCCCGTCAATCCTGTCAACATATTCTTCGTCGCAGGTTTAACGTTCTCTATAAATTCCCCGAGATTGAGTTGGTTCGTAATGTATTTTAAAAAGTTCACATTTGGCCCCCTTCCAATAAGGTACCTAATTGTATTTATTCATTAATTGATCAAAATTAGCTCCATCGATCCAATCTTCTACAGCTGCGGCAGCGTTATCGATACCGTTGAAAGCAGCAGGAGCATCATCTTTTGAAAAAGGCGTCAAGACCCAGTTAACGACCGTTTGGCGTTGTGGATGTTGAATACCGATCTTGATTCGCTTGAAGTCTTGTGTACCTACAGCAGAGATTATACTCTTAATTCCGTTATGACCACCAGCAGAACCCTTGGCTCTTAATCTGATCTTACCGATAGGCATATCAAGATCATCTTGAATGACCATGATCTCGTCATCTTGGATCTGGAAATAGCCTTTGATCATGCGGACGGCACGACCAGAATCATTCATAAATGTTAATGGCTTAACTAAAAAAACCGTCTCTGAGCCGACTTTAAATTTACAATATTCTGCTTCAAAATCTTTCTTAGTAGAGGTTTGATTGTAACTATCCATCAATTTATCGATAGTCATGAAGCCCATGTTATGTTTAGTTTTATCGTATTTTTTACCAGGATTACCTAGTCCAATAATGCATTTCACTCTAATTCCCCATTTCGAAAACCAATTATATCATTATATAATAGAAAAATTTTCGCTAATTTCGTAAGGTCATTGTACATTAATGGTGTTTATTTGTATAATTGAATACGGCAACAAAATATATTTTTTGAAGGGATGATATTTTATATGACGACTCCAACAAATGAAAAGAACCATCAAAAAGTACTTCTAGTCGGTGACGGTGCGGTAGGTTCATCTTACGCATACGCAATGACACTTCAAGGTATTGCACAAGAACTAGTTATTTGTGATATCGCTAAAGATAAGATCCAAGGTGACGCTTTGGACCTTGCAGATGCTACTCCTTGGACTTTTCCTAAGAACATTCACGCTGGTGAATATTCAGACGCCAAAGACGCTGACTTAGTAGTTATCACTGCTGGTGCTCCACAAAAACCAGGTGAAACAAGATTAGACTTAGTTAACAAGAACTTGAACATCTTGAAGACAATCATCGACCCAATCGTTGAATCAGGCTTCAATGGTATCTTCTTGGTAGCTGCTAACCCTGTTGATATCTTGACATACGCAACATGGAAACTTTCAGGCTTCCCTAAGGAACGAGTAATCGGTTCAGGTACATCACTTGATACAGCTAGATTACAAAAATTCGTCGGTGAAGAAGTTGGCGTTGACCCTCGTTCAGTTCATGGCTACATCATGGGTGAACACGGTGATTCAGAATTCGCTGTATGGTCACACCTTACAATCGGTGGCGTAAGAATGGACGAATGGATGAAACAACATCCTGAAATCACAGATGCTAAATTAGATGAAATCTACAAGAAAGTTGTTAACGCAGCTTACGATATCATCAACAAGAAAGGTGCTACATTCTACGGAATCGGTACTGCTCTTGCAAGAATTTCAAAGGCTTTGCTTTCTGACGAAAACACAGTACTTCCATTATCAAACTACATGGATGGCGAATATGGTGTTTCTGATGTATACATCGGTTCACCTGCAATTGTTAACCGTAACGGTTTGAAACAAATTCTTGAAGTTCCATTATCAGACAAAGAATCAGAACAAATGCATGCTTCTGCAGACGCATTGAAGAAGATCCTTAAAGATGGTTTTGAAGCTACAGGTATCGAAGGTCGTCAATAAGATCTCTTAAGAAGAACTCCATTAAACGGAGTTCTTTTTTTTTGCACAAAAACACACCAACATAACAGGTGAGAGGAAAAAAGCAGCAGAAGATATTTGGAAACAAAAATAGATCAGTGTCAAAGAAGTGTTGAGGAAGTAATTTGGTTTGCGGTTCACTGCCGGGTCCCTCCACCTAAATAGAGACCAACAATTCTTTTTTTTAGGGGGGACAGCTCCACTGCAATTATCTACAAATCGGCACTACTGACCACCCTATATCTCACATGTCTATCTCAGATAATTTGATGGCCACTAAAGTCAAAAGCAGAAACAAAAAACAAGTTCAAAATCAAAGTTGATATTTCTTGCCAATGCTCATAATAAATCTACTAGATAAATCCCACAATTAAAGTCGTAAGAACGAGCAAAACATTGGTAACACAATCCCCCAAAACAGTTTTATTGTATAAAACTAAGTACCGTATTCCCCACCAACAAGGAAGTTTTGCATCCATTTAGGTTCTGCGGAGGGTGGAGGGAATTCGCCGTCAGCCGCGAAATTTTCGTTTGCACGGCATGGGCCGTGCTTACGAAAAGACCCAGCTTTGAGATGTCCAAGGCGGTTTACCTTGGATAGCTCAAAGTGGGTCCGCA
This sequence comes from Companilactobacillus zhongbaensis, assembly GCF_003946515.1. GTDB lineage: Bacteria > Bacillota > Bacilli > Lactobacillales > Lactobacillaceae > Companilactobacillus > Companilactobacillus zhongbaensis. Next base: position 56,343 of record NZ_RHOM01000001.1, on the reverse strand, counting down.
GCGTTCCACGGCGCAATTACCGGAACCCTCCGCAGAACCGGGTCCAAACCACCACCCAAAAAATCCCACTCCACTTTAGTTTTAAGCCAAACTACTGTATTATAATTACATCAGAGTGCAAATGGGAGAAAGATTATGTTAGTTAAATCATTAGTACTAAAAAAAGAAAAATTGACCACTGTTAAAGAAACCGTAACTCTTGAAGAAGCCCTCAAAGTCCTTGAGGACTCAGGATTTCGATGTGTTCCGATTTTAGATGAAAGCGGACAAATATTTAGGGGAAATATTTACAAGATGCACATCTATCGTCACATCTCACGTGGTGGAGACATGAGTTTGCCAGTTACAACATTGATGAAAAATGCGACAAAGACTATCAACGTTGACTCGCCTTTTTTCAAAGTATTTTTCAACATCAAAGACTTGCCATATATCGCAGTTTTAGATGAATCAAACTCGTTCTACGGCATCTTGACTCACTCAAGATTACTAAGCATGTTATCAGACGCATGGAACCTAGAAATCAGTAGTTACGTCTTAACAGTCAGTTCATCCGGAGATCGTGGAGACCTAGTAAAAATGTCCAAGATCATCTCCAAATACGTATCAATAGCTGCCTGTGTCACATTAGACGCCAAATCAAATGAAGTAGTAAGAAGAACCCTCTTTACCCTACCATCAGGCACATCAACCGATACACTTAAAGAAATCATCAAACGTCTAGAAAGAAAGAGCTTCGTAGTATCAGAAATCGACGACTTAAAATCAGGAAGAATCCTAGACAAAAACACCCTCTAAAAGGGCAAAAAAAGACCGCAGAAGCGGTCTTTTTTATTTGCCTTAAATCCCCATCAACGCAGGAAATTCAGCGTTGTAACTTCACACCAATACTAAATCCTAATAATCCATTTTTTAAATAGCAACCGCTGCTTCCCAATAAAATAAATCAAAGAGATAGGCAGAACGAAACAAAATCTCAAGAACGAAACACATCTAAATCCCACGCATCAAACCAAAACATCCTTAGGACACAAATATAAGTACCGTACCCCACACAAAAAAATTAGTTTTGAACCACCTTAGGTTCTGTGGAGGGTGGAGGGAATCCGCCGTTAGCCGCGAAATTTTCGTTTGCACGGCATGGACCGTGCTTACGAAAAGACCCAGCTTTGAGATGTCCAAGGCGGTTTCCCTTGGATAGCTCAAAGTGGGTCCGCAGCGTTCCACGGCGCGATTCCCGGAACCCTCCACAGAACCGGCAGTGAACCACAAACAAAAAAAGCCACCTCTACAAAAGAGATAGCTAAAATCCAATAACCTATTTACGAATAACATACCGTAAAGTAGGACCATTTTGTTCGATCAATAAAACCTCATGATTACGGTTTTTTGCATCCTCAGGAATGTTGTTGATTGATTGTGGACAATCACTAATAATCTCGATGATCTCGCCATCTTTCATATTGTTATATGCATTGACCGTTGTCATTGCAGGGAAAGGACAAGGCTCACCTTCAAGATTCAAAAAATAATCGATCGTGTAATCTGTATTTTTATTTTCAACTTCAGCCATTATGGTTATGCCTCCTGTGTAATATTTGTAGGTGCTTGTTTCTTAATGTTTCTGAAATACCATCTGACGTAGATCCAGAGCAACAAAGCCATGATCCCGTAACCGATGTAAGTCACAATCAAACCACCGTATGGTCCGAAGACTTTTAGTAAATTAACTTCTGGAGCATTGTAAGCTAGGAATGGTGCGATTTGATCCCAAACTAGTACTAAGAGGATCGAACCTAGAACATTTCCAACACCCACTAACATGTAGTGAACTTGACCTTCCATAGCACGATACATCCAACCAGTTTCGCAACCACCGGCAATAACGATACCGACACCGAAAATGAAACCACCGATAACGGTGTTGAGTCCTGCCCAGTGAATAGTTGCTGGGATTCCGTTTTGGATGAAGACGAAAGTTCCGACAGTACTGATGACCATACCTAAAAGAATGGCAACTGTCATATTTGAACGTCCGGCTGTCCAAAGGTCACGGAAACCTGAAGTAAAACAAACTTGACCTTTTTCAAGCAAAAAGCCGAATAGTAGGCCAAATACTAATACTAATGGGAAGAGTGATTGCTTGTTGTATTCGATAACGAACAAGAACAAGATCAAAACTGCCATTAAGACTAACAACCAATTGTTTCTAGTCGTATGATCTTTGTCATGAATACTGTAAAGCGTAGTCTTGTGGACTTTCTTCATCTTGATCTTTGATTGAAACATTGGTCTTTGAATAATTTTAGTACCAGCGTAAGTACCTAAAACTGTAAAAATTGAGAATATCCATGCGTGGAGTGAGAACTGTGGGATTCCAGTAAAGAAAGCTGCTAGGTTGCATCCCATAGCTAATCTAGCACCGAATCCTGCTAAAATTCCACCGCCCAAGGCTTGAAAGACACGCGTTTTTGATTGTGGCATTCTGAATTTTACATTGTTTGAAATCAATGCGGAAACGAACATTCCGATGAACATACCAATGATCATAACCCCGTCTATACGATCAAGTGGTGTTCCTTGGAACTTAATTAATTTGAAATAGGAAAACTTCGAAGTGTCGACCCCAACAAAGTTCATTAGATGTCCGCCCCATCTAGTAAACTCTCCGGTAACAGCCCATTGCTTACTAGTAAACCCAAAGAAGTAAGCAGAGAGCACGCCTAATATAGGGACGACGATCAACGGGTCCCACGATTTCCTCAAACGATTCATAAAAAATCCCCCTGTTTGTAAATTATTTCACCAATTCATTATAGCAGATAGAGATACTTTTTAAACCGCTTTCAGAAGATATTTCAATCATTTTAGGGTATTCCCTACATCAAAAAAATTGACTTCCATCAATTTGTGAAAACTGGAAATTATCCACTTATCATGCGACAAATCAAGTTTTGTTAAAATAAAAAATCAATATAAATATATTCATATCAAGTATATCCGGTTTTTTATTAGCGTTTTTCTAACTATATTTTCATCACCAAATAAAAAAACCTGGAAGCTATTTTCCAGATTTTGTGAAATATTATTCATATTTTGCTGAAACATCATTGAGACTGGCGATGATCTTTTCGAAGTCACCTTCGTCGATCGAGCGTAAGTCTAAATAAACTTTGCCGTGGCTGATTCTAGTAATGATCGGATACTTGGCGTATTCGAGTCGACGGTTGAGTTTTGTTTCGGAACTTTGCGCATGCAAGTCGATCAAGTAAGTTGGTAGCTGAACATCAGGGAACGAGCCGCCACCGACCATCGACGTACCTTCTTCGATAGTAGCGTCGTAATCAGTTTGATTCTCGATCATCTTTTGCAACTTCTTAGCTTTCTCCAAGACTCGGTCAGCTTTCATCGTTAATTCCCGTAAAACCGGCACCTTTTCGATGGCAGTTTCAGGATCGCGATAAAGCTTCAATGTGGCGATCAAGGCTGATAAGGTCATCTTATCGACACGTAAAGCTCTTAATAACTGATTGTGCTTGATCTGATCGATGTACTTTTGCTTACCAGCAATGATCCCGGCTTGTGGTCCACCTAGCAACTTGTCACCGGAAAACATTACTAAGTCACAGTATTCCAGCTCTTCGGAAATAGTTGGTTCATGACCGAGGCCATATTGATCAAGATTGATCATCAAGCCACTTCCCAAGTCATTAACTAACGGCAAGTCGTGTTCTTTGCAAACCACGGAAAGTTCTCGAGCTGTTGGTGTTTCCGAGAAACCAATTAGCTTGTAGTTACTCGTGTGAACTCGCAGGATCCCACCGGTTTCTTCGTTGATGGCATTTTCATAGTCTTTGACATGGGTTTTATTAGTCGTTCCCACTTCTTTCAAGATACCGCCGGTACTAGTAATAATATCCGGAACTCTGAAGGAGCCACCGATCTCAACTAGTTGGCCACGGGAGATGATAACTTCCTTTTGATTGAACAAGGTACTCAAGACGAGCATGACGGCTGCGGCATTATTGTTAACAACGATAGCATCGTCCGCACCAGTTAATTCAGAAACTAATTTACCGACGTACTTGTAACGGTCGCCCCGTTGTCCGATAGTAATGTCGTATTCCAAATTGGTGGCGTGACTGGCCACGTCAGCAATGGCAGCTTCTGCTTCAGTTGCCAGCTTGGCACGACCGAGATTAGTGTGCAACACTACCCCAGTGGCGTTAACAACAGATTGCAAAGCGCTGACACGACGATCATCGAGCAATTTTTCCATCTTACCATCAAAAAAGTTTTCACGTAGTTCTGTGATTTTTCCTGCCAAGATACCTGAACGAGTCTCGTCCAAAACTTTGGTGATCATCTCTTTGACGACAGAAGTGTCGACTTCTTGCTCCCATTTTTTAGCTGATTCAGAATTCAATAAATCATTCATCGATGGAAGTTTTCGGAATAAAGTTTTTTGATCCATGGATTAAGCCTCACTTTCTGTCATCATTTGATCGATTGCTTTCAGCAATACGTTAACTTCTGCTTCAGTGTTGAAACTTGATAAGGACAAGCGAACGATCCCTTGTTCGACGGTACCATAAGTTTCGTGGACCTTCGGTGCACAGTGGGCACCTGATCTTGAAGCAATTTGATACTCGTCCCAAAGCCATTGCCCAACATCGGCAGCATTGACGTCTTCCAAGTTGAAGGAAACTACCCCAGTCGTGGCAACATCCCTTGGTGTGTAAACTTTGATATTAGGGAATTCTGCGAGCTTGTCTTGGATCATATCAGTTAGATGTTTGACACCAGCACGAATATTTTCGGTACCATGATCTAGAACGTAACTGACCCCAGCAGATAGGCCGGCGATCCCAGGAACATTGATCGTTCCAGCTTCTAAATGAGTTGGTAACTCATCTGGCATAGCTGGGTTAAACGATTGGATTCCGGTCCCACCGCTCTTGAGTGGTTCGATCTCCAAAGGTTTCCGCAAGCAAATACCACCGATACCTTGTGGACCATAGAGTGACTTATGGCCGGTGAAACAAAGAATATCGATACCTGTTTTTTGGATATCGATGTCTTCATAACCAGCTGTTTGAGCAGCATCGACGATGAAAAGTAGATTGTGTTCATGACAGAAATCAGCGATTTCATCAATCGGCAACACGTAACCAGTAACGTTAGAAGCGTGGGTACAAACGAGCAACTTCGTGTTCGGCTGAACTAATTCGGCTAGCTTTTCAGTTTCCAAGCGACCAGTATTTTTATCGAATGGCAAGTAGCTAACTTCAACGCCACGATTAGCCTTCAATTGTTCCAGTGGACGGATGACTGAATTATGCTCATAGTTTGTAGCAATTGCGTGGTCGCCCTTTTGTAAAAGCCCTTTTAAGACGGTATTCAAGCTTTCCGTCACGTTGTAAGTGAAACTTATCAGCTCAGTCGAAGGCACGTTAAAAAGCTCTTTTAACTGCTCACGAGCATGGTTGACGACATCACTACTGTGGACGGAAAAATCCGATGAGTCACGTCCTGGATTACCGTATGTTCCACTGTTCAATACTTCATAGACAGCTTTTGAAACGGCTTTTGGTTTGATTGCGGTCGTTGCTGAATTATCGAAATAGATCATTTGCTTTCCCTCTTCGTCAAAACTCGGGTATTTTCTTGACGGCGTGTTACTCCTTGCTTATCCATGTATTCCAAGATCATCATCCCATATTTCCGACTTGCTCCGGTGAGATCACGGAATTGTGCTAAGGTCATCGTCTCATTTTCTTTCAAATAAGCGATGACTTCTTGAGTCACGTCATCAAAAGCAGACTTGAGCATGACATTTCTTTCCCCTAGTCTAATTACTTGATTACCGATCAATGACTTAAACACTTCTTGCTTGTTTTTATCGTCCCCAACGATATCTTCGTCATTTGGCGGTGTCAAAGGTGTTTCTTTTAGAGCAGCAATAATTTCATCATAAGCTTGTTGTTGATACTTGTTGAGTTTCACCTCGAAGTTGGCGTCGGAAACGATGTAACCTTTGATCTTGATGAGTTTTTGAGAAACCATCGTTTCGAGGATCCGCTCCATCGTCTTGCCGTCGATCACGTCTTTGAAACGAACTAGTAACTCTTCTTTGTTCATTCCTTTTTCGAGACGATGTTTCTTGTGGTAACTGTCGAGTTCTGAGACCACGTCTTCTTTGAAGCTAGCCAAGCGATCATTGTTGATGACTAACTTACTAAAACTAGTAACTTGATCTTGTTCCTTCAACAAGGAAACGATCTCTTTAGCATCCTCGACTGAGATGTTCAAGTAGTCGGCGATCCCATCGACAGTGGCACCTAGTTCTGATTGATTCATCAAAAAGTCGAGCGCGATTTGCTCTTGATTACCAGAAGCCTTAACTGACAACTGTTCCAAGACATCGTCATTGTAACGACGGTGTTTCTTTGGATTAGGATCAAGGACTGTTCCACCACCGATCAAAACCATTGGTGAATAAGATCTTAAAATGAAACGGTCACCCTTCTTGACGGCAACTGGGCGTTCTAGTCGTAGTTGTAAGTAGTTTTCCTTGTCAGCGGAAACGTGTTCTTCACCTAAAGGCACGACCCGAGCAATGATCTCTTCGGCACCTAGGTAAACCCGCACACGACTCCACAATTGAACTAAGTGGTAACTCTTGTCTGGTAATAGTTTGAAGTCCACATCTAACATGTGGGTTGGTTCAATGTTTCCTGGTAACGTCAAAACATCCCCACGACTAATATCGTCGGTTTTGATATTAGTCAAGTTGATAGCTGTCCGCGTTCCAGGCATTGCCTTGTCAACGTCTTCATCGTGAACTTGAATGTTTCTAACTTTGGTCGTCTTACCACTTGGGAAAGCTTCCAAGGTCATGTCTTTAGTCAACTGACCTTCCAGCAAAGTCCCGGTGATGATAGTTCCGAATCCCTTGATTGAAAAAGCTCGGTCAACGTTGATCCGTGGAATACCGTTATCCTTCGGTTTCTTGATCGATTCGACTTTTTCATCCATGATTTTGATCAAGTTGTCCATGTTCGTACCACTGACGGCATCGACTGGCACGATCGGTGCTTCGATATCGTGGTCATCCAAGAAACTCTTAACATCTTCTGTCACCAGTTGGCGCATTTCATCATCGACCGTGTCGATCTTGCTGAGAACAACGATGTAATTATCGATCCCGAGCAACGACATGATCTCCACGTGCTCCTTAGTTTGCGGCATAATGCCTTCGGCAGCGTCAACGACTAGTAAAACTAAATCAATCCCACTCAAACCAGCAATCATGTTCTTTAAAAAGCGTTCATGTCCGGGAACATCAACGATCCCGACTTGTTCATGGTTTGGTAAATCGAAAAAAGCGAAGCCTAAGTTGATTGTTAAGCCACGCTTTTTTTCCGCCTTGAGAGTATCTGTGTCGATACCCGTCAAAGCTTTGATTAAAGTTGTTTTACCATGATCAACATGTCCGGCCGTCGCAATAATAATTTGATCTTGACCTATTGTTTCCATGATATCCTCCTATTGGTCAACCTCGTATGTGCTCTTAACACCTACTCGATTGCCGATGTAAATCTTTTTGTAAGTGAATCCCTTATCGGAAAGCAACTTTAAAATGTTTTGTTTTTTAGTGTAATCGAATCTAACACTCATCCCACATCCGGCAGAAATGCTACCAGGTGTCGAAATGATACTGGGCGTGAACTCAGGATGTTCTTTCAACAGATCCTTGACAGTTATCGCCTCATGCGTCGTGTTAAATGTCATTAATCCAAAAGTATGTCCCATTTCAAACGCCACCTTAGTCTGGTCTTACAATCCGATTTTGTTTACGCATCATGTCCACAATTTCGTACATATTGGAAATACTACCAACAGCAACTTTGTCTTTAAGACCAAAGAAGTCTAGACAAGCACCACAAGCATAGATGTCAACTCCTGCTTCAGCTAATGGCTTCAAGTCAGTCAAGAAGTCTGAACCTTCGACAACTAATTTAACTCCACCGTTATAACAAATGATCTTGTCTGGAAGAACATCTTGTTCTGTTAGTGAGTAAACGAAGCTGTGCAATAAGTTACGACCAAGTGTCTCATCCCCGTGACCCATAACATCAGTATTAATAACTACGATATATGAATCTCCTTGTTCGTTGAATCCGGTTTTAGCAGCTTCTGGTTGTCCAGATTTAGCAGTTTTCTTGAGGCGAACTTTCCACTCGTTTTCGCCGTTTTCTTCTACGCCGTACTCGTAATTTTGTTGAGCAGCTAACTTTCTCAAGTTTTCTGGTGCCATGTCATCATTGACTAGGATCTCGATTTCGTCAACGTCTTTTAAAGCTTTTTTCGACATAATGATCGGTGCCGGACAAACTTTATCTAATGCATCAATAGTTTTCATGTTAAATCCCCCTAGATAACTTTGATTTCTTTATCCTCTTTTTCTACTACACTACCAATTTTAGCACTCTTTAGGTCTAATTTATTTAATTTTGTAAGCACTTCCTTAGTGTACTTAGGATCAATACTAAATAAGAGACCACCTGAAGTTTGTGGATCGAATAAGACTTCTTCAAGTGCCAAATCATCAAATGTGAAGTCGATCTTACCGTCTAAGAATTTCCGGTTACGTTGTCCGCCACCCGTGACGAGCAATTCACCAGCACATTCATAAGCTTGTGGCAAGATTGGCAATGATGTTGAATCAATGACTGCAGAATACTTATCAGCCAAAAATTCGTTCAAGTGACCGAGTAAGCCAAATCCAGTAATGTCGGTACATGCGGAAACTGGATAGTCACGAATGATCTCAGAAGCATACTTGTTCAAAGTAGTCATGCTCTTGATGGCGCCATCAAAAGCATCCTCACTCGTTTGGTCAACACTGTAAGCCGAAGTGATAATACCAACACCGAGTGGCTTCGTTAAGATCAAGTCATCGCCAAGGTTGCAAGTATCGTTTCTCCAGATTTTCTTAGGATCAACGATCCCGTTAACTGAAAGACCATACTTAGGTCTTTGATCTTGGATCGAATGACCACCAGCTAAAAAGCCGCCTGATTCAGTAACTTTCTCCAAGCCACCTTGCAAGATGTTTTTCAAAATATCTTGGTTCATTTCCTGTGGGAAACAAACGATATTCAATGCTGAAACGACTGAGCCCCCCATTGCCCAAATATCGCTCAAAGCATTCGTAGCTGCGATCTGTCCAAACAAATATGGATCCGTGACCATGGATGGGAAAAAGTCGATTGTCTGAATAATTGCAGTGTCATCATTCAACTTGATGATTGCAGCGTCATCAGTTGTTTCGTAGTCGACCATTACGTCGGCTTTTTTATCTTGATGAATTGTCTTTAAAATTGTATCAAGCTTCCCCGGGCCTAATTTTGCGTTACATCCACCACATACAATTAATTTTTCAGTTGAATCCATAACTCATCCCTCTATTTCTGTAAAATTATTCAACTTACTTAGTTTCAGAACTAGTCTCACCGTTCTTTTCAGCTTGTTGAACTGTTTCGTTCTTTTGTTTGAGTCCTTGATAAAGCATTTGGAAACCTGTGAAAGTAACAACGACGATGATCAACCATGTCAAGACGTTAAGGTCAAGACTCTTAACGAATAGCACGGCAACAACAACACCGATGACACCTCCGATAGTAATACCTAAACTGGCGTTACGGTTGTAACTACCAGATTTAACGAATTCATAAGCTGCAACTGGCATTAAAACAGCACATGAAGTCATCATGATTGGGAAGGCAACTGCTGGACTCATTCCGAGCATGTAAACTAAAGCCATACATGGTGCGTAAAGACCAACACCAGCTGTCATCAAGGCACCTAGTAAGAAGTTACCTACAATGGCAATGACTAAGCTTGTTCCGTGAAGTCCGATAGCGGTATTTCCGTTACCTAAAGCACTTAATACTCCCAATTGTGATAGAAGCATTAAGATGGCTGTAATTACTAAGGCAACTCCCATGATGATCCGAACGATTTTTTCGTTGAATTTACTCATGAATTTTGAACCTAAGAATGATCCAACGGCTGCAGCTGCGACCATTGAAAGTAAGGTTGTTCCTTCAACCTTGATCGTATTAGTGAACAAGAATGCTTCCGCAATAACTGGGATAGCACAGGAAACAGTTAATGTACCGGGAATCAATTTATCTGATTTTAGATACTTAGTTAATTTCAATAACATAGTTGTTGGAGCATAACTTCCGATACCTAAGGCATCAAGAAAGTTAGTAATAAAGCCGATCACTCCGGCTTTAGGGATGCTACCATCGCTTTGTCCACGGTGTTTGAGCAAGTCCCTTCCAAATAAAATAGCGATGTAAACTAGCAAAATTGCTAGGATGATTTGAATAATACGTAAAATCATGTTGATTCCCTCCTTACTTCAATTCGAATCCGTTTGATAGTGGGTCTGTTGGGTCAAAGACAAATTGGTTGAAACCTGTGATCCAGGCTGAACCAGTAATTTCTGGAATTATGGCTGGTAAGTCGCCAGCTTTAGTTTCTTTGACGATACGTCCATAAAACTTCGTCTTTAAAATACTTTCATAAACGAATTCTTCATCGATGCCTAGTTCACCTTTGGCATGTAAGGTGGCAAGTTTAGCACTAGTTCCGGTACCACATGGCGAACGGTCAACTTGACCATCACCGAAGACAACAACGTTTTGCTTAGTTGATTCGGCGTCTTTTGGATCACCGTACATTTCAACTAAGTCGACTGTCTTAATGTGATCGAGAACTGGGTGTTGAACTTTAACTTGATCATTAACTGCATGAAGGATCTTCATCCCTACTTTAGCTAATTGTTGTGAATTTTGTGGTTCGATTTTTTCATTAACTTCGGCAACTGGTAGGATTGCGAAGAAGCTACCACCAAACGAGATGTCTAGTTTGATCTTACCGATATCTGGTACATCAACTTCGACGTCTTTTTTGTATAAAAATGATGGTACATTTTGGAACGATACGCTGGAAACTTTGTGGTCACCACTCAAGTGTGCGACCGCATGGATCAATCCAGCTGGTGTGTCCAAGACAACTTTCTTTTCGGTTGCATCTGGGGCTACATCGACCATTCCTGTTTCCACGATCGAAGTAACGGCAGCAATCGTGTTGTGGCCACACATGTTTAAGTAACCACCAGTATCCATGAAGATGATCCCAAAATCAGCTTCTGGATTCATTGGTTCGACTAAGAAGGCACCAAACATTTCGTTGTGACCTCTTGGTTCTAACATCACGGCTGTTCTAATGTCGTCGTAATGATCGATCAAATATTGTTTCTTTTCTGCGATAGTGTTCCCTTTAAGACACGGGACTCCGCTAGTGATGATTCTGGCAGCTTCACCGGCTGTATGTGAGTCGATGGCTGTCATCATTTTATTAAATTGCATGACTTTTTCCCCCTATTGTGAAACTTGTCCATCATGTCGCATTTTAAGTTTCAATAACCCCAATGCTTTTTGAGCATCTAATTGACTCAAGTTATTTTCACCTACTACTGTTGTTTCGATTCCTTCTGCAGACTTATTGATGTCGACAACGAATTTGGTCAACTCGTTTTCGACGACGAAGCCTGCTTGTTTACCGATAAATTTCATACCAACTACTGAGATGCCCTTATCATCGATCTCACTCATCGTGTTCATGAAATCGACATCGGAGTTGCCCCAGCCATCAGCTGAAACTATGGCACCATTCGTTCTCATTGACTCAAGCATTTTAGAAACTCGAACCCCTACGAGATTTTTCAAATAATTGTCTTGAGGAGTCCCCACTACGATGATCCCTTGAAAATCAATGTCAGGATCAGGAGCGACTGTCCGTACTAATGGGTCTCTGAAATGGTGTAAGGTAGTTTCTTTTGTTGAAGGACCTATTCCCATTTTGATTACCTCCTAAACTAAGGCGTGAATAACGCCATCGCGATATTCATTAGCCGTTAATAAGACTGGCATATTATCCATGTCGATGATCGAAATTCCTTTAGTTATGCCGGCTGGCTCTTGTGGGAACAAAATATTGTCATACATTGCTCCTTGTCCAGCGACTTCTTTAACTAAAGCGACTTTGGGTTTACCAGGATGTTTTTCATCTACGTAATCAAAACTTTCAGTAGCTTGACTACCACTCAACATCTTCAATTCAGCACGAATTGGTTGTAAGTAGTCATCAGCCATCTTAAAAATCATTTCGCAAGTTTCTCGATTGAATTCAAAATCTTTTTTTAGAACAGCGTCAATCAAAATTATCGTGTCATCAAGATCTGGCGTTCCATCCTTGCCAAACTTGATCTTTTCATCTAAATAACCATCTGAGGAGCCAAACTCGTGTAGTTGGACACCAGTTTCGTCGGCTCCGGTCAATATGACATTGACGCCGGTGAGCGTATTTGATAAACCATAACCCATTTTCCCGAGGACTTTGGTTGAAATAGGCATCACGTCCATGATGGTATTGATCTGAAAGTGACAATCTCTTGGGTCGACTAATTTGATGTCGACACTTTTGAAGCGGTCATCAAGTTCAAATTGTGGATGATCCGGGATCTCCAGATGACCCGAACTTAAATGATAGTCGTCGCTGAATGATACTTTTTGAATTGAATAAGCTTGAATAGTTAAAGTGTCTTTTTTCATTCGACCTTTGCCTCACTTCATATAAATAATAAAGGAGGGCATTAACTTGCCCTCCTTCACAATCTAAAGATTAAACTTTAGCAATGTATTCATATGGTAAAGGTACGATCTTACCAGCTGATGGAATTTCCACTAACTGTTTCAAAGTATCTTTAACTATTCCTGTTTGCATTTCGACGTTATTTGGTTCTCCGGCATTAGCTCCCATTGGAACACGAGGTGCTACAGCTCTAGGTGAACCGTTTTGACGAACTACAGGAGGTAAAGCTGCTATTAAAATTGTAGGAATCCCTGCGGATTCAATTGCTCTCTGCACGATCACGGCAGATCTATGACAAGTTCCTCAACCAGCAGTTAAGATGACGCCATCGACATCTTCTGCTTTGAGTTTTTGAGCAATTTCTGGACCAGTTTCTTCAGTGAAGGCGTTAACGTCTCCACCACCACCCATGAATCCATATTCGATAGGTGCTAGTCCTCTGATGAATCCTTCGTCTGCCAATTCACGTAATCTGTCAATTGGGAACATACAGTTGATGTCTTTGTTAACATCACTGTTATCGTATCCACCGTGAGATACCATTAAATCTTCAGCAGGAGTATCCCAAGGGATCTCTCTGTAAGATGTATCTCCGGCTAGATTAAATCTTTTATCACTCTTTAAGTGAACACCAGCTGCAGTAGCAATACCGATATTCATATCTTTAAGTTCTTTAGTTACGGGAGTCCATACTGGCTTTGGTGTAATCGGGACGTAAATTTCTGATTGAAGGCCGTCGTATTTTTTAAGGCTCATTGTTTTCCTTCCTCTCCTCTGTGCGCTGTTTGATCTCATCGCGATGTTGTTTGTAATCATCAAAAGCTTTCACATATTTTTCATTTGGGGTCTCGGAAAGTACTTCTGGGTATGACATGAGAAAGCCAACTTCATGTCCAACTTGTGGATTGTGTTCACTGATCAGCATTCTCTTAGGAATTACTAATGTTCCCAGTCTTCCCTTCAACTCAATTGTGACACCTGCATCAGTCACTTCCGAAATGACACCTTCGAAAAGTGTTTCGGTAGATGCATAATTCAATTTATCGTAATTGTCCATTCCTAAAACCCTTCATTCAATTATTCTTTTTCGTAAATTTCTAGTCTCTTTTTACTCTTAGGTAATGATTGTTCATTTGGCTCTAAGTCGATCTTAATATCGTCATGTTTTTCAATAACTTTGATGTTATTTTCTTTGACGTTTGGATTCCACTTACGTTCAGGTTTTTCAATCTTGCCACCAGCCATCTTAGTTTCAAGCATAGCTAGAGCTCTGATTGCGTCTTCTGGACATAATGTGTTATTTTCAAAGATTTCATTTTCGATACCTTGAGCTGACTTGTTGTTATCAACCATTGCGTCCATGTACTTGTTACCAACAACAAGTTGACCTTGGACAGCACAGTATGACATACCAACAACTGGCACATCTCTCTTACCGATTTCTTCAATGTGTGAAGCAAAGTCGATATGGTTGTTACCAAATCCTTCAGTTGTAACAATTGCGCCGTCAACGTCCATTGCTTCGACTGTCATACCTAATCTCTTAGATACATAGAATTTCTCAGTGTTAGCTTGTGGTGATCCTACGAAGAGAACACCAACCAAATCAATATCTTCATCATTCATGGCTGCTGTAACCATAGGTTCACGCCAGTAATGTCTTGAAGTTTCCTTTGAAGCAGGTCCGATACATGTCAAAGCATGAATACCACCATCTAATACTTCAAGAGGTGAAAGCATGACAGGCAAGTTACCAAGGTCAACGTTAGGTTTAGCACCTAATGTACCAACTGGTTCGATAGGCATGATCAAGTTATCATGCATAGCACCTTGTCCCATGATTTCCTTAACGATTACTACTCGTTTTTGATTTGGATGACGCTTTTGAACTAATGTTTCCTTGTTAACGATAAGACTGTCATCAGCCTTCTTCAAAGCTTCTCTGATTTCTTGTGTAATAATATCAGCGGCTTTGTGAGAAGCCAAAGGTCCGACACGTTCCATGTTACGTCCAGCTTCGATCGTTACTTGAGCTTTGATCAAAATATCGCCTTTGTCAGGTGAACCTGGACGGTTCCACATGATGTTCTTGTTTAATTCACCTTCAGATGAACCGAATTCACCAATTTGGATTCCGTTTTCATCTGTACCAGTGAGCATAAATACGGCTCCGTCAAGTACACGTGTTACGCCAGAACCGATTTCTCCTTCTGCCTTTGTAGCAATTGGTTGTACATCCATGATTGTTTCACTATATTTGTCATAGTCATCGGGTGTAATAATTTCCAAAGTCATGTCTTTAACGATTTTTTCTGTTTCAACAGCCTCTTTGCAAAGGTTCTCTGGAGTTCTGATCGTCAAAGTTGTACCGTCGATTGATGTTTCATCACCAAATTTAACGGTGTCGATCTTGAAATGATCTCTTTCAAGTTCACGGATCACTTTTGTTTCAACTTCTGAGTTGTCTTCTGAAGCTGATCCGTCACTAGTAGCAGTTGTAGCATTGTCTGAAGCTGCTGAAGCATTTTCAGTTGCTTGAACTGCTGCTGGTTGTGTACTTTGAGCTACTGAAGATGTTGGAACTTCGAGATGGATTCCTTCACCTTTAGCAATGTCGATCTTAATAACTCCGTTTGATACTGCGCCAGTTGATGTAACTGGTGCAACTGTCGATACTGGTTGTGTTGCTACTTGATCATCTGTACTTGTTGCTGGTTGTGCTTCATCAGAAGCATCATCATTGTCAGCTGCGTCATCATCTGATGAGTCGTCTGACATGTCTTGAATATTGTCGACCATGTCTGGTGTGATTGGTAACAATGCATCAGTAGTGTTCTTTAAAGTTGCTCCTAATACTTGACCAATTTTAAGAACATCGTCTGGCAATTCCAACAAACCTGAATCTTCATAATCTGGGAATAGATCTGGATTTTCTAGGTTTGATGCTTCAAGTGTGATGCCGCCTTCTGCTCTACAGCATAGGACAGCTGGATCATCAATATGATCCATTGCTGTTTCTTTTGAAATAGACATATCGTCTTCCTCCCTTAATCTTTAACCTTATAATGATTACTAAATCCTATAATGATTGAAAATCTGCTGGAAGTTTACGATATAGTCTGTGACCTGCTGCTCTAAGTACATGATCTGTTGAATGATATACTGAAACTCCTACACGAGGAGCTACACCTGTAACGGTGTTTGTTCAATCTTGACAAGTTCCAGTCAAGACTGCTTCAGCACCTTTTTTCTTCATAGCAAGAATTGCATCAGCCTGTCCAGGACAAATCCCTGGTAGACTACACCGGTATCTTCCATTTACTAAAACCATGCGCTTGCAACGTTGAAATTCGACAACTTCGCTGCCCATCTTCTTTGCAATCTCACGAAGGCGTGGCTCTTGTCCACCACATTCGCATTCAAGCAAGCCGATCTTTTTATGAACTTGAGGATATGGCATTCCGACTAAGAATGCTCCAGTAGTCTTCGTAACTGGCGTTGTTTCGCTTCCGGTGTGTCCAGTAAATGGTCCACCAACTGTGATGTCGCCATACGGGACTATATAACCACCTGCTGCATCAATGAACTTCTTAGCTGGTAATCCAACTGGGACATTTTCAAATACGGTTGAACGTTCTTTAATACGTCCATCTAACGTAATATCCTTGTCAATGAAAGGCTTTCTATCTTCGATTGCTTCTGCAATGCGTTTGATAGTTTCGGTATTATCAATAATTGCGTTAGCCTTAATTGGTAACTCACCAGGTTTTAAGACAATTCCTAGTAGTTGACGAACGATAACACGCTCATCACCTGCAGGATACATGTTAGTCAAGAACTTAACTTTGATCTTAGGTTCATTCTTACATGCTTTACCTAGTGCGAGTACTGCTGCATGATGAATCTTCTTAACAGCAATGTAACCAACTTTGGCATCTGTGATCTCGAGCATATATTTCATACCACGAACTATTTGGTCAGCATAACGTTCCTCAACTTGAGTATTGTGGCAAAGTAGTGGTTCACACTCTGCAGCGTTAGCAATCAAGTAGCCGCCAGGGATCTTATTAGACAATTTGACATCAGTAGGAAATCCAGCTCCACCAGCTCCAACGATACCGGCATTCTTGATGTCAGTTAAGTAATCGTCAGAATCGGGAATGTGAACGTAGTCTTCCTTACTTTGTTCTTCATCGGCATCAATAATAATTGCTTTATCAGTAATGTCAGTGACTGTACCAGTAAGACTCGCATGAATATTTGCGCCTAAACCATCAGGTTCCGCAATCAATTCACCTCTTTTAACACGTTGACCAACTTCGACAATTGGCTTGTCTGGTCCGCCAACATGTTGTTTTAGTAAAATAGTGACTTTTTCCATTATTTTTTCACCTCCTTTGACTAGAATCGCGAACTACAACCGTTTTCATTCGCACGTTCATAGTATCACAAATGAATAACTTGTTTAAGCAAAAATTTCACATTTAATCTGATTAGAATTTTGTTAACATTTCCATAGTTGTTCGTACAACATTCCCCCAATTTCTGAAAACAAAAATAGATTGAAAAAATTTTATTATCTAATATTTGGTTAATCATATTTAGTATTTTTCCTCATTGACATGTTCATATGTAATTGCTAACATATCTAATTGGGAGTGGATAGGTTCTGGTGTTCCTTCTAGTCTTCAAAACTAGTATGAGGGGTTAATAGCTTCTTAGGTGGGTTCGATTCCCACACATTCCCGCCACGCATATAAACTAACTCAAGATCTTTCGAGTTAGACTAAAAACTTATATTTTTTTCAAATAAAAAAGACCATCCTTTTTCTAGGATCTGGTCTTTTTTATTGCCCTCATTTTCAAATACATTTTAATAAAAATAATAATTATTTCTGAAAAGAACAATTGGTATATATACATCATGAATTATGTGAATTAACCAATTTGTGATATCTAACCATGATAATTTTTTCACAATTTCTTTACCGATTTTTTGGCTTATTTATCATAATTGAAATAAAAAAAGCTGAGAAAATGAATTTTATTTCATTCTTCTCAGCTTTTTAATTTAGTTTGTGAGGTATTTTGTGTAAGCGTTACCAGTAACTAACTTCCAAAATACTGCCCTTTTGAGCTAGTTTCGGCCTGAAACGTATACCCGTGGTAAACGTTCGGCTAAGCAACACAAAATTTCATAATTGATCGTATCGGCATATTCTGCCACGTCAGTCGCTGTAATTTGTTCATTACCACTTTTACCTATCAAGGTTACTTTTGTCCCTGAAGGCATGTCATGTGGCAATTTGACCATGAATTGATCCATGCAGACCCGACCAACGATCGGACACCGTTGTCCTTGGATCAAAACATCGAATCCGGACATTCTTCTCAGCCAGCCATCGGCATATCCTAATGGAACAGTACCGATCCATTCTGGCTCATCAGTCGTATAAGTAGCACCGTATCCGATACTTTCACCAGCACTAACTTTTTTAACAAAAACTAGTTCTGAATGTAAGCTCAACACTGGCTTTAATTCCACCGGCATCTTTTCAATATCAGTCTGGGATGGATTCAATCCATACAAGGCAATTCCGTATCTGACCATATTGATGGCAAGATCTTGATGCCACAAAGCAGTAGCCGAGTTAGCACAGTGGATCCAACGAAAATCAATTGGCAGATCAGCTTTCATTTCTTTAAACTTAGCAACTTGCTTGTCAAAATAAGTATCATCCGGACTGTCAGCAGTAGCAAAATGCGTAAACAAGCCTTCAGGAATAAACAACTTCGAATTATCCTTAACGTACTGACAAGCCTCAACTAAGTCGTCATGGTGACGAAAACCGATCCGCCCCATCCCACTATCAACAGCTAAGTGGATCTTAAGTTGATAAACATCTTCATTAGCAGCTTCCTTCAACCAGTCAAGAGACCCAACCGTCAAAGAAATATCAGCCTTATTAGCGATCTCAGCGTAACGAGCAGGTGTGATCCCCAAAACTAAAATGGGAGCAATAACACCAGAATCACGGATCTCAATAGCCTCATCAAGCGTAGCCACGCAGAGTCCGGCAGCACCGTACTGGATCTCAGCCTTAGCCACCTTAACCAAACCATGGCCATAAGCATTAGCCTTAACCACAGCAAAAACATCAGTCCCAGCAGGAACTTGCTTCAGCTCACTTTCCAAATTAAACTTCAAATTATCCATATTGATTTCAACCGTAGCCGGTCTATGTAGTGATGGTATCATAATTTATTCATCCTCCAAGATGACTTGAGTAATCACTAATTCATCAGTATCCGAAATCGAGATAAAAATATTTCCACTAAAAATGTCAGTCTTAATAAAAGGCTGTCCAGACTCATAATTCAAAACCGAAAGATCATGAAATCCGATCTTACCAAGCCCAGTACCCATAGCCTTAGTAAAAGCCTCCTTAGCAGAAAAGCGTCCAGTCAAATAAGTCATCTTCTGCTTCTCAGTATTAAGATGCTCAAAAACCTCGATCTCATCAGCATTCAAAATCTTAGCCAAAAAACTCTGGTGTTTCCCATAAATCTTACGAACCCGAGAAATCTCAGCAATATCAATACCTAAACCCTTAATCATAAAAAAACATCCTAACGTAAAAATAATTTTAAAAAAATAAACGAGTAATAAATCAAGTAAATTCTAATTTTAAAACAAAAAAATCAAAATGCAAATCCAAAAAAACAAAGCGCTTGTATTTTAATTCCGAAAATTGCGAAAGCAATTAGAGATAATTCCACAGAAAGGAACTAAATCTTTTGAACTTAATTTTTTGAACTAAATCTTTTGAACTTAATCTTTTGAACTTAATCTTCTGAACTAAAAAATATCAAAGACCAAAAAAAATCAAAAAAGATAGAAACCGAAACAAAAATCCTAGGAACGAGAAAAAGCAAAGTACAACAACCCCAACCAAAACAACATATTGAGATAAAAATAAGTACCGTGTCCCACCAAAAAATTTATTATTGAATTCGCCGTCAGCCGCGAAATTTTCGTTTGCACGGCATGGGCCGTGCTTACGAAAAGGTCAAGCTTTGAGATGTCCAAGGGCGGGTTTCCCTTGGATAGCTCAAAGTTGGCCCGCAGCGTTCCACGGCGCAATTCCCGGAACCCTCCGCAGAACCGGCAGTGAACCACCACACCAAACAACAACCTAAAAAAAAATCAAAAACAAAAAAAAGGAAGGCATAAGCAATAAAAGCTCAACCCTCCATTAAATATAATTATAAATCACAAACCAAAAATAATCTAAATATTAGTTCTGATCTTAAAAGACTTCTTAGAAGCAGCAGGCTTCTTATTCTCACTACGTCTATGACTATTATTATTATTGTTACCATTGCCACCACGGCCATGTCCACGACGATCATCACGACGTCCGCCACGATGTTCGTTTCTCTCACCGCCACGACGACCACGGTTGAAACGATGACGCTTGCCATGACCTGAACGGTTATGACTTTGCTTGCGATTTGGCAACGGACGTTCTGGTGCGATCTTAACAGGAACACTCTCAGCATCTTTGATTGCTGAAGACAAGTAAACCATCACTAATTGTTCTGGTGTATATTCCTTCAACAATTCATCTGTAGCATTCTTGAAACGGTCCAAGTTAGTATCGTGAGCCAAAGTGTTCTTAATGTCTTCTTTGACAGATTCCATTTGACCCTTCAATACTTCTTTATCTGTTGGTGGAGCCAAAGGCTTCATACGTTTCTTAGTCAAGTTTTCGATCGTACGTAAGTAGCTCATTTCGTTAGGTGTAACGAATGTTACAGAAATACCAGATTTTCCGGCACGACCTGTACGTCCAATACGGTGAACGTAACTATCAGGATCTTGAGGAATATCGTAGTTGTAAACGTGAGATACGCCAGAAATATCGAGTCCACGAGCAGCCACGTCAGTAGCTACTAAGAAATCAAGTTTTCCAGCTTTAAACTTACGTAAAACGCTAGTTCTCTTATCTTGTGACAAGTCACCGTGAATACCTTCAGCGTTGTATCCACGAGCTTGTAGTCCACGTGTCAATTCATCAACACGTCTCTTAGTACGTCCGAAGATCAAAGCAAGTTCTGGTCCTTGAACATCAAAAATACGAGTCATCAAGTCAAACTTCTCGTAATCACGAGCTTTAACAAAGTATTGATCGATCTTATCAGCAGTCAATTCCTTTGACTTGATCTTAACGATCTCTGGGTCAGTCATGAATTTATCAGCGATCTTCATGATTGGTTTTGGCATTGTAGCTGAGAATAGCAATGTTTGATGATTATGAGGAACGTTAGTTAAGATACTTTCGATATCTTCAACAAATCCCATATCAAGCATTTCATCGGCTTCATCAAGCACAACTGTTTTAACATTGTGTAACTTAAGTGTGTGACGGTTAATGTGGTCAAGAATACGTCCTGGAGTTCCGACAACGATGCTTGGGTGGTTCTTCAATGAATGAATTTGTCTTCTAATGTCTGAGCCACCGTAAACTGATTGAACACGAACTTTCTTATTACGTCCTAATTTGAACAATTCTTCTTGTGTTTGAATTGCAAGTTCACGTGTTGGAGAAATGATAAGAGCTTGGATATCGCTTGAAGATGTATCCACAGCGTCTAAAATTGGTAAGCCGAATGCGGCTGTCTTTCCGGTACCGGTTTGTGCTTGTCCGATAACGTCATCACCTGTCATAACAAGTGGAATAGTTTGCGCTTGGATAGGTGTAGTCTCTTCAAATCCGGCCTCATCAACAGCGTTTAGTAGTTTTGAATCTAAATTTAATTCGCTAAATTTCACAAAAATCCTCCGTTTAAACATGGTAAAAACATAATCTGTCTACGATACCACGTTCTTCAATGTTACTCAACCGACACACTTAAATTAATTCTTTTAAGACGTTTTCTAAATGGATGCCATGGCTTGCCTTAAGCAAAATTGTGTCATCTGAGTTCAATTCTTCTTTAATATTTGCAGTTAGATCGTCTAACTGGTCCTTACTATACCAACTTAAATCAGCTGGTTGATACTTTTGTACTAGTAAATCGTACAATGCTTTCATTTCCTTGCCAACTAAATAGACTTTTGCAAAATCATTTGGGTCAATATGATCGGCTAAAGACTCGTGCAATTCTTTAGAAGCCGAGCCTAATTCTAACATGTCGCCAAGAACAATGATTTTACGTCCTGTCGACAATTTTTGCAAGTTATCGAGCACTTCGATCGCAGCTGTAGGATTGGAATTATAAACATCGCTCAAAATATCAGCGCCATTCTTAGCTTTGACCCACTCGGTCCGGTTTTCTGTCATGTACAAGTTAGCAAGTGCTTGTTGCATGTTCTCTGCAGAAATATGATATCTGCGTCCGATCAACAATGCTGCCATAGCATTATTAACATTGTAGTCACCCATGATCGGAATACTAAACTCAAGATCAGGCCACAAGTTAGTCTTAAAAGTCGTCTTCTCTTTGTGACTATTGATCTCAGTCGTGTAAATCGTGTTGCTGTCGTTCTTGCCAAACGTAGCGGTATTTTGTTCCAGCGATTCAGCACGTTCGTTTAGCAATGGCTCATCACCGTCATAAACAAAAAGTCCGTCTTCTTGCAAATGATTAGTGATCTCCATCTTGGCATCGGCAATCTTATCACGAGTTCCGAAAAACTCAATGTGTGCCTCCCCGATCATCGTAATTACCGAAACATCTGGGTTAGCGACTGCACTCAAATGTTCGATCTGACCGGGACGATCCATTCCCATTTCTACTACTAATATTTCAGTATTGATCGGCATGTTCAAAATTGTGAACGGAACGCCAATTTCATTATTAAAATTTTCGGGAGTTTTTGCAACATTATTGTCTGTAGCCAAAACACTCGCAATCATATCTTTAGTAGTAGTCTTTCCATTACTTCCTGTAACGGCAATCACCTTAGGATTGACCTTATTCAAATAATATTTAGCCAACTGATCAAAAGCAGCCATCACATCGTCAACTACGACGTAAGGAATATCGTGGTTTTCGATCGGATGATCTTTTTGCCAAATGGACGCACTGGCGCCGTTAGCAATTGCACTTTCGATAAAGTCATGGCCATCCCTTTCACCTTTAATAGGGAAAAACAAGTCGCCATCCTTGGCTTTTCTACTATCAAAACAAACGCCGGTGATCTGGACGTTGGGAATATCTTCTGCCTGAATCTTTAATGCCGAATAAACTTCTTGTAACTTCATTTTCATGAATACTAGTCCCCAGTTCTAAAAAAATATTTTCTCCTAAAAAACGAAAAGAGTATACTAATTTACTTAGAAAGGATTTGATGTATTTATGAGTTCAAATACACAAAATGCTCCGAACGAGAATAACTATTGGAAAAGAAACTTAATTGTCCTCTGGTTTAGTACCTTTGTAACAGGTATTGGCTTTAGTATGATAACACCCTTTATGCCATTATACATTAATAGTTTGGGTAATTTCACAAAAAGTCAGCTCGTGATTTGGAATGGTATCGCCTTTTCAGCAACATTTTTAGTCATGGCGATCATGTCTCCAATATGGGGCAAAATAGCTGACCGCCGTGGTCGCAAGTTAATGCTGATCCGTGCTGCTTTAGGTATGTCGATCGTAATTTTCTTACAAGCTTTCGTCTCTGCGCCATGGCAACTAGTAGTATTACGACTCTTACAAGGTGTCTTTTCCGGATTCGTCAGTAATGCCACGACCTTGATCGCATCGACAGCTCCCAAATCTGAGAGTGGTCGTGCTTTAGGAACGCTCAATACCGGAGTTATCTCCGGAACATTGTTAGGTCCCTTAGTCGGTGGTATCATCGCCCAGTATTTCGGATATCGGATACCTTTTATGATCACTGGTTCATTATTATTCTTAGCCTTCATTTTGACGGTTATCTTCATTAAAGAAGACTTTCATCCTGTTCCCAAGGGAAAAGAGGAATCGACTAAAGAGATCTTTCGTCATTTAAAAAACTCGAATACCGTTTTGGCACTCTTTGTTACAACAATGATCATTCAGATCTCCAATAACTCGATCAACCCGATCATTAGTTTGTACGTTAGCCAGTTGATGCACGGTTCCGACAAAGTAACTTTGATTGCCGGAGTTGTTGCAGCTTTACCAGGTATCGCCAACATCATCGCCGCTCCTAGATTTGGAGCTCTGGGTGATCGAATCGGTACCGAAAAGATCTTGATCAGTGGGTTAATATTTGCGATTTTAGTATACATCCCACAAGCCTTTGTTAATAACATTTGGCAATTGGCAATCTTAAGATTTTTAGTCGGGATCTCCGACGCTTGTCTGATCCCACCAGTTCAAACATTATTGACCAAAAATACTGATGATCAATATACCGGCCGGATCTTCGGTTACAACCAGTCGTTTCAAGCAGTTGGTAACGTCTGTGGACCATTACTAGGTTCATACGTCTCCAGTGCCTTAAGCTATTCCGCCGTTTTCTTAACGACCAGTGGTTTAGCTTTTGTCAATTTCTTCTGGGTCTTTACCCACTTACACCGAAAAAAAGCCAAAAAATAAAAGCCATCCGAGAAAGGATGGCTTTATTTGTTTTGCAAACCATATTTCTTGTTGAAACGATCGATACGTCCATCTGCTTGAGCAAACTTTTGTTTACCTGTGTAGAATGGGTGTGAATCTGACGAAATTTCAACACGAATCAATGGGTATTCTTTACCTTCATAGTCAGTTGTTTCATCTGAGTTAACTGTTGAACCAGCTAAGAACTTCTTACCAGTTGAAGAATCCATGAACACAACTTGGTGGTAATCTGGATGAATTCCTTGTTTCATTATAAATGTCTCCTTTGCCCTAAATCTTTTGCAGAAATAGAGATTAATTTACTAACGGTATTAAATATTACCATGAACAAATAAGATATTCAATATAATTCTAGTTTTTCAAGACGACTTTTTCGTCTGCAATCTCATCGATCAACCCGATATCGTGATCAATTATTAGCATCGTTGGGTGCTGCTTCCTAATTGCTGCGATGATCTGGTCACGTGTGATCACATCTAAATAATTAAACGGTTCATCCCAAAGATACAAGTTGGCTTCCTGGGCCAAACTGATTGCCAGTGACACCTTACGTTTCTGTCCTTGACTCATCGATTCGATCGGGTCATTGAACAGCTCGCGTTCAAAACCAAGCTTTCTCAAATTGGAAAAAATCCGTTCAACATCATATTGCTCTTTTTCTGCAACTTGCACTATGGTACCACGAATTTTAGTTTCTTGTGGTAAATATGAAATTTTTATTGATTTTTTTATTTGCAGCTCACCTTTTTGCTCAAAAGGTTGGTCGATACCCATGATCTGTTTAAAGATAGTAGACTTGCCAATGCCGTTTTTTCCAAGCAAGGCGGTAACTTGTCCCGTCTTCACTTTAAAACTAACTGACGGCGTTTGAATGGCCGAATTGACCATTTGAAAATCATTTGTCGAGATCACCTGGTCATAATGTTTGATTTCCACGTAATTTAAAGATATCGAGTCAGTGATCTCGATATTTTTCAACAAACCTTGTTTTTGCTCAATAGCTTTGTCAGCACGCTTTTGGATATTACCAGCTTTTTTCATCATTTTAGCCGACTTATGGCCTAAAAAGCCCTTATCCAAATTAGTATGCTGATCCATTTTAATATTCTTACTTTTACTCTTCTCCGTTTGTTGCGCCCAGTTTTCTTTTTTAGCAGCCGAGAAACGCAACTTCTTGATATCTTTTTGCAATTGAGATTTTTCGCGACGCTCCGACTCATCTTCAGCCGTCTTTTCACGTTCCCAAGTATCAAAATTTCCTTGATAGACATCGATATCATTGCGATTGATCGAAATAACGTGATCGATCACGCTATTCAAAAAGGCACGGTCATGACTGACCACAATAAAACCACGCTTCCCGCGCAAATAATCAGCCACCACTTCCCGACCTTCGATATCCAAATGATTAGTAGGCTCATCTAACAACTGGAACCCACCGTCATCGGCAAACATAGCCGCTAACAGCACCTTAGTTTGCTCGCCAGGACTAAGCGTCTCAAAAGCACGATCAAGCACAGAAAAATCGATCTGAAGCTTCTCCATCTCAGTCTCAACTCGCCAAACATCATAATCCTCAAGCCCAGCAACAGAAACAGCCACCTCACGAGCCAACAAAGAAGAATCAGGCACCGGCTGCGGATAATAAGAAAAAGAAAGATCAGAAACAATAGACCCAGAAAAAGTCAAATCCCCCATCAACAAATGCAACAAAGAAGACTTCCCCCGCCCATTACGACCAATCAACCCCAAAGACCAAGAAGAATCAATAGAAAGATCCACCCCAGAAAAAAGCCAATCAGCCATCTGATCATATTTAAAAGCTAAATTAGAAATTTGAATAGTACCCATAAAAACAACACCTCACAAAAAAATTTAGTGAGCATGTAATTTGATAAAAAAAGAAAATGACGCAAGGAATTTTCGAACCAGCCTTGATCAATGTCTTAAAGGTTTTGATTTTGCTTGTGCACTTAGTTCTGCTTTTGTTTTGATTTTGCTTTTTATTTTCACCAACAAAAATCAAATAGATAAGTACACACACCCAAACTCCTAGGAACGGATGTGACTAGGAACCAAAAAATAAACCAAAACAGTCAACCACTATAAAGCTAAGTACCGTACCCACCCACCAGAGTATGATGTTTAACAAACCTAGATTCTGGGAGGGTGGAGAGAATTCGACCGTCAGCCATGAAATTTCCTTAGCGGTTTACCGCTTAGTGAAAGGCCCAGCTTTGAGATGTCCGGGCGAACTCCCCGGATAGCTCAAAGTGGTGCCCATGGCGTTCCACGGTCGCAATTCTCGGAACCCTCCCAGAATCGGCAGTGAACCGCCCACACCCCATACAACCTCAAAAAACATTAAAGACAAAAAAAGAACGCCATCTCAAAATAGCGTTCCAAAACAAAACAATTTCAGAAAGCACGCCATCAAGAAACCAAAAGTCGATCAAATCAAATTACACACTAAAAAAAGCATATAAAAATCAAAAACCAACTTAATTTCTCAACGGCCACACTTCCAATCTGTATAATAATCTTCATTAAATATTACAACTAAATCAAATAAAGTCAAACATTAATTCAAATCATCTTTACCGACTAACTCAACATCGGCTTGTAATTGGTGAAGTTTCCATACTACTCGGTCATATCCACGTAAAATATTTTCAGCGTTTTCGATCACAGTCTTACCATCGGCAATCAGACCGGCGATCATTAAACAAGCTCCAGCACGGATCTCATCAGCTGACACAGTTGCGCCAGTCAAATTCGAGCCACCATGGACGAAGATCAAGTCGTTTTCACTCGAAATATCTCCACCCATCTTTTGAAGTTGTGATATGTGTTTAATCCGCTTTGGATAAATCGTATCCATGATCATAGCTTCGCCCTTTGATCTCATCAACAAAGGCGTGATCGGTTGTTGCAAATCAGTTGCAAAACCGGGATAAGGCATGGTCTTAATGTTAACAGCCTTAATTTCTGAAGATGGTTTAACGTAAATACTGTCTTCACCGATCTCCAAATTAACTCCCATTTCATCAAGTTTGGCTAAAAAGGCATCCAAATGTTCACTGATGATATTGTTGATCAAAATATCACCGCCATTAGCTGCAGCCAAGCTTAAATAAGTTCCTGCTTCGATTCGATCAGGAATAATTGTATGAGAGTTGTTTGATCTCAACTCATCGACACCTTCGATACGGATAGTTTCCGTACCAACTCCACGGATAGTAGCACCCATGTTGTTCAAAAAAGTAGCCAGATCAATGATCTCAGGTTCTTTGGCAGCATTTTCGATCACCGTTGTACCTTTAGCTCGAACGGCAGCCAAAATAACATTGATGGTTGCTCCAACTGAAACCATATCTAAAAAGATCTTAGCTCCTTTTAGACCTTCTTCAGGTGCAGTAATAACCATCTGGCCATTTTTATTTTCAACATGAGCTCCTAAAGCTTCAAATCCTTTGATGTGTTGATCGATCGGTCTAGGACCAATGTCATCACCACCAGGGAAACCAACCACAGCTTTGCCGAAACGGCCTAGCATGGCACCCATGAAATAGTATGAAGCACGGAGACTGCTGACTTTACCACTTGGTAATTCAGCAAAATGAATCTGTGTTGGATCAATTTTTAAAACGTCATTTTTAACTTCAGAGGTTACGTTCATATCTAACAAGATCGAACGTAAATTAGCCACGTCTCTGATTTCTGGAACAGAGTCTAACACCACCGGTGTACTTGATAAAATAGCAGCTGGAATCAAAGCCACAGTGCTATTCTTAGCACCACCGATCGTAACCTCTCCCGATAATTTTTTTCCACCATTAATTACAAGTTTTTGCATAAGTTTTTCCCTAACTATTATTAACTACATCAAATTAAAATCGAATTATCCGATAAACTTATCTTCTTCAAGACCAGATGCGGCACCGATAAATGCTTTGAACAAGCCTTCTGGTTGAGTAGGTCTAGATAAGAATTCTGGATGATATTGTGCAGCAACGTGGAACTTGTTTTCAGGGATCTCGATGATCTCAACCAAGTGGTTGTCAGGTGAAACTCCTGAGAATACTAGTCCATGTTCTTCAAATTGCTTACGGTAAGCGTTGTTGAATTCATATCTGTGTCTATGTCTTTCTTGGATCACAGATTGATTGTCGTAAGCGGCTGCAGTTTTAGTGCCATCCTTTAGTTTACATGGATATGCACCCAAACGTAAAGTACCACCGACATTTTCGATATCTTTTTGGTCAGCCATCAAGTCGATAACTTTGTTTTCTGCGTCAGGATCAACTTCGCCTGTTGTTGCATCTTTAATGCCAACAACGTTTCTAGCAAATTCGATACTTGCCATTTGCATACCTAGACATACACCTAGATAAGGCACATCGTTTTCACGAGCATATTTGATAGTTGTGATCATACCTTCCAAACCACGTGTACCAAAACCACCAGGAACGATAATACCGTCTGTATCTTTCAACAAGTCAGCCACGTTATCTTCAGTGATCTCATCAGCAGAAATCTTCTCGATGTCAATATCAGTATTATATACATAACCAGCAGCATTTAATGCTTCTGTTACAGAAATATAAGCATCTTGTAATTTAGTGTACTTACCAACTAATGTGATCTTAGTCTTGTGTTTCAAGTTGTGAATACGATCAACTAGTTTGTTCCAGTTAGTCATGTCACTTGGCTTCGTTTCCATGTGCAAGTAATGGCAAACAATGTCATCAAAGTCTTGTGCTTGAAGGTTCAATGGAACATCGTAAATTGAGCTAGCATCACGTGATTCAATAACAGCTTCTGAATCAACGTCACAAAATGATGCAATCTTGTCTTTCATGTTTTGTGGCATTGGCTTTTCAGTTCTAACTACCAAAATGTTAGGTTGAATTCCGATTCCACGTAATTCCTTAACACTGTGTTGTGTTGGCTTAGTCTTCATTTCGCCAGCAGCTTTAAGATATGGAACTAAAGTTGTGTGGATGTATACAACGTTTTCTGAACCAACATCGGCTTTCATTTGACGCAAAGCTTCCAAATATGGTGTTGATTCGATATCACCAACAGTACCACCGACTTCGGTGATGATGACATCTGAGTCTGTTGTAGTTGCAGCACGTGTTATCTTTTGTTTAATCATATCTGTAATATGTGGTATTACTTGAACTGTTGCACCATTGTAATCTCCATGACGTTCACGACGGATTACTTCTGAGTAGATCTTACCTGTTGTAACGTTTGAATACTTGTTCAAATCGTTATCAATAAATCTTTCATAATGACCTAAGTCCAGATCAGTTTCTGTACCATCATTAGTTACATAAACTTCACCGTGTTGATATGGGCTCATTGTACCTGGGTCCACATTAATGTATGGGTCAAATTTCTGCATTGTAACTTTCAATCCACGGTTTCTTAGTAGTCTACCGAGAGATGCGGCTACAATTCCTTTTCCTAAAGATGAAACAACTCCACCTGTAATAAAAATATACTTCGTCATAGCTTTCCTCCACATATTATATCTAGGGATTTCTTAACTAAAAAATAAAAAAGCTCCCTATTCTTATAGAACAGGGAACTTGTAATTAGTCTATCTAATAGAGCCCAAACAATATAATACTGTTATTGGGGTCAATCGTCAAACTAAAAATCTTAAAATTGTGAAACTTATTTGTTTGAGTCGTCGTCATCGTCGAGATCTTCATCATCATCGTCGTCGTCATCTTCATCAGATAAGTCGATGTCTGAATCGTCGTCATCGGCGTCAAACTCAGTTAATTGTCCTTCAATACCATCATCGAGACTATCATCGTCATCATCGTCGTCGTCGTCATCTACTGACAAGTCTGAGTTTGTGAATTTAGATAAGTCAGGGCCATTGCTGTCGCTTGAGCCATCATCGTCGTCATCATCATCAGATAGTTTCAAATCGCTGTCGTCATCGTAATCAACAACATCGTCATCTTCTTCATCATCACTTAAGAAGGCGTTGACCTTTTGAGCAGCTTTATGTGTATTTTCAGTACCGTTGTCTTCGGGGTGGTTAACCTCTTCGTCGATAGAATCAAATGGATACCATTTACGTAAGCCCCAAACATTTTCACCAAGTGAAAGGAAACTACCATCGTTGTTTAGATCTGTATAGAACTGTGGCAAATGATCTTTGATTTGTTCGTCGGTTTTTCCTAAATATGTTTGAATCTCATTAACGATATCAGAGAAGTTCATTGCCTCTTTGTTATTCTCATTGAGAATCTCATAAGCAACTTCGATCATTGATAATTCTTCTTTATTTTGATTCTTGAATTTTTCAAGTTTCAAACGTGTACACGTCCTTTCACAGCGTCTTACAACTAATGATATCTATTTAGACAGTAAAAATCAATCTAAACTTGTAATTACCTACTATATTATCATCATAAATCAAGTCATAATCAATATTTATTTTTCCTTGAAGTGGATGATCCTTGATTTCAACTAAAGAATCCTTAGTAAAAGTCTTCATCTGCATGACACCGTACTCAGTATAAACACTGGCAGCATTGTGATCACGGTGCGTGAAATATAGCATTGAAGATAAGTTAGTGTTTTTTGCTTCTCTTTTGACATGAATTTCGCCATTTTCAGTAATCTTTACTAAAATAGAAGCATGATCGTCATTTTCCATGCTTTCATTAAATTGCAAATACATGGAATTACCCATTCTTGTGAATCGACCCGGTTCAGATATTTTCGTGTGAGTCATCTCACCGGCTTGAAAGACTGACATGTCGAGGTCGACATTCACATCAATACGATTATTTTCCAAAATATAACACCCCACATGATAAAATTAATAAATAAACTACATAAATAAAGAAGTGATCTGTTGAATAAGCAAATTATATTATACGACCAAAATGTTAGAACCGCCCAAGAGATGCTCGAGCCATTCGCTGACACTGGTGCCATCCTCCAATTCGTCTCAGAGGAACAAATTGCCGTCGCCCATTTTTGGACGACCTCACCTACAGTCATTTTAGGTCTCCAAGACCAACGCCTCAACAACTTGCAAGCTGGTTTGGACTTTCTTGAAGATAAAAAATACATTTATTACGTCAGAAATTCCGGAGGTCTGGGCGTTGTCACGGACCCCGAAGTCTTAAACTTCACGCTCTTTTTACCTCACAAAGATGATCTGTCGATCGATGATGCCTATGGCAAAATGTATTCGATCATGAAAGAAACTTTTTCCGATCAACTCAAAACTGGTGAAGTCACTCGTTCTTATTGTCCGGGTACGTTTGATCTCAGTATCGATGGCAAGAAGATCGCAGGGATCTCACAAAGACGTTCCGGAGACGCCGTTGCCATCATGGCTTACATCAGCATCACCGGTGATCAAAAAGAACGTTCACAACTAATGAAAGATTTTTATGAAATCAGTAATTATCCTGTCCATGAAAAAATCGACTTTCCTAACATTGACGTTCACTGTATGGAAAACTTAGATATTTTAACACAGCAGCCACTATCTGTTGCGACTGCCAAGCAAAAAATCTTGCAAACTTTGACTAATGATGATTATAGCATCGATCAAGACAGCTTCAAGCTGATCAACAGCTCAGCTCCTTATGCCGAAGCTTACAACAAAACGCTCGAAGATCTCGTCTACAAAAATAAAAAACTACTGGGAGAAAATTAATGACATACAACATTCAAAAGCTTCCGCGTGAAAAAGTATTTCGCGATCCACTCCACAATTACATCCACGTTCAACACAAAGTGATCTTAGACTTGATCAACACGAAAGAATTTCAACGATTACGCCGAGTCAAACAACTAGGTACTTCTTCGTTCACTTTCCAAGGGGCTGAACATTCTCGTTTCACCCACTGCATGGGGGTCTATGAGATCACCCGCTTGATCTGCGACAACTTTCAAAGAAACTATCCATCTAAAGAAGCAGACGATGGACTTTGGGACGACAACGAACGAATCGTTGCCTTGTGTGCTGCCCTACTGCATGACGTGGGACATGGACCTTATTCTCACGCGTTTGAACACATCTTTGACACTGATCACGAAATGTGGACTCAAGAGATAATCACTTCACCGGAAACAGAGATCAATCAAGTTTTACGCCAAGTTTCTGACGACTTCCCAGACAAAGTAGCTAGTGTTATCGCTAAAACATATCCTAATAAACAAGTTGTTCAAATGATCTCCAGTCAGATCGATGCTGATCGAATGGATTATTTATTACGTGATGCTTATTTCACCGGCACTAAATACGGAATGTTTGACTTAACACGGATCCTCCGAGTAATGCGTCCTTACAAGGGCGGTATCGCCTTTGATGCTAACGGAATGCACGCCGTTGAGGACTATGTTTTATCACGTTTTCAAATGTATCAACAAGTTTATTTTCACCCAGTATCTCGGGGGATGGAAGTAGTCTTGACTAAACTTTTACAACGGGCAAAAGATCTCTATGAACACAACCAAATGAACGGCTTTGAGATGCCCAGTTTGCTAGTTCCGTTTTTTGAAAATCGAGTCACCATCAATGATTACCTAGCATTAGATGATGGGATCTTAAACACTTACTTCACCCTCTGGCTCGACTATCCAGATGAGATCTTAAAAGACCTTGCTTACCGGTTCCTAACTAGAAAACCTTTCAAATCTGCTCAATATTCCGAAGGCACTCAAGATAAATTGCCTAAGTTAGCAGACATCGTTGAAGCTGCCGGTTTTGATAAAAAATATTACACTTCGACCAACACGAGTTACGATCTACCTTACGATGTTTATAACCCAAGAAAGCACAAGAGCCGAACGCAGATCGAAATCATGCAAAATGATGGTTCATTAATTGAGCTTTCGACGCTTAGCCGCTTAGTGAACGCCTTGACCGGTAAAATTTTAGGCGATGAAAGATTTTACTTCCCTAAAGCGATGCTTGAAGAACATTCAAATGACATTTTCAGTGAAGAATACATTAAATTTCAGAAACATATTTACAACGATATGATTATTTAGAATTTTTTGTTCTATTATTAAAAAATTTAGCCATTTCGATTAAAAACGCTTTCAAACTTTGAAAAATTTTACTATTATGTATATAGAACATTTTCCCGAGGAGGAACTTTCATGAAAGAATTTTCAAATGAAACTAGAGCTAAAAATTTACAAGCAATGCAAAATGAGGAATTAGACCTGCTTGTTATTGGTGGCGGAATTACTGGTAGTGGTATCGCGTTGGATGCACAATCACGTGGTATTAAAACTGGTTTAGTTGAAATGCGTGACTTTGCTTCAGGTACATCAAGCCGTTCAACTAAATTAGTTCACGGTGGTCTACGTTACTTAGCACAATTTGCTCTTAAAGAAGTTCACGAAGTTGGTAGTGAACGTGCAATTGTCTATAACAATGCTCCTCAAATCACAACACCATTGAAAATGATGCTCCCATTTTACGCTGGTGGTACATACGGACCATTCATGACTTCAGTTGGTCTTGACGTTTATGATCGTTTGGCCCAAGTTAAAAAATCTGAACGTAAAAATATGTTGGAACCAGACGAAACAACAGCCAGAGAACCTTACGTTAAATCAGAAGGACTCTTAGGTTCAGGTGTTTATGTAGAATACAGAACTGACGATGCTCGTCTAACTCTTGAAGTAGCCAAAAAAGCTAGTGAGTTAGGCGCTTTGATCGCCAACTATACTAAAGTAACTGGTTTACTATATGACGCTAACCACAAAGTTTGTGGTGTGAAATTTGAAGACGTTCAAACAGGTGAAACTGGCGAGATCCATGCTAAGAAGATCGTCAACTCATGTGGACCATGGGTAGATGAGATCCGTGAAATGGACGGTTCAAACAAAGGTAAACATCTTCACCTTACAAAAGGTGTTCACTTAGTTATCGATAATGCTAAGTTCCCTATCTCAAACTCACTATTCTTCGATACACCATTCCATGATGGCCGTATGATGTTTGCTATTCCTCGTGAAGGCAAGACTTATATCGGAACAACAGATACAACTTGGGAAGAAGATCCAAAGGAACCAAACATCACAGTTGCCGATGTAACTTACATCTTAGCTGCTGCTAACCAAATGTTTGAACTTCCACAAAAACTTACACCAGATGACGTAGAATCAGGTTGGTCAGGTGTACGTCCACTTATCCAAGAAGAAGGAAAATCACCTTCAGAAATTTCACGTAAAGACGAAATCTTCCAATCAGACACAGGCTTATTATCAATCGCCGGTGGTAAATTA
Organism: Companilactobacillus zhongbaensis; assembly: GCF_003946515.1. Classification (GTDB taxonomy): domain Bacteria; phylum Bacillota; class Bacilli; order Lactobacillales; family Lactobacillaceae; genus Companilactobacillus; species Companilactobacillus zhongbaensis. Next base: position 21,705 of record NZ_RHOM01000001.1, on the reverse strand, counting down.
ACTGGTTACCGTAAGATGGCTGAAAAGATCGTCGACCGTGTTGGTGAACAACTAGCCGAAGAAACAGACTATCAATTCTCAGGTCAACAAACAGAAAACCTCATCCTTTCAGGTGGTGACGTTGGCGGTGACGAAGGCTGGTCAACATACTTCGACAAGATGGTCCACGAAGGAATCGTTAACTACGATCTAGAACGTGAAGATGCAGAAAAACTAGTTCAACGTTATGGTTCAAATGTCGCTGACATTTACGAATTACTACCAGACGGTGAAAAAGATGGCCTTCCACGTGTCGACTATGCAATGCTTAACTACGGTCTAAAAGCCGAAATGGTTGAACACCCAATCGATTACTTGCTACGTCGTAGTAGCCAAATGTTATTCGATATCAACCACATGAAAGAAGTTAAGGATGCTGTTATCGACTACATGGCTGACTTCTATAACTGGGATGACGCTACAAAACAAGCTATGACAGAAGAAGTTGATGGTAAGCTTGCTTTGACTGATCTTCATGATGTTAAGGCAGCTTATGCTGAGCATGTTGCAGCTGAATAGGTTTTAAGAGTTTATTTGTTTAAGAGCTTCTAGAGGTTTTTCTCTAGGAGCTTTTTTTGTTTTTGATGTTTGTGGGAGGTTCATTGCCGGTTCTGCGGAGGGTTCCGGGAATTGCGCCGTGGCTTCCTTAGTTGTTCGGCGGCGTAGCCACCACCAAGAACCAGTTGCGCAAGTGCGTTAGCACTTACGTTCCTTTATTTCACAGCTGACGGCGATTTTCCTCCACCCTCCGCAGAACCTAGGTTGGTAATAAACTCTTCTTTTGGTTTGGGGTACGGTACTTATTTTATTTCTACAAATTTGCCGCAGTTAGTTTTTTCGTCCCTATTCTTCTCCGTTCTTACGATTTTGATCTTCTTCCCTATCTTTTCGATTTTTTATTTTTCTTATCATCGGTTGCTATCCTTTTTTCTCTTTTTCTGGCTCTTCCCTTTGGCTTCGCCTTGGGAAATCGCATTGCTTTCCCTCGTTCTTAGTTTTAATTGGCTTACCTTGTTTGAGCACTTCCGGTTTTAAAAGCCCACTACAGTTTGTTAATTCTGTGCATTAACGTACAGTTTGTAATTTTTGTTCTTAAGTTGCTTTCTTTCTAAGATTAATATTCTTGTACTGATGTTAAGAATACTTTTTTAGAGGAGATTTTTTTATGAATAAATCTGAACAACTGGTGGAGCTTGTTGATGATGCTGATGCCATTCTTGTTGGTGGTGGTAGTGGTCTTTCTAATGCTGCTGGTATGGATTTTTGGTATGAGGCTAGTCCTCTTTTTTTGAAGCATATGAAATATTTTTATGATAAGTATCATTTTCAAGGTCTTTTTAATGGATTTTATAATCGCTTTGATTCTGAGGAGGAGCGTTGGGCTTTTATTTTGCTGGCTTGGGAGATGATTTTTGATACTCCGGCGCAAAAGCCTACTTATCGTTATTTGCGGACATTGGTTGGTAGTAAGCCTGCTCATTTTATTACTACTAATCAGGATGGTCTTTTTCAACAGTATTTTCCTGAAGAACAAGTTAGTGAAATTCAGGGTTCTCACTATTTTGCTCAAAGTCGAGATACTAGTGATGATAAAAAGCTTTATCCTACGCCCAAGATTGTTGCTGATTTATTGCCTAAGATTAAAGATCATCGCTTGCCAAAGGAATTTTTTCCTACTAGTGATGTCAATGGTTCTGAACTGGTGGTTTGGGCACGTAGTCCTGAATTTTTGGAAGATAAACGTTACAACGATGAATATCAAAAAATTAATCGCTTTTTAGGAAAGCATCAAGGCGAGAAGATTTTGTTTTTAGAGATGGGGGTCGGTCGGATGACTCCGATGTTTATTCAAGAGCCATTTTGGGAAATGACTCATTATTTGCCTGATTCATTTTACGTTAATATCAATCCTAAGGATGCTCTGACTGCTCCTGAAATTGAAGACCGTTCGCTTTTGATAAACGAAGATATTAACGAGGTATTAAAAGAAGCTGCAAGTATCGTGCAAGGAGGTCAGCATGACTAAATCAATTCAAATAGCTCAAAAATGGATTCAGGATGCGGACGCAATTTTGGTAACAGCTAGTAATGGCTTTTCCATTTCTGAAGGTTTAAATTTGTTCGCAAATGATCAAAAATTACGTGATGTTTTAGGAGATCTAACCGACAAATATCAAATCCCTAATCTACTAACTGCCTTCGGCTATGACTATCCTAACGACTTAGATAAATGGCGGGCATATGCTAGAGTTGCTGAGTATTATTCTCATGACTACCAACCTGGCAAACTGATGGACTATTTAGCAAAAATTATTGATGATAAGCCTTATTACATTTGGACGTCCAACACAGATCATCATTTTGCACTAAGCAATTTTAAAAATGTTTTTGAAATCGAAGGTAACTGGCTAAACGGCATTTGTAGTGCGCATCCTAAAGAACATGGGGTCGTTGATCTGACCGACCAACTTCACGACATCTATTTAAAAGATCAACAAGGCACTTTGACTGCTGACGATCTTCCTAAATGTGATGAATGTGGTGAGCCACTTGCACTCAATGTTGCCAGTGAGAATTTACAGATCGATCAAACACAACTCGAGGGTTTTTCTGATTTCGTACAAAAATATCAAGAAAAAAATCTTTTGATTCTTGAATTAGGAATCGGTCCTAACAACCAATTGATCAAAGGACCCAGCACTCAGTTGGTCGCTGCCACTAATAAGAGTCACTACATCACCATTAATAAAGGAGAAGTATCTATTCCTGAGATTATTGGTGAACGCTCGATTGGCTTTTCATCATCGATCGAAGATGCTTTTGAAGAATTGACTACTGGCAAAGATCTAGGTCTGAAAGTTACAGGACCGGTGAAGCCGCAGGCAGAATTGTCTCCCGATGAGCAAAAAGAGCAGCTTGAATTTTTAAAGCAGATCTTCCCTTCTTACATGATCGAACGCGGAGTCCGGCCTAGTGAATTATCAATTTATTTAACGATCGACCCTAAGCATATGTCACATTTGCATTTACTTAAGGAAGGCCAAGCTTGGATGTATTCCCTGGGAAACTCTGCCTTAGTCCACTGCTTTACTAGAGACGGCAAATACTACCAAGTCCAATTAGGCTTGGATAAATCTAAAAAGCAAGTGCACGGTTTCTATATTGAAGCAGGAACAGCTGTCGCCTTCGAAGATCTCAATGATAATGGTGCTGGCTTCTCACAATTGAGCGGTAGCATTCCTAGCAATTCTAGCGGTGAAATATTGCTGCCACAAAAGAGCGCGTTAATTGAAATGTTCCCTAGCCAGGCTGAGGTTATTAATCGACTAGCAGCCGACGCCTAACAATTTGTGACATCATCATAAAAACTGATCAAAATAAAAATGCCTTCTGAATTTACTTTTTAAGTGAAAATTCAGAAGGCATATTTATTTTTTAAAAAATTTCAATCAATTAAAGTTATTATTTACCAATATTAACGTCAGTGGCTTTTACCCATTGATCTGTTGATACTCTGTACATGATAACGCCGTTGACTGTCTTTCTTTGATCAGTTCTGTACGTTACGCCTGCTGGTAATGTACCGGCTACGTTTCCTGTTGAGTCGTAAAGACTTGCGTCGGCTCTAGCTGTTACCAAACTAGCTCCAATTGGGTTGATGAATGTTACATCGCTTGGTTTGACCCATTCGTCTGTTGATACTCGATAAAGAGTTGGTTGACCTTCACTCATTAACATTCTGTCAGCGATCCAATATGTTCCTGCTTGGAGTGAACGACTAGCTAGTTCACCTTTTGAATTGTAAAGTTTTGTTAATCCACTGGTTTGGACTTCTCCGTTGATTACTTGGTAGTCACCGTTATATTGTCCATCAGAATCGTATTGATTATTGACACTTATGTTATTGTCATCTGCAGTTGCGTGTACTGTTGTGGTTGTGAGTCCGCCTAGGGTTATGGCAACTGCTCCGGCAATGATTAAATTAGATAATTTCATTTTTTGCAACCCCTTAAATAAATATTTTGCTTACTATATATAAATATAACATTATTTAGATCTATTGAATCGTTTTCATCCAAATTAATCTGAAAACACTTTAAAAATTTTTTAAATGATAGTAAAGTAAATGATAATTAATTTTGCAAACAAAAAAAGGAGCATTCACATGTTTAACGAATTCCGTCAATTTATTTCCAGAGGAAGCGTAGTCGACCTAGCAGTAGGTGTTATCATAGGTGCCGCCTTCAACTCCCTAATAAGCGCTCTAACAACGTATATCCTAAACCCCTTAATCGGACTATTAATAGGTAAAATCGACCTCACAGACATGAAATTTACCGTATTTGGAGCAAATTTCCTAATAGGTGACTTCATAAACGCCATAATCAACTTCCTAATCATCATGTTCGTCGTATTCGTAGTAGTAAAAGCCATGAACAAAATGCGCCGAGACGGCTCAACCAGCAAATTCGACAACGTACAAGAAACCGACCCACAACTTGAATACCTACAACAAATACGTGATTTATTGAGATATCAATCACAGCAACAGAATAAAAGATAGAGAGCGGAGGGAGATGGTCAGCTGCTGAGGATTAACGCGTGTAGTCGCACAAGGTGCGGCGAAGCCGTGCCGCGACTACATGTGTTAACCGGAGGCCGCTATCTCCCGGAGCTCGTTTCCACTATAAAACGGGCAACGTTTGGTAACAATGAATAAGAGATTTAGTTACAAAACAAGAGAAGTTTGGCAACAAACCAAAAGAGATCTAACAACAAACAAATACCCCACAACCAACCTGATATCAAAAAAGATATCAGGTTTTTTAATCCAAAAAAAAGACACCACCAAAGGCAGCGTCCAACAAAAACCTATCCACGAATCTGAGCCCCAAGGAACCAATCCCCATTATTAAGCTCAAGTTGATCCATGTCATTATAATTAACCCATTCATTAGTAGAAACCCGATAATACTTATCGCCATCATAAACTCTATACTTGTCGGTATACCACCAAGAATAATTAGCGACCCCACGATTACTCAAGTGAATATTATTACCATCAAAAGACCACAAGAAAACAGTAGTCTCACCAGGCTCATAATTCAAAGCCATCAACTTACCTTCAGAAGGCATAGTAGTACCTTCAGGAAGATCCCAAATAGTAGTAGCCTCAGCAGATTGAGCAGAACCAACAGACAACAAAGGACCCACAGCAAAAGTCAAAGCAGCCACAGAAGCCAAAACGGCAGAAACACCCTTAGAAAATTTCATAAAAACATTCCCTCCTACAACAATTTATAATTATATTTATAAAATAAGTATATCATCAATCCCACAAAAATTAGGTTTGAAGATTCGTTAAATATTAATATATTTATAAAACCAAAAAGATCGAGGGAATCCTAAAAGCAGCACAAAAAGATATAGAAAATCAACAAAGCAATTAACCATTGATCAAATAATGATAAATGATAAACAAAATACAATCTCAACAATTCTCAACTACCGCGATTTTGAAGCGACGAAGGAGCATTCAAAGAGCAAGAAAAAAACAAAACAAAATACCAACCGATGAAATCCCAAATAAAAAATCAAACAGATATGAAAAACAAACCAAAATCGTAAGAACAAACCAAAAATAAGGAACTCCAACCAAATCGCAGCAATCAAGCAGAAATCAAATAAGTACCGTACCCCCACCCCAAAGTAGAGTTTTATCCAGGGAATTCGCCGTCAGCCGCGAAATTTTCGTTTGCACGGCATGGGCCGTGCTTACGAAAAGGTCAAGCTTTGAGATGTCCAAGGCGGTCTTCCTTGGATAGCTCAAAGTTGGCCCGCAGCGTTCCACGGCGCAATTCCCGGAACCCTCCGCAGAACCGGCAGTGAACCACACACCAAACTACACCACAATAAAAATCCCAAACAAAAAAAGCTTCAAGATCACAAAGACCTCAAAGCCAATCCTAAAACTCTACTTCTTATTACTTCTCTGGAAACGATTAGTAAACAACGGACTAACCGGTTCATTATTATGAATACGTTGAATAGCATCACCAATAAGAGGACCAACAGAAACTTGAACCATTCTGTCGATAACCTTCTCTTGTGGAAGATTGATTGAATCAGTAACGATCAACTTCTTGATTGGTGAGGCTTCGATTCTTTCAATAGCTGGGCCTGAAAGAATTGGGTGGGTACAACTTGCGTATACCTCAGTAGCACCGGCATCGATCAATGCTTGTGATGCTAATGTGATAGTACCAGCTGTATCGATCATATCATCGATGATGATGGCACGTTTGCCTTTTACGTTACCAATGATGTTCATAACTTCGGCTACGTTTGCACGTGGACGACGTTTATCAATGATTGCAATTGGCGATTTCAAAAATTCTGCTAATTTTCTAGCACGTGTAACACCACCGTGGTCTGGTGAGACTACAACGGCATCTTCTTCAAGATGGTTTGACAAGAAATAGTCAGCCAACAATGGAGCACCCATCAAGTGGTCAACAGGAATATCGAAAAATCCTTGGATTTGAGCAGCGTGCAAGTCAAGGGCTAGTACACGGTTTACTCCGGCACGTTGAAGCATATTAGCGACTAATTTAGCAGTAATAGGTTCACGTGATCTTGATTTACGATCTTGTCTTGCATAACCGTAGTAAGGAATAACTACACTGATGAAATGAGCTGAAGCACGTTTAAGTGCATCGACCATGATCAAAAGTTCCATCAAGTTATCGTTAACTGGTGCTGATGTTGATTGGATCAAGAAAACATCAGCTCCACGAATACTTTCTTCGATGTTGATTTGAATTTCACCATCACTAAAACGTGTAACGGATGATTTTCCTAAAGGAATCCCAACTTCTTTAGCAATTTTTTCTGCTAAAGGTTTGTTTGAATTTAATGCAAAAATTTTGAGCGGACGTTCATTATCTTTATATGCCATTAATCTCTCACCTTTTATTTCCATTCTTCACTTTTTGATAGTGGTAGTTTGTCCCAATAATCTTCTTTATTGGTTTGTCTAGAACGCGCAATCGCCATTGCGTGCTTAGGAATATCTTTGTTGACAGTTGAACCGGCAGCGATAAATGAATGATCTGCCATATCTACTGGAGCAATGATATTCGAATTTGAACCGATGAAGGAACGATCTCCAATGTTACTGTGGAATTTCTTAACGCCATCATAATTGACGAAGACTACTCCACAGCCAACATTGATATCTGTACCTAATGTGGCATCGCCAACGTATGACAAGTGGCCGATCTTCGTACGATCACCAATTGTAGCGTTTTTGACTTCACAGAAGTTACCGATATGAACTTCTTTACCGATATCAGCTTTAGGACGAAGATGTGAGTTCGGGCCGATGTTGCTGCCTTCACGCATGATCGCATTTTCGATAGTTGAGCTAATGACAGTTACTCCGTCTTTGATCGTAGCGTTATTTAATCTGGAGCCAAGTCCGATCAGGCAATCTGATCCGATCTTAGTATCACCAAATATCTTAACGTTAGGTTCGATTGTTGTATCGTTTCCGATCTCAACATCGACGTCGATATAAGTGTTCTCAGGATCAACGATTGTTACACCATCACGCATATGAGCTTCGTTAATGCGCTTTTGCATTAATTTCTCAGCTTGTGATAAAGCAACACGATCATTAACACCGATCGATTCACTCAAGTCACTCATTTGATAAGCAACGATCTTCTCACCTTGTGATTTCAAAATAGAAACTACATCAGGTAAGTAGTATTCACCTTGAGCGTTATCATTGTTAACGGAGTGCAAGTTTTCAAAGAGCATTTGGTTATCAAAGCAGTAAACACCAGTGTTTATTTCTTGAATAGCCTTTTCTTCTTCAGTTGCATCTTTTTGTTCAACGACTTTAGCCACGTTACCTCTTTGGTCACGGATGATTCTTCCATAACTGAAAGGATCGTCAGCGTGAGCTGTCAAAATAGTTACAGCAGCATTTTGTTCTTCGTGGTAGTCGAATATTTTTTGGAAAGTGTCTGCGGTAAGTAAAGGTGTATCACCACTAACTACTAGTGTCATACCTTCTTTACCACCAAGATCTTTCTCAGCTTGTAGTACAGCGTGACCTGTACCTAACTGTTCTTCTTGCAAGGCGTATTTTGTACGGTCGCCGAGTAAGTCTTTGACCTTTTCGGCACCATTTCCGATCACGGTCTCGATCAAGTCAGGTTTGACCTTTTCGACTTGGGTTACCACGTGATCGACCATAGCCTTACCCGCAACTGGTTGAAGTACTTTATAAAGTTTTGACTTCATTCTTGTACCCATACCAGCAGCTAGGATTATTACATAGCGATTAGACATTGGAAACTTCCTTTCAGTCAGACAAATATATATCTATAATAGCATTTTTAGAGGCCGAGCCTCAATCTACTTTTATTCGAAATAACTGAAATCAGTCTTATCTAAATAATCTCCGTTAATTATGTTAATAATCTTGTTTTCTTGATCGATATCTTTGACCTTAAAAATTGACGTAACATCAGAGTCACGAACCTCTGGATCGATCAAAGCATTTTCTGCAAAGACTGTGACACCAACAAAAATAGCGTTGAACTCATTGATCAAGCTGCGCATACCATTAATAGTACCGCCACCCTTCATGAAGTCATCGACTACTAATACTCGTGAGCCTTCAGCTAATGAACGCTTAGAAAGTTCCATTTTTTCGATCCGGTCAGATGACCCCGAAGCATAATTGACACTAATGGTTGAACCTTCAGTGATCTTCGAATCACGACGGACGATCACAAATGGAATATTTAAAAAGCTAGCTACACTCTGGGCGATCGGAATCCCCTTGGTTGCAACGGTCATAACGACGTCGATCGAGCTTTGCGAATATTGTGTGGCAATCATGCGACCAATTGTTCTCAATAAACTTGGTTCTGCTAATAAGTCCGTTAAATAAACATAGCCACCAGGTAAGATCCGATCAGGCTCTGTTAGACGTTGTTTGACGTTATCAATGAATTCAACAGCTTCTTTTTTAGAAATACCAGGAGTAAAAATCACTCCTCCACCTGCACCAGGCAATGTCTCAAGTACACCTGTTCCGCGGATCATAAAGGTCCGACGTAAGATGCCTAAGTCTTCTGAGATCGATGACTTAGCCGATTCATAGCGGTCGGCAAAAAATGCTAGCGAGATCAAAGTGTGGGGTCTCTCCAACAAATAACGCGTCATGTCTATTAATCGTTCACTTCTTCGTGTTTTCATAGTTCATTCTCCTAAAAAACAATTCATGCATAAAATTATAAAGTATTTTTCCCAACAATTCACTCATTTTCCGCTTTTTCATTAAGGATTACAACCTTTTTTTGTGGCGTTCGATAGTTTTTATTCGGGTTTTGGGTTTTTTAGAGGTTTTTTTTAGGTGTGTGATAGGAGTTGGGCGGATTTTGCTTGGGATTTTTTGTGGAGGTTCATTGCCGGTTCTGGGGGGTTCCAGGAATTGCGCTGTGGAACGCCATGGACGCCACTTTGAACCAATCGGGAAGACCACCCGCTTGTTTCAAAGCTGGGTCTTTCACTAAGCGGTAAACCGCTAAGTGAAATTTCATGGCTGACAGCGAATTCCTTCCACCCCCCAGAACCTAAGGTTGTATAAAACTCTCTCTCTTGTGATTTGACAGGCCTACCTTCGTTTTTTTGTTGATACAATTTCTTCTTCTCTCCCTATCTTGTCCATCTTTTTTGGTGAAACTCTTAATTTCTATCGAGTACTATTTTACTGATTGATCTGCCTGTTTTGTTCGTAACAACTGGCGGTTAAGGCCATTTGAATAAGTTCCTTGAAGACCATCGCTTCGCTTGTGAAGTGCTTGAGGGAAAGATATACCAACCGATGAGGTGCTCAACAAAACTCAACAAGATAAACAAAACAAAACTGAATCGTAGGACTGACACAAAGCTAGGGAAATCCAACCAAATCGCTGCAATTTTGTAGAAAATAAATAAGTACCGTATCCCCACCCCCAACCAGATTTTGGTTTAATTTAGGTTCTGCGGGAGGGTGGAGGAAAATCACCGTCAGCCATGAAATTTCACTTGGCAATTTATTGCCTAGTGAAAGGCCCAGCTGTGAGATGTCCGGGCGAACTCCCCGGATAGCTCAGAGTGGTGCCCATGGCGTTCCACGGCGAGTTTTCCGGAACCCTCCCGCAGAACCGGCAGTGAACCTCCACCAAAACTACATCCACTATAAAACCCAAAACCAAAACCAAACAAAAAAACCACATCAATGATGTGGTTTTTTACTAAGAAGCATGATTACTCTGCGTCTGCTTCTTCCTCGTTTGCCTCTTCGACTTCACTGTCGAATGTGATGTCGATCGATTTTGTTAGTAGGTCAGCATAGCTGTATGATACTCTTTCGAAAGAGTTTTCATTTTGGTCTAGGTTGACTACGAATACTGAGTGGAATGTTTCTGATAACGTTCCTCGACGACGAATTACTTTCTTACGTCCCGCTTGTGCAACTACCGTCAAGTTTTCACCTAGATGTTGATCCAAGTTTGACTTGATTGTTTGTAATGACGTTGGCATATAATAATCACTCCTTAGGCACAAAATTATATCACGTTTGTTTCTTTTTTTCAAGAATGTTACAAAAATGTAAACGTTATTTTATTTTTTAAAAGTTTCTTGTAATTGTGTGGCCATTTTTTTGAATTGAGCGATCGATACTTGTTCTGCTCGGACGTTTTCTTCTAGTCCGCAATCAGCAAATACTTGTTTTAGTTTAGCACGATTTTCGTCGGTACGTCCTTGCCAATTTAATAAGTTGTTCATCAAGCTCTTGCGCTTTTGGGCGAAAGATGAACAAATTAGTTTGTTGAAGTATTTTAAGTCGGTTATGCCTTCGTTTGCTTGATCTAGTCTTTCTAAGACTACTACGGCTGAGTCTACTTTTGGTCTTGGGATGAAGGAATTTTTTCCTACTATTCTGTCGATCCTAGTGGCCATTCTCGTTTGAACTCCAATAGTTAGTGAGCCGTATTCTCTGTGGCCTGGGTTAGCCGTTATTCTTTGTGCTACTTCCTTTTGCATCATTAAGACTAACGACTTGAACGGATAGTCACTGTTGATCAAGTTTAGCATGATCGGTGTGGTGATGTAGTATGGCAAGTTGGCTACTACCTTGATGGTCTTGCCTTCTAAGCCATGGTCTTTGACGAATTGGTCTAAGTCGACGTCTAAGATGTCTTGGTTGATGACGTCGATGTTGTCGTAATAGCTGAGTGTGTCTGCTAAAACTGGCATTAAACTGTCGTCGATCTCAAAGGCGTAGACATGTTCTGCTACTTGCGCTAATTTCTCTGTCAGTGCTCCAATACCAGGTCCGATCTCGATGGCGATTTCATCTGGCTGCAATTGGCTCGCATCGACGATATCGTCTAAGACCTTTTCACTAGTTAAAAAGTTTTGACCCAAGCTCTTCTTAGCACGTAGCTTATATTTGCGCATGATGTCATTCGTGCGGATCGGATCAGAGATGCTTAATCTATTTTGTGTCATGGGATTTTCCTTTATCAAAATTATTTACAACTTGACGTAATACTAAGGGATCAATTTGAAACATATTCAAACGGTTCAAAAATTGTTTTGCATTAGTATAGCCTATTTTCAACTGTTGGCCGACGTACTCTCGACGGATCTTTGAGTCGACGTCGCCGATCAATTTCAAATCGACCATGTCGCCTTGGTCATACTTTTGAAAGTTGATGTCGTTCATTGAATATACTGACTCGAGTGCTTTTTTAATGTCAGCATCACTGGCGTGTTCGATTCCTAAGCTGCCGTCGCTTTTCTTCGGAACTGCTTGAGCCCTAGGTAAAAAAGCTTGTTTGGCGTTTGGGACGACTTGTTGGATGATGGTCCGAAGTCTGTTGCCATTGAAATCTGGGTCAGTAAAAATAATGACTCCGCGTTTTTCTTGAGCCACTTTGATACGATCTTTCGTCTCTTCACTCAACGCCGAGCCATTAGTTTCAATCGTATCGACATCCCCTAGACAGTCGCGTAAACGGCTCGTGTCTGATTTTCCTTCGACTACGATTATTTCTTGTATTTTCTTCATATTAATTTAGTTTGTACACTTTTCTCGCGTTATTAAAAGTATGTTCCGCAACTTCATCTGGCGAGATGTCTTTGAGCTTAGCAATCGCATCAACGACATATCTCGTGTAGGCTGGTTGGTTTTGATGTCCACGATAAGGTTCTGGTGTTAAATATGGCGCATCAGTTTCAACGAGCAGGCGATCGAGTGGTGTATTGATCGCCGATTCATGAACTTCCGGAGCATTTTTAAATGATACTACTCCACTATAAGAAATTTGCAAACCTAAGTCTAAAAATTTGTTCAACCAGTTAATGTCGCCATTGAAACTGTGCATGATGATGCCACTCTTGGACATGTCGTGGTCTTTTAAGATCTGATACATGTCGTCAAAGGCATCACGACAGTGGATCGATACTGGCATGTCGTATTGTTGAGCAACATCCAACTGCTTGATCAAGGTAGCTTTTTGAATCTCTGGAGCTGGATCTTCTTCCCAGTGATAGTCTAAGCCGATCTCGCCAATAGCTACTACTTCGGGCAATTTGATCTGATTGACTAATTGCTCTTCGTTGTACTCTTTGGCAAATTCTGGATGCCAACCGACTACGGCATGCAGTGGTTCAAAGTTTTGAGCTAGACGGATCGCTTCGATGTTGAATTCTTCGTTGGAACCAATGATGGCCATTTCGTCAACGTCGAGTTCTTTAGCGTTAGCAATGTACTCTTTCGTCTGACCTTGGAAAGCTTCATCGTTTAAATGTGTGTGTGAATCAAAAATTTTCATTATCCTAAGATAGCTCCATTTTTGTGTGAATTGTCAACGATAGCTAATTTAACTTCGTCGCCTTTTTCAGTTGATAGCAGCATTCCGTTACTCCATTCGCCGACCATCTTCCGAGGCTTCAAGTTAACGACTGCCAAGATCTTCTTACCGATCAATTCTTTATAGTCAGGATAGTATTTGTGCATCCCTGAAAGGATCTGACGGTCAATTCCAGTACCATCGTCAAGTTTGAATTGGAGTAACTTGTCTGAGTTTTCAACTGGCTTAACATCCAAGACTTCGGTCACGACCATTTTTACTTTAGCAAAGTCGTCGAATTCAATTTCTTTAGGGAAACCGTCATCGTTGTCTTTTTGTTCTTGAGCCTTTGCTTGAGCTGACTTACTCAACTTACCGTTACCATTTTTAGCTTGTTCTTCAGCCATCTTACCCTTGATGTAAGCTACTTCTTCATCAGCATCAAGACGTGGGAAGATTGGCTTAGGATCACTAGTTACAGTAGTTCCAACAGAAGTTTCGCCAAATTCTAATACGGTATCCTTGTCATAATCTAAACCTAATTGAGCAAAAATCTTCTTAGGTGATTGTGTCATGACTGGGCTGATCATCAAGGCAATCAAACGAAGTGATTCTACTAAGTGACCTAAGACTGCAGCTAATTCTTGTTTAGCTTCAGGATCTTTGGCTAATAACCAAGGTTTTGTTTCATCGATGTACTTGTTGGCACGGCTGATGAAAGCCCAAACACTAGCTAAAGCTTCAGGAAATTCAAATTTGTCCATGTGTTGACGATATTCTTTAATAGCGTCTTTTGATGCATCGATCAACGATTGATCAAAGTCAGTTACGTTTTCAACTGTCGTTACTTTACCGTCTTCGTATTTATTGACCATGGAAATAGTTCTATTCAACAAGTTTCCGAGGTCGTTGGCTAAGTCGTAATTGATCTTGTCAACATAGTCTTCAGGAGTGAAGACACCATCGTTACCAAATGGCATGGCGCGCATTAAGTAATAACGTAGTGAATCTAGTCCGTAACGTTCAACTAACATTTCTGGATAAACAACGTTACCTTTTGACTTAGACATCTTACCGTCTTTCATCAACAACCAACCGTGGCCGAAGACTTGTTTAGGAAGGTCGATACCTAAGGCCATCAAAATGATTGGCCAATAAATCGTATGGAATCTAACGATCTCCTTACCAACGAATTGGACATTAGCAGGCCAGTAACGTTTGAACAATGAATCATCATCTGTACCATAGCCGAGTGCAGTAATATAGTTCAACAAAGCATCGACCCAAACGTAAACGACGTGTTTAGGATCATCAGGAATTGGCACACCCCAGTTGAAGGAAGTTCTCGACATAGCCAAGTCTTCCAAGCCTGGTTTGATGAAGTTATTGATCATTTCGTTCTTACGGATCTCAGGTTCGATAAATGTCGGATTGTCTTCATAATATTTCAACAATCTGTCAGCATATTTACCCATTCTGAAAAAGTATGAAGGTTCTTTAACTAATTGAACTTCGTGACCTGATGGAGCTTTACCACCGATAACCTTGCCGTCTTTATCACGATATACTTCTGCCAATTGTGATTCTGTAAAGTACTCTTCATCGTCGACTGAATACCAACCAGTGTACTCACCTAAATAAACGTCGCCTTGTTTGATCAGACGTTCAACGATGTTTTGAACAGCTTTAACATGGTAATCGTCAGTTGTTCTGATGAATTTGTCATTTGAGATCTCGAGTAATTTCCAAAGATCCTTGATCTTAGCTGCCATCATGTCCACGTATTCTTGTGGTTGCATGTGGTTAGCTTCGGCTTTTTCTTCGATCTTTAGACCGTGTTCGTCAGTACCTGTTAAGAAGAATACGTCGTATCCTTCGGCACGTTTGTATCTTGCCAAAGTATCAGCAGCAATTGTTGTATATGAGTTACCAATCGTTAATTTACCGGATGGGTAATAAATTGGCGTAGTGATGTAAAACGTTTGTTTGTCTCCAGTAGTCATGTAGAGAGCCTCCACTTAATCAAATTGATTTCAATTATATCATTTTTAAAGCTATTTATTATAGTTGGTCGAAAACATTTGCGGCATCATCAGTGATTGCTAAAACGGAAGAATCTAAACCGAGATTTTCCTTATTAATAGCGACTAATTTAGCACTAGGACTTCTGTATTCAAGTAGTCCTGCAAATGGATAGACCTTAAAACTAGTTCCGACAACGACGATCAAGTCTGCCTCAGAAACTGCCATGATAGCATTTTGTAAGTTATTAGGATCGATACCCTCGCCGTAAAGTACTGTTGTACCAGGACGAATGATCCCATCGTCTTCGTGATGACGATAATCTTTAATGTATCGTTTGTAATCAAACTCCTTGCCACACTTCAAGCAGTGAATATTGTCATATAAATTGCCGTGGAACTCAACCACATGTTTAGCTCCGGCTTTAGTGTGCAATTTATCAACATTTTGCGTCACAATAACGCCTTTTTTATTACTGATCTCTGCCATCTTCTTGTGGATGACGTTAGGTTCAGCCTCTGGGAAGTACATGTTTTCAACGACAAACTCATGAAAAATATCTGGGTGCTTGATCAAATTGTCGTGGCTCAACATGTATTCTGGAGGAAAATCGTACTTTTCTTTCTTATATAAACCATTCTTCGAACGATAATCCGGAATACCTGATGGTGTCGAAACACCTGCCCCTGTCAAAAAGGCGATATGGTGTGCCTTGTCAATTAGTTCCTTTAATTCTTCAATCTTCTCTGTCATGAAATCCATCCCCTATCTAATTACATAATCGATATTGTTGGCTTCAAAGGTCTCTTCCACTGATTGTCGGTAAAACTCTTTATAAAACTCAGGGTTGACCTTGTTGACGTCAAATCCTAATGCAGCAACGCTTTGTCCATCATTAATAGCGAGCAATGGAAAAGCATCTTCGCGAGTGTCACGCATCTTAAATACTGAATGCTTGATCTGATAAACTTGGTTCAAGCTCAGACGTAACTGGTGTTTCGAAACGACTGGTGTGATCGATAAATATTCGTGGTAGTTCATGCTTTCATAGCCATTAGAAATGATCAGATCATTGTAAGCATCCAAAATATTAACCAGTGCTCGTCTAAATTCAAATGGCACTGTTAAATCATTTTTATCAGCAATATTAACGGCTTTATCCACGAACTTGAAAGCATCAGTATAGTTACGCTTCCATTCGGCATCGCCCCGTTTTTTGCCAAAAATAACGGCATCAAACAAAATCAAGGCACGGAAAAAAGTCATATTAGCAGCATCGATCTGAACATTAGGATTCAACGTCTTTTCGATCCCCGCTAAGTATGCTTCTTTAGTTTCAGCATCAAAACTGCCATCGTCCAATTGCTTCTCAATGATCAATGAATGTTCCAACGTCTCAAAGATTGAGTTAGCCGTCGAAAGGATCCGACCGTCAACATCATTTTGACCGCTAGTAACGGCAGTATAGATCTTTGGTTGATCTGATAATTCTAATTGAATGTGGTAGAGTTCGTGCAATAACACGAAACTAGCAAACTTTTCATTGGTGATCTCTACTTTGATCGTCGTGTCATCAGTCGTATGACTAGCTTGATCCAAAGTTAAAATACTTTGATCTTCAAAGTCACTGTATACTTCGACTTTTTTGTTACTAGTTTGCTCTATTTGTTTAATTTGTTTTACAATATTGTCAGATAAATCATCAATATTTATTCGTTCCATTTTATTACCTCTCAAATCTATTTACAAAGGAGATCCCTATGAAAATTAACGTATCACTTACCAATGGATCATTGCCTGACAAGTATGGTAAATACGCCACAGGTGATCAAATTAAAAACGGGAAACCAATAATTAGTTTCCCTGTTGAATTTTCAGAAATTCCTGACGGTACTAAGTCGTTAGCTTTTACCTTTACTGATCCCGATTCGATCCCTGTTTGTGGTTTCGAATGGATCCACTGGACAGCAGCTAACATTCCCGTTTCACAATTAAGTCTACCAGAAAACTTCAGTCGTGTAGACACAGGTGCTGTCGTTCAAGGAAAAAACAGTTCTGCTAGTCCCTTGCTTGACAACAACGATCCCGACTTGATGGTCGGATATAATGGTCCTTACCCACCTGATAAAACGCACGACTATGTCATCAAAGCTTACGCTTTGGACACAGTCCTCGACATTCAGGAAGGCTTTTGGATGAATGAACTGCTCCATAAAATGAGCGGTCACATCTTAGATCAAGCTAAGATGATCATCCCAAGCCGGGCCTAATCCTTATTTCTGGCTGCTTTATAAAAGTAATTAAAGACATAACCTTCTCTAACACCGAAATTCGAAAAACGGATTTCTTTAGAGGGGGTTTTTTTGATGATTTCTGACAAGATCAAGATACCACCGAGAATGACTTCATATCGGCCATCACTGAGCTCTCTGATCTGACTTCTTTCTTCGTTATTAACGTGTAAAAGGCGTTCGAATAATTGATCGACTTGTTCACAAGAGATCACTGAGTTGTGGAGCGTCTTCTTCCGTTTTCCTTCGCGATTCAAAATACTTGCTAAAGCTCTCATCGTGCCACCGAGCCCAACAAAAGTAGCCGGTGTCTTCATCCAGGTCAAACTATCTAGATGCTCGTTGATTGCCTTACGCGCTTTGGCGATCTCACTTTCTTTAATGGGATCACTCGTTAAATAAACATCCGAGATCGAAATGGCTCCGATCGGGATACTGAGTCCTTGCTTTAAACGTCCCTTCTTTGCGAGACTGATTTCACTACTACCGCCACCAACGTCGACAATTAAAGCATCTTTGATGCGCATGGTGTTGCGGACCGCCACGTAATCGTAGTATGCTTCTTCTTTTTCATCGATGACCTCAAGTCTGAGGCCCGTTTCTTTCAAGACTGCAAAGATCAATTGTGATTGATTCTTGGCTAGTCGAACAGCTGCAGTAGCAATCAAACTAATTCGATCTACTTCAAATTTTTCAATTCTATTTTGAAATTCTTTTAGAACATCAATTGTTTCTTCTATTTGTTCATTTGTCAAAAGTCGACTTTGAGCGATCGATTTACCTAATCTGACGGGTTCACGCCAACGGTCAAGTGTTTTGAATCGATTCTTTTTTGAAGAGCGATAAACTGATGTTCTAATGGAGTTAGATCCAATTTCAATGACTGCTAACTTCACATTACATCACATCCTATTAAGGACAATTATATAAAAAAAACAGCCCACATAGTAGGCTATTTTTCGTAATCTTATGAAAATAGTTCATCATTAAGTTGTTTTTGCTCATTGTAAAACTGCTTGTAAGCTAGATAGCAAGCGATAATCGAGCCCAAACTAGTACTTCCTAAAAGCATAAAACAAATCATAATTTGGTATTTAATTGCTTTAACTGGATCGACCCCAGCAAAAATCAAACCTGACATCATACCAGGCAGACTAACTAGCCCCATCGTCTTGATTGAATCGACTGTTGGTTGAACACCGCTCTTGATACTTTCACGCAAAATGTCAGAGGAAGCCATCTTAATATCAGCTCCCAAAGCCAATTTTTCTAAAACTTGTTGATGACGGTCGGCAAAAGTTGTTTTCATATTGCGGTAACACAAACCAATGGCGACCATGATATTACTTGCGACCATTCCGGTAAATGGCACGATTTGTGCTGGAATAAACTTGATCGAACCAGTCACTACTAAAATAGTCACGGTCAAAACTGTATCGATAGCAATGGCAAAAAGTGAGATCGGAATGGCCTTCGGAATCCCTTGACCACGTTTACCAGCATTCCAACCGGCATTAATGACGATAATGGCAAAACAAGCTAAAGTCAGCCAGATGTCATCAGCCTTAATAACAAATTTTAAGATGTACCCTACAATCGACAATTGAATGATTGCCCGGATGACACCGATAATAATATCTTTATTGAAATGTAATTTTTCCTTATAGCCGACACCTAAGGCAATCAATACTAAGACAAATCCTAAGGCTAAAGTCGTATTCGAAACTGTTAAATCAGACATCTTTGATCTCCCCACTTTCAATCGTAACTTTGTGACTTGCTGCAGCAATTTCTGATTCATCGTGTGTGACTCGTAAAACCGTAACGCCACGTTTCTCGTTAAAACGGTCGATCAAATCGTGCACGATAACTTTGTTGTCAGTATCTAACCCCGTTGTGACCTCGTCAGTGATCAATACTTCTGGTGGAAAAATCAAATTACGCAACAAAGCGATCCGCTGCTTTTCACCACCGGATACGTCATTAACGCTCTTATCGATATATGACTCATTTAAGTTGACCATCTCTAAATAACTAGTCACTAATTTTTGGTCAAACTCCTTATCGCGGACTAAAAAGGGAAATTCCAAATTGTCCTTGACTGTCTTACCAAACAAAGTTGGCTGTTGAAACGCATAAGAAACTTTTTGCCGATAAAGCGTCGGTTCATAGTCACTCAAATGCTTACCATTGAACAACACTTCCCCAGAAGTAGCATTGATCATCGAAGCAATAATGCGCATCAAGGTGCTCTTACCAGATCCTGATGGACCTTGAAAAGTTAAATAAGTTCCTCGAGGAATATCCAAGTTAATATCTTTTAAAATATCTTGACCTTCTACCGAATAATTTAAATGCTTAATTTCCAACACATTATCCAATATGTCACCCCATTACAAAAAATTTATATTAACAAAATTCTAGCTTTTTTTACTACTAATAGCCAGAAAATAACTCATGACATTAGATTAGATTTTCTAATATTTTTTTAATTTAATCCTTGACAACATTCCAAAATAGGACTAAATTACAAGCAATCATTAATTTAATAAAAAACGTTCAGCAGGAAACGAGTTGGTCGAACTGTTTCAGAAAGTTGCCGGTCGATGCGAGGCAATAACAAGACACCGAACTCAATCCCCTGCCAGTTGCGATTCAAAAGAGTTGTCTCAAGTAGAAGTCGCTGGTTGCACCCATTACAGTGCCGACAAATTGCTTGCAGTTTGTTTAAGGTAGCATTAGCAATAATGCTATAAATAAAAGGTGGTAACACGCGAAAACGTCCTTTGATGACTCTATAGTCATCATTGGGCGTTTTTTTATTAAATTAAAAAATCAAAACAAAAAGAGGTGGTTCCCTATGGAAAGCAACATTAGTGGCATTAAAAACGACAGTCAGATTCAGATTAAAAATCTAAATAAAAATAAATTCTATGGAGGAATCACTCATGACACAAAATACAACCGTAAAGGAAAACCAAACAACACTAACAAATAACCAAAAGGCCTTCGCAAACGCCCTATCAACAGCCCTAAACAACCGCGAACCCTTAACGGAATCAGATTGGAGCAACAACGCAACCAACGAACAAGAAGCTTATAACGTCCAAGATGAATTCACGAGACTCAAACCAGGCGAAGTAGGCGGCTACAAAGTATCCCTAACTAGCAAAGAAACCCAAGACATGTTCGACTCAACAGAACCCCTATACGGAGCAGAAATGCGCGACCGTTTTTTAAAAGCTCCGGCTACAGTAAACCTAGACGACTTAATGGAGCCTTTGGTAGAAGTAGAAATGTGTTTTAGAGCAAAAGAAGACCTCTCACCAAACGACACATTAGAAGACCTAATGAACAAAACAACCGTAGCCCCAGCCCTAGAAGTACCCGATTCAAGATTCAAAGACTGGTTCCCTAGCTTATCCAAATACATGGTAATGTCAGACGGAGCAGTCAGTGGCCTAGTAGTCTACGGCGAAGAGTTCGACACCAACAAATTCCAAGACGTAAAGGCCCTAGAAAACGTCAGTGCCACCCTTTACCACAACGACGAAAATCTAAAATCAGGAAAATCATCCGAAGTACTCGGCAATCCATTGAAGTCCTTGCAATGGCTAGTCAATAAACTAGACGAACAAGGCAAACAACTACTAAAGGATCAAAGAGTATCGTCAGGAACATTCGTCCTACCACCATCACTAGAAAAAGGAACATGGCGTGCCAGCTTCGACAATGGACTAGGAAACGTCGACCTCAAAGTAAACTAATAAAACAACGAACCAAACCAACGTAACAAACTTTCAAATCTGTCATTAATATCAAACCTTCAAAAATTAAAAATACCAAAAATACTGTAAAAACAGTACAAAATTACATACCTTCAAAAATTAAAAACGACGCCCTGATCAAAAACGGAAAAATCAGGAGCGCCGTTTTTTAGTCCCGCCATAGCGAGTGTGGAGGAACGACACAAGAGCAAGAAATGAAATAAATAAAACAACAATAAATAAGAAACAGAATAAACCGACGACAAAGGCGAGGGTGCGAGAGAATCGAGCACGCAAGCCAAGAGCGAAAGTAAGAAATGAAGAAGAATTATTTGATCTTATCCAACAAGAAAAAAAGGAAAAGATTGCAATCCAAAGGTACGCCAGGAAACAAAATGAGCGGAGCTTTAGTCCCGCGAACCGAGAAGCAGCCAAGAGCTCAAAAAGAACAAATCTTGCGCATAAAAATAGGAAGGCACCTATTTCCCCACTAAACAAAGGGGGGATTGCCCTACCTAGGCGGAGGGGCCCGGGGATACAGCCCTCAGCCGATCGAGTAGGAGGTAGCTAGGCTACCGACCTCTCACACCACCGTACGTACGGGTCCGTATACGGCGGTTCATTAATTTAAGCATTCTGAATAAGCCAGAGCTTTCTGGACAG